>JBEKAO010000005.1:0-79892 GCA_050015855.1 Opitutaceae bacterium | reverse complement strand
GGCAGCTACGCATTTGTGTACACGCAGCAGGGCAAGGCGGTAAACGCAGGCCTCGACACGCTGACCGGGGCGGCGATCAAGGCGTGGTGGTATGACCCCCGCACCGGCACCGCACAGGCGATCGAGACGATCAACCGGTCGTTTGAACTCGGGCCGGGGCTGGCGAGGATTCGCGCGCGCAAGTTCACGCCGCCCGGCCCCGGAGACTGGGTCCTAGTTCTCGACGACGCCTCGAAAGGCTACCCGCCACCCGGGACCCGGGCTGCATCGCCTCCTTGACTCGTTTCGTCCCGCGGGACGAACGTGGGACCGATGAATTCGGGCGAATCGTTGAAGATGTCCCGGCGCACCGCAATTGTGGCCGGCCTCGGGGCGCTCGTCGCTCCACGCAATGTGTTGGGCGGCGCCGGGTACAAATCTCCCGGCGAAAAACTCAGGATCGCCTGCGTGGGCGTCGGCGGCGTCGGCCAGGACTACCTGACCGGCTGCAGGGACGAGGAAATCGTCGCCCTCTGCGACCTCGACCACGAGCTCTCCGCCCCGGTGTTCAAGCAATACCCCGGGGCCAGGATCTACAGGGACTTCCGGCAGATGTTCGACAGGGAGGAGAAGAACTTCGACGCCCTGATTGTCGCGACGCCCGATCATTGGCATTCCCACCTGGTGCTGGCGGCCCTGGCGATGAAAAAGCATGTCTATTGCGCCAAGCCGGCAACGCGGACGATCGCCGAGGCGAGGAGGGTCAAGGCCGCGGCCCTCGCCTCCAAGGTCGCCACCAAGCTAAGCATTCAGGATTCGCGCACCTCCGCGGCCCGGGCCACCACGGAATTGCTCCTGAGCGGGGCGATCGGCCCGATACGGGAGGTTCATCTCTGGACCGGAACCCATTGTCCAAGCGGATTGGCCCGTCCGGCGGCGGTCCAGACCCCGCCCGAGGGGATGAATTGGGACCAGTGGTGCGGCCCGTCTCCGTTCCGGCCGTACAACAGGATTTACCATTACGGCAACTGGCGCCCCTGGTGGGACTTCGGCACCGGCAATCTAGGCGACGTCGCCTGCCATGCGCTTCACGTGTTCCATGAGGAACTCGAGATGGGGGCGCCGGACTGGATCGCGGCCGACGCCTGCCAGGCGTTTTCAGCGGACGGCGTCGTCGAGAACAGCGAGTGCGCGAGCATCGCCAACTTCGTGCAATGGCACTTCCCTCCGCGCGGCAGGCACCCGGAGATGATGGTGTTCTTTTACGATGGCGGGCTGCAGCCGCCGAGGCCGCTCTCCATGCCGGCCGACGTGGGGATGCCGGGCCGCGGCATGATGTTTGTCGGCGACGAGGGCGTTCAGGTATCAGCTTTCTACGGCGGCAGCCCTTCCCTGCCCGACCATGCCGTGGGCCAGCCGTCGCGGGGGCTTCCCGGCGGCTGGCTCCTTCCGGAGAGCCGGTTCAAGGGCTTCAAGCAGCCGGAACCCTACCTGCCGCGGTGCGAGCGGGCCGATCATTACGCCGAGTGGGTGCGGATGTGCAAAGCCGGCGGGAAATCAATCATGCCCCTGGAATTCGGGTGCGATCTGACGGAGTTCGCATTGCTCGGAAGCGCCACGCTGCGCCGGTACAGCACGCCCGGGGCGCGCTCGCCGATCGGATACGGGCAGAATGGACGGTCGGATTCCGCGGATGTTTGGAGCACGACCGGGGGCGCGCATCCGGGAGTCTGGGCGCCCGGCCGCGCGGATGCACCCCGATACTGGCGAAGTTCCAAGGTCCTTCTCTGGGACGCAAAAGCCGGGAGATTCACGAACGACGAGGTGGCGAACGGCTATGTCGACACGCCCTACCGAAAGGAATGGGACTTTAAGGTCTAATCCCCCATCGATCAGAACGAATACTGCAGCCTCAGCCCGGCCACCTGGTGCTCAAAGTCGCGGTAGGCGGGCGCGTAGGTTGCAGCCAGGGTGGTCAGGCCGTTCAGGCCCTTGTCGTAGGTATCGCTGATCGTGGCGACCAGGTGCGGGACGATCGTGTAACTGATGCCGATCGAGCCCTCGTATTCGACGTCATTGCGAAGGCTCGGGGCCGAGCCCGCGTAATCATCGCCGAGTGTGTAATTCGTATTCAGGTATTTCGCCCCCAAATCGAGCCCCAGGCTTTTGGCCGCCTTCCAATGGTATACCAGCGAATAGCTGATGTCATCGTAGGGAACCAAGCCCGTGCTGGAGAGAAACTCCCATTGCTTGAAACTAAACGTCAGGGACTGCGTCTTCGAAAGGGTCGCCGTCGCAGCGGCCTCGCCGTAGAACCGGGTCGTGCGCAGATGGATGATGGGCGCATTCGGGTTGTAATCGCGGAAATCCGGACCCGCGTCCAGGTTCACCGTCAGCCAGTTTGTCAGCTTGCCTTCCAAACCCACCAGCAGGCGCTGATAATGGTTGGATGAGTAGTGCTGGTCGCTGTTGATCCCGAGTGAAAACTGGTCCTGGTGCTGGTAGCCGTCGCGGTACCCGAGCGTGAAGGAAAAATCCTCCGCCAGCTTGTAGCCCAAGTCCGCGCCGCCGTTCACGTCCCAGCGGTCGATGTAGTCCTGATACCCCTTGTAAGGCGCAAGCGACGTGTTGAACAGGTACGTATTCAGGTTATAATACACGAGCGAGGAAGCCGGCCGGAAAAAGAAATACCCAAAGTTGTCCTGCACGAAGGCGGTGTAGCGATCCTGGTCCTGATTGCGCCGTTCGCGGGGCAATGCATGGGCGAGGTTGTTGCGGTATTTGTCGTTTTGATTGCCAGCCGCGCCGGAAAGCTGGTTGAGGGCGTAAGTCTCGGCGAGCTTGCTGCCGTCGTTGTAGAGGAACGAATTGACCAGACTGTAGGTCACGTCGCCGAGCTTGCCCTTGAACGTGTCGCTGAAGCGATGCGCGGTGTAACTCTCCTGCGAGTCTTGGAAGTACGTGACCCTGTCGGGCGCGTAGACGAATGTAAGCGTCTGGATGGCTGCGCCGTCCGCCAGCAAAGGAGCGAAGTCGACGCCAAGCCTAAGGGAGATCGTGTTCACCCAGGACGATCGGGATAGGAGGCCCAGTCCGGAAACACCCAGGAGGTTGTCGTCGTAACCTTCCGCAACCCCAAGTGAAAGATCCGTCAGCCAATTCGGCTTTGTCCAGTCTATGGCGCCGACGTCGGAACCGGTCGTCGGCGCAGTGGCGGCGGCCGTGGCAGGTGCGGCTGCGACAGGCGCATCGGCGGCCCGGATCGTTCCGGCCAGCGCGAAGACGGCTGCAGCAGAAGTTAGTGTGAACAACAGTGCGGTGGTTGGTTTGTTAGGCATGACGGAAAAATGAATAGCTTATGGTTTATATGTACACTAACTTAGTGTGCTTTACTCAAGTAGTTTTTCGGTAACGGCGCGAAATGTTTTGTAACCAATTATCTATCCTTTTGTTCCAACTATACAAACCCTGCCGTGTCGCCGGTTTAACCGCCAAAATCAGACGACACTTCGGTCGCAATTGCGGCGAGCCGGGGCGGCCGCCGCATCGCCGAACCGGGCTAGATTGGATCGGCCGCGCCTTCAACGGCGTCCGCGACGATGCCGATTTGAACCGCGTACCGGGACAGCCGGGCAACTCCTCGAAGGCCCGTCTTGCGCACGAGCCGGGCGCGGACATTTCCGATGGTGTGGCGGCTGAGGCCGAGTTTGTCCGAGATCTGCTTCGAACCCAGCCCCTCGGCGATCAGGCGCAGGACGCCCTTCTCGCGCTCGGTGAGGCGGACGGTGCGGTGCGGGCCCCCGGGGCCGCCCCGAACGAGTTGGCGCAGCTGCTCGCTCGCGAAGCGGCTGTAATAGACCTGGCCCGATCCCGCGGCCCGAAGCGCACAATGAAACTCCTCGAGGGATGCCGTCTTTTCGACGAATCCATGGGCCCCGGAGAGGAGCGCCCTCCGGATGATCCCCGGGCGCAGGTGCCCGGAGAATATGACGACGCGCGTGCGCGGACACGCCGCCCGGAGGCCCGGAATCAGGTCGAAGCCCGACCCGGAGGGCAAAGCCAGATCGAGCACGAGGATATCCGGCTGCTGCCGGTGGCAAAGCCGGCCCGCCTCCTCGAGGTCGCCCGCCTGGGCTATCACCCGGTATCCCTCGAGGGCCTCGACGGCGCCTGTCATCATCTCCCGGATCGCCGTTTGATCCTCGGCGATCACGATCCGGCGGTTTGCCGCGGGCGGACTCGGGATGGCGGGGGCGGATTCCATGGACTTCCGGTTCGTATCGCGTCTCACGCGTGGGCGCTCAAGCCGAATTGCGCGATTAGGGAAAACACCCCAGGGCCTGACAGGCTGGAATCAGGCCCTCGGATGCGCCTTGTTGTAAACGTCCCTCAGCCGCGCGACCCCGACGTGCGTGTACACCTGGGTCGTGGCGAGCCGGGCGTGGCCCAAAAGCTCCTGCACCACGCGCAGGTCGGCGCCGCCATTGAGAAGGTGAGTGGCATAGGCGTGCCTGAGCTTGTGGGGCGACATGTCGAGCGGCAGACCCGCGAGCGCAAGGTATCGCTTCAAAATAAGCTGCACGGCGCGCGGGCCCAGGCGCCGTCCGGCTCGGGTCACGAGGACGGGATCGGCCGGGCCGCACCGGGAAGAGCCGTCATTCTTGAATCGGCCAAAGGCGGCCATGGCCGCCCGGCCCAGCGGGCAAAGCCGCTCTTTTCTGCCCTTGCCAACCACCCGCGCGACTCCCGTCGACTCGTCAACCGACCCGTGATCGAGCCCGACAAGTTCGCTCACGCGAAGCCCGCCGCCATAGAGCAATTCGAGCGCGAGCCGGTCGCGCCACGCCGTGAACGCGTCGACCGACCCGTTTTCCAGCAGCCGCTGCGGACCCGAAAGGAGGAGAAGCATCTGCTCCTCGGTAAGGAACTTTGGGAGGCGCTTTTCAAGCTTGGGAAGGGCGGCCCCGATGAATGGATTGCGCTCGATGCGGCCCCGGCGCTGCCAGTACCGGAAAAACGTGCGAAGGCCCGAAACGTGATTGTGGAGGGTTCGGCGGTCGTATCGGCGCTGCGCCTCGATCACGAAATCGCGCACCTCCCGCGAGGAAAGCCCGTCCGGTCCCCGCGGCCACAGTCCGGAAGCCGAGAGCCATCGGTAAAAGTCCTCAAAGGCCTGCCTGTAGTTCCGCACCGTGTACGCCGAGCAGCGCCGCTCCATCGAGAGGTGCTCCGCGAAGGGCGTCCACCACTGCGCCAGGACCGCGGGGGGAACCGCCTCACTTGGCGATGCTTTCGGCACGTTTCTCCAGGGCGGCTGTGATCCGGCTCGTGTGCCTGCGCAGGGCGCCCTCCGGGTCGAGCCCCCGCTCCCGGGCCGCCGCGGCGAGTTCGAACAGGCTTCGCCCGAGTGACCCGTCGTCCAACTCCGGCGCGATGGCACGCACCCGCGCGGCATCGATGACGCCGTCGGTGGCGAGGCCCTTCTTCGCGATTTGCTTCCAAACCGCCTCGGCAAACATGAGGGCCGGCAGCTGAGGCGGCAGCGGCTTGAACACCGAGTTTCCTGCCGCCGCCGCGCCATTCTTTCTCTCCGTCGCCTTGATCCTGTCCCACTGCGCCAGGACCTGCTCCGAGGTCTGCAGGCGGTCCGGCCCGAACACGTGCGGGTGGCGCCGGATCAGCTTCTCGTTTATTTCGCGGGCCACGTCGTCGAAGTTGAAATGACCCGCCTCCTCGGCGAGCGTCGAGTGAAACACAATCTGTATGAGGACATCGCCCAGCTCTTCCCGCATGTGCGGCATGTCCTCGCGGTCGATCGTGTCGAGCAATTCGCTGCACTCGTCGATGAGGCATCGCGCGAGGCTCTGGTGAGTCTGCTCCTGGTCCCACGGGCAGCCGTCCTTTCCGCGGAGGCGGACCATGGTGCTTCGAAGTTCGTCGATCGCGCTCATGGAAAAGAGTCCTACGCCCAAACGCCGGCCCGGAGCAAGAAAACTGAACGCCCATGCTATCCGGGTTGGCCTTGCCGGTCTTGGATTCAGCCCGCAACATGGAGGCGATCCATGCCCGACGCCCCGAGGGAAAACACACCGCTGTCTCCGACCGCCACCCGCGCCCTGTTGGACCGCCTCGGCCACCGGCCCCGCCATTTCCTCGGCCAGAATTTTCTCGTCGATGGAAACATCGTCCGAAAATCGGTCGCGATGGCCGGCGTCCGCAACGGGGAAACGGTGATCGAGGTCGGACCCGGCCTCGGCACCCTCACTTCCGCCCTGCTTGCCGCCGGGGCGCGCGTGTGGGCCGTCGAAAAGGATCCGGCGCTCCACGCGCATCTGGCGCAGGATCTCCTTCCGCTCTTTCCGGAATCGTTTCACCTCTTGCTCGGCGATGCGGTCGAGCATCCGCTCGCGGGCTGGCCCGGAACCGCGACCGCGGGAGCGGACTTCAAGGTCGTCGCAAATCTTCCCTATGCGATCGCGACCCCCTGGCTTGACGCGGTTTTGGAAGGTCCGCTGCCCGAGCGCCTGGTCCTCATGCTCCAGCAGGAGGCCGCCCAGCGCTACACCGCCCGGCCGGGGAGCAAGGCGTTCGGCGCCATATCCGTCTTCCTGCAGGCGGCGTACGCCGCCGGTCCGGGCCACAAGGTCGCCGCCGCGTGCTTTTACCCGCGCCCGGAGGTCGATTCCTGCCTCCTGAACCTCGTTCGCAAGCCCTCGCCCGTCGTCTATTCCAGGGCCTCCAAGGCCTTCATCCGCGGCTGTTTTCAGCAAAGGCGAAAGCAGATCGGCGCCATCTTGCGGGATCGCCTGCCGGGCGAACGCGAAGGATGGCTGGAACAACTCTCCTCTTCAGGCCTCTCATCCAAGAGCCGCCCGGAGTCCATTCCCGTCCAGGTTTGGATCAAACTCTGCACGCTGCTCGGCGAATAGCCTCCGGGGCCCCCTTCCCATCCATATAAAGGCCGGTCCGGCGGCATCAGGACCGGCTTGAAAGCGACAGCACAAACCCCTTTAAATAGATCCCTTTCCAAACATGCGACTCGCCGCCCCCGCACCATTTCTCGCGCTGATAGCCCTCGCCGCCCAGGCCCAGCCGGCCGAGCCGGCGACCGGGCCCGCCGGAGGGCTCGCCGATGATATCGCCGCGTTGCATGGCACGGTTGAAGGCGAGTTGTATATTTCGCCCACCGGCACCTTCAAGGTGCCCATTCCGGTCCTCCCGGCCCTTGGAGGCGGGATCACGGACACGGCCAACGTCGTGACGTTCGAGGATGAGTTCACGACCCACATCAGCATCGCCGCGTTTCCCCAGGACGCCACCCAGCGCTGGCAGCTCTCGGTCTTGGGAACCAAGGACTACCTGCAGTATTACCTGGACAATTTCTTCCTGCCGGACTTCAAGCGCGCCTTTCCGCAGACTCAATTGGAGAAGAGCGGGCACTTCATTTCGAATTTCGACGGGGCTCTCATCGCCTACACCCTGCTTCCCGGGGGCTCGATGTTCTCGAGCCGGATTCCGCGCATGCTCGACACGGACAAGCCGCCCGTCGCCAAGCGGGGGAATATGTTTTTTGTCAAGAACGGCACCGTGTTCGTCATCACCACCGAACTGGCCGAGCGCGTGACCGAGGGCAGCACCTACAATCTGACGGCGGCGCAGGAGAACGATCTGTTGAAGGAGCGCCTGATCGACATCGGAAACAAGATCCGCTTTCTCAAGCCGGTTTCGGCAAATTGACGCCAGTCCGCGCCGCAAGTTTCCTTTGTTCGGCGAAAAGCCCGCGGAGGGCCCCGCTCAACTCGTCCTGGATCGCCTGCATCCCGCGGTAGCGGGCGGCGTTTGCCGCATCCGGCCTGCACCGCGTCGATTCGTCGGGGACGACGACGCCCGTCGTAAAATCCGCAATCCTCGCATTTCTGCGCCCGTTCGCCCTCGCCTCGCACCAGGCGGCCTGCATGGCGGCCCCAAGCGCGGCTCCCTCGTCCTCAACCATCGCGACGACCGGCACGCCAAACACATCGGCCATTATCCGGCGCCAGGCGGCCGAGCGGGCTCCGCCGCCGGTCACCCGTATCTCGCGCGCATGGATCCCCAGGGCGGCCAGCCTGCGCAGCCCGTAATTCATCCCGAGGGTCACTCCCTCCATCGCCGCCCGCGCCCAGAGGGCTGCCGTGAAGGATCCTTCGTTCAAGCCGAGCATCACCCCGGATCCGTCCGGAACGTTCGGAGTCCGCTCACCCGACAGATAGGGCAGAAGGACCATGCCGCCGCACCCGACCGGGGCCGCCGCCACCGCGGCGTCGAGCGCCGCGTGGTCCATTCCAAAGAGCGCGCGCACCCGCTCGGTGACGGTCGTGACGTTCATCGTGCACAGAAGCGGGAGCCAGGCCCCGGTGGACGAGCAAAAAGCCGCGATCTCCCCCCGGGGATCGACGACCGGGCGCAATGCGCAGGCGTAAATCGTTCCGCTCGTGCCAAAGCTCGCCGTGACGATGCCCGGCCTGACGTTACCCGTGCCAATCGCCCCCATCATGTTGTCCCCCCCGCCCGCGCTCACGATGACCCCGGGCGGCAGGCCATAAGCCCGCGCGCGCGCAGGCAGGAGGATCCCGGCGGGCTCGTGCGAGGGCTTCAGGGGAGGCAGCCAGCCGGCGAGCCTGGAATCAATCGCCGAAACGACCTCCCGCGACCATTCGCGCCGGCGGACGTCCATGAGCGCCGTGCCCGAGGCGTCGCCAAACTCCATCGAATAATTCCCGGTAAGCCTGAAATTGAGATAATCGTGCGGCAGGAGCACGTGGCGGAGACGCTTGAAATTCCTCGGCTCGCGCCGTTTGAGCCAGAGGATCTTCGGGGCCGTATAACCCGGAAGGAATGGAAGCCCCGCCTTCCGGATGACAGCGGCGGCGCCCCCGAGCTTCCTCGTCAGCCAAGCACACTCTTCGGCCGTGCTCGTGTCGCACCATAGCTTGGCCGGGCGGATCACCTCGCCTCCCTCGTCCAGCGGCACGAACCCGTGCTGCTGCCCCGAGACGCCGATCGCCCGGATCCGGCTTCGGTCCACCTGGGCGCAGACTTCGCCGATCACGGCATCGAGGGCCGCCACCCAGTCCCGGGGATCCTGTTCGGCGTGGCCGAGGGGCAGCCCCTCGATCAGGCGATGCGGGGCGCGCGCCCGCGCGACGATTCGCCGCTCCTCAAGGTCGAGAACCACCGCCTTCGCGCTTTGGGTTCCGGAGTCGATTCCAATGGCAAGGCTCATAAATCGAGGGAAGGCGGCCACCCGGGCGTCCCGTCGAGCCGGTGAACTCCGGCCCCGTCCGCTCCGGCAGCCCAATCCGAGATCGTGCGCCCGTCGAGCAGCAGCCCGGGGGCGATCTCGGCGAGCGGGACAAGGACAAAGGCCCTTTCCTTCATGCGCGGATGAGGCAAACAGAGGCGCGGCCCGGGCACTCGCAGGTCATCGAAGAGCAGAATATCGACGTCAATCGTGCGGGAGGACATCGCTCCCGTCCGCACTCGGCCGAGTTCACCCTCGATTGAAAGGCAAAGATCGAGAAGGGACTCCGGATCCATCCGGGTGCGAACTTCCAGGGCTGCATTGAGAAATTCCGGGGCGCCGGGCAGGCCGACGGGCGCCGTTGAATAGAGCGAGGACACCGCCTTGACGCGGGTGCCGGAGGCCCTGTTCAGGCGCTCCGCCGCCTGCGCCATCCGGGCGGAGCGATCCCCGAGATTACTTCCCAGGGCCAGGAACGCGGTCGCGGCTTGCTTCGATGGCGACATAATCGAGGACTCCGGGAATGGGAGCGGACGGCTTCTTGATCGTGATTTCCACGCGAATTGCGCGCTCGCACTCCCGCATGACCGCGGTCAGCAGCCGGTCGCAAAGCGTTTCCAGCAGCCTGACCCGGTCCTTTTCCAGGATCTTTCGGCACGCTTCATAAACCCGGCTGTAATCGATCGTGTCGGTCAACCGGTCGCTTGCGGCCGCCGCGGTCATGTCCAGGGTCAGCGACACATCGACCAGGAAACGCTGCCCCCGGCTCGTTTCCTCCGGGTGGTGCCCGTGGTAACCGTAAAACGCCATGTTCTTCAGGTGGATGCGGCCGTGCATGTGGACAGGCGCAAATTCAACACCGCGCCGCGCGCTTTGGCAATATATCCCATGCTTGATTGGTATCCCGATTTAACGAAGGCATACTGTCCCGAGTCGTTGCTGCCTCATTCGCCGCCTCTGGGCCTTGGCAGCTCCGACGAGTGAGAGTATGCCCTCGTTAAATCGGGACTCTATCCAGCACCGCCTCGGCCATGCGCGCGGCGCGAACATTGGCCAAAACGTCATGGACCCGGACAAACTCCACGCCCTGGCTCACCGCGAGAACGGTGGCCGCCAGGGTCCCTTCGAGCCTCTCCCCGGGAGTCCCGCCGAGGACATGGCCGATGACCGACTTTCGCGATACGCCCAAAAGCAACGGCAGGCCGAACGAACCCAGTTCGCAAACACGGGCGAGGATTTCCAGATTCTGGGGCTGTGTCTTGTGAAAGCCGATGCCGGGATCGAGGATCAGGCGCCCTTCCGGGATACCGGCCCTTGCGGCGATCTCGAGCGAACGGGCAAAAAAGCGCTTGATCCCGCCGATCGTGTCCCCGGGCGCCGAGGCAAATCCGAGCTCGCAGTGCATCAGGATTACCGGGCAGCCGAACTCGGCCGCGACGGCGGCCATTTCCGGATCCCCCTGGAATCCATGCTCGTCATTGATCAGATGGGCTCCGGCTTCAAGGGCGGCCCGGGCGACCACAGGCTTGTACGTGTCGATTGAAATCGGCGCGGGCGGATCCGGCGCCAGGATCTGCAGAATCGGCCGAATGCGCTCAATTTCCTCGTCGGGCGAGATCTCGGCGTGCCCCGGCCGGGTGGACTGGCCGCCAAGATCGATGATGCCGGCGCCTTCCCCGGCCATCCGCCGGGCCCGAGCCGCGGCCTCGGCCGGAGTTTTCAACCGCCCGCCGTCGAAAAATGAGTCGGGAGTGGCGTTCAGGATCCCGACGACAACCGTCTTGCTCCCGAATTCGACCCTGAGCCCGCGGCAATCCAGCTCGCGCGCGGCCGGACGGGGCCTCGCACCGCTCTTTCCGGGGGGCAGCATCGCCGCGCTCATCGGCGTCGGGGAACTAAACCAGGTCCTTTGGCAGCAGCGGCTGCAGTTTCTTCAAATCCTGAACGGAGTCGCGATGGCAAACGAGAACCGCGTCGGCCGTCTCGACGACGACGAGGTCGTTCACGCCGCAAAGCGCGATCAGGCGCCCGTTGCTGACGGCGATATTGCCGCCCGCGTCCGCCGCGACCACCGGGCCCCGGACGGAGTTGCCGGACGGGTCCAGGGGCAGGTGCTTCGGCAGGGCGGTCCAGGCTCCCACGTCGTCCCAGTCGAACTGGGCGACCAGCGTCACAACCGCCCGGGCCTTTTCCAGGATCGCGTAATCCACCGAGATCTTCGGCAGCGCGGGAAAACGCGAGGCGATGTAGGAATCCGCGCCGCTCGAGGGAAACTCCCGAATGAACCTGCCGAGCGCCGGCTCGAGGCGCTCCGCTTCCTTCAGGAAATCGCCGGTTCGCCACAGGAACATACCCGCGTTCCAGGCGTACCGCCCGCCATCCACGTAGGATTTTGCGGTGGCGGCATCGGGTTTTTCGACAAATCGGACCACCTTCCGGAATTCTCCGGACGCAGGCTCGGCGGTTATCGGATCGCCCAGCTCCAGGTAGCCGAATCCCGTGGAGGGGAATGTCGGCTTGACGGCGAATGTAAGGAGCACCGGATCCGGGCAGGCCCAGCCCCTCCCCGAGGCCAGATCAAATGCCACTTTCAATTGCGCGGCAAACCGGCCGGAATCCCGGATGAAAGCGTCCGCCGGGAGGAGCGCGACGACGCCGTCGGGGTCGCGCGCCCGAACCAGCGCGGTTGCCAGGGCGGCCGCCGGAGCCGTGTCCCTGCGAAGGGGCTCGGCCACGATCTGCGAGGGCGGGACAAAGGGCAGCGCCGCGCGGACGCCCTCGAGCTGCGCCTCGTTTGTCAGGACGAAAATATTCTCGGGCGGCAGCACGCCATCCAGCCGGCGCGCCGTTTCCTCGATCAGCGTCCGGTCCGAGAAAAGCTTCAACAGGTGCTTTGGCGTCCGCACCCGGCTCATCGGCCAGAAGCGCTCGCCGCTGCCCCCGGCGAGAATGCACGCGAATTGGCGGGACTTCATTCTGGCGTGAGACAGTGTTCTGCGGGCAAAAAGGTCAAGCCGCCCCGCGGGGTGGCCGTGGGTCGTTTTGCCCGACCTACAGCCTGCCGGGCACTGTGACAAAGCCTGGCACACCGACGCCTTGAACTGAGACACGTTGGCGTGGATCCTTCCCTTGGCGGAGACGCGATTAGTTTCTCTGAAAATTTCTAAGTGTTGTTGTTCAAATGACTAACAACACCAAAGCTGAATGGGCACGGGCATTGCTGGTCAGTCCATATGAGCCGCATTCTTGGAATCGATTTGGGGACGACGAATTCGTGCATGGCCGTCATGGAAGGCGGGGAGCCGGTCGTTGTTCCAAACGCTGAAGGCGGGCGAACCACCCCTTCGGTCGTGGGATTTGCCAAAAACGGCGAACGCCTGGTCGGCCAGGCCGCCAAACGCCAGGCTGTCACCAATCCGCGCAACACCGTATTTTCCGCCAAACGCTTCATCGGGCGCAAATTCACCGAGGTCCGGGAAGAGGCGAAGAACATGCCGTTCAAGGTCGTCGAGGGCAAGAATGGCGACGCCTACATCGAGGTTCAGGTCAACGACAAGACCGAGCAGTTCGCGCCGCAGCAGATCTCCGCCTTTGTTCTGGCGAAGATGAAGGCCGACGCGGAGACGTACCTCGGCGAGAAGATCGCCCAGGCCGTCATCACTGTTCCGGCGTACTTCAACGATTCGCAGCGCCAGGCCACGAAGGACGCCGGCAAGATCGCCGGGTTCGACGTCCTGCGCATCATCAACGAGCCCACGGCCGCCTCGCTCGCCTACGGGCTGGACAAGAAGAAGGACGAGAAGATTTCCGTATTCGACCTGGGCGGCGGCACCTTCGACGTGTCCGTCCTGGAAATCGGGGACGGAGTCTTCGAGGTCAAGGCGACCAATGGCGACACGCACCTGGGCGGTGACAATTGGGACGAGGCCATCATCACGTGGCTCGTCGACGGATTCCGGAAAGAGTACGGCATCGACCTGCGCAAGGATCCGATGGCGCTTCAGCGCCTGAAGGAAGAGGCGGAAAAGGCGAAGATCGCCCTGTCCTCGACCCAGTCGGTGGACATCAACCTGCCTTTCATCACGGCGGACGCGTCCGGTCCGAAGCACCTCAACGTCCAGCTCACGCGGGCGAAGATGGAGCAGATCTGCGACCCCCTTTTCGAACGGTGCTTCGAGCCGTTCAAGAGCTGCCTGAAGGACGCCGGCCTCACCCCCGCGCAGATCGACGAACTCGTGCTCGTCGGAGGCATGACCCGCATGCCCAAGGTCGTCGACATTGCGAAGGGCCTCGGCGGCAAGCAGCCGCACCAGGGCGTCAATCCGGATGAAGTCGTCGCCGTCGGCGCCGCGATCCAGGGCGGCGTCCTCAAGGGCGAGGTGCGCGACGTGCTTCTGCTCGACGTGACGCCGCTGACCCTCGGCATCATGACCGCGGGCGACGTGGCGACGCCCATGATTCCGCGCAATACGACGATTCCGACCAAGAAGACCCAGACCTTCTCCACGTTCGGCGACAACCAGCCGTCCGTCGAGATCGTGGTCCTGCAGGGCGAACGCCCGATGGCGCGCGACAACAAGACCCTCGGCACCTTCCGCCTGGACGGCATCCCGCCCGCCCCCCGCGGCGTCCCGCAGATCGAGGTGACCTTCGACATCGACGCGAACGGAATCCTGCACGTTTCGGCGAAGGACCTCGGCACCGGCAAGGACCAGAAGATCACGATCCAGGGATCCTCCGGCCTGTCCAAGGACGAGGTCGAGAAAATGACCCGCGAGGCGGAAACGCACGCCTCCGAGGACCAGAAGCGCCGGGACTCGGTCGAGGCCCGCAACCATCTCGATTCCACGATCTACCAGCTTGAAAAGACCCTCAAGGAGGCAGGGGACAAGCTTCCGGCCGACAAAAAATCAAAGCTGGAGGCCGCGATCGGGCTGGCCAAGAAGGACCTCGAAAGCAACGACACCGAGAGGATGAAATCGGCTATCGACAAGCTCTCCCAGGCCGGCGCCGAAATCTACGCTCAGGCCGAGGCGGCGGCGGCCGCCGGCGGAGGAGCCGCCGCGGCGGAGCCTCCCAAGCCCGAGAAGACCGAGAAGAAGGCGGATGTCGTGGACGCCGATTTCGAAGTCGTCGACGACGACAAGAACAAGAAGCAATAACTTTCAATCCAGGGCGCCCCGGCACCGTTCGCACGGATCCGGGCGCCCTGTTGAAATCTAGAAGACCAATAAACTTCAACCCACAACCAAAACCATATGGCCAAAGTCAAAATCAAGCCCATCGGTGACCGCGTTCTCGTGCGTCACATCGAGGAAAAAGAGCAGGTCCGCGGAGGCATCATCATCCCGGACAGCGCCAAAGAAAAGCCCCAGGAAGCCGAAGTGATAGCACTTGGCACCGGAAAAAAGGACGAAAACGGAAAAATCCAGGCCTTCGAAGTGAAGGTCGGCGACCGCGTCCTCATCAGCAAATACGGCGGCACCGAAGTGAAGCTCGACGAGGAGAAATACACCCTCGTCCGCGAAGACGACATCCTGGGCGTCATCGCGTGAACGCCGCATAAACCCGTTTCGAAAACAATCCTTATAATTTAATAATCATGTCAGCAAAACAACTGCTCTTCGACGAAGCCGCGCGCCAGAAAATCCTGCGCGGCGCGGAAATCCTGTCCCGCGCCGTCAAGGTGACGCTCGGACCCAAGGGACGAAACGTCGTCATCGACAAGAAATTCGGGTCGCCGACCGTCACCAAGGACGGCGTGACCGTCGCCAAGGAGATCGAATTGCCCGATCCCTATGAGAACATGGGCGCCCAGATGGTGAAGGAAGTCGCATCCAAGACCTCCGACGCCGCGGGCGACGGCACCACGACCGCCACCCTCCTCGCCGAGGGAATCTTCCGCGAGGGCCTGAAGAACGTGACCGCCGGCTCGAATCCCGTGTACCTGAAGCGCGGCATCGACAAGGCCGTCGAGGCCGCCGTCGCCGAGCTCGCCAGGATCTCGAAGAAGGTCAATGACCGCGAGGAGATCCGCCAGGTCGCCACGGTATCGGCCAACTGGGACGACACGATCGGCAACATCATTGCCGATGCGATGGACAAGGTCGGCAAGGACGGCACCATCACGGTCGAGGAGGCCAAGTCGATCGAGACCACCCTCGAAGTCGTCGAGGGCATGCAGTTCGACAAGGGCTACCTGTCACCCTACTTCACGACGAATGCCGAGGCCATGGAGGCCATCCTGGAGGACGCCTACGTGCTCATCCACGAGAAGAAGATCGCGAGCCTGCAGGACTTCCTGCCGCTCCTCCAAACGATCGCCAAGAGCGGCAAGCCGCTGCTTGTGATCGCCGAGGAAGTCGAGGGCGAGGCCCTTGCCGCGCTCGTCGTCAACAAGATCCGCGGCACCCTCAATGTGTGCGCCGTCAAGGCCCCCGGCTTCGGCGACCGCCGCAAGGCCATGCTCGAGGACATCGCGATCCTGACCGGAGGCAAGTGCCTGACGGAGGATCTCGGAATCAAGCTGGAAAACGTGACGATCAGCGACCTCGGGCGCGCCAAGCGCATCACGGTCGACAAGGAAAACACGACCATCGTCGAGGGTGGCGGGAAATCGTCCGACATCCAGGGCCGCGTGAAGCAAATTCGCCGTCAGATCGACGAGACGACCTCCGACTACGACCGCGAGAAGCTCCAGGAGCGCCTCGCCAAGCTCGCCGGCGGGGTTGCCGTCATCAATGTCGGCGCCGCGACCGAGACCGAGATGAAGGAGAAGAAGGGCCGCGTCGAGGACGCCCTGCACGCGACCCGCGCCGCGGTTGAGGAAGGCATTGTCGCCGGCGGCGGCGTCGCCCTCCTTCGCACCGTGAAGGTCATCGAGGCCCTGAAGCTCGAAGGCGACGAGGCGATCGGCGCCCAGATCGTGCGCCGCGCGATCGAGCACCCGATCAAGCAGCTGTGCGCCAATGCGGGCATCGACGGCGGCGTCGTCGCCAAGCAGGTCATCGAGGGCAAGGGCAACTACGGCTACAACGTCGCGACCGACAAATACGAGGACCTCGTCAAGGCCGGCGTGGTTGACCCGACCAAGGTCACCCGCACCGCGCTTCAGAACGCGGCCTCCGTCGCCGGTCTGCTCCTCACGACCGAGTGCGTGATCACTGAAATCCCGGAAAAGAAGGACGCGGGTCCCGCGCATCCTCCGGGCGGCGGCATGGATTATTGAGCCGGCCGGCAAATCAGGAATTCAAGGGCGCTCCGGAAACGGAGCGCCCTTTTTGCTTTCGCAATGCGAAAGCAACCCCGCCGTAGCCCAACGGGCGTAGGCGGGTTGCCACGCCCAGAGCTTGCAGACCGTCTCGCGCGGCGGTTTCCTATCGGGCATGGAAGTGATCGTCCTTGGCAGCGGCACGTCGCAGGGGGTGCCGATGATCGGCTGCTCCTGCCCGGTCTGCACTTCGAAGGATCCGCGCAATCAAAGGACGCGGGCGTCGGTGCACGTCGTCATGGACGGGCTGCACGTGCAGGTCGATGCCGCCCCGGAGTTCCGGCTCCAGTGTCTGCGGGAGAGGATCGAGAAGCTGGACCTGTTCATACTGACCCACGGGCATTCCGACCACATCACCGGGATGGATGATTTGCGCCGGTTTTGCGACATGCTCGGCGGACGGGCCCTGAAGGTCTATTCGACGGACCACGGGATGAGCCGGGTGCTCGCGATCTATCCCTACGCGATCATGGAGCGCCCCATTTCCCGCGGATACCCTGCATTTACGCTGGAGCAGATGCCCGGGACGCTTGAATTGCCCCAGGGGACCATCCAATCGACCCTGTTGCCGCACGGCGGAGTGAACGCCCTGGGCCTTGTGTTCACCGAGCGGAGCAGCGGAAAGAAATTCGCCTATTATACCGACTGCAAACGCGTTCCGCGTGACGCGATCGCTCTTGCGCAAGGCGCCGACGCCCTGGTGATCGACGGCCTCCGCCCAGACCCGCACCCCACCCATCTGAGCATATCGGAAGCGGTGGAGGCCGCCCGTGAAATCGGCGCTGCGCAGACCTATCTGACGCACCTGACCCATCTCACCGACCACGGGCCCGCCGAGGCGGCCCTTCCGCCGGGTGTCCGAATTGCGTACGACGGATTGAGGCTCACCCTGTAGGGCCGCGCCCCTTGAAAACGGGTGGGAATTCCTCTTGCTTAATTCCTACTTATCTAATGTAAATTCGAAAAAATCGCACCATGAAACTTTCCAAAAGAGGCGAGTACGCCCTCCGTTCCCTGATCAATCTCGGTTTTGCAGCCGAGGCAAAACGCGAGCTTGTCCAAGCCTCCGAGCTCGCCGAAAGCGAGCAGCTGCCGGTCAAGTTCCTGGAGCAGATCCTCCAGGAGCTCAAGGAAGCAGGTTTCGTGAAGAGCGCCCGCGGAAAATTCGGGGGTTACCGCCTCGGCAAGCCGGCGCGGGAGATAACAATCGGCGAGATCGTGCGGTTGATCGACGGGCCGCTCGCGCCGATCTCCTGCGTAAGCCAGTCCGCCTATGAAAAATGTACGTGCCCGGACGAGGCTCACTGCGGCCTTCGCATGCTCATGCTCGATGTGCGCAATGCGATCAGCGGGATCCTCGACCGGTACACGCTTGCCGACGTCGTCGAAGTGACGATTCGCAAGATGAGGCGGCATGGCGTCCCCCTGCCGTTCGCCGAGGATTCCGCGCCGGTGCGCGTGCCCGCCCGCCTCGCCCGCAGGCTCGCCCGCCGCGCGGCAGCGCCCCGAATGTCACTCTCGGATGGCGTCCTCAACGACCTCCTGGGCGAGTACACGATATGACCCTCTCTCCATTCGGTAAGTCCCCGATCACGGCCCCTGTCGCCGCGCACGGGTCTTGCTCCGAAAACCATCCTTCCCGCTTAGCCTTCCCTTTCGACGAAAATGAAATCCAAACTCACTTTATTCCTCGCCCTCGCAGTCGCGGCAACCGCCCCGGCAAAGACGGTCGAGCTTCTCAATGTGTCGTACGACCCGACCCGGGAGCTCTACGTCGACTACAACAACGCCTTCGCCAAGTACTGGAAACAGAAGACCGGCGATGACGTCGTCATCAAGCAATCGCATGGCGGTTCGGGCGCCCAGGCGCGCTCCGTGATCGACGGGCTTCAGGCCGATGTCGTCACGCTCGCCCTTGCGGCGGACATCGACGCCCTCCACAGCAACGGGGATCTCCTGCCGGCCGACTGGCAAACCCGCCTGCCGGAAAACTCGACGCCATACACCAGCACGATCGTCTTCCTGGTCCGGAAGGGAAATCCGAAGAACATCAAGGACTGGGATGACATCGTGAAGCCCGGCGTCTCCATCGTCGTCCCAAATCCCAAGACTTCCGGGGGAGCGCGATGGGCCTACCTGGCCGCCTGGGGATACGCCGAACGCAAATATGGCGGCAAGGACAAGGCGAAGGAATTCATCACCGCTCTCTACAAGAACGTTCCCGTCCTCGACTCCGGTGCGCGCGGGGCCACCACAACCTTCGTCCAGCGGGGGATCGGCGACGTTCTCCTGTCCTGGGAGAATGAGGCTTTTCTGGCGCTCAAGGAAGCGGGCGGCGACCAATTCCAAGTCGTGGTTCCCTCGACAAGCATTCTGGCCGAGCCTCCGGTAGCCGTCGTGGACAAGGTCGCCGACCGCAGGGGCACGGCCGAGGTCGCGCGCGCCTACCTCGAATACCTCTATTCGGACGAGGGCCAGGAAATCGCAGCCCGGAATTATTACCGTCCGCGAAATAAAACGATTGCGGCGAAATACTCGAATATATTTCCGAAGTTCGAACTTTTCACGATCGACGAAGTGTTTGGCGGATGGACGAAGGCCCAACAGACGCACTTCGCGGATGGAGGAATCTTCGACCAAATCTACCAGAAATGAGGATTTTCAAAGCACACAGGCAAAAAAATCCCTCCCCGCTCATGAATACCTTTATCACAAAATCGGCCGCAGGCGGCTCCAAACACGCATCCCCAGGGGACGCGCTCAGGGCGCACTTTAGCGTCATTTACGCGCTCATCGAGGATTCACCTTTCGTTTTTGGCTCCCCTCTCGGCCCATTCTCAATCAAAGGCCGGTCCGCATTCCTGCCCCGCTTTGTATTCTTCGGGCCGCACGCCTCCGACCAGTCATGGCGCCTGGCCTTCCTGGCCGGATTCTCCAGCAGTGATTCCCGCTCGTCCCAAGCGCTGCTCGCCCTTGTCGAGCGCCTTTTCCGCGAATCGGAGACCGGACACGGGCTCCATCTCGCCCTTTTCCCCGTTGTCGATGCAGGCGGATTGTTTCTGGGCGTTCCCGACCGGGGATTAGCCGCGGACCACTGGGGCCGCACGACCGCTCCCGAAATCAAGCTTCTCGAAAGGGACAGCCGTTCGCAGGGGTATCACGGCTTCATCCGGATTGAAACGGCGCCGAAGGGGGAATCGATCGCTGCGCTGCGCGTGCGCGGTTCGGCGGTCGATGCACTTTCGCCCGATCTGGAACTGATTTCGACGGATGAGACCGGTCCCCTCCCCGTTCGTTTCGAGGCCTGCTCCGGTCAAAATGAGTCTGGACCTCTCTCATCTGCGGACGATCTTCCTTTTACTCCGTTTGAACTCACGCTTAGCCTGCCAGCGACATGGCCGGACTCCATTTACCAAAACGCGGCCAGCCTCCTGCTCCAGCGCTTTCTCTGGCGGTACCGGGCGTTCCAAGCTTACGGTCAGAACCTATGACTGGCTTGCTCAAGAGCCGCTCCATACTGCCCGGCTTCGGTCTCTCGCTCGGCTTCACGGTAGCCTACCTGGGCCTGATCGTGCTCATACCGCTCTCGGCGGCGTTCCTCAAGGTGGCGGGCATGAGCTGGCACGACTTCGTCAACGCCGTGGCCACGCCGCGCGTTTTGGCAGCCTACCGGATCAGCTTCGGCGCATCGCTTGCCGCAGCTGCGGTCAACATGGTTTTTGGCCTGATCGTGGCGTGGGTGCTCGTGCGCTACCGGTTCCCGGGCAAGAAGATCATCGATGCCCTTGTCGATCTTCCCTTTGCCCTGCCGACCGCGGTCGCCGGCATCGCCCTGACCGCGCTTTACTCCAAAAACGGATGGATCGGCCGCTGGCTTATGCCCCTGGGATACCAGGTCGCCTTCACGCGCCTCGGGGTCTTTGTCGCGCTGACATTCATCGGTCTGCCGTTCGTCGTGCGGACGCTTCAACCCGTTCTCATGGAGCTTGAGCCCGAAATGGAGGAGTGCGCGGCGAGCCTCGGGGCGAACCGCTGGCAGACGATTGTCCGGGTCATCCTGCCCGAGATCACGCCCTCCCTTCTCACCGGCTTCGCCCTGGCTTTCGCCCGCGCGCTCGGGGAGTACGGCTCCGTCGTCTTCATTTCCGGCAACATGCCCATGCGGACTGAAATCGTTCCCCTGCTGATCATCACCAAGCTCGAGCAGTTCGACTACCGCGGCGCGACGGCGATCGCCGTCGTCATGCTGATCGCATCCTTCCTGCTCCTGCTTCTCATCAACCTTCTCCAAAAATGGAGCCGCCGGTTCCAGGCCGTATGACGCAATGAACCGTTGGTTATCATCGATCCCGCGCTAGAACTTCGCCCTTTGCCGCCCGTTCGCCCAGCCCTCCCCGTTTGATGGCTTCCGCCGCCCTCAGCCCCCTTTCCCATCATGCGCCGCCCGCATCCGCGGCCGCGGCGCGCGCGACGCGCGACCCGGCGTGGGCCCGCTGGGGCCTGATCGCGATCGCGCTTCTGTTTCTCGGATTCTTCCTCGTCCTGCCGCTTGTGATCGTGTTCACCGAAGCGTTGAGCCGCGGCCTGTCCGGCTACACGAACGCCTTCCGCGACCCGGATGCGTTTGCCGCCATGCGGCTCACGCTCCTGACGGCGGCCATCGCCGTGCCCGCGAATGTCGTTTTCGGCGTGGCGGCGGCCTGGGCGATCGCGAAATTCAACTTCCGCGGAAAGAGCATCCTCACGACCCTGATCGACCTTCCGTTTGCCGTTTCGCCGGTCATCGCCGGACTCGTCTACGTCCTCGTTTTCGGCCGGCAAGGCTGGTTCGGCCCCTGGCTGCTCGATCACAACATCCAGGTCATCTTCGCCGTGCCCGGCATCGTCCTGGCGACGACCTTCGTCACCTTCCCCTTCGTCGCGCGGGAGCTCATCCCGCTCATGCAGGCGCAGGGCAGCGACGAGGAATGCGCCGCCCTGACGCTTGGAGCGAGCGGCTGGCAGACATTCTGGCGGGTGACGCTGCCCAACATCCGGTGGGGGCTCCTCTACGGCGTCATCCTCTGCAACGCGCGCGCAATGGGAGAGTTCGGCGCCGTATCCGTCGTGAGCGGCCACATCCGGGGGGTGACAAACACCCTGCCGCTCCACGTGGAGATCCTTTACAACGAGTACAATTATTCCGGCGCGTTTGCAGTCGCCTCCCTTCTGACCATCCTGGCGCTGGCGACCCTCGTCCTGAAATCCATCGTCGAGTGGCGCCACTCGGCGAACCGCGGCGGCCCATGAGCATTGAAGCACATAATATCCGCAAGGCGTTCGGCGTCTTCGCCGCCCTGTCGGGGGTCGACCTGCACGTTCCGCGGGGCAAGCTCGTGGCCCTTCTGGGACCGTCGGGATCGGGAAAGACCACGCTCCTTCGCATCATTGCGGGGCTGGAATCTCCGGACCCGGGCAGCGGGCAGATCCTCTTCCACGGGGAGGACGTCACCCGGGTGCCGGCCGGAAAGCGGGGGGTCGGCTTTGTGTTCCAACACTACGCCCTATTCCGGCACCTGTCGGTATCCGAAAATATTGCGTTCGGACTGCGCGTCCGCCGGTTCAGCAAGCGGCCGAGCCGCGCGGAAATCGGCGAGCGGGTGCGGCGCCTCCTCGATCTGGTGCAGCTCGGCGGCCTCGGCGAGCGCTATCCGGCCCAGCTATCCGGCGGGCAGCGGCAGCGCGTGGCCCTCGCCCGGGCGCTTGCCGTCGAGCCGAAGGTGCTCCTCCTCGACGAACCGTTCGGCGCCCTCGACGCGAAGGTGAGGAAGGAGCTGCGCAGGTGGCTCCGCCGCTTTCACGAGGAGATCCACCTGACGACGATCTTCGTGACCCACGACCAGGAGGAGGCCCTTGAGATCGCCGACGAGGTCGTCATCATGAACCAGGGACGGGTGGAGCAGGTCGGCACACCGCAGAAGGTGTACGACAGGCCGGCATCCCCCTTTGTGTACCAGTTTCTCGGAAACGTGAACATCCTCCCGGCTCCGGCGCTCGTCGGAGCCGGCGTGGGCCCGGACCGCGCGGCCGCGGCGTCCGACGGCCAGATCTACGTCCGCCCGCACGACATCGAGGTCGTTGCGCACGACTCCTCTTCCGACGGGATCTCCGCCGTCCTTCGGCACATCCATGCCGCCGGCTCCCACGCGCACCTCATTCTCGAGCAGGTGCGAAACCGCGAGACAATCGAGGCGGAGATATCCCGGACGGAGCTCGCCGACCTCGGCATCCAGGCGGGCGACCTCGTGAAGCTCAAGCTCCGCCGGTCCCACTCCTTCAGCGAAGACTACGCAATTTGAAGTACCCAAAATCAAACTGAATCCATAACCATGGCTAAAATATACAACGATATCACCGAAACAATCGGCAACACTCCGCTCGTGCGCCTGAACCGCACCGCGGCGGCCCACGGCGCGCAGGCCGAGATCCTGCTCAAACTCGAATTCTTCAACCCTCTGTCGAGCGTGAAGGACCGCATCGGCTTCGCGATGATCGACGACGCCCTCAAGAGCGGGCGGATCACCAAGGATTCGGTCCTCATCGAGCCGACGAGCGGCAACACCGGGATCGCGCTCGCCTTCGTCGCCGCGGCAAAGGGGCTGAAGCTCATCCTCACGATGCCCGAGACGATGACCGTGGAGCGCCGCAAGATCCTGAAGATCCTCGGGGCCCGCGTCGTCCTGACCGAGGGGCCGAAGGGGATGAAGGGGGCAATTGCAAAGGCCGAGGAGTTGGCCGCCAAGATCCCGCATAGCGTCATTCTCCAGCAGTTCTCCAACCCGTCCAATCCCGCCGTCCACCGCCGCACCACGGCCGAGGAGATCTGGCGCGACACGGACGGCAAGGTCGACATCATCGTCTCCGGAATCGGCACCGGCGGCACGATCACCGGCGTCGGCGAGGTGCTTAAGCCCCGCAAGGCGTCATTGAAGATCGTCGCCGTCGAGCCCGCCGGCTCCCCCGTTCTCTCCGGCGGGCAGCCCGGCCCGCACAAGCTCCAGGGCCTCGGCGCGGGCTTCGTGCCGGCCATCCTCAACACGAAGATCTACGACGAAGTGATCACCGTGAAGGAGGACGACTCCGGCCCCATCAGCAAGCAGGTGAACAAGCTCGACGGCATCCCGGTCGGCATCTCATCCGGAGCGGCGGTGTGGGCGGCCCTGCAGCTCGCAAGGCGCCCGGAAAACAAGGGGAAGCAGATCGTCGCGATCATACCGTCCTGCGCCGAGCGCTACCTCTCCTCCTGGCTCTTCGCCGATGTCGGAGTTGAGAGCGACTCGATCGATGACCTGATACCCGCGCCGGCCGCCGCCAAGTGACAGACGGCGGGGTTGCCAAATGGGAAGGCCCGGCTTCGCAAGGGCCACCCAGTTGGTTCGATTCCAACCTCCGCCTTTCTCAAGAGCGAGCCGCCCGCGCCCCGGGGCGCGGGCGGCTGCATCCCGGATGCGTTTGACGCCGGGTAACCCATGCCGCGCACTTCGAAACGAACATCCGCCTTCACCGAATCCCTGATCCGCGAGATGACGCGGGTGGCTCAGCGCCATGGGGCCATCAATCTCGCCCAGGGATTCCCGGATTTTGACCCGCCGCCCGAGCTTGTGCAGGCGGGCAAAGATGCGATGGATGCCGGCCGCCACCAGTACGCAATCACCTGGGGAGCGCCCGAACTGCGCACGGCTCTGGCGGCCAAGCTGCGGCGCTTCACCGGCCTTCCTGTGGATGAGGGGACCGAACTTGTCATCACCTGCGGCGCCACCGAGGCGATGATGGTGGCCATGATGACGGTTTGCGATCCCGGCGACAAAGTCGGCCTCTTCTCGCCATTTTATGAAAACTATTCGGCCGACGCGATCCTGTGCGGCGCGCAGCCCGTGCTCGTGCCGCTCCACCCTCCCGAATACCGGTTCGACCCGGATGAGTTGCGCCGCGCATTCGCCTGCGGCCTCAAGGCATTCGTCCTGTGCAATCCCTCCAATCCCTGCGGCCGCGTGTTCACCCGCGCCGAACTCGAGGCGATCGCCGCGGCCTCGGAGGAATTCGATGTGTTTGTCCTGACCGACGAGGTCTACGAACACATTGTCTTTCCTCCGCACCACCATACCTATTTTTCCACTCTTCCCCGGATGGCGAAACGCACCCTGATGTGCTCGTCCTTGTCCAAGACTTTTTCCATCACGGGCTGGCGGCTGGGCTACGTGCACGCCGCGCCGGACATCATCGCCCAGGCGCGCAAGGTGCACGATTTTCTGACCGTGGGAGCCGCGGCGCCGCTGCAGCACGCGGCGGTGACGGCGCTCGGTTTTCCAGTCAGCTACTACGACGAACTCGCAGCCGTCTATGCGCGCTCGCGCGATGTCCTTCTCGGCTATCTCGATCAGACCGGGCTTCCCTACACCCGCCCCGAGGGAGCCTACTATGTGATGATGGACATTTCATCCTTCGGTTGGGCGAGCGACATCGAGTTCTCGCATTGGATGACGCAGGAAATCGGTGTCGCCCCCGTCCCGGGGTCGAGCTTCTTTGCGCCCGGGGAGAACCGCTACATCCGCCTCAACTTCGCAAAGAAGCCGGAAACGCTCCACGCCGCCGGCGAGCGCTTGCTCCGCCTCAAGCGGTGAACGGCAACGAGGAAAGGGGTTCCGTTCTTACTTCGCCGCCCGGGCGAGCTTTCTGTACTTGATCCGGTGCGGCTGGTCTGCGTCCCTGCCCTTCCGCCTTCGGAAATCCTCAAGGTAGGCGGAGTAGTTGCCCGGAAACGTGTGCACGACGCTCTCGCCCTCAAAGGCGAGGATGTGGGTCGCGACCCTGTCGAGAAACCAGCGGTCGTGCGAGATGACAACCGCGCATCCGGCGAAGTTCTCCAGCGCCTCCTCCAGGGCGCGGATCGAGTTCACGTCGAGGTCGTTCGTCGGCTCGTCGAGCAGGAGGAGATTGGCGCCGCTCTTGAGCAGGCGGGCCAGGTGGACGCGGTTGCGCTCCCCGCCGGAGAGGACCCCCACTTTTTTCTGCTGGTCGGCTCCCGTGAAGCCGAACTGCGCGCAGTAGGCGCGGGCGATCACCTCGCGCCCGCCCAGGCGCAGGATCTCCTCGCCCCCGCTGACCGCCTCGAACAGGGTCTGCGAATCGGGCAACGAGTCCCGCGACTGGTCCACATGCGCTATCTTGACGGTCTCGCCGACCCGCAGGGAGCCCGAATCCGGCTTCTCCGCGCCCGTGATCAGGCGGAAAAGCGTCGTCTTCCCCGCTCCATTGGGCCCGATGACCCCGACGATCCCCCCCGGCGGAAGGGAAAAATCCAGGTTCTCGAACAAGAGGTTGTCCCCGTATCCCTTGGCCAGCGCCGAAGCCTCGACGACGAGGGTGCCCAGCCGCGGACCCGGGGGAATGACGATCTCGAAGAGTTTCTCCTCCTCGGCCACATCCGCCTTGAGCATGGCCTCGTAGGCGGTGATGCGCGCCTGGGACTTCGCCTGCCTTGCGCGGGCGGATTGATGGATCCACTCCAGTTCGCGGGCCATAGCCTTGTGACGCCTGTCCTCCGTTCGCTGCTCGACCGCCAATCGGCGCTGCTTTTGCTCGAGCCACGACGAATAGTTTCCCTTCCATGGAATCCCGTGCCCGCGGTCGAGTTCCAGGATCCATTGGGCGACGTTGTCTAGGAAGTAGCGGTCGTGGGTCACCGCGATCACCGTGCCCGCGTACCGCGCGAGGTGCTGCTCGAGCCACTGCACGCTCTCGGCGTCCAGGTGGTTCGTCGGCTCGTCCAGCAGAAGGACCGCGGGTTCCTTGAGAAGCAGCCGCGCGAGCGCCACGCGCCGCCGCTCCCCGCCCGAAAGACCGTCGACTATCCTCTCGGGCGCGGGGCAGCGCAGGGCCTCCATGGCCATCTCCACCCGCGGCGCGACGTCCCAGGCGCCGAGCGCGTCGATCTTCTCCTGAAGTTCCCCCTGCTTTCGGAGGATCTCCTCCTTCGCGGCCTCGTCGCGCGCATCGCCGAGATCATCCCAGGTGGCGTTGTACGCCTCCGTGAGGCCGGTCAGATGCCGGACCCCCTCCTCGACGCATGCGCGCACGGTTCTGCCCGGCTCCAGGTGCGGCTCCTGCTCGAGCAGATCCACCGGGTAACCCGGCTCAAAGTGCACCCGTCCCTCGATTTCCCGGTCTCGTCCGGCCAGGATGCGCAGGAGCGAGGACTTTCCCGAACCGTTGAGTCCCAGGACGCCGATTTTCGCCCCGTAGTAGAAGGACAGCGAGATGTCGCGGAGGATTTCCTTGCGCTCGATCTTCTTCGAGACGCCGATCATCGAGAAGATGACTTTGGGTTCTTCGGGCCTTGGCATGCGAACGGCAAGTCCGACCCGGGCGGAAAGGCAAGTCAAGGGGCGACACCGCATCGTAGTGGTACGTTTTGACAGGGAGGACCCCGTGCGAGGCGGAGCTCGCCGAAGCCCCGAATGCCCGCCAAGCCGGGCCAGGCGGGATCCCAGCCCGTCCTGGCCCCGGAGGCGGGCAGACAGGCTCGCAACGCCTCGCTCGGGGTCCTCCCTGTCAAAACGTACTGCCACGCACTGGAAGCATTTCCCCTAGCATGAAAAACCGTCGCGACATGGCCCGGGTTGTGATTGAGGATGGACCGAAATGAAAAGTCGCCTTCGCTGGCTAGCCCCGGCATTTCTTTGCGCCGCGCCCCTTTCCGCAGCCCCCATGCTCGTATTCATAGGCACCTACACCGACACAACCAGCCACGGTATCTACGCCTTGAGGCTCGATCCGGCGAGCGGCGCCCTGTCTGCGCCGTGGCTCGCGGGCGAAGGGCTGAACCCCACTTTTCTCGCCCTTGATCCCGGGCACCGCCACCTTTATGCAACGGGGCAGCTGAGGCTAGACCCCGCCCAGCCGAATCCTCCGGGCGGCATCATCGCATACACGGTGGATCCCGAGTCGGGCCGGCTGGCATTCCTGAACCAGGAGGCGACGGGAGCCGGCGCGACGACGTTCGTCGCCGTCGACGCGACCGGCCGCATGGCGATAGCCGCCAACTTCGGCGCGGGTTATGTCTGCGCCCTGCCTATTCTGACAGACGGACGGTTGGGCCCCCGCAGCGCATTCTACGAGCACCACGGGCCCCCTGGCCCGAATCGCGACCGGCAGGCCCAGGCCCATGCGCACTCGATCACGATCTCCCCGGACAACCGGTTCGCCCTCG
The DNA here is from genome assembly GCA_050015855.1 of Opitutaceae bacterium. Classification (GTDB taxonomy): domain Bacteria; phylum Verrucomicrobiota; class Verrucomicrobiia; order Opitutales; family Opitutaceae; genus Palsa-1447. The sequence continues at coordinate 52,115 of JBEKAO010000005.1, read as the reverse complement.
CCTGCGATCTCGGATTGGATCGCATCTTTGTCTACCGGGTCGATCCGGCGACAGCCGGGCTGACGCCCAACGATCCGCCCTTCGGCGCCGCGCCCCCTGGGGCGGGTCCGCGCCACGGGAAATTCTCCGCGGACGGGAAGTTTTTCTACTCCACAAATGAGATGGGCGGATCCGTGTGCGTGTTTTCGTGGGACGGCGCGCGGGGCGCGCTCTCCCTGAAGCAAACGATCTCCACCCTGCCCCCGGATTTCCGCAGTTTGAACACCGTGGCGGAGATTCGAATCCATCCGGGCGGCAGATTCGTTTATGCCTCGAACCGGGGCCACGACAGCATCGCCGTGTTCGCGCGGGATCCGGATGCGGGGACGCTTAGCCCCGTGGAAATCGTGCCTTGCGGCGGACAACACCCGCGCAATTTCGCGCTGTCCCCGGACGGCCGGTGGCTGCTCTGCGCCAACCGCGACACGGACAACGTCGTCCTTTTTCGCGTGGATTCCGGGAGCGGGCGCCTGGAGAGGACCGGCAATGAGGCCGCAGTCCCGCGCCCCGTGTGCGTCCTGTTCTGCGATTAAATGCAGTTGCCCTTTGAGGCCGACAGGGCCATCCTTTCCCTTCCCTGCCTGCGTTCGAGCGCGCTACCAAAGCGCTCCGCAGGCTCTCCAAAACCCGGCTGCTCCCGCATTTCGGTGAGCGCCAAGAACCAGGAAAAAGCATAAAATGACAGATCCCGCAACATCCGGCGGACCCGACGCCCCGAGTGCCGAAAATCCGGCGCCGGTGCCGCCCGCCGGAGCCGCTGGCGCGCCATTCGCCGCCGCTGCCGCCCCGACGCCGGGCGCATTCGGCAGCACACGCGGTTCCGGCCTGCTCCGCGGAAAACGCCCGACCGCCCAAGCAGCCGCATCCGCGTCCCCCAAACCAGGGGATTATCAGCCCACCGCTGTCGAGGTCATCACCGCACAGCGCGAATACAAGAATCCATTCGGCGGCGCGGTCTCCACACCGCCCACGGCTTCCTCCGAGGAGGAGGTTGACACCGCACCCCCTGCGGTGCCCCAGGAGCCCAGGCAGCCCGAAAAGGTTGCGCGGCCCGAAGTGTCCATTGCGGCGAGCGCGCCTCCGGCGGAACCGGCCGCAAGGGCGGAACCCGCACCGAGGCCCGAAACCGGCGCCGCGGACGCGAAATCCCAGCTCAACATCCTTCCCCCCGCCGAAATGAAGCGCACCCAGCTTCACTGGGACAAATCCCATTCGGCGGACAAGGACCGCGCGCCGGAATTCGCGCCGAGGCCTCGGCGCGACGAACGCCGGGATGAGCGCCCCTCGTTCAGGAGCGAGGGGCAGCGGCCCCGCGACGACTCGCGGCCCCGCCAACCCTTTGTAGCTCCCGTCGAAAAGCCCCTCGGTTTCATCGGCCGGCTGAAGCGCTGGCTTGGCCTAGGCAAGCCGGCGCCGGCGGCCGGCGCGGTTCCCGGGCGCGATTTCGAATCCGACAGGGGCGAGCGCGACCAGGGTTTCCGGCGCCGCCGGCGCGGCGGCCGCGGGCACCACGGCGGCGATCGCAACGAGCAGGGCGGCATGCCTCAGTCCCAAGGGGGCGGAGGCGGACAATCGTTCGAACGCCGCGGCGGCGACCAAGGCGGAGGCGGACAAAACCGGAGGCGCCATCGCGGCGGCCGGGGCCGCAACCGCGGCGGTCCGCGCCCCGAGGGCCAGCAGGGCGGCGGATATATCTAGGATAAGTTAATCCTTGCAAAGGCGCATCCCCGTGCGCGCAGTGTTAAAGCGTTCGCATTCGTAGCGGACGCTTTTTTGCGCAACGCGCAACCCTTCATGGCCGATCTCATCGTCAACGGCGGCAAACCCCTCTCCGGCACGGTCATCCCCTCCGGAAACAAGAATTCGGCGCTTCCGATTCTCTGCGCGACCCTGCTGACCGACGAACCGGTGCGCCTGACCAATGTCCCGAACATAACGGACCTGGACAAGCTCGTCGCCTTCCTTTGCGGGCAGGGCTCAAAGATCGAGTGGGACCGGCCAGCCGGGGAGATGCTCGTCGACAACTCCGGTTTTCGAAGCGCGCTCAAGCACGACGAACTCCCACGGGACATGCGCTCCACGGTCCTCCTCTATCCCGGCCTACTTCGCCGCCTCGGCCGCATCAATCTCAGGTCCGACGCAAAGGGATGCTCGCTCGGGGTCAGGGAGATCGACCCACACCTCGACGTCCTGCGGGCGCTCGGCGCATTGGTGGTCGAGGGCGATCCCCTCGTGATCACCCTGCCGGACGGCTTTCGCGGGGGGCGATACTGGCTTGACTACATGTCCGTAACCGTCACCGAGAATTTCGCCATGGCCGCCGCGACGGCCAAGGGGCGCTCGGTCCTCATCAATGCGGCGAGCGAGCCGCACGTCCAGGATCTCTGCGAAGCGCTGGCCGCAATGGGGGCGAAGATCGAGGGTATCGGCACGAGCCGGATCTCCATCACCGGAGTCGAGCGCCTCCATGGCGCGACCGTGCGGATCAATACCGATTACCACGAAGTGGTCACCTTTCTCGCCCTTGGGGCCATCACCGGGGGGGCCGTGCGCGTGGAAAGGTCCCTCCCCCAACATTTCGACCTGATCGCCCGTTCGTTCGGAAAGCTCGGGGTCGTGATCGAGCACGAGGGCGATGCCGCCTGCCAGAGGCGGCCCAAGCGCCTTTCCGTCGAGCCGCCCCTTACCCGGAATCTCCTCGCGAAGATCGAGGCCGCGCCGTGGCCCTATTTCTCGGTCGATCTTTTGCCCGTCATGATCGCCCTCAGCACCCGCGCCGACGGCACGATCCATTTCTGGAACAAGGTGTATGAGAACGGATTTTCGTGGATGCCCGAGCTGGCCAAATTCGGCGCGCACGTGGTCGTCTGCGACCCGCACCGCATCATCGTCTTCGGCAACCGTCCCCTCCGCCCCGCCGTCGTGGATTCGCCCTACGTCATTCGCGCCGCCGTCGCGCTGACGATGGTGGCCGCGTCCATTCCCGGCCAAAGCGTCGTGCGCAACGCGGAGATCATCAAGCGGGCCCATCCGCGGTTTGTCGAGAACCTGAGGGCGCTCGGGGCCGAGCTGGAATGGAGATAACATGCCTTCCGAACCCGGCAAGGGCGTCAATTTCATCACTTCGACGCTGAAGGCGCCCGTGGGCCCGGCGGAGGCCGCCCTGCGCCCCCTCTCGTTCGCGGAGTTCAGCGGCCAGCCGAAGACGATCGAGCGGCTGCAGGTGATGACGGGAGCCGCCAGGCGGAGGGGCGACGCGCTCAACCACATCCTATTCTCCGGGCCCCCGGGCCTCGGCAAGACGACCCTCGCCTTCATCCTCGGGCACGAGCTTGGCAAGAACGTGCGGGTGACCTCGGGCCCCGTGATCGAAAAGGCGGGCGATCTAGCGGGCCTCCTCACCAATCTCGAGCAGGGCGACATCCTGTTCATCGACGAGATCCACCGGATCCCAAAGACCGTCGAGGAGTACCTCTACACGGCCATGGAGGACTTCCGGCTCGACATCATGATCGACCAGGGACCCAACGCGCGCAGCGTGCGCCTGTCGATCCCGCGGTTCACCCTGGTCGGCGCGACCACGCGCAGCGGCCTTCTGACGGCTCCGCTGCGCTCGCGCTTCACCCTCCAGACCCGGCTCGATTATTACGATTCAGCGACCCTTTCGGGCATCGTGCGGCGGAGCTGCCGCCTGCTCGGAGTGGAGATCGACGAGGCCGGCGAGCGCGAGATCGCGGCCAGGTCCCGCGGCACCCCGCGTGTCGCCAACAATCTCATCCATTTCGTCCGGGACTACGCCCAGGAGCGAGCGGACGGCCGGATCACGCGAAGCACGGCGGCGGCCGCCCTCGCCCTTCTCGAGATCGACGCGGCGGGCCTAGACGAGATGGACAAGCGCATGCTTCGCGCCATGGCCGAAAACTACCAGGGCGGACCCGTCGGCATGAGCACGATCGCCGTCGCCGTCGGCGAGGAGGCCGAGACCCTGGAGGAGGTCCACGAGCCGTTTCTCATCCAGGAAGGCTATCTCCAGCGGACGCCCCAGGGCCGCTTGCTCACCGCAAAGGGTTACTCCGCCGTGGGCCTCAAGCCGTCAGTCAGCCAGAACACCCTGTTTTAGCTCCTGGGATCCAGGGCCGGGCGGAGCTGAAAAGTCAGGAGATTCCCTTTTGAACGGCCCCGCCGAGAACCGACCGTTCGGAGGCGGCCCTGTCCCGCAGGGCCTGCGGGCCCTCCCAGCGGGGGATCTTCGGTATCACATGATGCCTGATCAGATACATAGCGCCGATCGCGAACTCGATCCAGCCCATCGCCGCCAGCCAGAGCGCCTGCGCGTTCGATCCGTCGAACCCCGTCGGCGGAAACCATCCCGGCGCCTCCACGGGCACGAGGCGCATCACGGATCCCAGCGCAATCAATACCAGGGCATTCTTCGAGTTCATGCCCTTTCCCCATAGCCATTGCCGTGCCGGAGATGGGGTCTTTTGCGCAAGGTCTTGGCATCTTGACGGATGCGAATTTTGCGGGTGGAGCGAGCGGCTCGTCCAGGCAAAAAAACGCACGAATTCCGTGCCGCCCTTCCCGCAAACTGCCCGAAACACAATTACGAATACGGGCCTTTCGGCCAAGGCCCGGATCTTGACATTATGACGTACATGGACAGTTTACTGTCCATATGAAGGCGATCACCTACACTGCGGCCCGGGAGAGCCTGGCCTCGACAATGAACTGCGTCTGCGAAGACCACGATCCTGTCGTCATCACCAGAAATCGCGACCAGGCCGTCGTTATGCTCTCGCTGGAAGACTATGAATCCCTCCAGGAGACCGCTTACCTGCTGCGGGCTCCGGCCAATGCCCGAAGACTTTTGGCCTCGATCGCCTCCCTTGAAAAGGGCAAGGGCACCAAGAAGAGCCTCGAATCGCTTGCAGGATGAACATCCTGTTTTCGGCCCAAGCCTGGGAGGACTACACCCATTGGCAGCAGACCGACAAAAGATTGATCAAGAAGATAAACGAGCTGCTGAAGGACATTTCGAGAGACCCGCACTCTGGAATCGGCAAACCAGAGCCGCTGAAATTTGCTTTGAGCGGGTACTGGTCGCGCCGGATAACCGATGAACATCGGCTGGTGTACAAGGTTGACGGCAACACGATTAAGGTTGCCCAAGCGCGCTATCATTACGAATGAACGGCCGATCCGGGCCTTGACCCCAATGAAAAGTAGCATTTAAGTATCACTCATGAAAACCGAGCTTGTGACGACTTTAAAGAGGCGCGCAACCGAGATCATCGCCGGCCTGCAGGACGAGAAGAACCCCATTCTCATCACCCAGCACGGGAAGCCAGCCGCCTATCTTATCGATGTTCAGGCTTACGAGGAGCTAAGCCGCCGCCTATCCGTTGTGGAGGGCCTCGCCCTTGGAGAGCAGGCCATACGTGAAGGACGGGTTCATTCCCAATCGGAGGCGAAGCGCCGTCTGTCGAAATGGCTAAAGTAGTCTGGTCGGATCCCGCATTGGAGCAGGTCGACTCGATCCTCGCATTCATCGCGCTGGACAAGCCCGAAGCGGCCCGGGCAGTGGCGGCGCGGATTGTCGACGCCACGGATCATCTCGAACGGTTCGTCCGTCTTGGCAGGCAGATCCCCGAGTATCCGCATGAGAATTATCGCCAGGTGTGGGTCAAACCCTGCTGGATTTGCTACAGGATCGACGCAGGGTCGGTTTACATCGTTCATGTCCGGCGAGGCGAGAAACCCCTCACTATCGAGGATCTGATTTCGGACGACAAATGAACCGCGGCTTGGGGCCGCCGTTCCGATTGGGCTTCCAGGTCCCTAAACGTCGCCCTTGATGGGCCTCAGGACGACCTCCTCGACGACCGTGCGGCGGGTCATCCGATAGACATCGAGAAACGCGCGCGCGACGTCGGAGGCCGGCATCATCCTGTCCTTCCCTACCCCGCTTCCGCGCCAGGACGGGGTGTGCGTCGCACCCGGATAGATGCAGCAAACCCGGATTCCCCTCTCCTTCAACTCCGCGCGCATCACCTTCGAAAGGCCTGAGACCCCGAACTTCGCGGCGCAATAGCCGGCTTCGCCTGGGTACGCGGCCAGGCCTGCGACGGAACTCATGTTGAAGACATCGCCCCGGCCGCGCTTCACCATCGCCGGGCAGAACGCCCTCGAAACGAGGAAAACGCTCCGCAGATTGACGCGGACCAGGCGGTCGAACTCGGCGGCGCTCGTCCTTAGAAAGGGCGAGGCGCGGAAGGAGCCGGCGTTGTTGATGAGAATATCGACGCGCCCCCAGCGCCGGAAAACCGCGGCGGCAAGGGCGGCGACGGCGGCCTCGTCGGTCACATCGCAGGCGAACGGCTGCGCGTCGGCCCCGAGGCGGGCGCACGATCGCGCGACCGACTTCAGGCGGTTTTCGCCCCGGGCGACCAGCGCCAGGCGGGATCCGCGGATTTCCGAGGCGAAGGCCCGCGCGATCGCGGCCCCGATGCCCTGGGAGGCTCCCGTTATGACGACGACAGGCGCGGCCATGTCCGCTAGCAGATGAGAGACCCGAAGTCCTGGAAGTCGGCCGTGAAGCCGCCCTTCACGCCCTTGCAGATCACGCTCACGGCGTCGTGCGAGTGCAGCGACTCGAGATGCGAGCATGCGATCTGGAAATCCCTGATCTTCGGCTCGGCGTCGAATGCGCGGTACAGGAGCCTCGCCGCATCCTCGACGAACTTCAGGTTCGCCCCGTTGAGCTCCGCAAAGGCCTGCTCGTCCTCTCGCTTGACCATGACCTGGGTCTCTGTCTGAAGCGCCCTGAGGCATAGGGCGTGGACGTCCTCGATCCAGATTTTCCTGCCATCAACCTCCTCGAGGATGATCCGCGCCTTGCTCCTCTGGGAGTGGGGAACGCTATAGACCCCCCGGGCGTCCCGGGCATGCTCGGCGAGCTCGGCGGAGCAGGGGCAGGCCGACGAATACACGAAATCGAAATGGATGAACCGGCGGTACCGGCCCTTGCTCGTCATGACACCCTCGAAAATCGTGCGGTAAAACTGGAACCCCTCAAGCCCGCTGCGCAGGCTTTTTTGGATCAGCGGATAGGAGAATATCAGCTGCAGCCTCGCGTCCTTGGTCCTCACGTTGCGCAGGTATGCCTTGAGGATCCGGCCGACCCGCTCGCCCGTGATGACCTCGTCCTTGTGGTCATAGAACGAGCGCACGATCCGGCTCATGTTGATGCCCTTGAGCTCGGCTTCGAGCGAGACCGTGCCGGTGATGCTCGTTTCCAGGGTCAGTATTCCCCCCTTTTTTGTCCGGTACCTCAGCGGCAGCTTGAAATTCGAGACACCCACCTGCTGGATGGGGACGTGCGCCCCCTGGATGGCGTCGTGGGCCGCCTCCATCATGTCGGGAAGCGTCTTCCGGTAGGCCGGCGTCGCCGCAAAGCGGCGGTCGTAGGCGCGCGCGATGCGGGGCTTGGAGCCGTCGGCGGAACGATGCAAATACATGCGCTTTTTCTTGCTCATGCGGGGCCTAGGTATTCGGCGTAGTTGCGAGGAGATTCGTAGAGGCGCACCCGGTGCAGGCGGCCGCCCCGGATATGGGGTTCGATTTCGCGCCAGAAGGCGACGACCAGATTTTCAGTCGAAGGTATGACCCCGCGCAGGAAGTCAACCTCCTCGTTCAGGTTGCGGTGGTCGCATCGGTCCGCGACGAGGCGGTGCAGGATCCTCTTCAATTTCGAAAGGTCGATGACATACCCGGTCTTCGGGTCGGGCGCGCCGCACACGGTGGCCTCGAGGACGTAGTTGTGCCCGTGCCAGCGCGGACTCGTGCATCGCCCGTAGCGCTTCTCGTTCCAGCTCCGGCCGAACGCCGGGTTGTGGAGGCGATGGGCGGCGTTGAAATGGACCTGCCGCGTGATGTAGACGGGACCCGCCTTTTCGGCGGCGGCGCGGCTGGCGCGCTTCGCCCGAACGGGCGCGGTGGAGGGTTTTGCAGGCATTTACAAGGCAAGAGCTAGCACGGAATGCCGGGGCGTCAACGCACGGTGCGCAACTGAATGCTGTCGATGAGCCGGTCCTGCGCGACCGTGTCGGTGACGATGATCAGCTTGTCGCCGACCTTCACCCGCTCCTGAATCCGCAGAAGCGCCAGCGCATTTTCAATCGTCTGGTCGGGCTCGGGGGCGAATGGCAACAGGAACGGCTCGACCGAGCGCAGGATCCGAAGCTGCCGGAAGAGCTCCGGGCTGGGAGTGAACGCGAGAATCGGCGAACGGACGGGCCGCAGGGCCGCAAGGCCCCGGGCCATCATTCCGTGCCGGGTGAACGTGACGAGCTTCGAATTGGGCAGCTCGTCGCTCAGGATCACCGCCGAATGAAGGATCTTCATCTTTTCGGTCGCAAAGGCCGACGGCCGGCCGTCGTCGGACTCCTCCTCCCCTTCGATGCGCCGCGCGATCTTGTCGAGCATCTGGACGCATTCCCAGGGATACCGGCCGACCGTCGTCTCGCCGGACAGCATCACGCAGTCGGCCTTCTCATATACGGAATTCGCCACATCGGTGATCTCCGCGCGGGTGGGCACCGGCTGCGTGATCATCGACTCGAGCATGTGCGTCGCGATGATGACCGGCTTGCCGTGCGCGAGGCAGGCCTTGACGGCGCGGCGCTGGATCACCGGAAGATCCTCGAAGGGGCACTCGATTCCCAGGTCGCCGCGGGCGACCATGAGGACATCGCAGGCGCCCACGATCCCCTCCAGATTGGCGATCGCCGACTGATCCTCGATCTTCGCGACGATCCAGGCCTTCGACCTCCGTTCGTCGAGAAAGGCGCGCAGCAGGTTCACGTCCTCCGCCGAACGGACGAAGGAAAGGGCGAGCAGATCGATCCCCTCCTCCAGGCCCACGATCGTGTCGGCCCTGTCCCGTTCGGTGAACGAGGGCAGGTCGACCTTGACGCCCGGGAGGTTGATGTGGCGGCGGGACCTCAGTTCGCCCGGCACGAGCACCCGGCAGCGGATGTGCGCGTCGCGCTTGGCCAGCACCTCGAGCTGGATGAGCCCGTTGTCGACGAGCACCGTGTCCCCCACCTTGATGTCCCTCACCAGCCCCTGATAGTTCACGTCGACCGAGCGGATCTCCTCGGCCTCCTCGCGATCGGCCCCCGGCTTGACCGTGAGGTCAAAGATCTCGTTCGGCTTGAGTTCGATCGGCGCGGACAGCAGGCCGGTCCGGATTTCGGGCCCCTTGATGTCCATCATGATGGCCACCTCCCGGCCGACGCGCGCGCTCACGGCGCGGATGCGCCGGATTCTCTCGCGCGTCCAATCGTGGCTCGCATGCGCCATGTTGAGCCGGACGACGTCGGCGCCGCCCCGGATCAATTGCTCCAGCATCGCTTCGCTCTCGGTTGCCGGACCAAGGGTGAAGATGATCTTGGTGCGGCGGAAGGAGTCGGCGTTTACGGACATTTGCCGTTTACCTTACCCGGCGGCCATCCGGGGCGCAAATAATTCCCGGTCCATGATTCAGTTGTTGGCCGCACGATTTGACAGAAAGGGCCCCGAAAGAGGCGTTGCGAGCCTCCTGCCCGCCTTCCGGGGCCAGGACGGGCTGGGATCCCGCCTGGCCCGGCTTGGCGGGCATTCTGGGTATTGGCGAGCTCCGCCTCGCTCGGGGCCCTTTCTGTCAAAACGTGCCACTAACCATCTCATTCCAAGGCTTGACAAAACGCCATGGCTTGGGCGACCGATCAACCCGTGAACAAGCTCATTGGAAAGAGGGCGCTCGTCACGGCCGGGGCGCAGGGGATCGGGCTCGCGATCTCCAGGCATCTGCTCGGAGCGGGCTGCGACGTATTCGTTCATTACCGGACGAGCGCCGAGGCGGCGCGCCAGCTTGGCGCGGAGGCCCAAAAACTCGGCCGGCGTTGCGCCAGCTCCGCGGCAGACCTCACGGAGGCGGAGGAATGCGACCGCCTGGTCGGCGAGGCCGCGGCGTTTCTGGGCGGGCTCGACGTCCTGGTGAACAACGCCGGAACGATGGTCGCCCGCCGGCCGTTCATCGAGTCGGACGACGAGTTCTGGGCCGAGGTCATGTCGCTCAACCTGGGCAGCGCCCGGCGGGTGTCGAGGGCGGCGGCGCCCCACCTCATCGACGCCGCGAAAAGGGCGGGCGGGGCCAGCATCATCAACATTTCCTCGCTCGCCGGGCGAAACGGCGGGGGACCGGGAGGGGTCGTCTATGCGACGGCCAAGGGCGCGATGATCACCTTCACCCGCGGACTCGCCCGGGAGCTCGGGCCAAAGGGGGTGCGCGTGAATGCGATCGCCCCGGGGCTCATTCTCGGCTCGAACTTTCACGACATGCACACCCCGCCCGACGCCCGGGCCGCAATCATCGCCACGATCCCGGTCGGCCGCGCGGGCAATCCGGACGATGTCGCGCGGGCGGCCGTGTTTCTCGCGGGCGAGTTCGACGGATTCATCGCCGGGGCGGCGCTGGACGTCAACGGCGGGGTCTATTTTTCCTGAACGAAGGGCCAAAACCATGCCGACATTCAACGTGAAGGGCGGACTTGTCCGCTGGGGCATCCTGGGCTGCGGCGCCGTGACCGAGCTGAAAAGCGGGCCGGGATTCCAAAAGGCGGCCGGTTCCGCGCTCGTCGCGGTGATGCGCCGCAACAGGGCCCTGGCGGAGGACTACGCCCGCCGCCACGGCGTCCCGCGCGCCTATGACGATGCCGAGCGCCTGCTCGCCGACCCCGAGGTCGACGCGGTCTACATCGCGACCCCGCCCGGCACGCACGCGGAGCTTGCGCTGCGCGCCGCCGCGTACGGCAAGCCCGCCTATGTCGAGAAGCCCATGGCCCGGCATGTTCCGGAGTGCGACGGGATGATCGAGGCGTTCGCGCGCGCAAGGCGGCCCCTTTTCGTCGCCTATTACCGCCGGGCCCTGCCCCGCTTCCAGGCGGTGATGCGCCTGCTTCAGGAGGGCGCATTGGGCGAGATCGCGGCGATCGACTACCGGTTGACCGCCCCGAATCATCGCAAGCCGGCCGGATGGAGAATCGCGGCGGAGGATGCCGGCGGGGGCCATTTCCTCGACATGGGCTCCCACGTCGTCGACCTGGTCGAGTTCCTGTTCGGCCCGCTTCGGGACGTCAGCGGCGCCGCGGAGCGCGCGGGGCCGGTCGGCGAGGTGGAGGACCGTGTGACGGTCAACTTCAGGGCCGGAGCCGTGCCGGGCCGGGGCCTGTGGGACTTTGCTTCCGACGAGACGGCCGACGTCATGACGGTCAGGGGCGCCCTGGGCACCCTCCGCTTTTCCGTCTTCGGGGACGAACCGCTGGCCTGGGACCATGGGGGATCCTCGGAACGCCTCGTCCATCCCAACCCGCCCCATGTGCAGCAGCCGCTGATCCAGTCGGTCGTGGACGAACTGCTGGGGCGCGGGACCTGCCCGAGCACCGGCGAATCGGCCCGCCGGGCCACCGCCGTCATGGACAAGGTCCTCGACGGGTACTACGGGGGAAGGGGCGACCCGTTCTGGCGCCGGCCGGAAACCTGGCCGGGCCGGAAGACGGCGCAGAAGTCCTGACGCCCGCGCGAGCCCGAAGACGGGCTAACTGAGATCGTAGAACGGCGTTCCCTCGCCTGAGGCGACGATCGACAGCTCGCACCGCAGAGCGGACCGGGCCCCGGCAAACGCCTCGGCGACGGCGGCCGGCGAATTGCATTCGCGCGACAGGTGCGTGAGATAGACCCGGCGCCAGCGCGGATTCGCGACCCCGGCGAGGAACTCGCATGCGGCCTCGTTCGACAGGTGGCCGTGCCGGCCGCTGATCCGCTGCTTGAGCGCCCAGGGCCGGCGCCGGTCCTCCCGGAGCAGGCGCGAGCAGTGATTCGCCTCGATGACGACGACGTCGCATCCGTCCACGTACTCGCGGAAATTGGGCGGCGCGTGGCCGAGGTCCGTCAGCCACGCAAGGCTGCGGCGCGGTGAGACAAGGTCCCCGTCGGCGCCGTTTGTGAACCGGAAGCCCACCGGATCCCGCGCGTCATGCGGCACGGAAAAGCTCTGCACCTCCACGTCAAGAAAGCGAAACCGGGCCCCCGTCTCGAATATCCTCCAGTCCGGACGGTGGCCGAGGCGCTCCTGGATCGCCTCGGCGGTCGCCTCGTTGGCGAAGATCTTCAGGCCCTGGAACTTTTTCAGGCTTTCGATTCCCGAGCAGTGGTCGCCGTGCTCGTGCGTGAGGAATATGGCGTCGATCCGGGCGAGAGACTCTCCCAGGGCCGCAAGCAACTGCTCCAGCCTGCGGGCCGAAAAGCCCGCATCGACGAGGATCCTCGCCCCCTCGGTTACAATCAGGGCGCTGTTGCCGGAACTGCCGCTGCCCAGAATGCAAAATCGCATGGCCATGCACCTCCATTCCAAAGCGCGTGCGCCCCCTTTCCGCAAGAGGTATTCCGTGTTGCCAATCCATGCGCCGCCCGCAGGATCAGCGGAGGTTGACCATTCCCGGCACACCGCCCGCCTCCCGAACCGTCCAGCCAAGGCCGGACGATGAGGCCACGCCCGGCGCCGCGATGTGGCTGTTGTCGTACCTCACCCGCCGTCCCCGCTGGAATCCGGCGATCTCGGTCCTGATCATAGCGTCGCTCGTGCTGCTGATCGGGCTTCTCGGCTATCTGACCGGCCCTCACCTTTCCCTGCGCCTTTTTTATGACATCCCGGTTGCGCTGGCGGTGGCCTGGCTCGGATGGCGGACCGGAGTGGCGACCAGCGTCGCAAGCGTCGGCGTCTGGATCGCGAGCGAGGGCATGGCCGGGGCGGAATTTGTCCGTCGGACGGGGCTCTGGTGGAACGCCTTGATCGCAATCTGCATGTACGTGGTCGTCGCCCTCATCCTGAGCGCATTCATCAGCCTTCACCGGCGGCTCGAGGAGCGGGTCAGGCAGCGCACCGCGGCCCTGCAGAGCGAGGTCATGGCGCGGGCCCGCCTCCAGCACGAGATCCTCGACATCTCCGAGCGGGAGCGCAGCTCGATCGGCCGGGATCTGCACGACGGCCTCTGCCAGCACCTGGTGGGCACCGCCCTCGCGGCGCAGGTCCTCTCCGAGCAGCTCGGCTCGCGCGGCGACCCCGCGGCTGGAAGCGCCCGGGGCATCGTGAGCCTTGTCGAGGAGGCGATCGCCCAGACCCGCAGCCTCGCCAACGGGCTTTTGCTCGCCGCGATCCAGCCGGACCGGCTGGCCGCCGAACTGGAGAAGCTCGCCCGCATCGTCAGCGAGAAGCACGGGATCGACTGCCGGCTGCTCCTGCGGGGGGAGCCGCGCGCGCCCGACGAGGCGACCGCCTCCCATCTGTTCCGCATCGCCCAGGAGGCGGTGCGAAACTCCCTGAAGCACGCGCGGCCGAGCCATTTGGAGATCGTCTTTTCGGACGAGGGGGGACACCTGACCCTCACGGTCTCCGACGACGGCCCCGGTTTGCCCAGGAAACGGCGCGGTCCGGGCCTCGGATTGCGGATCATGGCCCACCGAGCCGAGCTGATCCGTGCCGATTTCGCCGTGGAACCGGGCGCCGGCGGCGGCACGCGGGTGCGATGCCGCCTGCCGGACCGGGCCTCAGCCAACTGATTGCGGCCGGCCCCGACCGACCATGTCCCAGCGCTCGCGAATCTTCATCGTTGACGACCATCCGCTCGTGCGGGAGTGGCTCGCCAATCTCCTCCGCCAGCAAAGCGACTTTGAGATCTGCGGCCAGGCGGAGGACGCGCCGGGCGCACTCGCAGGCATGGCCTCCTCGCCGCCCGATGTCGCGATCGTCGATCTATCCCTCAAGGGCGGTTCCGGGCTCGACCTGATAAAGGACCTGCGCGCGCGCCACCCGGACACGGCGGTCATCGTGCTGTCGATGTATGAGGAGATTTATTATGCCGAGCGCGCGCTGAGGGCCGGGGCCCGCGGGTACATTTCCAAGCGGGAGTCCACGGGCCGGATCGTCGAGGCGATCCGCCAGGTGCGGGCCGGGCGGGTCTATGCGAACGCCGAACTCCTCGCCCGGCTCGCGGAGCGCATGGTCGGGCGGGCGCCCCCGCCCCCGCAGGGAGCCATGTCGGTTTTGAGCGACCGCGAGATGGAGGTCTTCCAACGGCTCGGCCAGGGACAGACGACGCGGCAGATCGCGACCGACCTGAGCGTCAGCATCAAGACCGTCCAGGCTTACTGCGCCCGCATCAAGGAGAAGCTGTCGATCGGGACCGGCACCGAGCTCATGCGCGAGGCCGTCCGGTGGGTCGAGAGCAAGCGGCGCGGCGAAGAGGCCTAGCGATCAATAAATCGCGCCCCGGCTGTTGCCCGGATCGTTACCGGCGGGTACAATCCGCCGTCTTATCGGCATGCTCTGGCTATCTAATGGGCGGCGCCGGGCCAGTGCCCGGTTGAATCCTGCCTCCTCCTGGCGCGGGCCGTTTTGCGCCGCGCTGACGCTGCTTGCGGCCGGAGCCCTCTCTGCCCAGTCCCCGCGCCTGGTCAACCTCTCCACGCTGGCGCATGCCGGGACGGGCGCCAATATCATCGTATCGGGCTTTGTCATCGGCCCCGGATCCGGTGAAACCGTCCTGATCCGCGCCGTGGGTCCGACGCTGTCGGCCGCCCCATTCGGCATAAGCGGCGTGCTCCCGGATCCCGTCCTCACCGTTTTCAACTCAGCCTCCGCCCCGATCGAATCCAACAGCGGATGGAATGCGGCCGACGCCTCGGTGATGAGCTCGGTTGGCGCGTTTCCGCTCATTTCGGGAAGCAAGGACGCCGCGATCGTGACCACGCTCCCGCAGGGCGCCTACACGGCGCAGGTGACCGGCGCGGGCGGCGACAGCGGAATCGCGCTCCTCGAGATCTACGAGGTCGGAGCCACCCCGGCCACCGCGCGCCTCATCAATCTCTCCAGCCGCACGTTCATATCGAGCGGGGCGATTGCGACCGCGGGGCTGTTTGTCGGGCCGGGCTCGGGCACCCGCACCCTGCTCATACGCGGAATCGGCCCCACGCTCGCGAGCTTCGGACTGACGGGCGTCCTTTCCACGCCGCAGATCGCCGTATTCAATTCGTCCGCGACCGTGATCGCGAGCAACGTCAACTGGGGCACGCCGGTCGGCGCGGGCGCGGCGAGCCCGGCCGCCCTCAGCGCCGCCTTCGCGCAATCGGGGGCCTTCCCCCTCCCCGCGGGGAGCAATGATTCCGCGCTCATTCTCACTGCCGCGCCAGGATCCTACACGGTGCAGCTCAGCGGAGTCGGCGGCGCCACTGGAGTGGCGATGATCGAGGTTTACGACATAACGCCGGCGAGCTCCGGGCCGGACACCGTCTCGGTTTCGGCCACCCAGCCCAATGCCAATTCGAGCGCGGCGGGGGTCTTCACGGTCAGCCGCACGGGAGACACGAGCCAGCCGCTGGCAGTAAACTACTCGGTCGGCGGCACGGCGGTTCCTGGAATGGATTACCAGAGTCTCCCGGGGACGGCGACCATACCGGCCGGGTCGAGCTCGGCCACAATCACCGTGACCCCGATCACCAGCCTCACCTCGACGACGACGACCGTCGTCCTGAGCGTGTCGGCCGGATCGGGCTATGCGGTGGGAACGGGTTCGGCCACGGTTACGATAACCAACGTTCCCCCGACCCTGTATGTCGCCGATCTCCGCCCTGCCGCCGGCGCGACCTCCTCGACCGCTTCGGGCACGGCCACGATCTACCTTTCGCCCGACGGATCGACCGCGACGATCAACATTTCATTCAGCAACCTGACCTCCGACGAACAGGCGCCGCACCTGACAATCGGCGTCCCGGGCACCAGCGCGAATTTCGTGTTTGGGCTGAACTACCCGGGACAGGTGGTCAACCAGGTCTGGACCTTCACCGCCACGGGCGTCTGGTCGTCCGCGCAGCTTCTGGCCGCCCTGCAGTCGGGCAACATCTACGTGGAGATCGGCAGCCAGGACTATCCCTCCGGAGAACTGACGGGGCAGTTCCTCCAAAGCAACGGATCGCAGACATTCACCGCCCCGCCCCCCCCGCCCGCGATAAACCTGAACGCCGTGTCGCAGACCGATGCGGCCCGGTTCCTCGCGCAGGCGACCTTCGGGCCAACCCTGAACGACATCAACACCCTCGCATCGGAGGGGTACAACGCGTGGTTCGCCAACCAGATGGCCCTGCCGGAGACCTCCCACCTCACCGAGACCCGGGCCGATGCCGCGGCATTTCCCAACACGGGCCAGTACGCGATCACCCAGAACAACCGTCAGGAGGCGTGGTGGAAGGTCTCGGTGACGGGAACCGACCAGCTTCGCCAGAGGGTGGCCTTCGCCCTGAGCGAGATCTTTGTGGTTTCCGACGTGGCTTCGTCGCTCGCCGAGCAGCCGGAGGCGCTGGCCAACTATTACGACCTTCTGGCCAAAGACGCATTCGGCACCTACCGCCAGCTTCTGCAGGACGTGACCCTGAGCCCGGTCATGGGCAATTACCTGAACATGCTGCGCAACGCCGCGGCCAATCCCGCAAAGGGGACAAGCGCCGACGAGAACTACGCCCGCGAGGTCATGCAGCTTTTTTCGATCGGCCTCAATTTCCTCAACCCCGACGGGAGCCTGGTCCTCGATTCGACCGGCCAGCCGATCCCGACCTACAACAACAACACGATCGTCCAGACGGCAAACGTCCTGACCGGCTGGTCCTACGACTCCACCCTCGCCAACCCGAGTTTCACCGGCGGAGCCGCCGATTGGTACGACCCGATGATGCTTTTCCCCGCTTTCCACGACAACACGCTGAAGACGCTGATTGCCCTGACGCCCAGCGGGCCCGCCGTCGTGGCCCCGGCAAGCGAGGGCGGAGCGGCGGACCTGAACACCCTGCTCAACGCCCTTGCCAACCACCAGAACACCGGGCCGTTCATCTGCAAGCAGCTGATCCAGCGCCTGGTCACAAGCAACCCGAGCCCGGACTATGTCTACCGCGTGGCGCAGGTGTTCGCCAATGACGGGACGGGGGTTCGCGGGAATCTCGGCGCCGTCGTGAAGGCGATCCTCCTCGACTACGAGGCGCGCTCCCCGGCAGTCCTCTCCGATGCGGGTTACGGAAAACTGAAGGAGCCCCTCCTGCGCCAGACCGCCATCTTCCGGGCCTTCAATGTGACGTCCCAGGACAACCGCTTCCCCATCTTTTCCGCGGACCAGACCCTGGGCCAGGCGGCCCTGCGCTCGCCCACGGTGTTCAATTTCTTCCTTCCGGGCTATTCGCCGCCGGGCACCCTTGCGACCGCGGGACTCGTCGCGCCCGAGTTCCAGATCACGACGGGGACGACGGCGATCGTCGTGCCGAACACGCTGTACGGCTCGATCTACACCCCGACGACGCCGACGAGTTCGACCCTGGTCCTCAACCTCTCCCCGCTCACGAGCGCTCCCGACAACCCAACCCTCGTCGCCACCCTGAACCTGCTCTTTGGCGGCAACAACATGGGCGCGGCGGCGACTCAGCAGATCGTCAACGCCCTGGCGGCCCTGCCGGCCTCCGCGAGCTCCACCCAAAAGGCCCAGGCTGCGCTCGAACTGGCGGTCACCGCCCCGGAAGGCGCAGTCCAACAATGACAAGGCGACCATGCTGACACCACAAGATCTCACCCGGCGCAAGTTCATCGGAAACGCCTGCGCGGCGGTAGGCGCGACCGGCGTTCTCTCCGCCCTGGCCCAGCTTCGCATCATCGGGGCGGTCGCCGCGGATGCCGCTTCCCCGGGGTCCGATTACAAGGCCCTCGTATGCGTGTTTCTCTACGGGGGAAGCGACTCGAACAACATGGTCATCCCCGTCGACAACACGGACTACAATTTGTACGCCTCCCAGCGGACGGCGCTTGCGATTCCCCAGTCGAGCGTCCTGCCCATTTCACCGAAGACCTACAGCGACGGCCGCAGCTATGGCTTTCACCCCTCGTTTCCGGAGATGCAGAGCCTGTTCGGCAAGGGCCAGCTTGCCCTGCTCGCCAACACCGGGACCCTGACATACCCGACGACCCTCAGCCAATACACCTCCGGCTCAGCCTCGCTTCCGCCCCAGCTATTCTCGCACGCCGACCAGCAGACCCAGTGGCAGAGCAGCCTTCCGGACCAGCCCTTCCAGACCGGATGGGGCGGCCGGCTCGCGGACATGATCAACGCGATCAACACAAATTCGACAATTTCGATGTCGATCAGCGTCGCCGGGGAAAATTCATTTCAGATCGGGCAGGTCGTCTCCCAGTATGCCGTGAGCCCGACCGGAGCCGTCTCCCTCACCGGAGCGACCGGCGGGACGATCAATCCCATCCGCTATCAGGCCCAGCTCGACCTTCTGAGCCAGAACGAACAGAGCCTTTTTCAAGCCGCCTTCGCAAACGTGACGGGTTCGGCCGTGACGGATTCGGCCCTTCTTACGAGCGTCCTGAGCGGGGCCGCGACCCTCCAGACCCAGTTCCCCAGCACCTCCCTCGGCACGCAGCTTCAAATGATCGCCCGGCTGATCTCCGCCGCCCCCCAGTTCGGGCTGAAGCGGCAGATCTATTTCGCGAGCCTTGGAGGATTCGACACGCACACGGTCGAGCTCACCACCCAGGGACCGCTCCTCGTGCAGGTGAGCCAGGCCCTCAATGCGTTTTACAATGCCACCGTGGAATTGGGCGTTTCGAACCAGGTCACGGCGTTCACCGCCTCGGACTTCAGCCGCACCTACAACACGAACGGAAACGGGGCCGATCACGGCTGGGGCAGCCATCACCTGATTCTCGGCGGGGCGGTCAACGGAGGGGACATCTACGGACGAATGCCCTCCCTGGAGATCGGGGGACCCGATGACACCGGCCGCGGCCGATGGATTCCATCGACAAGCGTCGACCAGTACTCGGCGACCCTCGCCACCTGGTTCGGCGTGACCCAGTCGAATCTTCCCGTCGTATTGCCCAATATCGGCCGGTTTCCGACCGCCAACCTGGGCTTTATGGGCAGCACTTGACGCACCGGCGCATCCTTGCCCTTGCGGCCGCCGCAGCCCTGGCCGCTCTCTTCTGGTTCGCCCTTTTCCGGTTCCAGGAGTCGCCCGGCGGCCGGACAGGCGGTTCCCAGGCGCTCCGGCCCGTGGCGGCGCCCGGAGGCCCGGCGGCCCCCTCCGCGGCGGCGTCCCCGGCGGACCCCTACGCGACCGACGCTCCGTCGCACCTCGCCGACAAGCTGAACGATCCCGGTGGGGACATCCACGCCGACCTGCGCATCCTGGACGACATCTTCCAGCAGTACCGCAGCGCGCTGCATTCCGACGATCCGGTGGGCGACAATATCGACATCACGGCGGCCTTGACCGGGCGCAACAGGCTCGGTTTCGCATTCGTTCCGCCCAATTGCCCCGCCATCAACGCGCGCGGCGAACTTTGCGACCGCTGGGGAACGCCGTTTTTTTTCCACCAGCTCTCCGGCACCCAGATGGAGATCCGGTCCGCCGGCCCGGATCGGACACTTTGGACCCCGGATGACGAGGTGCTGACGCCAGGACTGCGCCCGCCCCGGCTATGATTAGGGTGGGTGTAAGTTTTGCCAGGGAAGGCCCCGAGCGAGGCGTTGCGAGCCTGCTTGCCCGCCTCGGGGGCCAGGACGGGCGGGGATCCCGCCTGGCCCGGCTTGGCGGGCATTCTGGGTCTTGGCGAGCTCCGCCTCGCTCGGGGCCTTCCCTGGCAAAACTTACCGCTACGCAATAAGCGCTCCCTTGACCTGTCGCAGATCTTGGCGAGGGTTATGGGTTGTGATTCGGGCGTTTCTCATCCTGTCGCTGGCTGCATTCGCCGGTTGTTCCCGCGGCGGATCCGGAGTGTCGGCGAACGCCCCGGCCCCGCCTGATGAGCCCCCGCACGGCGGGACGCCCGTCGCCCTGGGAAAAGGAATCTACCATGTTGAATTGGTCCGGGACGCGAACGCGGGAAAGATCGACGCATACGTCCTGGACGGCGAGATGGAGGATTTTGTCCGCACCGCCGTCTCCTCCTTCGACATCGTAGCCACCGTGAACGGCGAACAGAAGACCCTGGTCTTCAAAGCCATGCCGAATTCCGCGACCGGCGAGACCGTCGGAGACACCTCCTGTTTCGAGGCCCGGGCAGATTGGATAACCACGACGCCGGCGTTTGACGCCGTCCTGACGCGAATCGAAGTCCGCGGCACATCCTTCGAGAACGTCGCGTTCAATTTTCCCCGGGGAAACGACACCGATTGAAAATCTCCACCATGATCGCGGCGGGGCTTTGCGCCGCCGCGGGTATCGTCCCCTGGGCGCGCGCTGGGACTCCGATTCGCGTCGTTGCGCTGTCGACGGTTCTGACGGAGATCGCCTCGCGCGTCGGCGGTCCGGCAGCGGCGGTGACGGGATTGCTCCCCGCCGGAGTCGACCCCCACAGCTTTGAACCGGCGCCCGTCGACCTGAAGCGCGTCGCCGCGGCTGACCTGGTCCTTGCGAGCGGGCTCGGCCTCGAGAATTACCTGGGGCGGCTGGTCGCAAACTCCGGCACCCGGGCGCGGGTCGTCGAGGCCGGATCGGTGCTCGGGGACCGGGTTCCCTATCTCAAGGAGTTCGGGCTGCAGGAGCCGGACCCCCATTGGTGGAACAGCATCGAAGCCGTGGAGCGGGTGACCCGCCTGGTCCGCTCGGAATTCTCCGCGCTCAGGCCCGAGGAGGCGGCCGGATTCAGCGCGCGGGCGCAGGCCTATCTCGCCGCCCTCGAGTCCCTGGACGGGTGGTCCCGCTCTCTCCTTGCGGGCGTCCCCCCCGCGCACCGTCACCTCGTGACCACGCACGACGCCTTCGGGTGGTTTGCGCGCGATTATGGATTCACCGTGCACCCGATCAGCGGCATCAGCCCGGATGCCGAGCCCAACGCACGCCAGCTCGCGCAACTGGCCCGGCTGATCCGCGCCGACGGAATCCCGGCGATATTCGCCGAAACCTCGACCAACCCGGGCCTCGTCGAAGCCCTCGTCCGCGAAACCGGCGCCCGCCTGGGCGGGGCGCTTTACGCCGACGGCCTTTCGCCCGACGGGGACGGGACCACGTACGAGGGCATGTTCCGGCACAACGTCCGGACAATCGTCGAGGCGCTGCGCTGAGCCATTTATGATCGAAGCTCCGATTCCCGTCACCGTCCTCACCGGCTTCCTGGGCGCCGGAAAAACGACGCTGCTCAACCGGATCCTCACCGAGCAGCACGGCCGGAAACTCGCCGTCATCGAGAACGAATTCGGCGAGGTCGGGGTGGACAGCCAGCTCGTCGTCTCGAGCGACGAGGAGCTCTTCGAGATGAACAACGGCTGCATCTGCTGCTCGGTGCGGGGCGACCTGATCCGAATCCTCGGCCGCCTTCTCAAGCGCAAGGACAGGCTCGACGGCATCCTGATCGAGACGACCGGACTCGCCAACCCCGCCCCGGTCGCGCAGACCTTCTTCACGGACGACGAGATGCGGGCCGCCTTCCATCTGGACGCGATCGTCACCGTGGTGGACGCAAAGCATGTCCTGCAGCACCTCGACTCCGGAGACGAGTCCGTCAAGCAGATCGCATTTGCGGACGTCATTCTTCTGAACAAGACGGACCTCGTCTCCCCCGCCGAGCTGGACGGGCTGGGAGCCAGGATACGGAGGATCAACGCCGTCGCCCGAATACGCCGCACGAAAGACTGCTCTCTTCCGCTCGACCAGGTCCTCGGCATCGGCGGTTTCAACCTGGGCAGGGCGACCGGGATTGACCCGGAGTTTCTCAAGCCCGAGTACCCCTTTGAGTGGGCCGGCGGCTACGCCCTTCCCGCGGGCTCCCACGAACTTGTCATCGGACACTTCCACCACCACGGCCACGACCATGACCATGGCGATGGCCACGACCATGGGCACGAGCACGGGCATCGCGCGCACCACCACGGAAATGAAAACGAGCTCGACCTCGTCGTGCTGCCGGTCGCCTCATTCGATGAACGGGAGACGGCGGGCGCCCTCGACCGGGCTGCCGCGGCGTTCTCGGATCGGGAGCGGCGCGTCGCGGAGGGCGGGTCCATCTCGGCCGGCCCCACGCTCAACCGGCTTCAGCTCAAGGAGGGCGGCGGGCGATTCCGGATGAACCTGGAGGAATCCGGCCGTTATCTCGTCTTCGAGCAATGCTCGGAATTGCTGCTGCATATCCGCGTCTGCGGCGAGACCGCTCGGCCGGCCTGGCAGCAGGATTTTCACGCCGCGCATTCGCACGATGACGCGGTCACTTCCGTCGGGATCCGCCAGACGGGGGATCTCGACGGAAAGCGCCTGAACGACTGGATCAGCGAGCTTCTCCGGACCCGGGGCGGCGACATCTACAGGATGAAGGGCGTCCTCAGCGTGAAGGGCAGCGGCAAGCGGCTGGTCTTCCAGGGGGTCCACATGCTGTTCGACGCCAAATTCGACCGCGAGTGGGGAGCGGACGCGCGCGTCAACACCCTCGTTTTCATCGGGAAGGATTTGGACAAGGCCAGGCTCACCGAGGCTTTCAAGGCCTGCCTTGCATGAATCTCACCAAGCAGTGGGCCGCGCAGGTCGAGGACTATGTGATCGATCTCGACTGGTCGCCCGACGGATCGCTGCTCGCCGCGGCGGCGGGCTCCGGTCCGGTCGTTCTCCTGGCCTGTGACGGAGGCGGGCGCCGGCACGAGTTTCCAGGGCACGACGCCGGCACGAACTGCCTCTCCTTTTCGCCCGACGGCCGGCTTCTCGCCACGGGCGGGCAGGACGGCGCGGTCAAACTCTGGGATGCTGCCGCGGGCCAGCATTCGGCGACTGCGTCGGCGGGCCGGGGATGGGTCGAGCATATCGCCTGGCGGCCGCGAAATCCGGCCGTTGCCGGCGGCCTTCTCGCCGCGACGGCCGGGCGCAAACTCGTTTTCATCGGGCCGGACGGGTCCATCCGCCACGGCTTTCCGGACGCGCCCAAGACCCTCTCGGCGCTCGCCTGGGAACCCTCCGGCGGGCGCGTCGCCGCCGCCTGCTTCGGGGGAATCCGGCTGTGGGACGCCGACGACCTGGTGCTGCAGAAGGAACTCCCCTACCCGAACGGGATCCACGCCCTGGCCTGGTCCGCCGACGGGCGATGGCTCGTTTCGGGCAACCAGGATCCGAGCGTGCACCTGTGGATCCCGGCCGACGACATCGAACTTCACATGAGCGGCTACGAGGGGAAGGTGAGGCACCTGTCCTTCGACCACACGGGACGGTGGCTGGCAACGAGCGGCGGCCACGATGCCTGCGTCTGGGACTGCTCGGGGACGGGTCCCGAGGGCCGCGCGCCTTCGATGCTGCCGCACGACTCCACGGTCTGCGCCGTCGCATATCAGCGGCGCCACGGCCTTCTCGCGACGGCCTCCGATGACGGAGCCTTCGTCCTGTGGAGCCCCGAACGGCAGCAGCCCCTGCGCGCGACCGTGCGCATGCCGGCGGCACCCACCCGCCTTTCGTGGTCCCCGGACGACCGCTTTCTAGCGATCGGCTCGGCAAAGGGCATGGTGTACGTCCTGCGGTGCGAGCCGTAGCGGGGCCTTGCTCCATGGCCAAGTCCGGCCCAATCTTTGCCAATCCATGCGCAGCCGCCCGGGTCGCGACGGCCTATCCTCTCGCGTTATGAAGGACCCCCTGCGCGAATTCGACGCCTGGCTCGAGGCCGCGAAATCAAGCGGGCTCGAGGAGCCGACCGCGATGGCGCTCGCCACGGCCGACGGGAGCGGGGCCCCCCACGTCCGCATGGTGCTCCTCAAGGGGGCGGACCAGCGGGGATTCGTCTTTTACACAAACCTGGAAAGCCCGAAGGCCTCGGACCTCGGGGCGAACCCCCGCGCCGAACTCTGCTTCTACTGGCCCCCGAGGCGGCAGGTTCGAATCCGGGGAAGCGTCGAAACGGTGTCCCCCGGCGAGGCCGACGCCTATTTCGCCACGCGTCCCCGGGTGAGCCAGTTGGGCGCCTGGGCATCCAGGCAATCGCAGCCCCTTGGGGCCTACGCCGAACTCGAGCGCGCCGTCGCCTCCTGCGCCATCCGTTTCGGCCTAAAGGCGGTCCCGCGCCCTCCGCACTGGTCCGGCTTCCGCCTGGTACCGGCCCAGATCGAATTCTGGGAGCAGCGCCCCTTCCGCCTCCACAAGCGCGTGCTCTTTACCCGCACGGCCGACGGCTGGGACGAACAGGAACTCTTCCCCTGACCCGGCCGGCAGCCCCGGTTTACGGCTGCGGATCGATCGGCACGCCTTCCGAGCGCAGGCGCTGAAGCTTGTACGTGAGCGCGCGCCGGCTGATCCCGAGCTCCTTCGCCGTTTCGGTCCGGTTGAAATTGTTCTTGCGCAGGGCCTTCAAAATTGCCTCGCGCTCGATCTGATCCAGCCGATTCGCCTCGCTCGGGTCGATCGGACCGGTGCCGGCGTTGGCCAGGATCCGCGCCGGGAGGTGCTCGGGAAGCACGATCTCGCCCCGCGAGAGCAGGGCGGCCCGCTCCATCGCATTGCGCAATTCGCGGACGTTGCCGGGCCAGCGATAGGTCGTCAGGCATGCTGCCGCCGTGGCGGAAAACCGCGTTTTCCGCCGCGAGAACAGGCCTATGAAATTCGTGGCCAGGGGCATGATGTCGTCCGGCCGGTCCCGAAGCGGCGGGACGTGGATCTCGATCACACTCAGCCGATAGAAAAGGTCCTCGCGAAAGCGTCCCGAGGCGATCTCCGCCTCAAGGTCGCGATTGGTCGCGGCGAGGACGCGCGCATCCGTGTGAAGGACGCGGTTTGAGCCGATCCGCCCGAACGATCCGTCGTGGACGACCCGAAGGAGCTTCGCCTGGAGCGGAGGCGGGAGCTCCGCGATCTCATCCAGGAAGATCGTGCCGCCATTCGCCTCCTCGAACCGCCCGATTCGCTGCTGGACGGCCCCGGTGAACGATCCCTTTTCATGGCCGAACAGCTCGCTTTCCAGGAGATTCTCCGGGATCGCGGCGCAGTTCACCTTAACAAGCGGCCCCGACGAGCGCGCGCTCCACGCATGAATCAGGTCGGCGACGACTTCCTTGCCCACGCCGCTTTCGCCGGTGATGAGGACCCGCGTTTCGGACGGCGCGACCAGCGAGGCGTCGCGGAACACCGCCTGCATGAGGGGGCTGTTGTTTATGACGCCGGGCGGAATGGCCCCTCCCCCCTTTGTCCTCGCGGACGGCTCGGCCCGTTGCGACGTGGCCAGCTCGACGGAGGCGATGAGTTCATCCAGGTCGATCGGCTTTGCCAGGTAGTTGACGGCGCCGTCCCTCATGGCCGCGACCGAGCTCCGGATGTCCGGGAATGCCGTGACGAGGAGGACGGGCAGCGTCGGATGGTTCTGGCGGACGCGCCGCAGGGTCTCGATTCCGGACATCCCGGGCATTCGAACGTCGCTGATCATCATCGCAAACGGCTCCGTCTCGATGACCTTCAGGGCCGACTCGCCCGAATCGGCCGACAGGGTCCGGTAGCCCTGGCCGCGCAGGAAAGTCTCCAGCAAACTTCGCTGCCCGCCATCGTCATCCACGATCAGGATGGGTGCCGGGGAAGCGGCCGCATCCTTCATGGGTGGGTGGCGGCAATGCTGAGCCGGCTGAATCTGAACAGGGCGCCGCGCGGCTCGTTCGCGAGGCACTCGACCTCCCATCGGTGCGCCGCTGCGATCTGCTGCACGATCGCGAGCCCCAGTCCCACCCCTTTCGGCCGCATGGTCACGTACGGCTTGAAAATATTCTGGCGCTCGGCCGCGGGCACGCCCGGTCCGTCGTCGCTGATCTCCAGCACCGCCTCCCGGGTTCCGACCCGGGCCACCCGGACCTTGATCTGTCCGTTCTGCCCCACCGCCTGCAGGGCGTTCAACAGCACGTTGAACAGGGCCTGCCGCAGAAGCGGTTCGTCGGCCAGCACGACGCAGGTCGTCTCCGGCTGCGTCAGCTGGATCTGCTTCTCCTCGATATCCGGCTGGAGGGTGCGCGCGACGTCGGCGACCAGCCGCTTGACCTCCACGGGCGCAAAATGGGCTTCGCGCGGCTTCGAATAATCGATGAATTCGTTCAACTGCGCCGTGACGCGATCGGCCTCCTCGACGATCGCGGAGGCGTGCTCCTTGAGTTTCGGCGGGTTTTGCGCCTGCATCGCGACCATCTGGGCGAGCCCGCGGATCATGTTGAGGGGGTTGCGCGTCTCGTGGGCGAGGCCGGCGGCCGCCAGGTTCAGCTCCTTCAGGTGAGCGTTCATCTCGCCCGCCTTGACCAGGCGGATCTGCAGCTCGGCGTTCTTCTCCACGTTGCGCCACGCCAGGGTCGAGATGATGCCGCCGCCCAGGGCGAACAGGCTGACCAGCGAGCGCAGCAGCAGGTCGCTCCACAACTCCTTGTGCATCTCATCCGTGGGCAGGGAAATGATCAGGCTGTGGGCCCCCTTCTCCTGAATGACCTGCTCGTACTGCTCAACCGACATCCAGGGCGGCTTCCCAAACGGCGGGCGCGCGGTCGGAGCCGGCGGAGCCCCGGTGGATTCCTGTCCGGAACCGCCCCCCTTCTCGGAATTACCCGGACCGGAATCCGGCCCCCGCCGGGGCTGCGACGGCCGCAGGGAACCCCGTTCGATGACGATCGCGGCGGGTGACGCTCCGGCACCCTCCTCCGTCCCGGTCGATCCCAGGTCCATCAGGTTCATCAGGGTGAGCGTATGCTGCCCCCACCGGGCCTCCCCCGTCTCCATTTCGGTCGGCGTGAGGTTCATCGGGCCCGCGCTCGCAAGGGGTTCGCCCTTCACGGGCAGGATCGCGATCGAGACCAGCCCCTCCGACTGGACCAGGCTCTGCAGCGAGGGCTCGATGCGCTCCTTTGTCACCATGAGGCCGAAGCGGCGCTGGGAGCGGATGATCACGCCCACCGTCGACGTGATGTCCCGCCCGCGCTTGATCAGCGCTTCCCTCGCCGCCTGTTCAAACCTGACATGCTCCTGCGCCTGCCAGATGCAGATGGCCAGCCCGCACCCGATCAGAACGATGGGGACGAGCAGCGATCGTCTTGAACTCGGCCAAAGCATGGCGGGCAGCGGGGCGGTGTCGGCCGGAATCCGGCCTTCTTCATCTTGCGAGCCTTACTGTGGCGTGGCGTCATATTTTCGCAAGTCCGCTTTATCAAACGCCTTTTGGGTGGCGTCCAACTTGTTGCTTTCCTGCCTGGACAAGCCCGCCAGATCCGAGGGTTCGCGCACGATGTGCGGCGTCAGGAAAACGATGAGCTCCTGCTTCTGCTTGTTCGAGGTCTTGTACTTGAAGGCGTAGCCGAGGAGCGGAATATCGCCCAAAAGCGGCACCTTGTTCGTCACCTCCGTATTCTGGGTGGAAATCAGGCCGCCGATCACGACGGTCTGGTTGTTGGGCGTCACGATCACCGAGTCGGCGGAAATGATGTTGATGATCGGGGAATTCGTGTTGTTTCCGAGGGAGACGGTCTGGGCGCTCAGCGACGAGATCTCGGGATCGACTATCATCTCGACGTTGCCATCCTGAGTGACGAAGGGCGTCACCTTGAGGATGATTCCGACGTCCGTCTGGACGACGTTGTTCTCGATGATCGTGCTGCTGCCGCTGACGATCGGGGTGAAGCCGCTGACGAGCGGGACCTGCTGGCCCACGAGGATCGTGGCCTGCTGGTTGCAGCGCGCGAGGATGGAGGGGCGGGAAAGGACCTCCGTCTTGTTGACCGCGGCCAGCGCGTGGATCGTGGCATTCACGTCGTTGCCGACCAGGCTGTAGAAGGCGCCGTTGCTGCTGGGCGAGGCGGGGCTGGGCGTGCTTCCAACGGCCGGGACCTGGCTGATCAGGCCCGCCGCTCCCCCGAGGCCGAATTGGCTCAGCGCCGTTCCGGTGCCGTTGATCCCCGTCCCTTGGGTGTGCCCCGTGTAGCTCGCCTCCGTCCCGAGATCGAGCTCGTTATTGTACGTCACCTGGACAAAGACGCAGTCGATCAACACCTGCGGCTTGGGCTGGTCCAGCTGGTCGACGACCGCCTTTATGACCTCGAAGGTCTTCTCGTCGGTGACGACAATGAGGCTGCGCGTGTCCATGTCGCTTGCGATCGTCGCGTCGCCGAGCAGGGTCGAGTTCATGTATTGCCGGGTGCCGGCGGCCCCGCCGGCACCGCCGGCGCCGCCGCCGACCGCTCCGCCGAGCCCGCCGCCGATGCCGCCGCCGATGCCGCCGCCGCGTCCCCCGCCGCCGCCGCGTCCCCCGCCGCCCACCTGGGCCAGAGCCTGGCCGGCGCCCAATAGAATTATGCCGGCGCAAAGCAGGCCGCGAATCCGTGATTGATGCATTTGTGATTTCATTGGAATTGGATTTTCGATTCTGTGGGTTTCGCGCCGTCAGGGAGCGGTTGATGTGCCCGCCAGGTTGAGGGTCGGCGCGGCCGTCTGGGTCTGGGCGTTGGTTGTCTGGCGCTGGCTCAGCGCGTCGGCCTGCGTGGAGGTCGTGCTCCGGCTGGCCGTCGTGCTCTGGAACATGTTCTGCAGGATCGTCTGGACCTGCTGCACGTCCGCATTCTTCATCGTGATCGTGTAGGCCTTCTGCTGGTGGGCATCGCTGGAATCCAGGCGCGCCACCAGCTCCTCGATATCCGGCATCTGGTCCTTCGACGCGGTCACCACGACCGAGAAGGTCCGCGGATCCGCAACGGCGACGACCGGGATCGCCCGGCCCGTGGTCCCGCCGCGCGCTCCGCCGCCCCTCGCCGCGCCGAAACCGCCGCCACCGCCGCCGAAGCCGCCAGCGCCGCCGCCGCCGCCAGCGCCGCCTCCGCGACCCCCGCCGCCGGCGCCAAAGGCCCCGCCGAAAAGGGCGGCAAATCCCCCTCGGAAGCCCCCGCCTCCCCCTCCGCCGCCGGCCGTCGTCGTGGTGGTGGTCCCGTACAGATTCATGAGAAGGGACGCCATCTCGACCGGGTCCGCATTTCTAAGGTGGAATACGCGGGTCGTCGATTCGGTCTCGATCGAGGTGTCGAGCGCCGACACGAGCTCCACGATGTGGTGGACGTTCATCTCGGTGTCCGTCACGACGAGCGAGTTGCTGTCGACGTTCGCCGTGAGCGTCGCCGAGCCCGGAATCAAAGTCGCGATGTTCGTCGCCGCCGCCGTCGCGTCGATGTGGCGCAGCGGAATGATCTGCATCACCATGTCCGCCGTCATCGGAATGTCGGCCGGGTTGTTGCCCGTGTGGATCGGAATGTTCTGCTTCTTGGCGTCGTCCTTGGAGCTGACGATCAGGTTTCGGCCCTGGACCGTGGCGGTGTAGCCGTTCTTGTTCAACGCGATGTCGAGCAGCTGCACGGCCTCGTCCTTCGACACCGGCTGGTCGCTCCACATGTCCACGGTCCCGCTGACCGGCGTCTGGAGCACGATCACGAATCCGGCGGCCTGGCTCATGTAGTTGAGCACCGTCTCGAGGGGAGCTCCGCGAAAGTTGAACCGCAGCCCGGCTTCCGGGGCCGCCGTTGCCTTGGCGCCCGCGTCCGGCGGCGCGGCATCCGCGGATGGCGACGGGGAAGCCTGCTGGGCCCAGCCGCTTGCGGCAAACGCGGCGAATCCCAGCGACAAGGCCAGAGTAGGTAGGTTGGTCTTCATTGTTTCAGTGTTTTCTGTCTTTGCTCCATCAGTTTCTTGACAATGTCAGAGGCGTCCGTGGGGATCGCCGGCTCGGCCAGGGCGGCCGGAGCCTTTTCCTCGCGAACGGCCGCGGCCACCGTCCACTCCCCCCCGGGCGGACGGCGGAACTGCTGGCCGACCGCCAGCGAAACCGGCTTGGAGTCCCGGATGAAGTCGACGCGGTCCGCGGTGATATGCGTGATCTTGAATTGGGCTATTTCGTCCCCTTCGTGCAGCGCCTGCCGGTAATTGCGATCGGCACTGTCGAAAAAGGCGAAGAGGCCCTTGTCGTACTGCATCGTTCCGACGAGCGAAATCGTCTCGATCTGCGGCGGCGGCGGCCCTTCATCGGGGTGCCCCACCCGGTTCGGATTGAATATGTTCCAAGCCCCGATGAACCGGAACGTTTCAAAGCCCGTCGCGGGGGCGGCGCCGGGCGCCGGCGCCGCGGCCCGGGGGGGCGGCTGGGCGCCGGCGGCAAGGGCGGAGATTCCGCCGAGGAGGACCGAGGCGGCCGCGGCGGCAATCCGCAGGGCCGGGGTCGCGCGCAAGGATGTGTGCAAGGTCATTTCTTTTCCTCCAGTGGAGCCAGCCTCAGCCCGGTGATGGTCAGGCCGAGCGTCAGAATATCCCCGGTGTCGTCCCGGGAGGCCAACTCGACGGAATCGGCCCGAAGCGCCAGCGGGGATCTCCCGAGTTCGTACATGAACCTTGTCAGCGCCGGAAGGGTGCCGGAGGCGTCCAGCCGGCACTCCAGCAGGGAGTAGCTGTCGTTCGCGCCGTGCTTCCATACCGGCTTGATCGATCCGAGTTCGACGTTGCTCGTCCGCCCCCAGCCCTCGATCGCCGCTATCACGTCGTATTCGGATTGCGCCTGGTCCCTGGCCAGCGCACCCGACTGCATGCCGGCCCAGGTTTGCCGCGTCACCGCCGCCCTGGCGATCATGCTTTCGCCGCGCGCCACCGACTGCCTCAGCTTGTCGATCTCGGCCGAGTGCGCGTCCCACAGGTCCCCGAGCGGGGAAAAGACGAGCTTGTCGAGGACCAGCAGCGCCACGCACGCGCCGGCTCCGATTATGAGCAGGCGCTGCCGTTTTGGAATATTCGTCATCATGATCCGGCTCCTCCGATCCATCGAAAGGTGAACGTGAACTGGGCGGGGGTTTTTCCGCTGATGGCCTCGACCTTCAGGTCCTGGATCTCCTTCGCCTTTCGCAGCTGATCCTGCGTGCGCAGCAGGGCGCGCTCGTCCTTCGAGAGGCCGCTGATGCTGACGGCCGTGATCGCCCCGACGTGGTGGACGTCGAAGGACTTGGCCGTGACGCTGCCATTGTCCGGAAAGCACTGGGTGACGCGCGCCAGGATCTTCAGGTCCGGGAACGAGCGGTCATACCACGGCCGATAATCCCTGATCTGGTCCTGGATCGCCGAGAGGGCCGTGACCTGCGCCTGCATCGAGCCCCATTGGGAGCGAAGCAGGGACAGCTGGACCTGCTGCCATCCGAAAACCGCGATCACGATCGCGGCGACGCCGCCCACGGCGAGCCCGACCGTCCCGAGCCGCTTGGAGCTGAAGCGCGCCATCAACAGCGCATACCGGCTGGGACGGACCGGAAGGAACTCGACCTCGGACGACGACGACGTGAGCCACCGCCTGGCGATGCCCTCGGCGATCCGGTCGTCCAGGGAATCGCCCGGGGAGCCGTCGCGGCCGACCTTGAGCCCGGCGGCGCCGGGCCAGTCCCCGAGGCTCTCCTCGAGCTGGCCGGCCATCGCCTCGACGCCGCAAAGCCGGAGGTCCCTCAATTCGCCGCGCAAGTCGGCGGGCACCTGCTCGAAGGTGATGCGCAGCTCCCGGGCCACCGCCCCGATGTTGACGATCGTCTCCCCCCCCTCGGATTCGATCGTCGCCTCGCAGGTGCGGAAGGCCGCGATTCCGCCGCCGGCCGAAACCAGGATCGCCGCCCGCTTCGGCGCGAGGACGACCGTGATGCGGCCCGTGCCCTTGGGCGGGACGGCGCCGGGCACCGAGGCGAGCCCCAGCGCAAAGCTGACGGCCTTCAGTCCGGCCGACTTTGCCACGGCGGCAAGCTGGTCCAGCCGGTCGTTGCGCACGGCGAGCTGCGTCACATAGGCCGCCTCGGCCGAATGCTGCAGCGATCGCGAAACCTGCAATTGCGCCAGATCGTACGGAAAGCCCTTCTCCGCCTCGATCTGGAGCAGGCTGGCCGAATCCTCCGGCGAAAGCTCCGGAATCTTCGCATGCAGGCTCATGATCCAGTTCGGCGGCACCGAGATGACGCAGGTCTTTTCGCGCACCCCGGCTGCGTCGAGGTGATTCCTGATCTCCCGGCCGACCAGTTCGGGCTCCGGATGCAGGATGTCGAGCGAAAGCGTCGCGGAGACGGATTTGACGACCTCGAGCGCGTCCTTGGAGCGGGCCACGTGAACGGCGCGCAATTGGCCCTCGCTCAATGTCATCCCGAGGACCGAGTTAAGCCGTCTTTTGAATTTCCAGGT
Source organism: Opitutaceae bacterium (assembly GCA_050015855.1). Lineage (GTDB taxonomy): Bacteria > Verrucomicrobiota > Verrucomicrobiia > Opitutales > Opitutaceae > Palsa-1447. Next base: position 19,787 of record JBEKAO010000005.1, on the reverse strand, counting down.
CATGATTGGTTCTTTTCAGTAGGGGTGGGCGGTCTGGAGGGCGTTGCGGATCTTCGTGCCCAGGGCCCAGCCATAGGCGGTCAGGTCCTGCCGGTAGATGATCCGGGGCGTGCCCATGCTCGTGTCGAAAACCACCCTTTCACGGTGGTAGCCGCGGCCGAAACGCCCGACCGCCGCGATGTCGGCGGAGAACTGGTAGGACTGGTCCGTGAGGTAGGGCCCCGCGCGGCGTATGGCCGCGGTGCTGAGGACGCTGGGAAGCCAGGCGAACGAGGTGAGGGCCGTGGGGTTGGAAACGCGGTAGTTGACGACACTCTGCGCATTGTTCACCCCGATGCCGGGAATGCAGGCCAGGACGGTCTCGCTGGCGGTGTTGACGTTGACCAGCCCCGCCGAAGTGGTGCCCACGAGGGAGGTGTGGACGAGGGCGAATTCGTCCGCCGTCATCCGGCTCGCCTGCATGAACTCGGCCACGCTTGTGAAGGTCCTGCCGGCGACGTTGCGGAGAATCGCGGTAACGCGCCCGTTGCCGATCCCCTTGCTCCTCAAGACCGCGCCCAACCGGTTATAGTTCGCATTGGTAAACGTGAGGTTTGAAATATTCACGCGCGCCCCGCCGGTGTGGGTCGTCGTCGGCTGGTTGCTGAAGGCAGTGACGTACTCGAACAGGCCGGGCTGCAGCATGCCGTCCTGATTGTCATGCGGCGGCGAGGCGTCGCCGTCGTTCTCGTTGGGATCCAGAACGCCGTTGAGGTTCGTGTCCTCGCCGAAGAGCAGGTCGAGGGTCGCTCCGTAGACGAGCCTGAGTTCGAAGGTCGACTCGTACGGCGCGCCCTTGTTGAGGCGCGGCGGGTCGAGGCTCGAGTACAGGTTGCTTTCCGCGGAGCTGTTGGCCTGCGATTGCCGCGTCCGCCAGGCCACGATCGCCTGCGAAAACTCGTCCGTCATGTTCACCATGGGCAGCTGATCGAGCATGTTGGCGGTGACCGTGTTGAGGTTGAGCTTCGAGCATTCGTCCACCAGGCAGAAAATGGGATCGGTCGTGGGCGGATTGTTGACGTCGCGCCCGATGAACCAGAATTGGGGGTCGCCGGCCTCGTCGCCGACCTGATTGCCGGCCTCGAGGGTCCCCGAATAGTAGTAGGTCGTCTGCTCGGGCGGGACGCCGTTGTCGGGGACGACGCCGTCGATCGCATAATTGTTCAGGACGTAGGCGGCATAGCGTATCCCGGCCTCGACCGCCTGCCTCGCCTCGATCTCACCCACGCGATTGGCGGATGCCTGCAGCTCCGAATTGATCGACTCGGCGAAATAGAGGACGAGCACGACCAGGCCGAGGCAGATCATCAGGACGATGACCAGGACCGAGCCGCGCTGCCGCGGGCTCCGTTCGAAAATGGGTGATGGCGGCCGTGTCATTGCACGGTTCCTCCGGCGGATCCCTGCAGGTTCGCCGTCTCGCTGGTCTTTGTGATCGGAAGGACGGGAACCACGAGCTGGATCGGCTGCGCACTGCGGCTGGCGCTGGCGAGCGTCAGGCTGAACTGGATGGCCTCGGGCAGCGTCTGGGTCTGCGTGGAATCCCATGTGTTGGTCCACTCGCTGCCGTCGTAATAGTTGAATTCGGCGTCGACGACCCCGCTGAGGACCACCTGCTCGTCGGTCGTCGGCGTCTGGGCGGGCAGGAGATTGCGCGTTACGGCGCGGATGAGGTCCTTTATGCCGTTGCCCTGCGTCGACGGGGCAAGAAAGTAGGCGACGACCTCGACCTCGGAGAAGGGGTTCCATCCATCCACCGTCCCGGCGGTCGTGTAAAAATCCGGGCTGACGCGCACATTGGTGAAGTCCTGCGTCAGCGATTCGGTGGGCGTGTCCTGAAACTGCCCCGAGAAGGTGCCGACGGGAGGGGTCGCGGTCGGGCTGCCGGGGAGCATCAGGCCCTCCAGGTCGCCCCGCACGAGCGCGAGCGTGCGCTCCAGCACGAGATTCGTGTCGGTCGAGGCAACCGTGGCGTTGTGAAGCCGGAGCGCCCCGAAATAGGTCCCGCTGATGGCGACCAGCACGATCGCGCTCACGGCGGTGGCGATGAGGACTTCCAGGAGCGTGAAGCCGCGGTCCGCGCGGCGTATGCCGGGGGCGTCTTGCATCATTGGGCGGGCGCGGGCACCCCGGTTGCCGTCGACGGCGTGCCGGGAGTGTCGGCATTGGGATCGTACAGGGTGCTCGCGCTCATCTGGTAGCTGAGGCCCCGCACGATGAAGGTCACCCGCACCGTCAGTTGCGTCATGGTATCCTGGGGCCACGCCTCCGACTGCATGGTCCACTGGTAGCTCGTGTCGCCGTCGGTCTCCACCCCGTTGCCCGAGTTCGGGATCGCCTGGCCCTGGGTGACCAGCGACATCTGCTCGTTCAGCACCCGCTCCGCGACGCGCATGGCGGCCACCTTGCGCTGGCCGAGCACCGCCGTCCGGCTGATGGCGCTCATGCCGTCTATGGCGACGGGGATGACGATGGCCATCAGGGCCATGGCCGCCAGCACCTCCGCCAGGGTGAAACCCCGCCGGGTGCGGATTCGGTCAGTTTGCGGGAAGAATCTCATATTCGAGCCGGTTTGCCGTCGGCGAAAGCTGGAGGGCCCCCTCGCCGTCCTGGCGGATCACGATTTTGGCGACGCTCGCGTCGTCGAAGAACCCGTCGGGCATGAACCGGATGGCCGGCAGGCCGTCCGGATCGCCCAGCCTCTCGTCGGCGTCCTCCGAGGAGGGCATCGGCTGCGGTGTGTACGCCTCGATCGTCAGGGTGGAGTCCAGCGTGTACGTCTTCGCCCGGTCGTCCGGCTCGCTGTTGGCCGACTGCGTGATCAGGCCGTACTCGGACTTCTTCGAGTCGATCCACAGCAGAACGGGCACGCCTTCCGCGACGGCCCGGCTCTGCCCGTAGTGGGTCAGGGCGAGCAGGCGCCGGGCCTCCGAGTTCAGGGCCCTGCCGCGGAAGAAAGACGTCATGTGCGGCGCCACCACCGCGGCTGCTATTCCGAGGAGTACCATTACGACGACCAGTTCGATCAGCGTGAAGCCGGCTGTGGCGACCCGGCGGCCCTCATCTTCCCGTGATGCCGGCATTGTAGATGTCATCGGCCGTGCCGAACTGCCCGTCCGGCCCGGCCGAAATGATGTCGTAGCCGCTCGGATTGAGCTTGCCCGGATACTGGTAGACGTAGGCGTGCCCCCAGGGATCGAGCGGAATGTCGCTCAAGAGGTACGGCCCCCGCCAGCCCGTGACGTCCGAGGGCTGGATGACCAGCGCCCTCAGTCCGTCCTGCTCCCGCGGATAGCTGCCCGTGTCCACTTCGTATGCGGCGAGCGCCGTGTTGAAGGTGGAGATCTGGGTCACCGCGGCCGTCTCCTTCGCCTGCTCGGCGCGGCCCGAGAATTTGGGCAGAACGAGGCCCGCCAGGATGCCGAGAATGACCAGGACGAGCATGAGCTCCACGAGCGTGAAGCCGGCCTTGGAGGAGAACCGGGAGTTCTTTTCGGAATGTTTCATGGGGATTGAGGATTACTGGATGTGATCGGTGAGCGAGAAGATGGGATAGACCATGCCGATGAAGATCGTGCCGATGAACGCCGCGATCAGGAAGAGCATCACCGGCTCGGCGAGCGAGACGGCGGTCTTGAGCTCGCGCTCGAGGTCGCCCTCGGTCACGTTGGCGATGCGCAGCAATTCGACGTCGAGCTTGCCGCTCTCCTCCGCGACCGAGATCATCTCGATGACGGCACTGGGGAACAGCGAGCGGTTCGGCGCCAGGCTGGCGGCCAGCGCCTTGCCTTCCTTGACCTGGTCGATGGACACGGTGACGGCGTCGATGAGGATCTGGTTGCCGATCGAGCGCTGGGCGACGTTGAGGGCGTTGATGAGCGGAACCCCGGCGCCCAGAAGGGTGCCGAGCATCCGGGTGAAGCGGGCCATGGCGAACTGCGCGAGGAGCGGGCCGACGAGGGGCGTCCGAAGGATCAGCCCCTCCCAGGTCCGGCGCCCGGCTTCGGACTTGAACCAGGTGCGCAGGGAAAGGACCGTCACGAGGATGATCCCTCCGACGTAGATCCCCCAGTCGCGCACGGCCTGGCTCGTCGCCACGATCATCTGGGTGAGCAGCGGCAGCTCCGCGTTGAAGCTCTTGAAGATGAGCTGAAAGCGCGGGATGAAGAACACCATCAGGAAGATCAGCACGCCGATCGCAAGGATCAGAAGGACGATGGGATACGTAAGGGCGCTGACGACCTTCGACTTGATGTCCCTCTCGCGCGCCTGGAAATCGGCGATCTGGGCCAGCACCACGTCGAGGAAGCCGCCCGTCTCGCCCGCCTCGACCATCGCGACGTAGACCTTTGGGAACGTCTGGGGCGAACGGGCCATGGCGTCGGACAGCGACATTCCGTCGATCACGAGGTCGTGGATCTCCTTCCATTGCTCCTTTGCGACCGGCACCGTGGCCTCCCGGTAGAGGATGACCAGCGCCCGGCTGAACGGAACGCCCGCGGCCAGGAGGCTGGACAGCAGCCGGGTGAAGTTTTCGAGAATCCGCGGCGTGATCTTCCGCTTCCCCCCCAGCGACATCTTCCAGAACGGAAGATCCCTGCCGTCCCTGGCCCCGTCCGAGGCCGGGGAACCGGCCGCACCCGATGGCGCCGCGCCGGACAGTCCCGCCCCCGGGGACCTCCTGGCCGCCGCCCCATTGGCCGCCTCGGTGATCCGGATTGGCTTGAGTCCGAGGGCCTCGACCTGCCGCATCGCCTCGCCCCGGCTCCCCGCATCGAGGAGCCCCTCGGCCAATGCGCCGTCCCTTTGAACGCCCTTGTAGGAAAACTGCGCCATGGCCCGGGGTGTGATCAGGCGGAAACGCGCGAAGCCGCCGCCGGCGCCGCGCCTTCCCTGGCATCCGGGGCGGCCGGCGCCGCGGCGACATGGGTCATTTCGTTCACCGTCGTGACGCTCAGGACTTCCTCGATCGTCGTCACCCCCGCCGTGATCAGGCGGGCGCCGTCGTCCGCAAGCGTGGTCATCCCGGCGCGGCAGGCGGCGTCGCGGATGGCGTCCGTCGAGGCGCTGCGCAGGACCAGCTGGCGGATCTCGGAACTCGAATCCATCCATTCGAAGATGGCGTGCCGGCCGAAATAGCCGGTCTGCCTGCACTCGCGGCAGCCCACGGCGCGGTAGATCACGGCCTTTTCGGGTATCCCGAGCTTCTTCCTGTAGGAATTCGAAATCGGGGTGTCGTCGACGGCCTTGCAATGGGGGCAAAGGACGCGGACCAGCCGCTGGGCGAGCACGGCCTCGAGCGAGGAGGCCACGAGGTACGGTTCGATCCCCATGTCGACCAGGCGGGTGACCGCGCCGGCGGCGTCGTTCGTGTGCAGGGTGGAAAACACAAGGTGGCCGGTCAGCGACGCCTGCACGGCGATCTGCGCGGTTTCCTGGTCGCGGATTTCGCCGATCAGCACCACGTCAGGGTCGTGCCGGAGGATCGAGCGCAGCCCGCGCGCGAACGTCAGCCCGGACTTCTCGTTCACCTGGATCTGGTTGACGCCCTTGAGCTGGTACTCGATCGGATCCTCGATCGTGATGATCTTGCGCTCCGAGTCGTTGATCTCGTGCAGGGCCGTGTACAGGGTCGAGGTCTTGCCGCTGCCGGTCGGGCCGGTGACGAGCACGATGCCGTGCGGCAGCTGGAGGACGCGCATGAGGCTCGCGAGGTCCCGCGGATTCATGCCCAGCTCGCGCGCGCCCAGCAGCGCCTTGTTCTGGCGCAGGAGCCGCAGCACGACGGCCTCGCCATGAAGCATCGGTATGACCGATACGCGGATGTCGACCTCGGCGTCGTCGATGCGCACCTTTATGCGTCCATCCTGCGGGAGGCGCTTCTCGGCTATGTTGAGATGGCTGAGTATCTTGACGCGCGCGCCGATCGCCGCCTGGAAGCGCTTCACCTGCGCCGGCACCGGGACTTCCTGCAGCACGCCGTCGATGCGGTAGCGGATGCGCAGCTCGTCCTCGAACGGCTCCAGATGGATGTCCGAGGCCCGCAGGTCGATGGCATCCTTGAGCACCTGGTTGACGAAGCGGATGATCGACGCGTCCTCCGCCGCATTGTCGAGATTCGTGTCGTTGGTCCCGCCGCTGTCGTCGACGACCTGCACGGCGCCCTCCTCGTCGAGCGTGTCGATCGTGTCGGCGCCGACGCCCAGCCGCTTCTTCAGCTCGCGCTGGACCACCTCGGTCGGCGCCAGCACCGGATGCAGCCGCAGGCCCGAGAGCGCCCTCAGGCCGTCCAGGCCCTGGGTGGCAAAGAGCCGGCTCGTCGCGACCTCGATCTGGTTGTCGACCCTGCGCAGCGGCAGGAGCTCGTCGCGCAGGAGAAGCCGGGCCGGGAAAAGCGAGAGAACCTGCTTGTCCGGCTCCAGTTCGTCGAGGACGGCGTAGCCCACCCCGTATTCCTTCCCGAGCCAGCGCAGGACGCGCTCCTCCGTGAGCGCCGCGGGGCCGGGATTTTGCGCCAGGAACAGCTGGGCATCCGTCGCCGTGAGCTGCCGGTCCGCAATCATGCGGTCGAGAAGTTCGGGGAGGGCGCCGTTCGAGGCGCCGGGGATTTGGGTGTCGGCGACCATAAGTTCCTTAGGGGAGGAGGCCCACCATCACGGCGATGGCTTCCTGCCGGACGGTGAGGACCGCGCGCAGGTCCTCCTGCGCTTTTTCGAGCTTGTCCTGGTTTTGCTTGCGCACTTCGCGGTAGTGGTCGAGGCGGGCCTTTATCTCGGCGTCGGGCATGTTGTCGGTCACGGCGGTGCGGAGCGCATCCAATTCGGGGTTGGCATTGCGTCCGAATCGACCGCCGCGCCCCAGGGCGTTGACTCGAATGCCTCCGCCGCCTCCGCCCGCGGCAGTTCGAAGTTCAACAACCGCCGATATGCGCGTGGAAATCAGGCTCCACTCGGCGTCGTCCGTCACGCCGAATTGATCCTTGAGTGCGGCTACCACCGCCTCCGGCGTGAAATTGCCGCGCCGGCGTCCATAGCCGTTGCCGTTGTCTGTGGCAGCGGCCCCCGTGTCGGTGTTTGCCGGAGGGGCGTTTTGCGCCAGAAGCGAGTTGGAAAACGCGCCGGCGGCCATCAATGATAGAACTCCGAAGACCATCCCGCGGCGAAAATGGCGGATGGCGGATGCGATTGGGATCGGCGATGAGGTCATTTTGGTTCGTGGGTCGCTTTTTACCAGCAGCTACAATGCCATTAATTAATATGTTATAGATCATCATGTTACAAAACAATGAGTGCGCATTTATTGCGCATTTCGCCATCGGATGCGCAGGAGTTGCGCAGGATGGGGCCACCGGCCGTTTTCCGCTTCCGAACCCCGCATGACCCTCCGATCGCACGCCCGCGCGGCGCATTTGCCGCAAATTGTATCAGCGGGTCGCACGGCTGAGTTACGGATTTATAAGGCTTCCCACCGACAGCACGGCCGGGCTTGCGGACGGGGGCCGGGGCGCTAATTGTTGGCCATGCAACCGCCCGGCAATGATTGCTTAGCTCTCCCCGTCATGGGATGGAGGCTGGGTGTTGACAGGTGATTCCGGGCGATAATTCTCACAGATCCGAACCCATGGCCGCGCATCCCTACGCTTTCATCGCACTGTTTCTCGTTGCGGCAGTTGCTTTTCCGCTTGCGATGCTCAGTGTCGCGCGCCTGTGGTTCCGATTTTTCCAACCCCCCAAGCCGGGCCTGTCGAAAAATGACGTTTATGAGTGCGGAATCGCATCGACGGGCGACTCATGGATTCAGTTCAAGGCGCATTATTACTTGTATGCGATCCTGTTTTTGATTTTCGACGTGGAATTCATCTTTCTCCTCCCGTTTGCTGCGGCATTCACCGCCCTTCCCCTGGGGGCGATCCTCGGCATGGCTGTTTTCGTCCTTCTTCTCGCGGAGGGGTTGCTTTGGGCCTGGCACAGCGGCCATCTCGAATGGACCTAAGCTAAGTACTTCATGACAATTACGGACGAGGAACGGGACGAATTTCGGCGGCACGGCATTTTCCTTACAAGCCTTGAGGAGCTCTACAATTGGGGCCAAAGCCAGTCCGTGTGGCCGCTCAATTTTGGCCTGGCCTGCTGCGCGATCGAGATGATGGCCGCATCGATGGCCCGCTTCGATATCGCGCGTTTTGGCTCCGAGGTGTTCCGGCCCTCGCCGCGGCAGGCCGATCTTTTGATCGTTTCCGGCACCGTCACAAAAAAGATGGCCCCGCAGGTCGTGAGGCTGTGGAACCAGATGCCGGAGCCCAAGTACTGCATCGCGATGGGGGCCTGCGCGATCTCGGGGGGCCCCTTCAAGCAGGGCTACAACGTCCTCAAGGGAATCGACCGGTACATCCCGGTCGACGTGTACATCCCGGGCTGTCCGCCGCGCCCCGAGGCGCTGCTGAACGGGCTCATCACGCTCCAAGGCAGGATCCGCGGGCGGAAGCTGACGGGGCCGGATGCCCCGCGGCACCTGCGGGCCGACACCGAATGCGACTATCCGGTGCCGGAATTCGGCGAACACGACCTGGAGCCGCCCAAGAACCCCGGCGTGTGGCAGCCGCCCGCCCTCGTCCGCTCGAAGAAGGACTGAACCCCAGCCGTGGAATCGCCCGAGCAGATTCGCGATCGGATTCTCGCCCAGTTCCCCGGGGCCGAGGTGACGGTTGCCGCAAACCCTTCCCCCTCCGGGCAGTCCTCCCTGCTTGCCGGAGCGTCGCACGCGAGGGAGATCGCCCGCTTCCTGCGCGATGACGAGACGCTCAGGCTGGATTACTGTTCGAACGTGACCGGCGTGGACTGGCCCGAAAAGGAGATTGTCGAGACCGTGAGGGTCGAAGTGCCGGATCCCGCGGGAGGGCCGCCGAAGCCGGCGGAAAAGAAGGTCAGGCGGGTCCAGCCGGGCTGCCTCGAGGTCGTCTATCATCTCTATTCGATGGCCCGCGGGGGCGGCCCGGTCATCCTGCGGATGCGGACGGGCAACCGGACCGACCGGGTGACGCTTCCGTCGCTGACCCCGGTATGGCGCTCCTGCGAGTTTCAGGAGCGCGAGGTGTTTGACCTGTTCGGGGTCGTCTTCGAGGGGCACCCCGACCTGAGGCGGATCCTCATGTGGGACGAGTACAAGGATCACCCGATGCGCAAGGACTTCGTCGAGCCCGACGATTACGAGTGGGAGCCGACGCCGCATGACGCTGTTTTGGCCAAGGCCGCCCGCCACTACCCGGACGCCGCGCAGGCGGCGACCCCCGCGGAGGGGCCGGCGACGAAGGGCGCCCCATGATCGAGACCCTTTCGAGTGCGCTGGCCGCCCCCGGCGGCGCCCGGGTGAGGCCCGTGCGGGACGCCTTCCATGGCGACCTTCTCGAGGTGTCGATGGGGCCGCACCACCCGTCGACCCACGGGGTGTTCCGGATGGTGGTCACCCTGGACGGAGAGGCCATCGTCAAGCTGAAGCCGGTGTTCGGCTACCTCCACCGCAACCACGAGAAACTGGGCGAGAACACGACCTATCTCGGATCGATGCCCTATACGGACCGGCTCGATTACCTCAATTCGATGACGAACAACTGGGCCTACGCCCTCGCCGTCGAAAGGCTCATCGGCCAGCCCGTGCCCGAGCGGGCCGAGTACGTCCGGGTCATTCTCGCCGAGCTCACCCGCCTCCAGAACCACACCTGCCTCGCCGGTTTCCTGCTGCAGGACTGCGGGTGCAGCGGGACGCCGCTCATGTATGCCTTCCGCGAGCGGGAAAAGATCCTCGACCTCTTCGAGTCGCTGAGCGGCTCCCGCATGATGTGCAATTTCCAGCGATTCGGCGGCTGCCGCGTCGATCCCTCGCAGGAGTGGCTCGAGGCCGCCGGCCGGCTCGCCGGCGGCTACGGCGCCTTCCTCGACGAGTACGAGGCGCTCCTCACGCGAAACGAGATCCTCATGGCCCGGACCCAGGGCGTGGGCCGCCTCGGCCCCGACCTGGCCGTGAATTCCGGCATCACGGGCCCCATGCTCCGCGCCACGGGGGTCGCCTACGACATCCGCAAGGTCGACCGCTACGGGATTTATCCCCGGTTCGATTTCCGCGTCCCGCTCGGCGCCCACGGCGACACGTACGACCGGTACATGATCCGCATCCTCGAGGCGCGCGAATCGATTTCGATCCTTCGCCAGGCCCTGAAGGGCATTCCCGCCGGACCGATCATCGACCCCAAGGCGAAGCTTCGGGGCCTGCGGCCGAAGCCCGGCGAGGCCTACGGCCGGATCGAGGGTCCCAAGGGCGAGATCGGGTTTTACCTGATCAGCGACGGAAGCCCCAATCCCTACCGCTACCGCGTCCGCGCCCCGTCCTTCGTCAATCTCACGCTGCTCGAGGATCTCTGCCTCGGGCACACCGTCGCCGACGCCGTGGTCATCCTCGGCTCGATCGACATCGTCCTCGGGGAGGTCGATCGCTGAACCGCCCATGCTCGGAACCGGAATATTCAAGGGCCTGGCCGTCACCGCGAAGAATCTCGCGGGCAGCTTCCACGACCCCGCGCGCTTCGTCACGACGCAGTATCCGGAGGAGCGCACGGCGCTTCCGGAAAACTACAGGAATTTCCCCTTCCTGGTCTCGGAGGAGGAGAAGGACCCGATGGGCACCCTCCGCTGCGTCGCGTGCCAGATCTGCGAAAAGGAGTGCCCCCCGCAGTGCATCTACATTGAAAAGAGCAAGGACAAGAAGCCCGACGCAAACGGCAAGATGCAGCTCTATCCGGCGGTCTTCGAAATCGACATCTCGGTTTGCATGAGCTGCCAGATCTGCGTCGAGGTGTGCCCGTTCGACGCGATCAAGATGGACCACGAGTTCGAGATAGCGACGGCGGACCGGTTCAATCCTCTCCTGCTCAGCCGCGAGCGGCTGGCCAAGCCCAACAGCTACTTCCAGCGGATCCGCCCCGCAGAGGCCTCCGAGGTGGATTCCAGGCTCGCCGCCGCGCGCAAGGCGGCCGAGGAAAAGGCGGCGGCCGCAGCCGCCGCCAAAGCGCCTCCGCCAGCCAGGCCGGAGGCCCAGACAAAGCCCGCGACCGAGCGGCCCGACCCCCCCGCGGGCGGGGTCAAGACGGGGGCATGAGCGCGGACATTCCCGAAATGGATTCCCGGCTCGAGCGCCTGCCGCTCACCCTGCGCGACCTTCTGACCGCGCACCTGCCGGAGCCGTGGCGCTGGATTGCGCAGAGCCTGATCGCGATCGCCGTTGTTCTCGCCGCTTTCGGGCTCCTGTTCGCCTTCCTCACGCTCATCGAGCGGAAGATCCTGGGGCGGATCCAGAACAGGCCCGGACCCAACCGTGTCGGATGGGGCGGAATCCTCCAGCCCTTCGCCGACGCGATCAAGATGCTCACGAAAGAGGACATCATCCCGCGCTCGGCCGACCCGGTGCTGCATTACCTGGCCCCGGTGGCCCTGGTCTCCTTCTCCCTCCTGTCGCTCGCCGTGATCCCTTACGGCCGCCGCCTCGTGGCCCTGGACCTGGATTCGGGCGTGCTTTATTTCTTCGCCGCCAGCGCCTCGAGCGAACTCGCCGTCTTCATGGCCGGCTGGGCCGGCCGGAACAAGTATTCCCTGCTTGCCGCCATGCGGGCGCTCGCGCAGCTCATCAGCTACGAACTCCCGCTGCTTCTCTCCCTCGTCCCGGTCGTCATGCTCGCCGGGACGCTCTCCCCATCGGAGATTGTCGCGGCGCAATCCGGCTGGACGTTCGGGCTCGTCCCCCATTGGTACGCATTGACCCCCTGGGGATTCGCGGGATTCGCGATCTTCATGGTGGCCTCCCTCGCCGAGGCGAACCGGTCCCCCTTCGACCTGCCCGAGGCCGAGAGCGAACTCATCGCGGGGCATCTGACCGAATACTCCGGGTTCAAGTACGCGCTCTTCTTCATGGCGGAATACTTCTCGATGTGCGCCCTGAGCGGGATGGCCGTCACCCTCTTCCTGGGCGGCTGGCAGTCGCCGTTCGCGGCCCTGCAGTTCGTCCCGTCCTACGCCTGGTTCGCGATCAAGCTTCTTGTCCTTCTTCTCGGTTTCATCTGGATAAGGGCCACCCTGCCCCGGCTGCGGATCGACCAGCTCATGCGCCTGGCATGGAAATTCCTCGTGCCCCTCGCCCTCATCAACCTCCTGACGGCGGCATTCTGGCACCTGAGCGCCGGCTGGGGAACGGGCGCCCAGCCCCTGCGATGGGGAATCGCCCTGGCGCTCGTCGCCGTCCCCTTCGTCCTGATCGGACGCAGGCTTTCCTCCGGACTCGGCCCGCGAACCTACCGCTACGCAGCTCCATGAACCTCGCCCTGATCATTCTCGGCCTGGTCATCCTGGGGAGCGCCGCAACGGCCCTCTCCATTCGAAACATCGTCCGCAGCGTCCTTCTTCTGGTTGCGAGCTGGTTTGGGATCGCCGCGTTCTACCTCTGGGCCGGCGCGGAGTTCGCCGCATTCGCGCAGGCGCTTGTGTACGGAGGGGCGGTGTCGATGGTCGTCCTGTTTGCGGTCCTCCTGACCCGGCGGGGGCACCTCGACGTCCCGGTCCCGCCCCCGCCGCCGGGCCGCCTGCTCTGGGCCATCGTTGCGGGAGGCGCGGTCGCCGGAATCATCGCGGCGGCTGCGATCCGGACGCCTTTTGAATCCCTGAACAATGAGGCGCCAAGCCTCCCGGTGCGCAAGCTTGGCGCCCTGCTCATGGGACCCCAGGCCGCCGCGCTTCTCGTCACCGGCGTCCTGCTGACGGCGGCGCTTCTGGGCGCCGTCGTGATTGCGGCCGGCGCCAAGGACGACAAGGAGGGCGCTCCGTGAACACGCTCCAGATGTGCCTCGTCCTCTCGAGCCTTCTTTTTGGCATCGGGCTCGCGGCGGCCCTGGCCCGCAGCAGCGCGATCCTGGTCCTGCTGGGAATCGAGCTCATGCTCAACGCGGCCAACCTCAATTTCATCGCCTTCTGGCGCTTTGGCCCGGCGCCCGAGGCCGGCACGGGCGTGCTGTTCGTCCTTTTTGCGATCGCCGTCGCGGCCGCGGAGGCGGCGGTCGGCCTGGCCCTGGCGATCGCGCTTTATCGGCACCAGAGGACCATTCGTCTGCAGGAAGCCACGCGGCTGAAAGGCTGAAGATGCAGGGGAACCTCATCGCGCACCTCTGGCTCATCCCCGCCCTGCCGCTCGCCGCGGCCGCGCTCGGCGCGCTGACTCCCAGGCGCGGGCGGGGAACCGCCGCCGGGGCCGCGATCGCAGGCATGCTGGGCTCCCTCGCCCTTTCGATCGCGGCGCTTGCCACGGCCCTCCGGGCGCCCGCGGAGCACCTCAGCTTCAATTTCGCCTGGTTCGACCTTGGGCAGGCTCAAGTGCGGCTCGGCTGGCTTTTGGATCCGCTGGCCGCATTCATGGCGGTCATGGTGACCCTGGTCGGGGCGCTGATCTTCATTTTCAGCCTCGGTTACATGAAGGAGGACCGCAATTTCGCCCGGTTCTTCTGTTTCCTCAGCCTGTTTGCCGCCGCGATGCTCGGGCTGGTGGTCTCAAACAGCCTCCTTCTTCTCTTTGTCTGCTGGGAGCTAGTCGGGCTCGCGTCGTATCTGCTGATCGGATTTTGGTTCGAAAAACCGGAGGCCGCCGCAGCCGCCACGAAGGCGTTCATCACGACCCGGATCGGGGACCTGGGGCTGCTTCTCGGCCTGCTCTGGCTTTACAACTCGACCGGAACCCTCCTCCTCTACGACGGCGGCCGCGGCATCCTCGACGGGCCGCAGCTCGGCCTGCTGAACGCCCATTTGCTCCCGGCTCCGTTCCCCGGGTTCGCGCTCCCCCTGTCCGCCGCGATCAGCCTCCTTCTTTTTTGCGGCGCGATCGGCAAATCGGGCCAGTTCCCCCTGCACGTCTGGCTCCCCGATGCGATGGAGGGGCCGACGCCGGTTAGCGCACTCATCCACGCGGCCACGATGGTGGCCGCCGGAGTCTTTCTTCTCGCGCGCGTCTATCCGCTGATGTCGGCCGACCAGATCCTGCCGGCCCTCGGCGGCCGCACGGTGATTCACGCCCTCACGGTGGTGGCCGCCATCGGCGCGATCACCGCCCTTCTGGGGGCCGTGATCGCCGTCGCGCAAAGCGACATCAAGCGGATCCTCGCCTTTTCCACAATCTCGCAGCTTGGCTACATGATGCTCGCCCTGGGCGTGGGCTCCTGGGTCGCCGCCATCTTTCACCTGCTGACCCACGCCTTTTTCAAGGCGCTTCTCTTTCTGGGCGCGGGGTCCGTCATCGCCTCCACCCATCATGAGCAGGACATCCGCCGCCTTGGGGGCCTGGCGCCGCGGCTTCGCGCGACCTTTGCGACCTTCGCCGTCGGAATGATGGCGCTTTCCGGCGTGCCTTTCCTGTTCTCCGGATTCTGGAGCAAGGAGGCGATCCTCCATGCGGCGAACGCCTGGAGCGTGTCCCGCCTTCCGCTCCTGGCGGGCCTGGCCGGCGTGGTCCTGACTGCCTTCTACATGACGCGCCTGATCGGCGAGGTCTTCATCGGCAGCCCCCGCTCCGAGTCCGCCGCGCACGCCCACGAGAGCCCCGCGGTCATGACCATCCCGCTGGCGGTCCTCGCGCTCGGATCCATCGGCCTCGGCTTCCTCGGCACGCCCGCATGGCCGTGGCTTCAGTCGGCCCTGATCGGAACGCCCGTCGAGGCGCATTCGATTCTCGAGGGCGGCGGGCTCATGATGCTGTCGATATTCCTGGTGGCGGCGGGCCTCGGATCCGGATGGGCGCTTTACTGGCGCCGGACCCGCGCGAGCGCCGGGGCGCCGGATCCCATCGAGGAGCGAATGCCCCGCCTTTACGCATTCCTCGCCGCCCGGCTGAAGATCGACGAATTGTACGCGGCGACCTTCGGACGCCTCGTCGGCGGCCTCGCCTCGCTGGCGACCGCCCTGGATCGGCGCGTCTGGGGCGGCTGCGTCGATTTTGTGGCCGGATTCGGGAACTTCGCCGGCCTCCTCAACCGCGAGGCCGACGAAAGCGGCCTCAACACCGGGTTCAATTCGGCGAGCGAGGGCCTGCGGGCGACAGGCCGGGCCTACTCGAGGCGCCAGAGCGGCGAGGCGCACGGCTACCTGAAGGCGGTCGCGATCGCATTCGTGGTCCTGGCTTTTCTCGCGATCGCAGGAGGGGGCCCATGACGGCCTGCCCGATCCTCAGCCTCCTGGTTTTCGCGCCCTGGGCGGGCGCGCTCGTCCTTGCGCTGGCTCCCCGCGCGACGGGCGCCGGCGGCCGCGCGGTCGCCCTGGCTTCGAGCCTTTCCACGCTGGTTTTCGGCTTTGCGATCCTCGCCTGGTTCGATCCGAAGGCGGGCGGCTATCAGCTCGTCGAGCGCCACGCGTGGGTCCACGCGCTCAACGCCCACTACTATCTCGGCGTCGACGGCCTCAGCCTGGTCCTTGTCCTGTTGACCGGCATCGTCGCGCCGGCCGGCCTCCTCGCATCGCGGCGGCAGGCGCGCGAGCCCCGGCTGTTCGCGATCCTGTTTCTCGTCCTCCAGGGTTGCGCGCTCGGGGTCTTCCTCGCCCTCGATTTCTTCCACTGGTTCCTGTTTTGGGAGCTGAGCCTCATCCCCTCCTTTTTCCTCATCAAGCTCTGGGGCGGGGACGGCGCGTCCCGCGCGGCTTATCAGTTCGTCATCTACACGTTCGCCGGAAGCGCGTTTCTCCTGCTCGGCTTCGCGGCCCTCTTTGTGGCCACCGGGAGCCTCGATTTTGGCGAGCTGTCGCGGCTTGCCTCGAACGGAACGCTTGGGATCCGGCTGGCCGCCCTGGGCGGATTCTGGCCAAAGGCGGTGTTCCTCGGCGTATTCCTGGGCCTTGCGGTCAAGGTTCCGCTGTTTCCGTTTCACACCTGGCTGCCGCCCGCCTACGCGGAGGCGCCGACCGGCGTGTCCATGTTCCTGACGGGCGTCATGTCGAAGATGGGAGTCTATGGTTTCCTGCGGATCCTCTGGCCCCTCTTTCCGGCTCCACTGCATGCGGCTGCGACGCCCCTTTTGTGGCTCGCCCTGGGAGGGGTGGTGCTCGGCGCATTCGCGGCCCTTCGCCAGGGCGACCTCAAGCGCATGGTCGCCTACTCCTCGCTCAACCATGTGAGCTACTGCCTCATGGCCCTGTTCGCGGTCGCCTCGGCCCCGCCCGGGCCCGCCGGCGCCGCGGCCTCAGCCCTGAGCGGCACAATCCTCCAGATGTTCAACCACGGCATCTCCGCCTCGGCGCTGTTCCTGTGCGTCGGCATTCTCGAGTCGCGCGGCGGCGGCAGGCGCGGCATCGGGGATTTTGGAGGCGTGCGCTCGGCGGCGCCCCTTTTCGCCGGGCTTTGCGGGATCTCGATGTTTTCGTCGATCGGGCTTCCCGGCCTCAACGGCTTTGTCGGCGAATTCCTGATTTTCCGCGGCGTCCTCGGCCTCGTGCCGTGGGTCGCCGCGACCGCCTGCCTGGGCCTGCTCGCCACCGCGCTGTTTTACCTCGCATTCTGGCAGCGCGTTTTTCACGGGCCCCGGGCGGGGGCTTCGGCCGGGGAATTCCCGGACATCGCCGGGGCGGACCTCGCGGTTCTCGGGACCCTCGTCACCCTGATGTTCCTTTTCGGAATCGCGCCCCAGCTTCTGGCCGGGATCTATAATCCGCTTGTTAGCGCATGGGTGGGAGGCCTCGCCGCGCCATGAGCCTGCTCCCGTGGACGATCTACCTTTCCCTCGCCGGAGCCCTGCTCTCGCTCGCGGCGGGCCGGCGCTCGGCCGCTGCCGCGCGCGCGGTCGCGCTCGGGACGGCCCTCGCGGCGTGGGCGCTCGTCCTTGCGGCGGCGACCGGCTTCTCGCCGTCCGCGCTTCCGCAAACGCTCGTCGACCTCGATTGGATCCCATCGATGGGCGGGCGCTATCATCTCGCCGCCGATGGAATCAGCATGACGCTCCTCGTCCTGACCGGCCTCGCGGCGACGGCCGGAATCCTCTTCTCCTGGAACATCGCGGAAAGAACGGGGGAGTTCTTCGCATTCTACCTGACCCTCATCGCCGGGGTCTACGGCGTCTTCCTGAGCGCCGACGCCCTCCTCTTCCTCGTTTTCTACGAACTGGCGATCGTCCCGAAATACTTCCTGATCGCGATCTGGGGATCCACGAACCGCGAGTACGGGGCGATGAAGCTCGCCCTCTACTCCTTCGCCGGAAGCGCCCTGGTCCTGGCGGGCCTTTTGTGGGCCTATGCGGCCGGGGGGGCGCGGAGTTTCGCGCTCGGGGACCTGGCGGCCGCGGCGGCCCATTTTCCCGCGGGCCAGCAGGTCGCGATGTTCGCCCTCGTTTTCTTCGGGTTCGCGGTCCTGGCCGGCCTGTTCCCCTTCCACACCTGGGCGCCGACGGGCCATGTCGCCGCGCCCACCGGCGCCTCGATGCTTCTCGCCGGCGTCGTCATGAAGCTCGGCGCGTACGGCTGCCTCCGCGTGGCGATGCCGATCTTTCCCGCAGGCCTCGCATTCTGGCAGCCGGCCATCGCCTGGCTTGCGATCGCCGGAATCGTCTACGCGGGGCTCGTGGCGCTCGTGCAGGACGATTGCAAGTTCGTCATCGGCTACTCGAGCGTGAGCCACATGGGATTTGTCATTCTGGGGCTGGCGGCCGCGAATCCCCGGGCCGTCGCGGGCGCGGTCCTTCAGATGTTCTCCCACGGAGTCATCGCGGGGCTCCTGTTCGCGGTCGTCGGCCGGATGGTCTATGACAGGACCCACACGCGGAGCCTGCAGGAGCTGCGCCGCCTTCCGCTGCGCCGGCTGCTGCCGTTCGCCGCGACCGTTTTTGTAATCGCCGGTCTCGCATCGATGGGTTTCCCCGGCTTCAGCGGATTCCCGGCCGAGCTGTCCATCCTGATCGGTGCCTGGCAGGCCTCGCCCGCCTGGGCCGCCGTGGCGGCGGTCGGCGTCCTCATCGGGGCGGCCTTCATGCTTCGGGCCATCCAGCAGACCTTTTTTGGGAAGGCCGGAGAGGGCGAGACGCCGGCGCATTCCGCCACGCTCCCTCCGATCACCTGGCCTGAACGCGCCGGGGCGCTGCTTCTCATCGCCGCCACGGTCGTGATCGGGCTGAAGCCGGACCTATTCCTCAATTGGATCGAGCCCAGCCTTCGCTCCCCCCTGTTTTCCGCGATTCTCAAGGGAGGTGCCCCGTGAGTCCGCCCGCGGTTTTCCTCGGAGTCCTCGATCCCGATTACGGCGGACTGGGCCGCGGGCTGCTTCCCGAGGCGGCGCTGGTCGCCGGAGCCCTCGCCATCCTGGGGCTGGACATCGCCATGCTCCGCCGCAGCCGGGCGGCCGTGCGCCTTCGCGCAGCCCTTGCGACCGGCTCGCTCGCCGTGCTGGCCGCCCTTCTCCTTTCCCTGCGAATCGGCGCCGTCGGGGAGGTGTTCGGGGGCGTCCTCGTCCTCGACTCGCTGGCGACCGCCGCGCGCGCCGCGCTGCTCGTCCTGACCCTCGTCGTCCTGGGCGTTTCGGCCGGGGCGGCCGTGCCGCGGCGTCCCGCGGAGTATTGCGCGATCCTCCTTCTTGCGACCGCCGGACTCACCCTCATGGCCGCGGCGCAGCAGCTCCTGCTTGCCTTTCTCGCGCTCGAACTGGCGAGCCTTTCGCTGTACGTCCTCGCCGGATTCGACCTTTCGAGCCCTGAATCGGCGGAGGCGGCGATGAAGTACTTCCTTCTCGGAGCCCTGTCGTCCGCCTTCCTGCTTTTTGGGTTCAGCCTGATATACGGCCTGACCGGGACAATCGACCTTGCGCAGATCGCGATCGTCCTCGCGCGGCAGGGCCCGAGCCCGCTGCTCACGGTCGCCCTCGTCATGGTGCTCGTGGCATTTGGCTTCAAGGCGGCGGCGGCTCCGTTCCACCTCTGGGCGCCGGACGTATACGAGGGCGCCCCGGCGCCCTCCGCGGCGCTGATCGCATCCGGGTCAAAGCTTGCGGGGCTCGTCCTTTTTGCCCGGCTGCTTTGGCCGGGACTCGGGGCTGTCGCGGGCAGCGTCGCCAGGGCCCCCGTCGAAGCGGGCTGGCTTCCCGTCCTCGCCGTTCTATCCGGAGCCTCGCTTTTCCTCGGCAACCTCGCGGCCCTGGCCCAGACGAGCGTCCGGAGGCTCCTCGCCTATTCGGCGATCGCCCATGCCGGCGCCCTCCTGCTCGGCGTGATCGTCCTCGGGGCATACGGCCCCGGCCCCGTGTTCTACTATGCCGCCACGTACGGCCTCGCGACGGCGGGAGCATTCGGCGTCGTCGGGATCCTCGAGCGGGCGGGGGGAAGCCTGCAAATCCGTGATTTGGCGGGACTGAGCCGCCGTTCGCCCCCGCTGGCCGGCTGCCTCCTCGTCTTCGTCCTTTCGCTCGCGGGCGTGCCCCCGCTGGCCGGCTTCTTCGGAAAATTCGCGGTCTTTGCCGCCGCCCTGAGGCTCGGCGGAATCGCCGGCCCCGCCGGATGGCTGGCCGTGGCCGCGATCCTTTTGAGCGCCGTCGCCCTCTACTACTACCTGATCCTCCTCAAGCAGGCGTTCGTCGCCCCTCCCCCCGCAAACAGCTCCCGGTTGGCCGTCTCGCCCGTCGCGCTTGCGACGCTCGTCCTCGCCGCCGCCGCGATCGTGTTTCTTGGCGTTTTTCCGTCTCTTTTGCTCGGAATATTTTGA
>JBEKAO010000004.1:0-93168 GCA_050015855.1 Opitutaceae bacterium | reverse complement strand
GGCTCATCACATCCTGGGGCTGGAGAAGGTCCCAAGGGTTCGGCTGTTCGCCGATTAAAGTGGTACGCGAGCTGGGTTCAGAACGTCGTGAGACAGTTCGGTCCTCTATCCGCTGTGGGCGTCTGTGATTTGAGGGGTTCATTCTCTAGTACGAGAGGACCGAGAATGACGAACCTCTGGTGTTCCGGTTGTCGCGTCAGCGGCAGCGCCGGGTAGCTATGTTCGGAAGAGATAAGCGCTGAAAGCATCTAAGCGCCAAGCTCGTCCCGAGATAAGATCACAATCCGACGCAAGTCGGTGCAAGGTCCGGGTAGACCACCCGGTTGATAGGGCAGAAGTGTAAGCGCGGTAACGCGTTCAGCTTACTGCTACTAATGACCTTGCCGGTTTATGCAGCAAAAGCGCCCATTGTTCTAAGGCGTTTAATTTACCTCCTTGCACGGTCGCAAACGCGACACACAGACTTTCTCCGGCCCAATCGCCGGAGCAAAAACCTTCCTGGTGATCATTTGCCGGGGGTCACACCCGTTCCCATCCCGAACACGGCCGTTAAGCCCCGAGCAGCCAATGGTAGTAGGACGTAAGGTCCCGCGAGAGTAGGTCATTGCCAGGTTTATGGCCCGGTTTTCCGCAAACGGAGAACCGGGCCTTTTTGCTTTCGGAGTCCGAAAGCAACCGCGCCGAAGCGCAACGCGCGAAGGCGGGTCCGGAGCATTGCCTTCGCCTCTGCAGTGCGCATATTTCGGCCCGGTGGCCGACCTCTCCTTCACCCACGCCAACCTTCCCCCCGTCCGGCCGACGCGCCGGCCGGCGTTCCGGCCGCCCCCGCTCGCGTGCGATTGCCACGCGCACGTGTTCGGACCCTTCGACCGGTTTCCGCTCCCTGCGAAGCCCTCCTATGTGCCGGCCCTGGCCCCGTTTTCCGATTATCTTCAGATGCACGGGGCGATCGGCTTCTCCCGCGGCGTCCTGGTCCAGCCGACCCCGTACGGAACGAATAATTCGGCGATGATGGCGGCGCTTTCGTCCGGCGCTTTTTCGCTGCGGGGAATCGCCCTCATCGACGATGCGACGAGCGACGCGGAGCTCGAAAGGCTCCATTCGCGGGGAGTCCAGGGCTGCCGAATCCACCTGGGCGGCGCCAATGACGATGCGATCCTCGCCTCCCTTCCGCGGGTGGCGGCCCGCGTCCAGCCCTTTGGCTGGCACATCCAGTTCCTCCTGGACGCGGCCGGCCGGCCGGATGTCGACCGGGTCCTGCTTTCGCTCCCGGTTCCGATCGTCATCGATCACTTCGGGATGGTGCCGGCCAGGGAGGGTACGGGATCCCCTGGGTTCCAGACCCTTCTGCGCCTCGCGCATGGCGGACGGTGCTGGTTCAAGCTTTCCGCCCCCTACAGGGTCTCCTCGCTCCCGCCCCGCTATCCGGACGTCACGCCAATGGTCCGCGCCCTGCTCGAGGCGGCGCCCGACCGGTGCGTCTGGGGCAGCGACTGGCCGCATCCGAATTCGGACACCATGCCGGACGACGGCGACCTCGTGGACCTCATTCCGGAGTGGATTCCGGACGAGGCCCTGCGAAAAAAGGTGCTGGTCGGCAATCCGGCGGCTCTCTACGGCTTTTGAGACGCGCCTGCAGGGCTACGGCTTTGCGGCGCCTTGACGAGCACAACGTACATGTTTGCCGCCTTGGCTCCGTTTGCCTCGGTGTTCGATCCGAGGGTGAGGCTCTCGTCGGCGGCCGAATGGCGCACAAAAAGGCTCATCGGCACTCCGGCGATCGTGATGCGACGGCCGGTGGCCTCGAATTGGTTCCGCAGCCATGCCGGCGGTGGCAGGCGGTCGTCGTGCGCGATCGTGACCGTTGCGCGGGCCGGAACGGCCACGACCATGAAATCGAGGGCGCTGTAAAGCGCCTCGGATTCGGCGGCCTGCACCCATTCCGAACCGGCCAGGTCGGCGGGAAGTCCGGCAAAGGCAAAATCGCGGTCGACGTAGACGTTCTTGCCGTCGCGGGCGCCCGATTCGACATGCACGGTTTCCACGGTGCCCGAGTACTGGAAATTCCGGATAATGACGCCTCCGGGCCCGGCCTTTTCCCCTGGAATGAGGGCTGAATCCTCCCCGGACGCCGCGGGTTTTTTCTCCGGAAGCTCCACAACAGGCAGGGCCGGCAATTCGGCCAGGCAGCCGTTGGCGACTGCAACCGGGATGGAGTCTATCGAAACGGCTGCCGGCGCTAGGCCTGCGCTGCGTGAGCGGACTGTCACCCGGCCCGGGGCGAGCCCTGCGCGAACCGAGACCCGGTTGATCCCGCATTCGAGGTCGAGGGTGGTGCGGTTGATCGAGTTTTCCTTGCCGCTGTTCCAGCCGCCGCGCCACGTGGCGGGCCCTTCGCAGTCAAAGTCCACGCGCTGTTGGAATGTCGGACACCGCTCTCCGCGCGCGTCCACCGCCTCCACGTCGATCAGCGCAACATCCGATCCATCCGCGCGCCATCCGTCCGGACCCACGAACGGGGTCATGCGCAGCGCAACCGGCGCCCCGACCGTGTGCTTGGATTCCGCCGCCCACGCCCGGCCCTTCCGATACGCCACGGCCCTGATCTCCCCGGGCTCCCAGGCAACGCCGGGGAATGTGAAAAGGTAGCGGTCAACCGGCTTTGCGCGGCCGAGCGATTTTCCGTTGAGAAAAAGCTCCACCTCGTCGCCGTTGGCCGCGACATGGACGGCCTTTCGCGTTCCCGCGGGGTAGGTCCAGTGCCCGATGATATGGACGGAGGGAGCGGGGTTGAACATGACCGAGCACACGTAATAAGCCTCCTTCGGAAGGCGCACGCCGTCGACTTCCCCGCTGTCGCGCGCGGTCTCGCAGTCCACGCGCCCGCCGCTCGTCGAGTCCGAGAAGATCCAGTTGGCTCCGCCGCTGTGGCCGGCCGCGCCGAGCTTGCGCACGTATTGCGATACCTGATGCATGGCATACTGCTCGGAGTCGAACGGCTCATAGTCCTGCCCCTTTGCCCCTGGGTAGCCGAAGGAGGGCGGCGAGCAGGCGTCCCAAATGCGCCGCGGGGACTCCTCGCGGTCGTACTCCCCCTCCACGACCGGGAGCGCCGAGATTTCGCGTCCGCCCTCGGTGCCGATGCCGACATCCATGAATTGCGCATCGGCCTCGTCGGCGCGCCTGTATCCGAGCGACCGGCCGCCATGCGGATCATACCGCTGTTCGATGCCGCGCAGTTCCTCCGCGTGGGCCCGGGTCACCTTTTGGTTGCCGGCCTCCCAGATCAGGATCGAGGGATGGTTGCGATAATAGATGATCACGTCGCGCCACGCGGCCACCCGGATCTTCCAGGCGGCCCCAACCGTGTCCGACTCCCCGTCCACGCCGGGCTGGTCGGTGACGAGCCCCAGTTGGTCTCCAGCGGTGATCATCGCGGGCCCGGCGGCGCAGTGGCCCCAGCGCTCGAAATTGCTCCCTGCCTTTTTCGTGAGCGATAGGGTGAAGAAATGCAGCCAATCCGGCTGCGCCGTCCCGAGGCCCGGCCATTCATCCGTCGGCCGCTGGCCCCATCCGTGGAGCTTGAGGTGCCTCCCATTGATGAAAAACCCGGCATCGGCGGTCCAGCGGGCCGTGCGGATTCCAAGCGGGATCGCGGTCGCGTCCACGGTCCGTCCATCGGACACAAGGCTGCAAATGACACGGTAGAGGTGGGGGTAATCCGGCTCCCAGAGTTTGGGGGAGGCGAGCGCACCCGAGAGGTGGAAGAGGTCCGAGGCGCCGCCGGCCAGGTCCCGGGTCTGGCGCAGGACAAGGACGGGATGCCCCGCGGCATCGAAAACCTCGACCTTCAATTCCGCCCGGGCGGCGGATTGCCTCCCGTTCTCGACGGGCACATCCAGGTGCACTTGCGCCGAACGGTCCGAAACGTCGGTTGCGTAGGCATACGGACCCTCGGTTTGGAGAAAATCATAGAGCGGCAGGGAAATGTGCAGCGGATCGACGACATGCAGGTAAACATTCCTGTAGATTCCCCCGAGGGGCGGGTGCCAGCGCGGATTGTTCCAGGGGATCTGGTCGGCCTGGATCCTGTCGGGATCATCCGGAACCTCGGCGTTCACGGCCGCCGAAATCTTCGACAGGTTCGCCTCGCCGGAGGGGTCGGTCATGAATCGGTTGTCGCACATCACGGCCAGGACGTTTTTTCCCCCGTCTGTCCGAAGGTGCGGCGTGAGATCGAGGCCGAAGGGCACGAAGCCGTTCTTGCAGACCCCGAGGAATTGCCCGTTCAGGTAGACCTCGCCGACCTGGCGCACCGCCTCGAATTCGATGATGACCCTGCGGCCCGCCCAGGACGGCGCAGTCGAAAAGGTCTTGCGATACCAGGTGCGCCCGCTCCAGAGGCCCTTCTCTCCCGCCATTCCGCGATCCGACCAATGGGCGAAGGAGTCCGTGTCATTGTACGTGTGCGGGACGGAGACCGTGCTCCAGCTGCGGTCGTCGAAACCCGGCGAGGAGGCCCCGGCCGGGTCCGCCTTGATGAATCTCCAGTCCGGATCGAAGTTCAAGGTGAGCCGCGGCGCGGGCCGGGCCCCCGTCTCAACCCAGAGAACGGGCTGGCGGATCGGGAAATTGCGCTGGATTTCCCCGACGGTTGGATCCGGATCGAGCCTTTCCCAGGTGTCGAGCCAGTCGCGCCGGCCGGAGGCGAGCGCGCCGAAGAGGAGCGCGGGCTGGCGCACGGGCCAGTCGTTCCAGAACATCGCATCAGGCGGCTTTGGCCATCGGCCCTTGTCGGCGAGAAAGGGCGCCAGGAATTCAACCGCCCTTAACACGCTTCGCCCGTCGGGAAGGGTGCGGGAGAGCAGGTCATCGCCCGGCCGGGACAGCAGTTGTGCCAGCGCCGCCATCACGTCGAGATTGAATATCGAATAGCCGAACGGTTTGGTGCGGGCCAATTCGAGCGGGAAGCTTCCGTCGGGCGCCATCTGGTTGGGGATCAGGTCCCCGAGCAGGCGCCGGCGGCAGGCGGACAGCTCGTCCTGATCGCCGATCAGGTGGGCGAATGCGGCCGCCTGGAGCACCCAGCACGTTGCGTGGTTGTTCCTGGCATTGCTCTCCTCGATCCCGTTGGGGCTCGTGCGCATCCAGAGCAAATAATCTCGGAACCAGGCGCAGACGGCGGCGTCCTCGTCCGGCGAAAGGGCGCGCGAGCCGCGCAGGGCCTCGACCCCGCGCGCGACCTCGGCCAGGTGAACCGTGTCTATGATGCCCGTTCCGCGGCCTGTGCTTCTGCCTGCGACGGCCTGGGCATATTGGAGATTCGGATTCATCCTGGTCGCCGGATTGACGAACCAGGCGTCGAGATGCCGCACAGCGGCCGCGGCGTAGCGTTCTTCGCCCGTCACCTTGTAGGCCGCCGCCAGCGCGTCGAAGGCCCGCGCAAAGGCGAGCATGATCTCCCGATGGGCGGTGAAATTGCCGGGATTCGAGAGCCCGTCGCGAAGGATGTACGGCCCCGACGGGTGGGAAGGGTCGGGCCACCAATAGTCGCCTTCCGAGGACCAGTCGTGGCGCCCGCCAGCGCTGCGCGGGTTGACCGCCGAAACGATCGTTCGGGGCGGCTGGGCAATCGCCGCGTCGGCCTCGGCGACGATGCGCGGCCGCTCGTAGTCGGCCAGGTCGATGCCCGGCGATCCGCCCCGCGGCGTCTGCGCGAAGCCGGCGACGCCGGCCAGGAAGGAGGCCAGGACCATCAGAACGCCGCGAAATTTCATCTCCTGCGGCCGTCCGTCAGTTTTGAGACTTCGGACCCTGCCAGGAGGAAGCAGCCGATGCCAAAATCCTCGACTTCGGGAATGTTATCGTAGGTGACGGGCTGGGAATCCGAAGGCTGCTTGCCCACGCCCTGTACGTATCCCAGGGCGCCGTCCGGGTGCACGGCTTCCGAAGCCATCGCGTTCCACCCCCGAGCGACCGCCGGCAGGTATTCGTCCGAAGTCAAAAGGCCCAGGCGGATGCCCGCGGCAAGACCGTAGACAAACAGGGAGGTGCCCGTCGCTTCCTTTCCCCCAAAATCCCCCGGGTCCTTGAGGCTCACGTTCCAAAACCCGTCCGGTCGCTGGAGCGGCGCGATTGCGGCCGCCATCTCCCGGAATGTGCGCACATACTCATCGCGGTGGGGATCATGCTCCGGCAGCGCTTCGAGGACGCGGACCAGCGCCGCGAGGGCCCATCCATTGCCGCGGGCCCAGTAGCAGTTGCTCCCATTGGGCTCCTTGTATGGCGGGAGAAAGCTGCGGTCGCGCCACCAGAGGTGCTCGACGGGATTGTAGAGGCCCGCGCCGCCTTCCCGCGTCTTGGTGTTCATGTACAGGGCGTACATCTTCTCGAAATACCGGGAGTCGTAGTCGAGGGCGCCGAGCCTGGCGAAGACCGGCATCGCCATCTGGAGGGCGTCGACCCACCACCAATCGTCGTCCTTCGAGCCGGCGACCATTGCGGCGATGCAGGCCCGGATCTCACGGATGCGCTCCGGCCTGGGATCGTGCGCGTACAGGTCGAGGTAGGTCTGGCCCATGCACTGGTTGTCGGCGCTGCGCGTTGCGGCCCCGGCATTCAGCCCCCAGGCCTGGCGCTCCGCCCCGCGCAGGGCGTAGTCGTAATACCGCGCATCCGGATCGACGCCGTAAAGGGCCATCAGGCCCTCATAGTACACGCCCCGGGTCCAGCCGTTGGCCGGATGGTTCTTGCCTGGCGAAGGGGTTGCCGGATCCGGATGCCGGCGCATGAAGTTTCCATTGACGCTGCGCAACACCGCAATGACGTCCGCCCGGGCCGGAAGCGTTGGCGCAGGCGCCGCTGCCGCGGCGCCTGCAATCGCGCACAGAGCCGGTGAAAGAAATCCAAGGCAGGTCATGGGAGCGGGGGGGGCATCCACTTAACCAGAGACCCCCGCCGTTGCATAGCTACCCAATCGTGTGGGTGGCTCACTGCAGGTACTTGATCAGCGCCTCCGTGCGGGAGTGGACGTGCAGCTTCTCGTAGACATGCTTAAGGTGGAACCGCACCGTGTCCGAGGAAAGGGAGAGGGCGTCGGCGACCTCCTTGGTCACGTAGCCCTTTGCCAGCAGGCCCAATACCTCCTCCTCCCGGGGCGTGAGCTGCCGGGACGGACCCAGCGAGGGCCGGACGCGGCGGAATGAATCCACCACCATGCGGGCGATTTCGCCGGTCATCGGCGCCCCGCCGCCCCACACCTGCTCGATCGCCTCGACCACGTCGCGGCGTGCGGTGCGCTTGAGCAGATAGCCGCTGGCTCCCGCCTCGAGCGCGCGGAATACGAGATCGCTGTCGCTGAAAACCGTGAAGACGAGCACCTGAATCGCGGGCAGTTTCTGCTTCAGGACCCTGATGCAATCGATCCCGCTCATGCCGGGAAGCTGCAGGTCCATGACCATGACGTCGGGCGCAAGGTTCGGAATCGCCGCGAGCGCGGTCTCGGCGTCCGGGAAGGCGCCCAGGAGGGCGAACTGGGGGGTCCTGCGGACGATGCGGCTGAGCATCTCGCGGATTTCCGCGTCGTCCTCGACGATCGCGACATTGATCGGGGGCGCCGTTCCTTCCGCGGTCATTTCGGGAGGGCCCCGGTTCGCATCGGCAAGGTCACCCTCACGACCGTGCCCTTGGCGGAGCTTTGCAGATCCAGGGTTCCGCCGAACTCAACGGCCCGCGCGCGCATGTTGCGCAGGCCATTCCGGCCCGAAGCCGCAGCCGGCTCGTAATCGTATCCCTTTCCGTTGTCCGCCAGCACGAGCTCGAAGGCGCCGTCGATCATCCCCATTTTCAGCTCCATCAGCGTGGCCTTCGAGTGCTTGATGGCGTTGTTCATCGCCTCCTTGGCGATCATGAAAATATGGTGCCGCAAATGGGGCAGCAGCGGCAGCGGCGGGATGTCCGGATCCACCTCGACGCGGCAGCAGATGCCCGTATTGGCGAAAAACTCCAGTGAATACTGGCTGAGGTAGGCGCACAGCGCCGGCAGCGTGTCGTAACGGGGGCTGGCGGTCCAAACTGCGCCCTCGAGGTCGCGGGTGATCGTGCGCACCCGTTCCGCCAGTTGCGCCGACTGCGTCTTGATCTCCGCGAGCCCGCCGCTGTCGCACATTTCCTCGGCCAGCATGCTCACCCGTGTCAGGCTGGCTCCGAGTCCGTCGTGCAGATCGCGCGCAATCCGCGCCCGATCCGCCTCGACCCGCTGCTCCAGCTCCAGGCGCGCAAGGCGGGCGCGCAGGCGCCGGTGCGAGACGAACCGCACGAGCAGGGTCAGGCCCGTGATGGCGGCAGCCAGCGCGCCGAGCCGGGCCCACAAGGTCTCCCACCAGACGGGCACCACGGCGAACGACACCTGCGCTTCCGTCGGATTCCAGACCAGGTTGCCGTTGCATGCCGTGACCCGAAACCGGTAGGAGCCCGGCGGCAGCCTCGGGTAGCTGACCGAGCGATCGGCGACGGGATCGCTCCAGTCCGCCTCCAGGCCGTCCAGCCGGTAGCGGTACCGCACGTCCTGGGGCGCGATGTATTCCGGGGCCGTGAAACGAAATTCATACTTGCGGCTGGTGGACAGGAACCGCCCGCCTGGCCCGATGGCGTCCGCTCCATCCACCGCGAATCCGTCGAGGTATGCGCGCGGCGCCGGCTGGTCGCTGCGCAGCCTGGCCGGATCCGTCATGACCAGCCCCTTGCGCGTGGCGAAGCAGAGCCTCCCGTTTGCGGTCTTCCAGGCCGTGGGTTCGTAGCTTCCGAATGCGCTGAACCCGGCCAATCCGTCTGAGCGCCCGTAGGTAATCGGCGTTATCGCGGCGACCCGCCCGAGCGCGCAGTCCAGCAGCTCCGCCTTGTAAACGCGGAAAAGCCGGCGCGAGGTGCCGAACCAAAGGGCCCCGTAATCGTCCTCCAGAAGCTGGGAAATGATCTCGTCGGGCAGGCCCTGCGCTCCTGCGACCCTCAGGAACCTTCCGTCGTGCCTGATCACCAGGCCGCTCGCGTGGGTTCCCACCCAAAGGGTCCCGGAGTTGTCGCCGTAGATGGCGCGGATATCGCCGCCCGGCAGGCCATCCTCCTTTCCGAAACGCCGGAATCGGCCGTCTGCGTACTCGAACAGCTCCCCTTCCTTGGTCCCGACCCATACATGCCCGTCCGCATCCTCGCCGATTGCCTGGGCGCTGGATGTCCCCGGATATCCGCTTGCAGGCCCCAGGATCTCCGGCTGCGCGCCCCGGTACAGCTCCAGGGGCCCGTCAGCCCGGCCGATCCAGACTCCGCCGTCTTTTGCCGCAAAGATCGAATGCACCAATGCGGTCCCGGCCTGGGGAAGCAATTCCGGCGGATCTGAACTGCCCGCGCGTCCCACCCAGATCCGGTCGTATAGGGCCATCCAGACCCTGCCGGAGCGATCCGCGCAAACCGGGAGGGCCCCCCGGGGCCACTGATCGGGGAGGTGGAGCGGCACCAATTCTCCGCCGTCCAGCCGATGGATCCCGTAGGAATTCGTGTACCAGATGCTTCCCGCCGCATCCGCGCAGACCGAGGCTGAGCCCTGGATCCAGTCGGGCTCCGGGGCAATCACCGAAAAATAGGCGGGCTGCAGCCGCTCCAACCCGCCTCCCGCGAGGGCGAGCCATACGTTCCCGTCGTTGTCCTCCTGGATGTCCGAAATCATGGAGCGCGAGGTCACCGCATAGGCCTCGCGCGGCGACCAGCGCCAGACGCCGTTGCCGAAAAGGCCCACCCAAAGCGAGCCGTCCCCCGATTCCTTCAGCACGGTTGGCGGGATGTTCCCCGGCCACGGTACGGATCCGGCCACGGGCGCGATCCCGCCGTCTCCCAGGCGATAGATCCGGTTGGCTGTGATCGCCCAAGCCCCTCCGGTCGCCGAACTTCCGAGTGTCACATCACCTGCGGGGGCGCCCGCAATCGGCGCAAGCCTGCGGTCCCGGTAGCGCTCGATCCCCCCGCCACGGGCGACGAATACGCTGCCTCCACGGTCCTTGGCGAAGCTGGGCGGCCACGCCGCAACCGAGGCGGTTGCCGGGGGAAACCTCTCGATCGCGCCCTTGTCCCAGCGCCAGACCTCCCGGTTGTCGAACGCCAGCCAGAATACGTCCGGCGACTCGTTGAAGAGAGCGACCACGGTCCGTCCTGCGGGAAACTGCGCCGTCGCCGGATGCACGCTGACCCTTCCGTCCCTGAGCCGGAGCAGCCCCGTGTTGTCGCAGGCCAGCAGCAGCGTTTCAGGATCCTCCTCGATCAGGTTGTGCACGGATCGAGATTTGTCGGTCTGGATGAGCGGAGAGGGGACCTGCAGAAAGCTGTTGCCATCGAAACGCGCGATACCCGCGAGGGTCGCGATCCATATGAATCCGTCCCGCCGCTTGACGACGGCGTTGACCATGCTGTGCGGCAGCCCGTCATCCGTGTCCCACGATTGGATGACGTAGCGCCCGTCCGCGGCCGTAGCCGGCTCCGCTCCGGTGCACGCGACAGCCCATGACAGCGGGGCCGCCAGAAGCATGCGGGTCAATCCAGGGGCCATAAGCCGACTATTCGCACCTCCCCGCACGGCCCGCAAGGATCATCGACTGCCGTTGCCGTCCGTCTTCCAAACAACGGGCCCGCGTCGCCGACGCGGGCCCGTGAGTCGATACCTATGCTTGTTCCTTTTATCGAATGAACCCCAAACACACGGCTCAGAAGTGGAGCTTGATCGCGGCTGTGAAGCGGCGGGGAAGGCCGACTTCCTGGTCGGCTGGCACATAGACCTTGTTGGCCATGTTGTCGAAGTTGACCAGGATCGAGAACTTGACCTTTTCCAGGGTCCAGTCGTAGCCGGCTGCGCTGTTCCAGAGGATGTAGCTCGGATAGACCAGGTACGGATCGGCGGTATTCCCCTGCGTCTGCCCGATGTAGTTGAATCCGGCGCCGACCCACAGGCCCTTGAGGGATGTCGTTTTGAGGGCATAACGGGTCCACAGATTGCCCAGCGTCTTGGCCGTCTGCTGCGGGTGGGCCCCGAGGTAGATCAGATTGCCCGCAGGCTCGGTGATGTTGCGGATGTCATCCTCGGCGATGCTCCCGAAGACCTGCCAGTTGTCGAGGGGCGACCAGGTCGCCTCGTATTCGACGCCCTGGCTCTTGACATTCACGCCCTGGATGGAGGCCGCGATCGTGCCCGTTGGGAAGATCTCGTTGATCGACTGCACGACGTCCTCCTGGACGATCCTGTAGACGTCCACCGTGGAGGAGACTCGCCCCCCCAGGAAGTCGGTCTTATATCCGATCTCCTCGCCCTCGGCGGTCACGGGCTTCTGCTGCCCGGTGATCACGGACTGCACCACGCCGTTGACCGTCTCGGGTTGCGTCAGGTTTCCGCCGCTGAACGTATAGGAGGTGCTCCACGAGGCGTAGAGCAGGGAATCCGAGGTCACCTTGTAGCCGATGCCCGCCTGCGGTGTCGTGTAATGCGCCCGGAATCCCTGTCCGGGCGTATACGCGCCGATTGTCGGATTGCTCCCCACGGCGCTGCCGGCGGTGACCGAGGGAAACGTGTACGAAATGGACTCGGACTGATTGTACCTTGCCCCGGCCACAACGTAGAGGCTGTTTTTGAAAAAACTGCCGTTCAGTATCGCATACGCGGCCTCATCGCTCGACCACGACAATGTGTCCGTCAGGTTGGTGTACTGGGTGATCGGAATGTCGGGTTGGTATTGATTTATGTAGTATGTCGGGCTCTCGGGGTCCACATCCCAGGTCCTGTAGTAGGGCGAGGCGGCGGAACCGGCGTTGAGCCGGGTGGCGTTCCACGTCCAGTTCTGGTTCCAATAGGCGCCGAAAAGGGGGCTGATCCTGCCCCAGGGGAAATCGTAGGAGCCCGCAACGTCGCTCTCGACGCTTCGCACGCCTCCATACACGTACTGGACGCGCGGCCGCCGCGAGATGAGCGCCGGATTTCCCTCGGCGGCGCCCGTGGTGCTGG
The DNA here is from genome assembly GCA_050015855.1 of Opitutaceae bacterium. GTDB lineage: Bacteria > Verrucomicrobiota > Verrucomicrobiia > Opitutales > Opitutaceae > Palsa-1447. The sequence goes on along the minus strand of JBEKAO010000004.1, from coordinate 81,131 downwards.
CCTGGGGTTGAAGCGCCAGGCCGGGATTGGCCTGGATTTGCTGCGCAAACGCATACTCCGCGGCGGTCTGCTGCGCCGAGGTCATCGAGCTCCAGGCCGATGCCGTGGCCCACGCGCCCGTGGTCGAATTGTAGGTCAGGGAACCAGGAGGCGCGATCCACACGTCGCCAATGCCCGTTTGGTTGAACGTGACGTAATTATGATTGTAGTCAAAATTGGTGCGGGAGGTCCAATGCTTCCCAAAACTGGCGTCGACTTCCGCGTCGAGCGTATCGAGCAAGGTGCGGCGGAAGTCGTTTTCATTGTCGTAGTCAAAATTGCTGGGCAGGCCCGGATAGGGCCCGGAGAAGCCTGTGTCGGCCGCGTCCTTGAAGCCCTCGGCGGCGTCGATTCCGATGGCTCCGGTCAGGGCGGCCGAACCGCCCTTGTAGGCCGGTCCCGTCAGGGCGGTGGTGATGGTTGCGGGCGCCGAGACGTCCATGTTGGGCGGATAGACTTCCGCCGGATTTTCGTAGCGATAGAACGATTGATAGTTCAGCTTGATCGAAAGGTTCTTCGTGACATTCCATGTGAGGCTTGGCACCAGGACCGTGGTCTTGCTCGAAGTGGGAATATCCTCGAAAGCGAACCCGTTCGTGTAGCTTCCGTTGAAGCGGAAGAGAAGGGAGTCCCCGTCCAGGGGCTGGTTCACGTCGATCGTCTCCCGGTAGTAGGAGTCGGATCCGACCCCGGAGGTGACGTCGACGAAGGCCTTGTCCTCCGGGACCTTCGTGATGTAGTTGACCGTGCCGCCCGGGCTGACCTGGCCGTAGAGCAGGGCGGCGGGGCCCTTGACCACCTCAACGCGGTCGATGTCGACCGGATCGGTGTAGGTGCTGCCCTGTCCAAACAGGTTGAAGCCGTTGCGCTCGGGAGTCTGGCCGAATCCCCGGATGGTGAACTTGTCGGCTCCGGCGTTGAATTCCGCGGCCGCGCTCGTCACACCCGCCGCATTCTTGACGACATCGTACAGGTCGATCGCTCCTATGTCGTTGATGAACTGCGGGGTGAATGCGCTGATTGCAAACGGAAGATCTGAGATCGGCATGTCGATGCGCGACGCCGAAACCGTATTCTGGGCCATGTAGCCCTTGTCCTGGCTGGTATCGACCTCGAAGGACGGAAGGGTCACCATCTCATCGCCCGATGGAGGGGCGGGGGCAACCGGTGCGGTCTGACCTTTAAGGCCCGCTCCCGTTGCGAGGGCTATGCCGGCGGCGGCGAGGAGCGCGCGGTTGAAGTTTTTCATGATTGTTCGGTGCATGTTTACGGATTTGGGTCCAGGGCGGGAAGCGGAGAAATGGGGAAAAGGTCGCCTGATGCGCGGTTGTGCGGGGAGATTGGCTTTGGCTCCTGGGAAAGGGGGAACAGCCGGTGGCGCGGGCCGCTCGATTTCCCGGGTGCAAGGGTAACTCAGGCGATGCGGCCCGAGTCTCCCAAAATACCGCGACCTTGCCTAGCTACCCAATTGAGTAGGTCGTTGCCGGGTTCAGGGCCCGGGTTTCCCCAAATGGAAGGCCGGGCCTTGTTGCTTCCCTATCCGCAGCGCCGGATAGGGGTTGCCTGCCTCCGGCGTCCCGTGCTACGGAATCGGCCGAAATGACCGCCAGCGGCACGGGCCTGAAATTGGCCAGAATTCTCGGGGCCGCGCTCGGCCTCGCGGCGCTGGCCGCGCCGCTCGCAGGCCAGAATCTGCTCTATGTCGAAAATGGCGACAAACTCTCGCTCGTGCGCCGCGCCGTGGAAAGCACGCCTTGCGTGCTCGAGGGGGGCAAATGGATTGAGGTGTTGGGGGATCGATTCGTCCTGAAACAAACCGAGGAGTACCTGCCCGTGTTGATCACGGTGCACAACCGGTACTTTAAGCGCGGGAATAGAGCTATCACGGACTCCGGCCCCGCTGGCGATGATTATGAAGTGAACTGGCGCACCGGGAGCGGGGACCAGTTTGCATTCGACGCCGACTTTGAGTCTCCTTTTGCGCTCGATAACGTTGTCCTGATGCTCTCCCTGGAGTCGAAGCAGGGGTGGAACGCGCTTTATCTTTGGGGGATCGGACACCTCGATGCCCACCAGAGCAGGTATGTTTCGATCGCGAAGACGGTGCCGCAAAAGCTGAGGGAGATCCACTTGGTCCTGCACATTTTCGTCGACGGCAAGGAGGCGCTTAATACGCAAATACCCGCCGGGAAGCGGTCAGCCGCGCTGGGCCGCATGGTGAACAGCCGCATTTCGGCGGTCCAGAACGCCGAGTTGCAGCCGCTGCTGCAAGAGCCGCCGGATTATCCGGCGTCGATCAAGACCAAGATCAAAGGGAATGCGGTGGTCTCGTTTCGCGTCGATATACACGGAAGGGTGTTGGGCGCCGCGGTGACCAGTGCGACGGATCCGGCGTTCGGAACCGCCGCGCTCGAGGCGATCCGGCAATGGCGCTTTGTGCCTCGCGTCACGGATGGCATCCCGGTCGACACATCGACCGAAATGACCTTCGCCTTTGACCCGCCGTCGTAGTCCGCAGGCAAGGGGCTCGCGGGGCGCAACCGGAACTCGCTACTTGATCACAATCTGGCCCAGGACCGCGCCGGGATCGTCCGCCCGGCCGTAGAATATCTGGTAGCTGCCCGGGGGGATTTCCGACAGGTCGGCGTAGTGATAGCGTCCCTCGCCCACGGTGCTGCCCATGTCCTTTCGAAGGCACGTGGTCACCCGGATGACGATATTGGATCCGCTCTGGCTCACCTTGATCTTGTCCACGACGACGCCGGTGTGGACCACGGTGGGCTCGCAGGTGATATTGCTCATTCCCGAGGCGTCATAGAGGACTGGAAGGAGCAGCTTTCCCCCTATGGTCACCGGGGTGAGGACCCGAATCCCCCCGGTCGACTGGATGGCTTTCCAGTCGGCGCTTTGGGAGACAAACCAGTCGAGAAGGCCGGCGCGGGCCGGCACGGGGGCGGCCCAAAGGATGAGGACGGCAACGGCACCCTGGATCGATCGTTTCATGGTCGGATCGGTTTGAGCATTGGACGCGAACTTGGATTGCCGGCGCTCAATTGGGTTCCAGCCAAAATATTTGCGCCAATCCGGCGGATTGTCGAATGCGATTGATCCGCCGTGACGCCGCGGCGCAATCTGGCGCAGCCCTGCGACGCTTTGGCCGGGTCTGTCGCAATGGCTTGCGACGGCCCCCTCTGAATCCCGGGGCTCGCGCTTTGGCCCGCGGCGTGCAAGGGTTTGTAACATGGATCTGGCCAAATTCACCCAAATGTCGCGACAGGCGGTCGCCGACGCGCAGGGCATTGCACGCCGCCTCAATCACACGGAGGTGGACACGTGGCATTTGCTGTCCGCCCTCGTCGGACAGGAGCAGGGGATCGTTCCGGGGCTTGTTGAAAAGCTCGGGATCACTGCGAGCGCCCTCCAGCTGGCGGTCGATCGGGAGCTGGAGCGGTTGCCGAAGGTCACCGGCAGCGTCGACGTCTCAAAGATCTATGTGACGCAGGCCGTGAACGACGTCCTGACCCGGGCTGAAAAGGAGGCCGAAACCCTGAAGGACGAGTATGTGAGCGTGGAGCATCTGCTCCTGGGCCTTCTCGAGGTCGGCCGGCCCGAGGCCCTGAAGAAGCTTTTCAAGAGTTTCGGCCTCGACCGGGCAAAGGTCCTGAAGGCCCTGCGCGAGATCCGCGGCAACCAGCGCGTGACGACCGAGACCCCGGAGGCCACGTACCAGGCGCTTGAGAAGTACGGAATCGATCTCGTGGCGCAGGCCCGCCGCGGGAAGCTCGATCCTGTCATCGGACGCGACGAGGAAATCCGCCGCACGATCCGGATCCTCTCGAGGAAGACCAAGAACAATCCCGTCCTGATCGGCGAACCGGGCGTCGGAAAGACCGCCATCGTCGAGGGCCTGGCCCAGCGCATTTTGCGCGGCGACGTTCCGGAGGGCCTGAAGGACCGCTCGATTTTCGCCCTGGACATGGGGTCCCTGGTCGCCGGTGCGAAGTACCGCGGCGAATTCGAGGAGCGGCTGAAGGCCGTGCTGAACGAGATCAAGCAGAGCGACGGCCGCGTCATCCTTTTCATCGACGAGCTCCACGTGATCGTCGGCGCGGGCAAGACCGAGGGCGCCATGGACGCGGGCAATCTCCTGAAGCCGATGCTCGCCCGGGGCGAGCTGCACTGCATCGGGGCGACGACCCTGGACGAGTACCGGAAGCACATCGAGAAGGACGCCGCCCTCGAGCGCCGCTTCCAGCCGGTGGTCGTCGAGCCGCCGAGCGTCGAGGACGCAATTTCGATCCTGCGGGGCCTGAAGGAGCGCTTCGAACTGCACCACGGCGTGCGGATCCAGGACAATGCGCTCGTGAGCGCGGTCATCCTGTCGGACCGGTACATCACCGACCGGTTTCTCCCCGACAAGGCGATCGACCTCATGGACGAGGCCTGCGCGATGATCCGCACCGAGATGGACTCCATGCCGCAGGAGCTCGACGAGCTGACCCGCCGCGGCCTCCAGCTCGAGATCGAGGAGACGGCCCTTGCCAAGGAAAAGGACGAGGCGAGCAAGCGGCGCCTCGAAACCCTGCGGAAGGAGCTTGCCGGGGTGCGGGAAAAGTCGAAGGGGCTCCGGCTCCAATGGGAGAAGGAGAAGGGAGCGATCAGCCGCGTTCGCAAGATGCGCGAGGACCTCGAGGCCGCCCGCCTCGCGATGGAAAAGGCCGAGCGCGCGTACGACCTCAACAAGGTGGCCGAATTGCGCCACGGCCGGATTCCGCAGCTCGAGGCGGAGCTCAAGAAGCTCGAGAAGGCGGGTGGGGGCGCGACGCTTTTCAAGGAGGAGGTTTCGCAGGAGGAGATCGCCGAGGTGGTCGCGAAATGGACCGGAATCCCCCTCACGCGGCTTGTCGAGGGCGAGAAGGACAAGCTTCTGCGCCTGGAGGAGGTCCTGCACAAGCGCGTCGTCGGCCAGGACGAGGCGGTGACGCTCGTCACCGAGGCGATCCTGCGCGGACGAAGCGGGATAAAGGATCCGCGCCGCCCCGTCGGAAGCTTCCTGTTCCTCGGGCCCACGGGCGTGGGCAAGACCGAGCTTGCGAAGGCCCTCGCGGAGACGCTTTTCGACACGGAGGAGGCGATGGTGCGGATCGACATGTCCGAATACATGGAAAAGCACAGCGTCTCCCGCCTGATCGGCGCGCCACCCGGCTATGTCGGGTACGACGAAGGCGGCCAGCTGAGCGAGGCCGTTCGGCGGAAGCCCTATGCCGTCGTGCTTTTCGACGAGGTCGAGAAGGCGCACCCGGATGTCTTCAATGTCCTGCTCCAGGTGCTCGACGACGGCAGGATCACCGACGCCCAGGGCCGCACGGTCAATTTCAAGAACACGATCATCATCATGACTTCCAACATCGGCGCCCGCCATCTCCTCGACGGGGTGACGGGGGACACGATCCCGGAGTCGGTCCGGGAGAGCGTCCTCGCCGACCTTCGGAGCACGTTCCGGCCCGAGTTCCTGAACCGCATCGACGAGACCGTGATCTTCAAGCCCCTGACGCTCGAAGAAATCGCCCAGATCGTGGATTTGCTCGTGGCCGACCTGAACCGCCGGCTGGCGGACCGGCGGGTGACGGTCTCGCTCGACGCGAAGGCCAGGGAATGGGCTGCGGAAAAGGGCTATGATCCGGTCTTCGGCGCCCGGCCGCTCAAGCGCTTCCTGCAGCGAAATGTCGAGACGCGGCTCGCCCGGGCCCTCATCTCCGGCGAAATTGCCGAAGGGCGCGAGGTCAAGTTCACCGTCAAGGACGGCGCGTTTGCGGTGAAGTGAGGTCCTATCAGCCGCCGCGGACGGCTTCAAAATCGATGAATCCCCGCTCCTCGTTCGCCGCCACGAGCTTCACCCGAAGGCGCTGGCCGACTTTTTTCCCGTCGAATCCGCGCACGAGCTTTCCCTCCACGGGATAATCGAGCAGCCGCACCCAGGTGCCCTTGTCGGCGGCGCCGGTCACGATCGATTCAAACATCCGCCCGATCTTTGGCTTCAGAAGAAGGGCGGCGGCGGACTTCATGATCTGGCGCTCCAGTTTTTTCGCCTCGCCGGACATCTCCGTGCAATGCCTTGCGATCACCTGCAGGTCCGACCCTGCGATCGGGGGAGGCCGGCCCTCGATGGCCGCCTTGATCAGCCGCTGCGTCGTCAGATCGGGATACCTGCGGTTCGGGGCGGTCGAGTGCGTGTAGTCCTCCACGGCGAGTCCGAAGTGACCCGAACCCGCCCCTCCCGGAGCTTCGGCGACGTACTCTCCGGAACCGATCAATTTGATGACGCTCAGCGACAGGTCGGGAAAGCGGAGGGGATCGGCGGCCCGGGCGTTGGCGAGGAAATGCTCCAGGGCCGCGGAATCCGGTTCGCCGGGGAGCGACGCCCCCCTTTCCGCCGCGAGTTCGACGATCCGGCCCCAGTCCTTGGGCGTGCGAACGACGCGCCTGATCGACGGGGATCCGCGTGAGGCGAGGAAGTGCACGACCGCCGAATTGGCCGCGATCATGAAATCCTCGATGATGTCCTTGGCCCTGTTGCTGGTGTCGAACGTGAGCTCCTTCAGGAGGTTTTCGTCGAAGACGGGGCGCGCCTGGACCGTTTCCAGGCTGAGCGCGCCCTGGTGGTGGCGGCGGGACTTCAGCGTTCTGGCCAGGCGGTCCTGAAGCAGCAGGTTCCCGTCCAGTCCGGCCACATTCGCGACCGCGCCCGGGGGTTGCGCCTTCTTGTCGAGCCATGCGGCGACGGAGTTGTAGGCCAGCTTGGCGCGATTGCGCACCTTTGCCCGATAAACCTCGGATTTTGCCGGCGAACCGTCCCCGCCGAACGACATCTCGACGACGATGGCCAGCCGGTTCTCCTCGAACCCGAGCGATGTGAGGCCGGTCGACAGCTTTTCCGGGATCATCGAGAAAACGGCCGCCGGGGTGTAGATGGACGTCGTATTGAACCGGGCGTGGTCGTCGATGGCCGAGCGCGGGTCCACCAGGGCGTCGACATCGGCGACCGCGACATAGGCCTTGACCGCGCCGCCGGGCAGCGCCTCGGCCACGGTCAATTGATCCAGGTCCAGCGATTCATCGTTGTCGATCGAGCACCACAAAAGGCTCGTCAGGTCTCGGATCCCCGCCCCGGACTCCTCGGCGGCTCCCCGGATGCGATCGAGCTCGGCTGCGATGCGCGGCGAAAAATCAGGGCGAAAGCCGTGCTCAATCATCATTTGCCGGGCGATCCTTTGCAGGATCGGGCGGTGCTGGCGGTCAACAATTTCCGGCATCGATTTTCCTTCTGGTCCCGGATGCTGCTTGAAATCGGCTGCCAGTCAAAGCCGGTTTCCCAAACCGGGCGATTTGTAAGGATTGCGCCAATGCGGGCCCTTGTGCGATCATCGCCCCCGGATGTCCACCGCAGCAGTCCGCTATTTCGACCGCACCACGCGCACGCTCAAGACCGAGAAGATCTACGGCGAGACGTGGTTGCGCCTGATCTACGGAAACCCCGCCGGCCGGCTGGCCGCCTGGCTCCTCGTGCGCCGGGCGGTTCTTTCCAGCGTGTACGGCTGGAAGATGAAGAAGCGCTCGAGCGCCCTCCGCGTCCTGCCGTTCATAGTCAAATACGACATCGACGTCGAGGAGTTCGCAAAGTCGGCCTTTGACTACAAATCATTCAACGACTTTTTCTGCCGGGCGCTGAAACCGTCCGCGCGCCCGATTGCGCCCGGGGAGAGGGTGGCGGTCATCCCGGCGGATGGACGGCACCTGGCCTTCCCGAATGTGGACTTGGCCGACGGATTCTACGCAAAAGGGGAGAGGTTTTCGCTTGCCGACCTGTTCGGGGATTTCGGCGCGGCCCTCTACGCCGGCGGATCGATGCTCATCTCCCGCCTCTGCCCCGTCGATTGCCACCACTTTCATTTCCCCGTGTCCGGGGTGCCGGACGAATCGCGGAGCCTTCCGGGCTCGCTCTACTCCGTCAATCCGATCGCGCTTCGCCGAAACATCCGCTACCTCGTCTCCAACAAGCGGCAGGTGACGGTCATCCGGTCTCCCGGCTTCGGCACGGTGGCCATGGTTGAAATCGGCGCGACCAACGTGGGCGGAATCCAGCAATGCTTCACTCCCGGGAAGGAGGTCGCCAAGGGCGACGAGAAGGGCTTCTTCTCCTTCGGCGGATCGTGCGTGATCACGATCTTCGAGAAAGGGAGGATCGCCTTCGACAGCGACCTGGCGGAGCAAAGCGCCGGGCAGATCGAAACCTTCGCCAGGATGGGCGATAGGCTGGGGGTCGCGCCCTGACGCGGGCCGGCCCCTGAATCAGCTGGTCAGCCTCTCGGCTTATTGTGACCAGGTGACGTCGAAGGCCGTGCCGTTCTCGGTCAGGGAAGATGGCGTGGCGACGCCGCTTGTTCCGTCAATCATCGTCAGGGGATCGGGGGTCCAGAAACTGATGGCCACGGGCTGTCCGCCGCTGCGAGTCGAAGTCGCGGTGCAGTCGGTAAAGATCGCGGTGCCAAAGTCCGCCAGCGGCAAAACCTGCCGCGACGAAGGAGCCTCCAGGATCCATTCGGCCGAGGCCCGCGCCGACGTGGCGACGGTCGTGTAGCTGGCCGGAACGGTGTAGGACACATTCCTTGTGACATTTTCGATCGAGAGCTGGAAGACGCTCTCCTGCACGCTGACCGCGTTCCTACCCCTGCCTTCCTGCACGGTGGTCGGCCCCACGTAGTGCACCTGGGCGCTAATCACGTCGCCCGGATTGCACGGAAAACCCTCGATCTCGTAAGCGCCGCTTGGGTACATCTCAAACCAGACATAGTTAGACTGCGCCCGCCCCGTCCAGTCCTGCTCGGTGCCGATCTGCTCGACCGTTCCGTTGTCATAGCCGTCAAGGCCCACCCAGGCGGACGAGTACGTGGTGCCCCGGCCGCCCGTGACGGTGGGGATCGCCCAGGTTCCTTCCACGTTGCTGAAGGTGTCGCTGCCGCCGCCCGCCTCCGACGGGACCGCGTAACCGCTCCAATTGCCGCTCGTGGACTCCCAGAGTCGGAAGCGGGGCATGCCGGCCTGCTGATGATGGACGCTGTGGACGGAGATCGGCTTCAGTGCATAGCCGGACTGAGAGTCACAACTCCTTCCGGATTGGCCAGGTGCGGCTGAGTCTGTGCGGAACTCGAAGACTACGGCAGCAAGCGCGGCTGCCATCAGGATACGCGTTACATTTTTCATAAGCTGGGACCCGGCTTTGGGGTGTTTAATGGCCAATAAGCAACACTGATGAGTGGTATTAGACGATATCGGATGGGCAGTCAAAAACTTTAGCGAAATTGAGGAGCAAATCTGAATGACCCGCGATGCCAGGGGCGTTGAACGCCTTCTTTCCGCTCGCCCGAAGCGGTGCCGTCTGATCATTTAAGCCGTTCTATTCGATGAATTTCTTCCGCCGCAGCGAATTGACGCCTGAGATGATCGGGCTTCTGGCTCGCTACGACGAAACAGTCCGAAAAATCGTCGGATCCGACTACCGTTATCCCGTACGGAGGAGGGATTGGGAGCTTGCGCGGATTCTTCAGGCAGTTCGGTCCCTGCCAAAGGGCTCGAGTATTCTGGATACGGGCTCTTTCAATACCTACCTTCCGCTCGTCCTTTCCGAGGCCGGCTACCAGCTCACGGCTTCGGATCTCATTTTGCGGCGCGTGGCGAAGAGCATCGGACGCCGGGTCGGCCTGTTGCCGCCCAAGCCCACCGAGGCCCCGTTTTTCGCCTGGCTTGGAGTCTATCACCGGGCCGGGGTTCCAGTCAGGAGCCTGAACCTGACGCGATTGGCCTGCATGGACGCCTCATTCGACTGCGTTGTCTCGCTCTCCGTGATCGAGCATGCCGGAGACGTGGAGCGGAGCCTTTCGGAAATGCACCGGGTCCTCGTCCCGGGCGGCCGCATGCTCGTCACAACCGATTGCTCGCCCGAGCCGACACCCAGCCTGAATGGTTCGAGGCATTTCTCGGAATCCGAGCTCGAGCGCCTCTTTGCGCCTTATAATGTGACATCTCCCGGAAACAGGCCCGACTTTTCCAGGGAGAACTGGTGCTATGATCTCGACCGCCCGGTCGTCACGGCGTTTGTGGAGATCAGGAAACCCCGGTGAAGCGGTTCGCGCTGGACTTCCCCATGAGATCGCTTAACCAAGTCCGCCCTGATTTATGGTGGTTTTTGCGCAAGGGAGTGGACGGATGGGCTCTTGGGGGCGCCTGCCTGCTATGGCCGGCCTCTTTGCGCCCTGCCTTCTTGGGCTTGGCGTTGCCCGCGGGCAGGAACTCACGCTATTCGGGGGCAGCTCGGCCTCGCAGGGGTTCAGGGCGAATAGCTACTCCTGGCTGATTGATTATCGGCAGGGGATTTTGGGAAGGTTCGATGCCTCCCTTAGCTGGATCAATGAAGGGCATTTCACTTCGGACAACGTCATCCATCATCGCGACGGGCTTGCGCTCGAGGCCTGGTACAACGCGCCGATCGGGGCGCAAGACTTCGGGCTGTCGCTGGGGATTGGAGGGGTCGATTATTTTTTTGATTCCCAGGAATTGAACGGGCAGTCGCTTGATATCCACCGTTTCACGCCCGTGGCCAGCGCTGATCTGAAGTATTCCTGGGATCCCCTGCAGCCCTGGTTTCTGCAGCTTCGGGCGACCGAGCTTTTCCCTTTTCGGGACCCGGAGCACTTGCTGGTGGATTTCGGGGCCGGCTATTATTTTGGGCCGCTTGAGGCGGAGCATATTGGGCAACTGCCAAGCTGGAATTCGGCGAACGCGGCGACGGTCGATTCGGACCGCTTCGACTTGACGGTCTACAAAGGGGTCGGCCGGATCAACACCTTCGCCCGTCTGGACGGCAGCTCCTATGCGGTCGACGTGCGCTGGTCGGAGACGTCGCATTTTGATTGGAGCGCAGGTTACCTGTACGAAGGTTATTCCTCCACGCTGCGCCGGAGCGGCCTCACCGGCGAGGGGTGGATAATGAGCAGCGGAACACCCGGCGGGGCCCGCTGGCAGGCGGGGATTGGCTTGGGGTTCGGGGCATATGCCAACATCGATGCCAGAAAACCTTCGCCAAGCGGCAATGCCGCGCCGGTTCCGTTTCTGGCGGGCCTGGTTTCGCCAACCGTGTACGTCAAGATGCCGGCCAACCTTGTTTTGCGCCTTGTCTGGGACCGGGTTGTGACGAGCTACAACAAGGACGCTGACCTTTGGCTCGGCGGCCTCGGTTATCGGTTTTAGCCGGCGTTGGCGGCAGCGGACCCCGGAATTCGACGGTGTCCGCAAGTGCCGGTGTGAGTGTTAAAAGAATGGCCATGGCGACACTTGGAATGCTTAATGAGTCCCCAGGTCTTGGATTGCTCGGGTGGTGGAATTGGCAGACACGACGGTCTTAGAAGCCGTTCCCGAAAGGGTTGCAGGTTCGAGTCCTGTCCCGAGCACCAAATAGAACTGTTTTGCCACCCGTTGCCAACAATTGAGATGGAACCATTGAGGCTCGGGTGAGTCCCCATGTACATCCCCTTGCCCGCGCATATGTAGTGTATCCTCAAAGGCATTCACCCGTCGATGAATATGAATTCGATGAGACGCCTGTTTCTTGCGCTCGGGTCCGTCTTTGCCGCGGGAATTGCGTGCGCTCAGGAGAATGATGCGAGCCCTGCCGCCCCGCAATCGGAGTGGCGGAAGGCCCTTGACTCATCTTATAAATTCGAAGCCCCGAAAAGCGTTCCGCCCCCGGCCGCCTCTCCTCAATCGCCCGCGCAGTCCGCCGCGGGCGACCCGGCCATCGTCAAAATGACCCCCGTCACGGTGCGGGAGTCCAGGATCGACTTTGAGTCGCTTCATTCGAGAATCCTGCAATCCGAGGCCGCCGCCCGGAAGGCTGAAATCGCCTCCAAGCTGGGCATTGGGGTCCACGAGATTAAGGGAAAACACGTCACGTTGGGCGCGGTGACGATATTCTATATTCCCGTCGCCTTCGGCATGAAGTGGTGAACCGGCAGGCGGGCTAGTGGCGCTGCAGCTCCATTCCGCCGGAGTCGGAGCCGCCCGATCCGCCGGAGGGGCCGAGGGATCCCCCCGCGGTCCCCGGCGATGGAAGGCTCGCCCCCGATTCGATCTGATAAGAGCCCCACGGGGACGAAAAATAAAACGGCATCGTCATCCTGCAATTTACCGGAACGCCCTTGAGCCTGGCCGGAGTGAACCGCCACTTCAGAATTGCCGTCACCGCCGCTTCGCCAAAGAGGATGTCGTCCGCCTTCACGACCGATGCGTCGGTGACCTTCCCGTCGGCGCCCGCTGTAAACATGACGGTGGCCTGCCCGGATAGGATGGATCCCAATTCAGGGGGAAAATCCGGCTCGACCTGTTTCGTGGCCACGGGCGGAACGTCGACCGCCTTTATGCTGTAGACACCGGGCTTCAGAGGAGGAATCGCATTTACGACAGGCGACTCGATGACCCTGTCGTTCGATGCGCAGCCGGCCCAGGCCGCCGAAACGAGCAGCAATGGAACCAGTCTTTTCGATGCGGCGAGCATGGAATTCATGAGGTTAATCCGATTGGCTTCGGTTGTCTATCCCGACAAACCACAAGTTTTGCGGTATCCTACCGCCCCGGGCCGCGTCAGGCTCCGCATTGCTTTCCCATGAATCGAACCTGCCTGCTCCTTTTCGCCCTGCTCTGCGTTCTTCCGGCCGCGCGCGCCGGCTCCTATCCGTCCTCCTGGATTGATCCCGATACCGGCCACCGGGTTGTGCAGCTATCGCGGGAGGCGGGGACGCAGAGTCTCTACTTCACGCAAAATGCCTACACAAAGGACGGCAAGTTGATCGTTCAGACGCCGGGCGGCCTTGCGACAATCGATGTCAACACGGGCGAGATCACCCCGATACCCGATCCAACGCCGGCGGCCGCTCCCGCCCAGGGCCAGGCCTCCGCAGACGGCGCGGCCCGATTCCGGAGCCGCATGCGGCTGATCCAGACCGGCCGCAAGACCGGGGCGATCTTTTACCAGAAGGCCGGCGCAATCTACGCGACGGATCCCGCCACAAACACGTCCCGCCAGATTGCGACGCTGCCCGAGGTGAAGGACGCCATGCTGAGCATCTCGACCGTGAACTCGGACGAGACCATCCTCGCCGGCGCCTACACGGTCGGGCAGGGAGGCGGCGAGCGCAGATCGGCTCCGCGCGCGGCTCCCGGCTCCGCGAACTACATGGGCGGGGACAACCTTCCGGACAAGGGGCAGATGATGGAGCGCCGGCTCGCGGAGCGCCTGCCGATGGTCCTTTTCACCCTCAATGTCGTCACGGGCGAATACAAGGAGATCCTGCACACGACCGACTGGATCGATCACTTCCAGTTTTCGCCGGCCGATCCGATGCTCCTCATGTACGCCCACGAGGGACCGTGGCACAAGATCGACCGGATCTGGCTTACCCGGGTCGACGGCACGATGGCCCCGACCCTCATCCACCAGCGGACGATGAGGATGGAGATCGCCGGCCACGAATTCTGGGGCGCCGACGGCCAATGGATCTGGTACGACCTGCAGACCCCGCGAAGCGAGGTCTTCTGGGTCGCGGGCTACAACGTCAAGACGGGCCGGAGGATCTGGTACCACCTGGAGCGCGACCAGTGGTCGGTCCACTTCAACGTTTCCCCCGACGGAACGCTATTCTCCGGCGACGGCGGATCGGAGGACAAGAACGTCGCCCACGCGAAGGACGGCAAGTGGCTCTATCTTTTCCACCCGCGCATGGTCCCCGACATGCAGACTCCGGCGAACCAGGACAAGATGATCCAGATCGGCACCTTCGATTTCGAGCGCCTGGTCAACCTGAGGCAGCACGACTACGTCCTCGAACCCAATGCGACCTTCACCCCGGACATGAAATGGCTCGTGTTTCGCTCGAACATGAACGGCTCGGTCCAGGTGTATGCGGTCGAGCTCGCCAAGGCGCGGTAGATCCTTTTCCCGAGGCGCCTTACCCTGGGGGCCCGTCAGTCGACCTTTGATTCCGTTTCGGGATCGGCCGGCGGCTGGAGATTGATCAGGGTGGGGGCGTTGCGGTCGACCGTCAGGTTGTTGCTGGCGGCGTCGTACTTGAGCTCGGCGACCTGGATGCTGCTGCGCCGCCTGTCGACGGGCCCGCCGGGCGTTGCGCTGGTTCCGGGCTGCACGAAATAAAACAGGTAGGCGCGGCCGCCGGAGAGGATGACGTCCGGATGGTGGCCGACTCCGGTGTCGTCGGGGCCGGTGCCGCGGTCCTGGAGCATCGTGCCCACGCGCTCCCAGTCCGCCGCGTTGTCCGAACGGTACAGGGCGAGGGCGCTCCCGATGTCGCGGAACAGCCAGTAATGGCCCTTCCAGTGAAAGGCGACGGGGGCTTCGCCGCCGTGATCGGAAAGGCCCGGAACCCGGCCGTGGTCCGTCCAATTATAGAGGTCGGTGCTGTCCGCGTAATTGCACGAGGAGCCGGTGGCCTCGTCCTTGTACCACAACCGCCAGGTGCCGTCGGGCAGGTGCAGCACACCGGCGTCGATCACCTTGGGGTGGGAGAGGGGAAGCGTGGATTCGTACTGCCAGTTTACCAAGTCCCTGCTCGTAAGGTGAATGATGAAGCGAGGGTGGCCCCAGTCATTGAAGATCCCGGGGACATAGACGAGGTACATGTGGAAGAGGCCGTTGTGCTCAACGACCGCCGGAGCCCAGTAGGTCTTGTCGGGGACGGCGTCTTTATAAACGATGTTCGCGTCGCGGAGGTACGTCCACGTCGCGCCGTCCCCGGAGGTCGCGATCCCGATGGGCGAGCCGTGCACCCACGCCACCCCGGGCGCCAATCCCTGCACATTTGCGCGGCGGCTGGTGTAGAACATGAACCATTTCCTGTCGGCCGGGCTCCAGATGATGGTCGGGTCGGTCGCGCCGTCCATGATCGGATCGCGGTAGAGCGGCTTCGGGGCGACCTTGTCCGCCGGGGGAAGCGGTGTTTCCGCCCATGCAGCGGGCCGGGAGCCGAGGCAGCCGGCCGACAGGGCGGCGATTGCGCAAACGAGCCAACGTTTTTTCATGGGGCGGGGTATTACAATCGATCTTTTGGCGGCCGGCAAGCGGGCGGAGGCGATCCCGAGGCCGGCAGCGGCCAATGGCGGTTTTCAGACCGCCTCCCACCTTTTACTTGCGGGCGTATCCATAAATCGCAAGAAATCCCGAGCTTTCCAGGTTGGCGTCCGGGCGGGATCCATCCTGAAAGTCCAAATCCCAATGATTCCCAAATTGCCTCGATTCTCCCTAGTCTGCGGATTGTGCGTTTTCGGCGGCGCCTGGCCGGCCGCCGTCGATGCGGCGATCACCGCCAAGAAGGGCGCGGATCAGGTCACTTTTCAGTTGGATGGCGGAGTGCTGCGCCTGCAGGTCTGGTCCCGCAGCGTGATTCGCGTGACGTATGCCCCGGGCGCCGTCCTGCCGGACACGAGGAGCCTTTGCGTGATCGCCAGGCCGGAAGCGGTGGATTGGTCCTATATTGAGGCGCCGGACGGCTATGTCGTGGACACCGGGGGGCTGAAGGCGCGGGTGGATCGCAATACGGGGGCGGTGTCGTTCTCCAAACCTGACGGCGCCGCCTATCTGACGGAGGCTCCTGCAGGGCGAATCTTTTCGCCGACCCCCGTCAAGAACCTAAGCGCGCAACAGGCTGAGCAGGATTTCGTCCTCGCCCCGGATGAATCCATTCTCGGGCTTGGGCAGCAAGCCTACGGGCCCTGGAACTATCGCGGGCAGACGGTCCGCCTCCTGCAATCGAACATGAACATCGCGTTGCCGGTGCTTGTCTCCAGCCGAGGGTACGGGGTCTTGTGGGACAACCCGGCGATTTCCACCGTGGCTGTTGGCGTGCCTGGAAAAGACGCAACGGTTTCGTGGATATCCGAAGTCGCGCGCGCAATAGATTATTATTTTCTGGCCGGACCGGACCTGGACCGGGTGGTCGCCGATTATCGCAAGCTCACCGGGGCCGCGCCGATGTTCGGCGAATGGGTCTTTGGATTCTGGCAATGCCGCGAACACTACGAGACGCAGGCGGAAATCCTGGGCGTATTGGCCAGGTACCGCGAGCGCGGGACCCCCATCGACGGAGTCATCCAGGATTGGCAATACTGGACGCCGAAGCCGTGGGGCGCCCATGAGTTCGACCCGGTACGCTATCCCGACCCCGCCGGCATGGTGAGACAGATTCACGACGAGCACGCGCACGTCATCATTTCGATCTGGTCGCGGTTCGACCTTGGCAGCGAAAACCTGAATCAGCTCAAGGCCGTCAATGGGATCCTCGATCCGGTCTATCCGAACGTCTGGATAAAGGGCGAGGGCCAGTGGTACGATCCCTACGGCGCCGATGCCCGCCGGGTGTTCTGGAGGCAGATCTCGGAGAAACTCTTCAGCATCGGGTTCGACGGCTGGTGGCTGGACGCGACCGAACCGGAGCTTGCCGCCCATTGGGGCGAAGTCCGCAGCTTGCGCACCTCGGTGGGACCGGGGGCGTATGTGACGGACGCCTACCCGCTGATGGCGACCGAAGGCGTTTACCAGGGCCAGCGCGCCGAGTCCACGGACAAGCGCGTGTTGATCCTGACCCGCTCGGCATGGGCTGGCCAGCAGCGCGATGCCGCCATCTGCTGGTCGGGCGACATTCGCGGGACCTGGGACGTCTTTAGGCGGCAGATCCCGGCCGGCCTGAACTTTTCCCTGTCCGGCATTCCCTATTGGAACACCGACATCGGGGGCTTTGCCGGCGGCGGAAACCCCTCCAATCCGGCGTATCGCGAATTGTTCACGCGGTGGTTCCAGTTCGGCGCGTTCTGCCCGCTGTTTCGCGTGCACGGCAGCGGGCCTTCCAAGGAAATGTGGAAGTTCGACCCGGCGACGGACGCGATCCTGGTGAAATTCGACCAGCTTCGCTACCGCCTGCTGCCCTATATCTATTCCACGGCGTGGCAGGTGACCAGCGCCGATGACACGATGATGCGGCCCCTGGTCATGGATTTCCGCACCGACCCCCAGGCCGCCGGAGTATCGGATCAATATTTGTTCGGCCGCGCCCTGCTTGTGAGCCCCGTGGTGATGCAGGGCGCGAGATCCCGCAACGTTTACCTCCCGGCGGGCCGGGATTGGTATGACTTTTGGACCGGCCGGCGCAGCGCCGGGGGGATGACGATCGACGCGCCCGCGGCGATCGACTCGCTGCCGCTGTACGTCAGAGCCGGCTCGATCGTGCCAATGGGGCCGCTCGTCCAATACGCCGGGGAGAAGCCTGGGGCGCCGCTGGAACTGCGGGTTTATCGGGGCGCCGATGGCGCATTCACGCTCTACGAGGACGACGGCAACACCTACAATTATGAAAAGGGCCAATACGCGGAAATCCCGATCGCGTGGAATGAAGCCGCCAAAAAGCTGACGATCGGCGCGCGCAAGGGATCGTTCCCCGGCATGGCTGCCCAGCGCGAGTTTCACATCGTCTGGGTGGGCGATGGCCATGGAGTCGGCGTGCCCGAAACCCCCTCGGGCGACTCAACGGTGACATATAAGGGGGCCGCGGTGGAAATTCGTTAGCCGACCCGTTTGCTCGACCTGCAGCCTGGAGGGCCATGCGCAGCTTACGCGCATCATCTGGGCTTGGGGGACGGCGGAACGCCATGGGGCCCCAAGCCGGTTTTGATGCGCGTCTGGGCCTTGCGAGCACAGGCCCGGCAGGCTGCAGGTCGAGCAAACGGGCCGACTATCGTTTTATCCGCCGGCTTGCTATGCCGCCTTGCCGGTCATATCCTTGTCGAACCGCACCAATGAAAACTCCCCTGGCCCTGTTGGTCGCACTTTGCGCCGCGCTTCCGGTTTTGGCGCAGGCGCCGGCGGGCGGCATTCTCACGGGGCCGTACTCTTCCGACGAGCTTGACCAATTGGTGGGCCCGATCGCCCTTTACCCCGATCCCCTCGTCGCCCTCATCCTGCCCGCCTCGACGGTGCCCTCCGACATCTCTCAGGCCGCCAGTTACATCGCCGCGAACGGGAGTCCGGCCGGAATCGACGGCCAACCCTGGGATCCAAGCGTCAAGGGGCTGGCGCACTATCCCCAGGTGGTCACATGGATGAATGCCAATCTTGTATGGACGCAGACGCTGGGTGCCGCATTCGCGGAGCAACCGTCCGACGTCATGAAGTCGATCCAGCAAATGCGGGCCCGGGCGCTGGCCGATGGGGCGCTGACCAATACGCCCCAGCAGCAGGTCGACCAGGAAGGCGACGATATCCGGATAATCCCCGGGCAGGCGGACGAGATATGCGTGCCCGAGTACGATCCCGACGTCGTATACGACGAGCCCCCCGGTTACCCGGGGCCGTTCCTCACCTTCGGCCCGGAGTATCCGGTCGGCCCGTGGCTGGGATACGAGTGCGATTGGGACGACTTCGGCATTTGGATCGGCCCGTGGATTCCTGGCTGGGCCTATCACAGGGATTGGGCGAGCAGAAACGGCAATCCGTGGCGGATAGATCCTTCCCGCTGGCGGAATGTTGTCGGCAATTACTATCCGGGCGTCCGAAATGTTCCCGTCCCGGTCACGGTTCGGCGCCCGGGCGCAGGACCCTCCGGACGGCCTCGCGTGCCTGTGGCGACGCCATCGCCGCGCCCGGATTATCGCGGATGGGGCGGGCAAGCCGCCCCGCAGGCCCCGGAGCCTGCTCCGTCAGGCGCCCTTTATGGCGGATACGACCGGGGCACGGACACCCGTGCTTACAGCAACCGCGGGCAGGAGAGCCGCGCGGCCCCGGTCAGGAGTTACAGCGCTCCCGCGCGGGCCCCGGCCCCATCGGGGGGCGGCCACGAGCGGCATTGACCTTCACCGCAGCCTTTTCACCGCCATGACCTCTTCGTTCGCATTGATCCGTTCAACCCGGCTGATCGCAACCGCGCTCGCTCTGGCGGCCGGTGTCGCGGCAATTGCGATGCGGGCGAACGCCGCGGACGCGGCGGGATCGCCGCGGCGGTTCGGCTCGCCCGAGGAGGCCGTGAAGGCCCTCGCGGCGGCGGCCAAGTCCGGCGATCGGCCGGCCGTCGATGCGATTTTCGGTCCCGGTGTGAAGGACCTTCTCTCGGGGGATGCGCGGCAGGATTCGATCGAGTTCGCGACCTTTTGCAAATCCATCGGGCAGCTGTGCCAGTTGGTGCGGAAATCCGATGACCGTTGCGTCATCAATATCGGCGCCCTGGACTGGCCGATGGCGGTGCCGCTCGTGAAAAAGGACGGCCAATGGTTTTTCGACACCGCGGCGGGCAAGGAGGAAGTCCTCAACCGGCGCATCGGCAAGGACGAGCTGATGGCCATCGGAGTCTGCCGGACCTACGTACAGGCTCAGCGCGAGTATGCGAGCGAGGACCGCGGCGGCGGGGGCATATTCGATTACGCCCAGAAACTGAGCAGCACGCCCGGCAAGAAGGACGGCCTGTACTGGCCCGCCTCGCCCAATGAGGAGCAGAGCCCTTTTGGGCCGCTCGTGGCCCAGGCCCGTGCGGAGGGATACGGCGGGAAGACGGCCGAGGGGAAGCCGCAGCCCTACTACGGATACCGCTTCAAGATTCTGACGGCGCAGGGCCCGGCGGCGCCGGGCGGGGCGTACGACTATGTCATCAACGGCAACATGGTCGCGGGTTTCGCCCTGGTCGCGTATCCCGAGCACTGGGGCGAGTCGGGCGTCATGACCTTTATCGTGAACCAGTGGGGCAAGGTCTATGAGCGCAATCTGGGCGCCCAAAGCGCCGAAATCGCCGAGGCAATGGCGGAATTCAACCCGGACGGCGACTGGACGGTCGTGCCGGCGCCTTGACTGGGAGAGGGTCGCCCGAGTACGAAGCAAGGATGTCGCCGCCGGGGCTGGCCGCCTGGCGGCGGCCAAAGCGCAAAACAGGAAAGGAGACAACTGCCATGAATCTGATGAGCACAGCGTTTGAGGACGGCCGGCCGATTCCGGCGCAATACACCGGCGACGCAGCTGATGAGTCGCCCTACCTTCGGTGGAGCGATGTTCCGGCGGGGACGAAAAGCTTCGCCCTGATCTGCGACGACCCCGACGCGCCCGGCGGCACCTGGGTGCACTGGGTGCTCTACGGCCTGCCTGGTTCGGCAAGGCTGATACCGGAAAAGTTCCCGACGGCGGAGTCCCTCGCGGGCGGCGTCAAGCAGGGTGTCAACGACTTTGGCCGCATCGGCTACGGCGGACCTCTTCCGCCGCCGGGCAAGCCGCACCGTTATTTCTTCAAGCTCTATGCGCTCGACGCGGAACTTGCGCTGAAGCCCCGGGCGAGCAAGCCGGAACTTCTGCGGGCGATGGAAGGGCATATCCTGGCCGAGGCGCAAATCATGGGCACCTACAAGCGGGCGGGTTGAGCGGCGCCGGCTGTTCGGCGCTACCCAGGGCAATGAAGCACCTGACAATCCTGCTGGCCGTCCTTGCGTCGCTCTCCCTGAAGGCCGCCGACACGGCCTGGGTGAGCGACACCTACAGGGAGGGGGATTTCAAACTGGCCGAGGGCGCACAACTGGCGCCAGTGTGCGTGGCGCCGGGGGATTTTGAATGCGTGCGCCTCGCGGCAGGTCTGTTTGCGGAGGATGTGGAGCGCGTGACCGGCCGAAGACCGGCCGTGGCCACGCAGTCGGAGAAGCCCGGCGGCCCCGCGGTCCTCATCGGCACCCTGGGCCAAAGCCCCCTGATCGACAGGCTTGTGACGGAAGGCAGGCTCGATGCGGGGCGGATCAGGGGCCAATGGGAGAGCTTCCTGATCACCGGAGTGGACGGTTCCCTTGTCATCGCGGGCAGCGACCGGCGCGGAACGGCATACGGCGCACTCGAATTGTCGCGCGCAATCGGCGTCTCGCCGTGGGTTTGGTGGGCGGACGCGGCGCCCGCCCACCGCGACAACCTGTTCGTGGCCGCAGGCACGCGCAAGTTTGGCCCGCCATCGGTGCAATACCGCGGAATCTTCATCAATGACGAGGACTGGAGCCTGGAGCCCTGGGCGGCGAAGACCTTCGAGCCCGAGGTCGGGAATCTCGGGCCCAAAACCTACGCGAAAGTCTTCGAACTGCTGCTTCGGCTCAAGGCAAACACGCTCTGGCCCGCGATGCACGCATGCTCGACCGCGTTCAACGCCAATCCCGGGAACCGGGTGGTCGCGGACCGCTACGGCATCATCATGGGCGCCTCGCATTGCGAGCCCCTCCTGCGCAACAACGTCGGCGAGTGGCCCAAGGACGACCAGGCCGCCTACAATTTTCTGACCAATCCGGAGGGGGTGACGAAGTATTGGGAGGAACGACTGCAGACGAACGGCAGGTACGAGAACCTCTACACGATCGGGATGAGGGGAATCCACGACGAGCCGATGCAGGGCCCGCGCGGCGATGCGCAGATCATCGGCACGCTGGAGAAGATCTTCGGCGTCCAGCGGGCCCTCCTGGCGAAGTATGTCGATCCCGATCCGGCGAAGGTGCCGCAGATATTCTGCCCCTACAAGGAGCTGCTCGCCTATTTCCTGAAGGACCTGAAGGTGCCGCCGGACGTGACGGTGGTGTTTCCGGACGACAATTTCGGCTACATCCGCTATTTTCCAACGCCCGGGCAGATCGCCGCGCGCCCCGGCGGCTTTGGGGTCTACTACCACGTCTCGTACCTCGGAGCCCCGCTTTCGTACGTGTGGCTGGATACCACGCCCCCGGCGCTCATCTGGGAGGAAATGAGCAAGGCGTACGAGCATGACATGCGCAGATTCTGGATGCTTAACGTCGGCGGACTGAAGCCCAGGGAAATCGGAATCGACTTCTTCCTGCAGATGGCCTGGGACGTGGACAAATGGAACCTTGAGACCCTGCCGGACTACCTGGACAGCTTCGCGGCCGAACAGTTCGGCCCGGCGCACGCCCGGGAAATCGCCGGGATTCTGAAGGAGTATTACCGGCTGGGCGGCCAGCGAAAGCCGGAGCACACGCAATGGAACGGCCTGGGGCAGCCGCAGCGCCCGAGCGGGTTTTCCTACGAAGGCGGTTCAAACGAGGGGCTTGAACGCCTCAGGCTTTACCGCACGCTCGCCGATCGAGCCAGGCGGCTGGAGGCATCGATTCCGCCCGCCGGCAGGGACGCATTTTACGAGCTGGTCGAGTATCCGGTCGTTGCCTCGGCGGCCGCAAACCAGCGGTTCATCGCAAAGGAAATGGCCGCATTGGAGGACGCCAGGCACGATCCCGGCGTGAGGAAGTGGGTCGGCGCGTTTGACTCGGGAACCGCGGATCTTGTCGCGGCGGTCGACCGCTACAATGACGACGTCGCGGGGGGGAAATGGAAGGGATACATTGAGGACGACCCCCTTCTGCCGTCCCGCTCTTACAGGAACGCGATCCTGCGCCTGCCGGCGGATCTCGCGGGAATGGAGCGCGCACCCAAATCCGGAGTCCCGGCGGACTCCGGCGTGCTGTCCGGCCCCGTCCGCCCGAGGGTGGCGCCGGAGGGACGCCTTTCGGGAGGATTTGTCGAGTCGGACGGCGTGGTATCGATTCTCGCCGAGCACTATTCGAGAAAGACGGACCGGCCCGGCGCGGCCTGGCGCGTGATTCCGGGGTTGGGGCGGACGGGCGATGCCGTTGCCGTATTCCCGACGACGGCTCCGAGCGTGGATCTCGCCCGGGCCGCCTCCGAGGCTCCCGTCCTTCAATACGATTTTAGTCTCTCCAAGGCCGGCGAGGCCTCCATTCACTTCAATCTCATTCCGACGCAGCCGCTCAGGTATGGCGCGGGATTGCGCTTTGCGGTGGCTGTGGACGGCGACGCGCCCCGGCTGGTGACCCTTTCGGCGGGGGTGGGTGCGGAGGTCGGTTCCAGCCCCGCCTGGCAGGAAAACGTCCTGGACAACACGACATCGACTGCGATTGGGCAGACCTTTGCCGCGCCCGGCGCGCACACGCTGAAAATCTACATGGTGGACCCCGGCGTGCTATTGGAAAAGATCGTCATCGACCTGGGCGGACTGCGGCCCTCGTACCTGGGCCCGCCGGAGACGCTCGCATCCGCCAACTGATTGGCCGCTAAGGGGCCGGCTCGTGGGGCTTGTGGGGCGCGTGCGGCCGCTGGAGCAGGAGGTCGAGCTTCTGCGAGGTTTCCTCCATGTCCTTGTCCACCGCGTGGAGGAGCGACACCTGGGTGAAAACCTTGTCCAGGAGTTCCTCCTTTGTTTGCGTGCTGCCCGGCTTCAGCGCCGTGTTCTTGCGGATGAAATCCGCGAGTTGCGCTCCCTCGGCATCGAGCCTGGCCAGCTTCAATTCGAACCCGGTTTGCAACACCTTGCGCACCGTTTGGCCCGCGACTTTTGCGCACACCATCGAATCGATGGCGTCGGTGTCCTTCCCGGCGGCGTCGATTTTGATCTTCATCTGGACCTCCCGCAGCGCGGCGTCGAAGTCCTCCCATTGCGCAGGCGTGAGGTTGTCCTCGTTGCGCTGTCGCCAGTAGGTCAGGTCGGAAGGCGATTCGGCCGAAACAATCCGGTCAAGCGGCGGGGTCGGTGTGCAGCCACAAGGCGGAAGCGCAAGGGCGGCTATCAAACAGAGGGGTAGGGCCTTCATAAGGCGGGCAAAGGCCTCGCCATTATTGACCGGCAGCCCGCCGGGTCAAGATATCGTTGGCCGGCCTAGGACTTTGGCTTTTCCCAGACGCGGCGCACTTCCTCGAACTCCGGCTTTTCCTTCAGGATCTCCCCGTCCTTCGCCAGGCCGACCTTGTAGGTGAGGGGCCCTTCCGCGGTCTCGCGGCGCTCGAACCGGCGGCGGAGTTTCAGCCGGTCCCAATGCCGGTAACGCACGCCGAAGGTGGTTCCATTCTGCAGGATCCACGCGGCCATCGAGGGCCAGTCCGATTCATTTGCGAGGACGGACAGGCAGACCGCGGGACGCCCCTTTTTTCCGGTCACGGGCGTCAGCCACGAGTCCAGGGCGCCCCGTTCCAGCAGTTGGGAAGCCATCCAGGCGATGTGTTCGGCGGTGTCGTCGTCGATATTGCAGGCGATTTCGACGACCCGGTCGCTTTCGAATCCCTCCGTTGAAATCGGCGTCCGCCCCTCTTCGAACAGAACGATCCGGAAGACGTTCGGAAAAACCCCGAAATCCGTCGTGCCGGCGCCGACGCCGTGGCCGGTCAGGGTCCCGGGCGGGACTTCGGCGATGAATCGCGGCGCGAGCGCCTTCAGGATGGCGATTCCGGTGGGCGTCGACAGCTCGATGTCCGGGCGCAGGATCGCGGCCGGGACGGGCGCCACCGGCAGGCCGGCGAGGAGCTTCAATGAAGCCGGCGGCGGCACCGGGTGGGTGCCGTGGGCCATCTTCACGAAACCGCGGCCCGGTCGGATCGGGGAGGCGTAAATTGCGCAGGGTCCGAGCTTGTTCACGCAATAGGCCGCCATCACGACATCCATGATCGAATCCACGGCCCCCACCTCGTGGAACGCGACTTCGTCGACCGGGTAGCCGTGAACGGACGCCTCGGCTTCGGCCAGCTGCCGGAATATCTTTCGCGCCAGATCCTTTACGGGCTGCTCGAGCTTGGAATCGGCGATTCGCCGGTCGATTTCGGAATAATGGGTGTGCCCGCTGTCGTGGGAACCCGATTGGAATTCAATATGGGTTTCCACGCCGCCATCGAGCGTCGCGTGATGATGATGGTGGTCGCCATGATCATGGGAATGGGAGTGGCCATGATCGCCGGAATGGCTGTGGTGAAACAGATCGGACTTCTTGTCCCATCCGACCCGGACGTGCGTCGCCTCGACCTCCGCCCGCCGAACCCTGCTGATCGCGACCCTGACGCCGTCCAGGCCCAGCTGGGCCGGCAGGGCGCCGAGCTCCTTCGCCTGGACGACCCCGGCATCGACGAAACTCGCGACAAACATGTCTCCGGCGACGCCGGCAACGCTTTCAAGGTAGATGGCTTTATTCATGGCGATTGCGCTGCGCATCGCGGACCGCGCGCACGACCTGGCAGGCTGCAAATGCTGCGGAAAATCCGTTGTCGATGTTCGCGACCGTCACGCCCGGCGCGCAGGAGTTGAGCATGGCGAGGAGGGGCGTGACGCCTCCAAAGCTCGCCCCGTAGCCGACGCTGGTCGGCACCGCGAACACGGGGCGGCCGATCAGGCCGGCGACGACGCTCGGCAGCGCTCCCTCCATGCCGGCAATGACGACGATCGACGTGGCGGCCTGGAGGGTTTCCGCGGCGCCCAGCAGGCGGTGAAGCCCGGACACCCCCACGTCGCAGACGCGCACGAACGGGATCTCCATGGCGACGCACACCTCGCAGGCCTCCTCCGCCACCGGCAGGTCGCTCGTGCCGGCGGCGACGATCGCGACGTGGGGAACCGACGGGCCGCCCTCCAGCGGAGCCGGAGGGTTTGCGATGAAGGTTCGCGCGACGGGATTTGCCCTGCCTTTCCTGAACCGTTTCCGAAGGGCGGCGAGCTTTTCCGGCTGGAGGCGCGTGATCAGGACGGGGCCGCCGGACTGAACCAATTCGGCGACGATCGCGACGATTTGCTCCGCGGTCTTCGATTCGCCGAAGACGACCTCGTTCAGGCCGTTGCGCACGCGGCGATGATGATCGGGCCGCGCGAACCCGAGGTCGGTCTGGCGAAACGGACCGGCTCGCAGCTGGCGGAGCGCCTCCGCGGCGGAAACCTTGCCGGCTTCAACCGCCGCCAGCAGCTCAAGCAAGTCGTTCTCGCGCATAAATGCTCTCAGCGAACGGTGGCTCCCCCGGTCTTGTACCCGGCGAGATCCAACAGCACCCGATCGTAGCCCTGGGACAGTCCCGTGGCCAGCAGGTCATTGCGGGCGGCGAGCACCTTGTCCATCTCCTCGGGCGAAACCTCGACCCGCAGATAACGGCGCTGGCCCTCCTCATGGAGCCGGACGCGGGCCACGTTGACCCCGCGCTTGCGCAGGATCGTCTCCATGGCCTCGACATGCCGGAGCTTTTCAGGAGTGACCGCCACCCCCGTCATGAGCCTCGAGCTAAGGCATGGGCTGGAGGGCTTGTCCGCGAGCGGAAGCTTGAATTCGCGCATGAGGACGCGGATATCGTCCTTGGTCAGCTCCGCGTCGGCCAGCGGCGCGATGACGCCGTTTTCCTCCGCGGCCTTGTGGCCGGGGCGCACATCCGCGCGATCGGAGGCGTTGTAGCCATACGCCACAAAATGATAGTCACCGTGCTCCTGCAGGGTCCGGGTGAGCCGGAAAAGCTCCGACTTGCAGTAGTAACAGCGCAGGCCGTCGTTGCGGACATAGTTGGGGTCCGAAAGTTCGCCGCTGTTTTCCCAGCGCTGCTCGACGCCGATGAGCTTGGCAAACTGCTCCGCGTCATCCTTTTCCACCTGCGGGAGGCTGTCGCTGACCGCCGTGACCGCCAGAAGCCGCCCGCCCGAGGCGCGGCGCTCCTGCTCCGCGCTCCAAAGCAGGAATGAGCTGTCGACCCCCCCGGAAAAGGCGACGATGAGCCCGCGCTGGAGCTTCGGACGCAAGGACTCGCGCATCGCGGAGTACTTCGCCATCGGGGGTTGGAGCGCTTTCACGGCCATAAGGGAGATAGAGGCTAGGTCGTTGTTTGGCGGAAGTCAAAGGGCCGGTTTGCTGCCCAAATGGAATGACGTTGCGCAAGGCAACGCGGACCGCGGCATTTTTTGCCTTGCCGCAGGTTCAATGGCGCGGAAGCCCGGCACCTCCTTTCCTTTCAAGCGCTGTCTTGCAGCCACGGGCGGCATTGGGATTGAATTGCCCGACGCCCCGGAAGGCCGATCGATGTGACCCCCCAATGAAGCAAAGCCCGTTCATCCTCCGACTTTTGGGCGTGGTTGTCGCGCTTGGCCCGTGGATTGCGGACGCCTCCTTGCCTGGAGCCGGAGCCGCGCCATGGATTCCGGACCAGGGCGACGGCACCTACCGGAATCCCGTGCTGTTCGCAGACTACTCCGATCCGGACGCCGTGCGGGTGGGCGACGACTATTACCTCGTTTCCTCAAGCTTCCTCGCGACTCCCGGCCTTCCGGTCCTGCACTCGAAGGACCTGGTCAACTGGACCATCATCAACCACGCCCTGGCCGTTCAGGTGCCGGAGGAGCATTTCATGGTGCCGCGCCACGGGGAGGGCGTTTGGGCGCCCGCCATCCGATTTCACGATGGCCGGTTCTGGATCACTTACCCGGACCCCGACTTCGGAATCTACCTGACAACGGCGGCCGATCCCGCGGGAGCCTGGACCCCTCCGATCCTGATCAAGGGTGGAAAGGGATTGATCGATCCCTGTCCCTTCTGGGACGACGACGGGCAGCTTTACCTCATCCACGCATGGGCCAAAAGCCGCGCCGGGATCTCGAATCTCCTGACGCTTAACCGGCTCAGTGCGGACGGCGCCCGGGTGCTTGACGCCGGCCGGACCATTATCGACGGCAACAAGATTCCCGGCTGGACCACCCTCGAGGGCCCGAAACTCTACAGGCGCAACGGCTATTACTACGTCTTCGCGCCTTCCGGCGGAGTCACGGGCGGATACCAGGCGGTCTTCCGATCAAAAAGCCTGCTGGGCCCCTACGAGCACCGCATCGTGCTCGACCAGGGCCGCTCCACGATCAATGGCCCGCACCAGGGCGCGTGGGTCGATACCCCTTCGGGCGAAGACTGGTTTTTGCATTTCCAGGACCGGGGCGCCTACGGGCGCGTCGTCCACCTTGAACCCATGGTCTGGCGCGGCGACTGGCCGGTCATTGGAGACGACCCCGGCGGCTCGGGAAAAGGGGAGCCGGTCCTCGCGCACCGAAAACCCGGCGTCGGGCGGGAATGGCCGATCGCCGTCCCGCAGACAAGCGATGAATTCGACGTCGGGAAGCTCGGCCTGCAGTGGCAGTGGAACGCCAATCCGCGCGCGAACTGGGCCTCGCTGGATGCGCGCCCGGGTTTTCTCCGCCTGGCAAGCGTGCCGGCGCCGAAGAATCGCAACAATGGGGAGCCCGCCGTAAACACGCTTTACGACATCCCGAATTTCCTCCTTCAGAAGTTTCCCGCCCCCGCGTTCACCGCGACGACTTCCCTCCAATTCTCGCCGGCGGGCGATGGCGAGCGCGCGGGCCTTGCCGTTTTCGGATTCGACTATGCCTGGATCGGCCTGCGGCGCGCGGAAGGCGGACTGCGGCTCGTCACCGCCGTCAACCGGGGCGCGAACCGTGCGGGCGCCCAGGAGAGCGAGATTGCAGCCGCGGGCTCGGCATCCCCGGGCGTTTTCCTGCGGGTCACCGTCGTGGAGAATGCGATCTGCCGGTTTGCCTACAGCTTCGACAACCGGGTCTTCACCCCGATCGGCGGACCCTTTCAGGCGTCGGGAGACCGCTGGATCGGAGCAAAGGTCGGTTTGTTTGCGAGCGCAGCGCCAGCGGCCGCGGCCCTGGGCTTTGCCGATTTCAATTGGTTTCGAGTCACGCCGGTCATCCGGTGAATTCCCCTCGTTTTTGCCATGAACCCCTCATTCGCCACTCCCCTGTTCCTCGCCTTGGCCGCCGGTGCCGGCCTTCTTCGCGCCGACCCTCCGCCCGCATTTTATTCCTGGGCGGCCACCCCGCCGATGGGCTGGAATAGCTGGGACGGGTTCGCCACGACCGTGACCGAGGCGCAGACCCGGGCGCAGGCCGGGGTGATGAGGGACAAGCTCGCGAGCCACGGATGGAACCTGATCACCGTCGACATCCAGTGGTATGAGCCCAACGCGACCGGCTTCGACTACCGAAAGGGCGCAAAACTCGAGATGGACGGGTGGGGCAGGCTGATTCCGGCGGCGAACCGGTTTCCGTCGGCCGCCGACGGAAGGGGCTTCAAGCCGCTCGCCGACGCCGTGCACCGCCTGGGCCTGCGCTTCGGCGTGCACCTGCTCCGCGGAATCCCGCGGCAGGCGGTCGCATCCCGGACTCCGGTCAAGGGCACGCCTTACAGCGCGGCCGACATCGCCGACCCCAAGAGCATCTGCCCCTGGAATGACGACATGTTCGGCGTCGACATGGCAAAGCCCGGTGCGCAGGAGTATTACAATTCGGTGTTCGAGCTGTTCGCGTCGTGGGGGATCGACTTCGTGAAGGTCGACGACCTTTCCTACCCCTATCATCGGTCCGAAATCGACGGCATCCGCCGGGCGATCGACCGTTGCGGCCGTGAAATCGTGCTGAGCACGTCGCCTGGACCGACGCCGGTCATCGACGGGGCGGATATCAGCACCCACGCCAACCTCTGGCGCATAAGCGGCGATTTTTGGGACCATTGGCCGGCCCTCCTCGCCCAGTTCGACCGGCTGAACGCCTGGTCGCCCTACCGCGGTCCGGGGCACTATCCCGACGCCGACATGCTGCCCCTTGGAACGATCTCAATGGGCAAGCGCCGCACCCATTTCACGGCGGACGAGCAGGTCACCCTCATGTCGCTTTGGAGCATCGCGCGCTCGCCCCTCATCCTCGGCGCCGACCTTACGAAGCTGGACGACGAAACGCTCGCCCTGATCACGAACGACGAGGTCCTGTCCGTCGATCAGGCCAGCTCCGGCAACCGGGAATTGTTTCACCGGGACGGATTCTACGGCTGGGTGGCCGACGTGCCCGGCTCGCGGGACAGGTACCTTGCGCTCTTCAACACCCGCGACGGCTCCGCGGCGCCCGTGCAGGTCGGCCTTTCGGAGCTTGGCCTGAGCGGGGCGGCGCAGATTCGCGACCTCTGGCGAAGGGCGGACCTCGGCCGGGTGGCCGGCCAATTCACGCCGTTGATCAACTCGCACGGAGCCGGACTTTACCGGGTCTCGCCGGCCGACTGACTGGGGGCGGCCTCCTTGTCCGTTCGACGCGTCCGGCTCAGTTCGAAGGCCACGCGCATTCGGTTTGAAAACTTGGTCGCGATCGCGGTCACGATTTTGTATTTCCAGTCGGGGACCACGTAGAGCTTGCGCCTGCGCAACCCGGCCAGCGAGGCCGCGACCACGCTTTCGGCGGTGAGCCAGAATGAGCGGGGAGCCCTCTTGTCGCGGCGGACCCCCATCGCATCATGAAACTCCGTGGTTGTGAATCCCGGGCAGAGCGCCTGGACGACGACGCGTGACTTGATGCTGCGAAGATCGAGGTGCAGGCCCTCGGTGAAGGCCGTCATCCAGCTCTTGGTGGCCCCGTAGCTGCCCGAGCCTATTCCCCGGATAAACGCCGCGACGGAGGCGACATTCACGATCGCCCCGCGATTCCTTGGCACGAAGTTGCCGAGCGCCGCGTGGCACAGCCTCAGGGTCGCAAGAATATGCAGCCGGTGCATTCGATCGTTGGATTCGATCGCCCCCTCCCAGAACAGTCCATCGACCCCGAATCCGGCATTGTTGACCAACAATTCCAGGCTTGGCTCGGTCCGGATGCGCTTGGCCACCCGGGCGACGTCGGTTTCGAGCGTCAGGTCGGCAACCAGGACCTCGGCGCGCGTTCCGTGAGCGGCCGCGACCTCTGATGCGATGGCATCCAGCTTTTCCCTCCTCCGGGCGACCAGGATCAGATCATGGGAGGGAGCGAGCTTCCGGGCGAATGCCTCTCCGATTCCGCTCGACGCGCCCGTGACGACGGCCAGCGGGCGGGGGGAATGGTGCGGGGCTGATTGGGTCGTTGGCATGGCGGGGAAAACGCTACCGGTCCCGGGCCGCGGATCAAGCCGCCCAGGGCGCAACGGGGCGGTTGCGGATCCCGGCCGCGAGGGTTTAATTCCGTTTCATTCATGCGCCGCGTGCTCCCTTTTAGCGCATCCTTCTTTTTCCGGAGCCTCGTCAGCCCAGGGCTGGCCGCGATGGCCTGCCTGGCCCTCGCGCGGGCCGAGACACAGCCGGAGAACCCGGGCCCGGTCGTCCGGCTGCCGACATTCACGGTCACCGAAACGCGGATTCTCCCACCTGCGGAATCGTGGCACTACGCGCAGGTCCCGGGATTCGAAATCCTCTCCGACGCCTCGGATGAGGTGACGGAGGGATTGGTCCACGACTTTCTCCTTTTTCAGCGGGCCGTGGAGACGGTCTGGCCGACGGCGCGCATGAACGCCGACGTGGCGGAATCGGTGATCCTGTGCGGCTCGGCGTCCCGGTTCGCCGAATTTGTGCCGGCGAACGTGATCCCCGTTGCCGAGAACACCCTGAGCCTGACCCTCGAGGACCGGGAGAACGCGGCGGTCGTCATCAACCTCCAGAATCCCGGCTCCATGGATTCGACCGACATGCCGGATTATTCGAGGAGGCTGTTGCACGACGAATACGTTCATTTTGTGGTCGGGCGGATCGGTCCGCGGACGCCGCCCTGGCTCGAAACCGCCCTGGTGAAGTTGTTCGGCGCGATGGTCTATGACGAAAGCAAGATTGGCCTGCCTGCGATCGAGGACCCCGATTTCGCGGCTCGAAAGGCGTATGCCGCGGCCGTGCCCGCGGCAAGGGGGCCGGCCGGCGCCCCGGTGTCTTCGGCGCTTGCCGGCGACACCGCATTCGAGGCCGCCATTGCGGCCGGGACCTTCATGCCCTTCGAGCGGCTGTTCGCCGCGGATTCCGGCCCTGCGGACCCCGATTCGCCGCGGGCGAGGGAAAGCTACGAGTTTGTCCACCTCTGCCTGTTCGGGGCTCCGGCTGAATACCGGCTGGCCTTCCTCAATTTCGCCTATCACGCCGCGCGCGAGCCGGTGACCGAGCCGCTTTTCGTGCGGTGCTTCAAGAAATCCTACGGCGACATGCTCGCGATCCTTTGGGGCTACACCGATTACGCATCGGATCGTGTGTTCAAGCTCCAGGAGAAGGACGGCCGCCCCCTTGCGAATATTCCCCCGCTTGCCCTGAGGAAGGCGACCGACGCCGAATCGGCCCGGGTGAGGGGAGAGGCCCAGCGCATGGCCGGCCGCACGGACGAGGCGCGCCGCAGCCTCATCGCACCGTATGTCCGGGGCTCCCGCGATCCCCAGCTGCTGGCCGCGCTCGGCCTGGCCGAGCACGCCGCGGGCCGCGACGAGCGTGCGGAGCAGTTTCTCGAGGCGGCGATTTCCGCCCGGACGAGCCGGGCCCGGGCCTACGTCGAGTACGCCCGCATCCTGTACCTTCAGGCGCTGGCCAAACCCGCCGGGACGGAAGGCAGGCTGGGAGTCGGCCAGATGGCCGCGATCCTGACTCCCCTGTTCGCGGCGCGGTCGCTGCGGCCACCCCTTCCCGACGCCTACGAGTTGATCGCCGAGGCCTGGAGCCACTCCTCGGTCGAGCCCACGATCGGCAATCTCGGCGCCGTCGACGAAGGCGTGGTGCTTTTCCCATATGACATGGACCTTGTCTATGCCGACGCGAAGCTGCAGGCGCGCGCGGGCCGCAAGGATACCGCATCCGCGCTGTGCGACATCGGGCTTGAATTTGCGCCCGACCCCGGAACCCGGGAGCGCTTCCGCGGACTCAAGGATTCCCTTTTCCCGGCGGCGCCCAATAATCCGACCCAATGAGCCCCCGATCCCCCCTTCCGACCCTCATTGCGGCCGCTTCCGCGCTTTTGATCTCGATCCCGGGCGCTCGAACCCGCGGCGCCGATGTCCAGACAATCCCGGACGTGAGCTATCTCGAATCGGGGCGTTCCGAGAAGCTGGACCTGTACCTGCCCGAGCGCGCTCCGGGAGACCCGCCTTCGCCCGCGGTCGTCTGGATCCACGGCGGCGGAGGGACCAGCGGCACGAAAAGCGAGGCGAGGGCGAAAAATGTCTGCGGCACCCTGGCCGCGGCGGGCTATGTGTGCGCGAGCATCGACTACCGCCTCGGCCCGAACGCGTGGCCGGGAAGCCTCCTCGATTGCAAGAATGCCGTGCGATTCCTGCGTGTCCACGCGGCCGATTATCACATCGACCCGGACCGGGTCGCCGTCATGGGCGGCTCGGCCGGGGGGCAACTGGCCCTGATGGTGGGCTTTACCGCAGGCGATCCCGCGTTCGAGCCTCCCGCGCCGTACCCCGGCGTTTCGGACATGGTCGGGGCCATTGGAGACTTCTACGGACCCGCGGATGAGGCGGCCGCCCATGTCAGCCCGGATTCGCCTCCGGTCCTGATTGTTCACGGCAAGGCCGATACGACCGTGGACTTCTCCGAGTCCTCCAAGCTCGACCGGGTGCTGACGGAGAACGGCGTCGCGCACGAGTTCGTGGCCCTCGAGGGCGTGGGCCACACCTTCGATCTGACGAGCTGGCAGGGCAAACCCCTTCCCCGCGACCTTGGGCCGGTCGTTCTGGGGTTTCTTCGCCAGTATTTCGGCATTCCCGCGCACGGCCTGCCCGTGTCGCCGGCTCCGCCCGGTCCGCGCATCCAGGTCGATCTCGACGGCGCATGGAAGTTCTACGCGGCCGACAACGTCCACGGTCCGGACGTAGGTTTCGACGACGCCGCATGGCAGACGGTCTCCGTCCCGCACACCTGGAACGCGCTTGACGGCGAGGACGGCGGCAGCAACTACCGGCGCGGCGCGGGCTGGTACCGCAGGCATCTCCGGCTCGATTCCTCCCTCTCCGGCAAGCGGCTGTACCTCCAGTTCGACGGAGTGAGCCTGATGGCCGACGTGTATGTGAATGGCGTGCACCTGGGCACGCACAAGGGCGGATTTGCGCGATTCCGCTTCGACGCGACCGACGCCCTGAAGGCCGGCCAGGACAATCTGATTTCGGTTCGCGCCGACAACGGGATGCTCGGGATCCCGCCGAATTCCGCGGACTTCACCTTTTTTGGAGGCATTTACCGGTCCGTGAGCCTCCTTGCGACAAACGAGGTCCAGATCTCGGCGACCGACTACGGTTCGTCGGGAGTCTATCTGGATCAGGACCAGGTCGCGCCCGAGCGGGCCAATCTCACGGTGCGGACCCAGGTGGAGAGCTATGCGGACAAGGCCCAGGAGGTCGAGGTCCATGCCCACCTCATGGATGCAGCAGGCCATGAGGTGGCATCGGCTGACAACAAGGGCCAGTTGGCGGGAGGAGACGCAGTCGAGGAGCGGCAGCCGCTTTCGGTGATCCATCCGCACCTTTGGAACGCAAAGGCGGATCCCTATCTTTACACGCTGCGGGTCGATGTCCTGGCCAAGGGGGTCCTCGTGGATTCGGTGTCCCAAGCCGTTGGTCTGCGATACTTTCGGGCGGACCCGGAGCGGGGCTTTTTCCTGAACGGCCGCAGCCTCGACCTTCACGGCGTGAACAGGCACCAGGATCGGATCGACAAGGGCTGGGCCATCTCGATGGCCGACGAGGCGGAGGACTTCGACCTCATTCGCGAGCTCGGATGCACCGCGATCAGGGTCTCGCACTACCAGCAGTCCGACACGTGGTATCAGCGGTGCGACCGGGACGGAACCGTCGTCTGGGCGGAGATTCCCTTCGTGAACGAGGCGCTCCCGTCGCCGGAATTCCTGGACAGCGCAAAGCAGCAGCTTCGCGAACTCATCCGCCAGAACTACAACCATCCCTCGATCTGCTTCTGGAGCGTCGGAAACGAGACCCGGGGCGATCCCGCAGACTCGGTGATCGCGGAGCTGGCAAGCGTAGCGCGCGCCCAGGATCAAACCCGCTTGTCCACCTACGCCTCGAACGCGAAGGAGAGCGACCCGAAGAACTGGCACACGGACGTCGTCGCGTTCAACCACTACGCCGGCTGGTACTCGGAGGAGTTCACGGCGCTGCCGGCCTGGATCGACAACATCCACAAGCTCCATCCGGCGTCCGCGATCGGAATCAGCGAGTACGGCGCGGGAGCCAGCATTTTCGAGCACGAGGAGCCGGCCCGCCACCCCGACACGAAGGGCCGCTTTCACCCGGAGGAGTACCAGGCGAGGCTCCACGAATACTCCTGGCTCGCCCTCCGCGACCGCCCGTACCTATGGGGGAAGTTTGTCTGGTGCATGTTCGATTTCGCCTCCGACGGCCGCAGCGAGGGGGACCATTTCGGCCGCAACGACAAGGGGCTGGTCACCTATGACCGAAGAATCCGCAAGGACGCGTTCTACTGGTACAAGGCGAACTGGAGCGACGAGCCTTTCGTCTGGATCACGAGCCGCCGCTTTTTTGAGCGGCACAAGCCCCTGACGGAAGTGAGGGTCTACTCGACCGCCCCGGACGTCGGGCTGACCGTCAACGGCGCTTCCCTCGGCATGCGGCATTCGGCCGACCACCTTTTCGTCTGGCCGGGCATCAGGCTCGCCCCCGGCGAGAACCATGTCGCCGCGACCGCCCATTTTGGAGACCTCGCCTTCACTGACGCCTGCACCTGGGTCTACCGCAGCGTGCCTGAGAAGAGCCCCACGCCCGAGAAGGCCGCCGCGCCGGAGAAAAGCGCCCCGCCCGGGAAAAAATCGTGATTGATTCGGCCCTCCCCGCAGTGCGAATCTCCCTCCTTGCTTTGGACGCTTAGCTCAGTTGGTTAGAGCACGTGTATCACACACACGGGGTCACTGGTTCGAGCCCAGTAGCGTCCACCATTTTGAGCCTTGACGAGGTCCCGAGAATAGGTTCCTTGCGGCGCGAATGAAAATCTCCGCCGCGGCGGATCGATCCCACCCTCCGATTTGGTTATTCGGCATCCTGCCGATTGCCGGTGCTGTTTATTCTTTCACCGTCGTTGCTATGCCATTTCTTTTGCGCCGCGAAGGCATACCGGTCGGCACAATCGGCGGGATTTCTGCGCTCGCATTGCTTCCGCTCCCCTTTCAGTTCGCTTGGGCTCCCATCGCCGACATGCTGTTGAGTCGGCGCAATTGGATTTTGGTCGGCAATCTGCTCGGAGCGATGCTTCTGTTCGTGGCGGTCCTCCTGCCCAGGCCAAAATATTTGACGCTTTTCGTGGTGCTGCTTTTCGCGGGGAATATTGCATTGTCGTTGTCCTTTACCGCCATAGGGGGCCTGATGGCGGTATTGCTGCCCGACCGCGTGCGCAGCAAGGCGGCGGGCTGGTTTCAGGCTGGCAATATCGGAAGCATATCGTTTCTCGGAGGCGCTGCGCTCTGGCTGATTGAGCGGACTTCTCTTGTTCATGCGGCGGCGGGGATCGCCCTGATGAGCTTTCTCCCTTCGTTGTCGGTGCTGTTGATCAAAGAGCCCCGTCGTTCGCTCGCGCCGGACCGGGCTGTTTTTGGCGTGATGTTCGGCGAAGTAGCCGCATTGCTGAAAAAGCGCGAAACCTGGCTCGGCCTGCTCTTCTTCCTTTCTCCGGTCGGAGCGGGTGCAGCCTACAACCTTTTCACGGCAATCGGCGTGGACTACCACGCCTCGCCTGGAACAGTGCTTTGGGTGACCGGGTTGCCGGGAGGAGTTATCGTCTCAATCGCAGGCGCATTGTTCGGCGGCGCGATCACCGACTTCTTCCCGCGGCGAGTGGCCTACGTTTTTTTTGGGACGCTGATTGCTCTCGCCGCCGTGGTGATGGCGGTTGCGCCGCTTCAACCCGTTACGTTTTCGATTGGCGGCCTTGCGTACCAATTCACCACCAGCATGGCCTGCGCGGCTGGCACCGCACTTGGTTTGGAGCTGTGCGGGGCGGATCCGATGACAGCAGGGACGCGCATGGCGATCTTTACCGGAGCCATTAACGCTCCACTTTCCTACATGCCTTGGCTGGACGGGCTCGGCTATCAAACCTGGGGCGTGCGGGGTTTGCTCGGCACGGATGCCTGCATCACTCTGGCGGCTGCGGCCCTGCTCGTCGTGATGGCCCGAAAGCTCTGGCGGTCCGACTCGAGGGCCGTGGAAATATTGATTTCCGGCGAAGCGGTCGCGCTCGGGCCTTTGAACGAATGACATCCAGCATCGCGTCTACGTTCACAAGTTTGCAACCAAACAGCAACCAGGCTGCGCGCTCACTCCGGGATGTGTGAGTCCAGTAGCGTCCATTCTCCGAGTCCAGGGCTTGACCCGGGCACAAGTGAGACTAGGTTGAGCACATGGCAAAAACGACCCTTTTGCGTGCTCGAGTTGACAGCGTGCGGAAACATCGCGCTGAAAAGATACTTGGCCGGTACGGCCTCTCGCCGGCTCAGGCCATCAATGTCTTTTACGCCAAGGTAACGGAGACCGATGGATTGCCCTTCGATTTGCGGCCGAGCGAGACATCGGAATTGCTGGCTGACCCCAAGTTTCGGAAGCATCTCGAACGGATGAAAAAGGGAGAGGTCCGCTACCTGGATGCCAAAGCAATCCCCGCTTGAAATTCTCGGACCAGGTCGTCGCCGCCCTCAAGGATCTGCATCCTGGCGTAAGAAAGGATATTCGCCGGGCTCTCGTTGATGTGGCTGGCGGGAAGAAACGGGACGTGGGTGCTCTCACGGGTGAGCTTGCAGGCTTCTGGCGTCTGCGCGTTGGCAAATGCCGCGTCGTTCTTCGCCGCGACAAAACAGGAGAAATCGTCGCGGAGTTCCTTGGACCGCGGAAAACCGTCTATCGAAGCTTCAGGCCGCCTTCCTAAGCTTTGATGACGCTTCACAAGACATTGTCGGATGCTGCTGAGGAACCTCTCGCACCTGAGACCAAAATAAGGAAAGAAGGATGACGCTGATTGAGGCAACGGATGAGCACTTTGCCTGGATGCTCGGAGGATTTGGAGCCGGACCGCGATTTGGGCTCACTCTGCCGCCCGGTGGCGTTGACGAGCCGTCCACCCTCGAGTTGCTGCGTAGAATGACGGGAGAAATGCTTCGTCAATATGGCCACGGCACGTGGCTCGTAATCGAGAGAAACGAGGTAGTCGGGCTATGTGGATATAAAAAGCCGCCCGACGACAACGGCACGGTCGCGATCGGATATGGCATCGCCGCGAGCCGCCGCGGACGAGGTTTGGCGACTTGCGCCGTTTCCGAGCTGTTGCGCTGCGCGGCAACAGAACCAATGATCCGCTTCATGACCGCGGAGACCTCCATAGATAATTTGGCTTCGCAGAGAGTCCTGATAAAAACCGGTTTCAAACCCGCTGGAACGAGAATTGACCAGGAAGATGGCGAGCTAATCGTTTGGCGAAGAGCCATACCCTAGGCCGTTTGCCGATTGCAGACCGCGGCAACCAAACAGCAACCAGGCTGCGCGCTCACTCCGGGATGAGTGAGTCCAGTAGCGTCCATTCTCCGGGTTGACTTGACCAAAAATAGGTCATGCTTATGACTAACCTCATGAACATGCTGACCGTCTCGAAGGCCAAGGCCCAGTTTAGCGGAATTGCCCGGAAAGTCGTCCGTTCACGCAAGCCTGTTATCGTTCGTGTGCCCGACGGATTTATTCAGATCGCGCCCTACGAGCTCCCCCAGGAGGTTCCGGCCTTCCGGAAGGGCAGTCTGAACCTGTTGGCAAGGGAGAGCGAACTGCACAACACTTTTGGCGAGGCCCTCTGAGCGCCTGTAAAGCCGGCCGACCGATGAATCGCTGGGATGTAGTCTTCCTTCGCACGGAGGAAAGGGAGCGCGACGGACATCCGGCCGTCGTCCTTTCTCCGCCCGACATCCTGGACGACCCGAAGCAACAGCGTTTTAACGTTGTCCTTGGAACAAAGAGGCAGCCGGCCGAGCAGGCTCGTGGCCACCATGTGATACTCGACGAAGCCGACGGGCTGGAATTCCCGACGCTGGTCGACTGCTCATTGGTCTACGTCGCCCGAAAGTCTTCCATTCTTCGTTCAAGCGGCTCGGTGACGGTCCATCGGCGCCAGCAGATCCAGCGCCTCGTGCGAGGCTGCCTTGGCCTCGGGTGAGCGCCATCCATGAAGATTTGCAATCATGGGAGATGGCTTCCACAGCGGATTCCCAACGGATTTGGAGATTCGGGGATCGCCCGGTTTTATCAGGTAGCCAAGGCAATCCCGGCTTGCCCGGCGAAGTCGCACATGACGTCAAACGACGGCGCGGCACCATGCCCGGGCGAACGGCTCAAAGGCTCTTCAAGGCGGCGCGATACTGCGGCTCAAGTTCCTCGGCGGACGAAACGCTCAGGGCAAGATTCCGGATTATTCCGTCCTTAAGGCCATAAATCCAGCCATGAACCGTCACTGGCTGCCCGCGGCTCCAGGCGTCCCGCACGATCGATGTCTGGCACACGTTGCTGACCTGTTCGATCACGTTCATCTCGCACAGCAGGTTTGTGCGAGCGTCCTCCCCAAGGTCCGCGTGCATGCAGCCCTTGTGCTTTTCCAGGACGTCCTGCACATGGCGAAGCCAATTATCGGCCAAACCGATCCGTTCGCACCGCAGCGCGGCGCGAACTCCGCTGCAGCCATAATGGCCGCAAACGATGATGTGCTTCACCTTGAGCACATCGACTGCGAACTGGATCACGGACAGGCAGTTCAGGTCCGTGTGCACAACGACGTTCGCGATGTTCCGGTGGACAAACAGCTCGCCCGGAAGCAGGTTCACAATCTCGTTCGCCGGCACCCGGCTGTCGGAGCAGCCGATCCACAGATATTCGGGCGACTGCTGCCTGGAGAGCTTCAGGAAGAACTCCGGATCCCTCCGGGTAATGGCGCTGGCCCAGGCGCGGTTTTGCCGAAAGAGATGGTCGAGCTGGCCCATGGAAGATCCGATGCTTTGGCCGAAGGCGGACTTGTCGATGAAAATTGCCGGGCCGCGACCGAAATTGATTGAGGTGGCGACGCGAAGCTTTTGGTCTCCACTTTTCGAATTCCGGACTGCAGGATGTCTCCACCGCGCAGCCGCCGCCGGCCCTTCCAACCCCATCCCCCCATGAAAAGCCCGTTCCTCCCTTCGCTGCCCCTTGCGCTGTTTTCCGCGTTGCTGAGCGCCAGCCACATCCAGGGCCAGGTGGCCGATATGCCGAATTCCAGGCCCATCGCCGGCATTCCCGTCAACTACATCGAGGCCAATGTTCGCACGTACACCTTGCCGGACCTCCTGACGCTGTCCAACGGCCAGCCGGTCAAGGACGCCGCCACGTGGATCAACCAACGCCGCCCGGAAATCGTCAAATTCTATGAGACGAATGTCTATGGCCGCGTCCCCCCCAATGCGCCAAAGGTGACCTGGGAGGTCGCCAGCGTCGACCGGTCCGCCATGGATGGCACCGCCGTTTTGAAGCATCTGGTCGGTCACATGGGCGGCCCCGATGGGCCGACGATAAAGGTGACGCTTTACACCCCCGCCCATGCCACCAAGCCGGTGCCCGTGCTGCTGGGCATCCAGTTTGGCGCGTTTCCGGCGCGTCGCGGCCCGGCTCCGGCAAACAATGCGGCGGCTGCCGGCGCGGCGGCGCCCGCGGTCCCGTCGAACACGACGGCGAACGGAGGAGCCGCTCCCGCTGCGCGAGGCCGCGGTCCGGCCGGTCCGCCCATCGCGAGATTGATCGAAGCCGGATTTGGCTATGCCTCCTTTAACAAGGGCGACATCGAAACCGACATCGAAGGCCCCTCGTTGAATCCCAACGTCAACATTGTCCGCAAGCTTGCCCTCGCGCCGGGCCAGACCGCCCCGGCGGCGGACGAGTGGGGCGCCATCGCGGCATGGGCCTGGGGAATAGGCCGGGTCGTGGACTACCTTGAGACAGACTCCGATGTGGACGCCACGCGCGTGGCCATCACGGGCGGCTCGCGCCTGGGCAAGACCGTCTTGTGGGCGGGCGTGAACGATCAGCGCATCGCGATGGTCATCGCCTGCAGCAGCGGCTCAGGCGGCGCAAAGATCGCCCGGCGCAATTACGGCGAGACCATCGCGCACCTGGTCGCCCCCACGCGCTATCCGTACCAGTTCGCCGCCAATTATCAAAAATATGCCGCGGACCCGAACACATTGCCCATGGACACGCATATGCTCGTGGCGGCCATGGCGCCGCGCCCGCTGCTGCTGCATACCGCAGCCCACGGAGACAACTGGTCCGACCCCAAGGGGGAATACCTCGCCGCCATCGCCGCCACCCCCGCCTATGAGTTATTGGGCAAAAAGGGCCTGGATGTCACCCCGCAGGACGGCATGGTCACGGGCAGGTTCCTGGGGGACGATCTCTCATTTTACCTGAACGATGGCGGCCACGCCGCCCTTAACTGGGATATTGCCCTGCAATACATGACCAGTCACCTCCACCCAGGAAGCTGAGCGGCATGCCGGCGCCGGCGAATCTTCGAAAAGATGAGCCACATGAAAGTCGAGGTGCGGAAGCGCGCATGAAGTTTGCCTGCCGATGAACCCGTGGGCGCGATCCTGCTTCGCCGCCGTTGCGGCCACCGCGGCTCTTGCGTGTTCCTCCCGGGCCGACCCGGTGGAGACGAGGTGGCGCGGCGGGTCGGGAAAATGGACCGACGCCTCGATGTGGTCCGCGGGCCTTCCGAACGAATTCGAGGAGGCGTCGGTCGGGGGAGTGAGCCTGGTTGCGATTCCGTCCGGCCGTTACGAGGCGGCCAGGGTGAATGTCGGCTGCAGGTCCGGCGACCGTGCCCAAGTTGAGCTGGACGGCGGCGAACTCCTCAGCCGGCAGGACTCCCTTATCGTCGGCGAAGATACGAACAGCGAGGGAACCTTTGTCCTGAACGACGGGACGGTTCAGTCGGTGATGGATGTTTTCGTGGGCGCCGCCACAGGTTCGGCCGGCCGCAAGACCAAGGCTGCTCTTATCGTCCGGGGTGGCAGTTTCCTCGGCCTGACGCTCACCGTGGGCGAGGGGCTCGGATCGGAGTCCCGGCTGTCCATTGAAGGCTCCCGCCCGGCGGCGGTTCACGCTCTGGAATTCGTCCAGCTGTTGGCTTTTGCGGACCCCGACGGCACCCCGGGCCGGACGACGATCGCATTCACGCTCGACGAACACGGGGTCACTCCAATCACGATGGGTTCCCGGTGGCGCGGGCTTGAAATCGATCATGATCAATTGAGTCGTTGCCTCCTGCAAATCGGCCTGAGGGCGGTGCCGCCGCGCGAAGACGTCACGCTCGTTGCCGGCAAGGTGGCAATCCGGGGTCAATTCGACGGCCTTCCCGAGGGCGCTGAAATTGACGCGGATTACGGAGGAAGGACCTACCGGTGGGCGCTGACCTATCGGGGAGGAGCGGGCAGGCACGATCTTGTGCTTAAGAACCGCAGCGTGTACGCCGCGGACGCGCCGGTGACGCACGTTCGGCCGCTGCCGGCCGATCCGGTCCCGCTATGGCAGGGCCGCCCGGTATATCCCCTTATGGTATCCCAGGGTGATCCCGCCTTCCCCGGGGCGGAAGGCTACGGCGCCGACACGCCCGGAGGAAAAGGCGGGCGGACGCTTTACGTGGACAACCGGAACGACTCGGGTCCGGGCAGTCTCCGCGCCGCGGTCCAGGCCAGGGGACCCCGGATCGTGGTCTTCCGAACGGGGGGCGTGATTTCCATGGAATCGGCATTGGTGGCCACGGAACCCTTCCTGACGATCGACGGCGAAGCCGCGCCCGCCCCCGGCATCACCCTCCGCCGGCATGGGATCGAGCTCCGCACCCACGACGTCGTCCTTCGGCACCTCCGGATCCGGATCGGGGACGAGGATGTGCGGCGAAACGACCGCAACATCCGCTATGCGGCGGGCGACGGGGAATACGCGCTCTATGTCACCGATGGCTCGCGCAACTGCATCGCCGACCACCTGTCCCTCAGTTGGTCAACGAACAAGATCCTTTCCACGACCAAGATGAGCGACCTCATAACCGTCCAATGGTGCATTCTGAGCGAAAGCCTCAACATCGATGGCCACGGGTACGCATCGATAGCGGGCGGGAACCGGGTGAGCTGGCACCACAACCTATTCGCCCACAATTTCAGCAGGAATGTGCGGTTTCAAGGCGCGGTGGACGCGGATTTTCGGAACAATGTGATCTACGACTGGGGTGAAAAGACTGCCTACGGCGAATTCGACCGGCTCAACTATGAGGGCAATTACCTGAAGCCGGGGCCGTCGACGACCCAGAAGCCAATGGTGTTCCATGACGGGATCGAGGCCGTACTGCCCGGCTCCGTTTACCTTTCGGGGAATGTGCTCGAAGGCGACGCGCGCGCGACCGGCGACAATTGGCGGGCAACGGCGTTTAATTACAATCGGGCGCGCCTGGAAGCCCTGGAGCCGTTCCCGGCGCCGCGGGTGACCACCCAGTCCGCCGCCGAGGCGTACGACCTTGTCCTTCGGGACGCCGGAGCGACGCTGCCCGCGCGCGATTCCGTCGACGCCCGGATCGTGCGCGAGGTGCGCGC
Source organism: Opitutaceae bacterium (assembly GCA_050015855.1). Lineage (GTDB taxonomy): Bacteria > Verrucomicrobiota > Verrucomicrobiia > Opitutales > Opitutaceae > Palsa-1447. The sequence continues at coordinate 37,716 of JBEKAO010000004.1, read as the reverse complement.
GGGAACGGGCCGAATCGTCGAGTCCGTCCAGGAGGCCGGCGGCTGGCCCCGGTCGGGCGCGGAACCTTCGGCGAAGGCGCCGTAGGTGCTAGTTTGTCATTCCGGCCTTTGGAGAAAAGATCTGCGAAAGGCCCTTTACATTGGGCTAATATTGAGGACTGTGCCCCGCCACACCCCCAAAATACACAACCCCAATAGACAATAGATCCCATGAAATATATCATTCGCACCCTTGCGCTCGCCGCCGCTGCCGCGTGCCTTGCGCTGTTTCAATCGCCGGCCAAGGCGCAGGATGCCGGCAACGCAGATGTCGAGAAAATGATCGCCAAGATGGAAGATGACTGGGCCACCGCACTGCTGAACGCGGACCTGGCGGCCATTGACCGCATCGAGGCTCCGGATTACACGATTGCGGATCAGGACGGCAATCTGATGACCAGGGCGCAGTCCGACGCCGAGATGAAGGCCGGCGATTACAAGGCCACCGCGTTCAAGAACGACGAGATCAAAGTGCGCGTCTATGGCGACACCGCCATCGTGTCGGGATTGGAGACGGAAACGAGCACGTACAAGGGCAAGGATTCCAGCGGACAGTACCGGTTCACCGACGTGTTCGTGAAACGCGACGGCGTCTGGCAGGCGGTCGCCACCCACGCTTCCAAGGTCGCGAAGATGTAGGGACTGCCGTCCGCCAGGCGGCAATCCTCAGCGGACCCGCGCGCTCCGGTCGCTTGGCTGGAGCGCTCTCTCCAGCCTTTCGGCGAGCCCGCTCAACGGGAAATTCAGCGGAGCCGCGTCGTAAACCAGGCGCCGGAGGACCGCGGCCGTGTAATTGTCCTCGGCCGGCAGGTTCAGCAAAGGGAGCCCGCAATCCTCAAAAATGTCGGTGACGAACAGGTCGTGCTTTCCCTGGTCGGGATGGCGGCGGGAGCCGTCGTAAAGGTCGATTGCAAGCACCGGTCGGCAGTCGCCGATCCGGACCACGAGGAAATCCACGTACTGCTGCGCGATCGCCCGGAAAACCTCCTGATGGCATTGGGCCCGCTTCAACCAGCGGACCTTGAAGATGTCGGCGAGGCGCACCTTCGCCAGAATCATCATGCCGGGCAGCTCCAGTCCGACAAGGGTCTGGTAAAACGCCGCCTCAGAATCCGTAAACAGCGATTTGCTCAGGGCGTACTGTCCGGGCACAAAGGCCGGCTCCCGGAGGCGGGCCCTGCGGATTATGGCCTTGCGAATGGCGTATCCGGCGCCAGCCGCAGCGGTGAGGGAGATGATCAACCACAGCAGCATCTGGAGTTGTTTTGCAGCGGGCATCCCGCCCGGAGGACGGAATGCCGCAGCCGGAATGACTTGTGAACCGATCTGCGCTCAGCGGATCAGGGTCTGCCAGTGGCTTTCCTTGGCCCGGCTGGCGAACTTGAGCGCGCCCCGCGCCACGTAGTCCTTGTATTTTTCGCCCAGGACGGTGACGCGGACGTTTTCGAATCCCTCCTCGAGGAGCTTTGTCTGCAGGGCTATGCCGAAGCCCTTGATCAGGCTTCCGCCGCCCGTGACGATGACGCTCTGGAGCAATTCCGCGACGGAGTCCGGGTCGGCGCGCGTGATGAGCTCGCGCGTCATCTCGAAGACCTTCTGCAGCAGGGCCTCGCAGCCTGCGCCGACCTGCCGGGTGACGTCGAGCTTGCGCGGCTTGCCGCCGACCATGACGGTGGCGATCGCCGGCTTCGATGCGTCTTCGGCGAGAACGTAGGAATTCCGCTCCTTGATCTCCCGGATTCGGGTGGCCGTGAGGCCGCTGTCCGGGTAGGTGACCAGCGCGTTTTCGAGGATGATCTGGTCCACGGCATCGCCGGCGAACTGCGAGCTCAATTGGTCGTCGACGGTGGGGTAGTGTCCCTGCACCAGGCAAACGTCGGTCGAACCGGCGCCGATGTCTATATAGAGCGAGTTGAGCACCGGATCCTTGTAGTCGGCCTCGGACAGCCGGGATTCATCGCGGTAGCCGAGGGCCGCGAGGAAGGGCTCGGGAACAAAGATGACCTTGTTGAAGACGCCCTGCACGGCGGTCCGGACGTTCTCCCGCGCCGTCACGTCGGAACTGGCCGGCACGCCGATCACGGCGCGCACCTCGGTGCAGTCCGACGGAAGGAGGCTCCGCATATACTGGGCGAAAAGGGTTGCCGCGGGAACGTCCTGGACGACGCCGCCCTGCATCGGACGCACGACGTTGATGATTTGATGCCTGTATTTGAGCGCGTCGCGGCCGAACAGCGTGGTCGCGTTGTTGGGGATCACCCCTTCGATGACGTTTTCCGGGACGTAGCCGACGATGGTGGGGATCTGCTCATGCACGCAGGTCTCCTGGCTGCCGACAGGGCTGGCCATCAGGCAGGAGGTGTTGGTTCCCCAGTCGAGGCCGACGAGCAGGGCCTCGGAGGTTGTGGTTGGATCTGAGGTTTCGACGACGCCGTTGGCGTTCGGGCTGCTGGCTGTTTTTGTGGAGGATTTGTTCACGGACGGATGGATTTTGGTTGTTTGGACTACGTCGCTATCGTCGGTCTGGGCCGGGAAAGTCTCACTGATGGGCCTTTTGGGGCGGTAGCATCTCTGGGCAAAAGCTTAGCATTGAAACCACCGCGAGCTGTTTTGGCTCGGGCGGAATGGGCGACATGAGCACATGAAAAACATGGGTCGATATATTTAGCATCCATTGTGCCAGTTTCTTATTATAATGTATTGTAGTTACTTACATTACTACAACTGACGGCTCGGGATCATCGCGCACTCACCCGGCAAAAAATTCCCAGTCAGGGGCGCGGCGGCCCGCAATTTGCTTGTTGATAACCGCCGCCTCGCGCAGCATGCGCCCGGCTGCCAGGCCACATGTGCCGTCCGCCATTTTGGAGGTTTGACCGGAAGCGACAGACTGAGACGAGAATCCAAAAGATGCCCCCGGTTTTGAAAGCAGCCCCGGATCGTCGAACCTGGGACACCCTGTTATGGCAGAGACTTTGGCGGCGGGAGATCGCGAGAAGGATATTCTATGAAATGGTGGGCCTGGCCCTCATGGGCAGGCGGGACATGCAGGTGCTCAACTGCGGCTACCATGAGCCGGGCTACCCGGCATTCGCATTGCGGCCCGAGTGGGAGGTCGAGCGGCTCGGCTTCCAGCTCTACCACCGGATCGTCAGATCGGTGACGCTGAGGGGCGCCGATGTGATCGAGATCGGATGCGGGCGCGGGGGCGGGGCCCGCTTTCTTGCAGAAAACTTTGGAACGCGCAGCTACTGGGCGACGGACAATTCAAGGTTCCTGATCGCCGCCAATCGGTTGCGGCGCCCGCCCATGGGCCTGCGGTTTCGTTATGCCCGGGCGGATCGCGTGCCGTTCAAGGCGGCGTCCTTCGATCTCGGCCTATCCGTGGAGACCATGCACTGCCTGGGCGACAAAGCCGCCTTCCTCGACGAGATGGCCCGCGTGCTGCGCCCCGGTGGGCGCCTGCTGATCGCCGATTTCTTTTACGAGAGGGACAGCTCGCCGAGCGCGCTGAGCGTCTTCAAAAAGGCCGTCCGGGAGTCGGCCTGGGAGACCGATTTGGAGGAGGACTGGACAGGCAATACGGTTGCGTCGCTGGAGGCGGACTCGCCCCGGCGCGTTGCCGAGATCGCCAGGCTGCCGCGCGCAATCCGCAAATATGTGCTTTCCTTCGCCTCGACGGTCGAGAGCCCGCTCTATCATCAGCTATGCGACGGACGCGCCGTGTATGTCCATTTCGCGCTGTCGCTTCGCAAAGTCGGCCGGCCTGCGCGCCCGCCCGGGGACGGGCGGCTCCGGTAGCGCCCGCCGTTCGGCCGGCTCCTATTTGCGATTGTACGTGACCAGATAGAGCTTCGTGCCCGCGACGCTCCTGAACTCCGAGGGGCGCTTTGCGCCGGAAAGGTCGTAGCAGATGCGCAGAGTGTCGCCATTGAGCTCAAAGATCGCGGGGAAGGTCCTGCCCTTGTTCGGTCCCTCGGTGCCGGTTATGGTCATGCCCTCGGGCTCGGTGGTGGAATCGACCGAATAAGTGCCCCTGTCGGGCTCGTCTCCGACGAAAACCTCATACCTGCCGTTCTCCAGCTTGAGGCTGATGATCTTCAGGACAGCGTCGTCCATGGGTTGTCCGGCCAGCTCGGCCGTGACGGGCTTCCATTGGCCCTCGACGGCTTTGGCGTCGTAGTGCGGGTGGGCGGCGCACCCGGCCAATGATGCGGCGACAGCGAGGCAGATGCGGGCGATTTGTTTCATACGATTGCTGGAACAACGTAGGGCACCCGGTATTCCCGGGTGAGCAGGGCGTTGGCGGCGTCGTTGCCGATGAATCGCTGCCCGACCGTATCGATTTGAAGCGGAACACCGTACGTGGGCGGGGTCTTGCCCAGGTCGACGTTGTTGGCGGCGAGATGCTCGAGCATGCGGCCGACGGCCTCGGCAAGCTGGGGCTGGCCCTGGATCCGTTCGCGCAATTCATCGGGAGGGGAGGCCTTCCCAAGGCGGTACGAAATGTTTGCGACGTGGGACAGGCAGCTTGAGACGTGGCTCTCGGCCACCGGAATATGCAGGTCCGATGTCCGCCGGCTCCGCACCGCATCGATGAAATTGGCCGCATGGCTTGCGTCGCCCTTGAATTCCTTCACCAGCGCGCCGCTGTTGTCGTAGGCCTGGACGGACGTATAGCTGACGGGCACCGTGAGGCTGCCTCCCTCGCAGGTTACGACCACTCCGATCTCCATGCCGCGATACTTGTCCATCTGGCTGGCGCCGGCCTTCGCCGGAAGACCGCGCACCTCGAAGATGAGCGGCGCGGAGGGATAGTCGTGCACGACCGCCAGGGTGTTCGGCGTCTGGCCGTCGTCCACGTACCCCAGGCGGCCGCCCACGGCCAACGCATGCGGCGCAATCGCCTCCTCGCCGAGGAACCAGCGGGCCACGTCCATCTGGTGGAGGCCCTGGTTGGCGACATCGCCGTTGCCGGTGGCCCAGAACCAGTGCCAGTCGTAATGGAAATGCTGCCGGCGAGGGGCCTCGAAGGGCGCCGCGCCGAGCCAGAGGTCGTAATTGACCGTGGAGGGGACGGGCTGCGGCCCGGTCGTGAGCCCGAGGCTGACCCGGCGCTTGTAACACGTGCCGCGCGCGGATGTGATCTTTCCGAGATTCCCGGCGCGCACCCAGGCGACGGCCTCCCGAATGCACGGACTCGACCGGGCCTGCGAACCCGCCTGGGCGATGCGCCGGTATTTTTCGATGGCCGCGTTCGTCTGCCGCCCCTCCCATATCTCGTGGGAGACGGGTTTTTCCAGGTAAATGTCCTTCCCGGCCTGGCAGGCCCAGATGGCCTGCAGGGAATGCCAGTGGTTGGGGGTCGCCATGGCCACGGCGTCGATGTCGGAGCGGGCGAGCAGGTCGCGGAAGTCTGCGGTCGTGTCCGAAATGGAGAAATCCTTCGTGGCGCGGGCGAGGACCGCCGAGTCGACGTCGCAGAGGGCGACGACGCGCACCCCGGGCACCTTGCGGAAATCCTGGACGAGATTGCGGCCGCGGCTGTTCAGCCCGGCGACGGCGACGCGGATGTCGCCGTTCGCGCCGGGTACCTGCGCCCACGAGCTTGCCGGAAGCGAGCGTGCAGCCGCCGCCAGCGCGGCCGTTTTTAGGAAGGAACGGCGGGAGAGTTTATGCACGGGAAAGGATGGATGGGGGTATCGGTGGAGGCGACAGCTCTGGGGGAGATTCATCTAACCGCGTTCCCGGAAAAATTCAAATGACCTTCCCCGATATCTTCGGGCTTACGGACGGCGCCAAATCCGGCTTGCGCTGGCCGGTCCCGGCGGGATTTGCCGAAATATAATTCCCGCCTTAGGATGCCGGCGATGTTGCCCAAAACAACCAGCAATGGGATCATCCGGATCCTGGGATGGGGCGCGGTGATCGCGCTCGGCACGGGTGCGATTGCGATATTGGCCTTCGTTCGAGGCGAACCGGTCAGCTCCCTCTGGATGGTCGTTGCGGCGGTCTGTGTCTTCGCCGTCAGCTACCGCTTCCATTCCGCCTGGCTTCTGGCGAGGGTCCTGACCTTGGACGACCTCCGGGCGCCGCCGTCGGTCGTCAAGGGCGACAAGAAAGACTATGTCGCCACGCCCAGGTGGGTCGTTTTCGGGCACCACTTTGCGGCGATCGCAGGGCCGGGGCCGCTGGTCGGTCCGGTGCTTGCGGCGCAGTTTGGCTACCTGCCCGGGCTTCTTTGGATGCTCATCGGGGCGACCTTGGGAGGGGCCGTTCACGACAGTGTGATTCTGTTTTGCTCGATCCGGCGAGGTGGAAAATCGCTCGGGCAGATGGTGAAGGACGAGGTGGGGCCCTTCGCCGGCCTCGTGACGCTGGTCGGGATTGTCACGATCATGGTGATGATCCTCGCCGTCCTCGCGCTGGTCGTCGTGAAGGCCCTCACGAACAGCCCCTGGGGGCTGTCGACAATCGCAGCCACGATTCCAATCGCGCTGGTGATGGGGATCGCGATGCGTTCGGCTCCCAGGCATCTGGGCTGGATCAGCGTGCTGGGGATCGCGGCCCTGCTCGCGGCGGTCTGGGCGGGGCAGTACATCTCGGGGTCCCGGCTTGAGGCGTTCTTCACGCTCAGTGCGACCCAGCTGGCCTGGACGATCATCGTCTACGGAATGCTTTCGATCCTGCCGGTCTGGGTGCTGCTCGCCCCGCGGGACTATCTCAGCAGCTTTATGAAGATAGGTACGGTCGCCGCCCTCGCCGCGGCGATCGTCATCCTGGCGCCGTCCCTTCAGATGCCGGCCGTCACGCCTTTCATCGACGGGAGCGGCCCCGTTTTTGCGGGTCCGGTCTTCCCGTTTTGCTTCATCACGATCGCCTGCGCGGCCGTCTCGGGTTTTCACTCGCTCATCGCCTCCGGCACGACCCCAAAGCTGATCTCCAGGGAGCGGGACATCCGCACGGTCGCCTACGGAGCCATGATCACGGAGATGTGCGTCGGGGTGATGGCGCTTATCGCCGCCTGCTCGATGCAGCCGGGCGAGTATTTCGCGGTCAACATGGCCGGCGATCCGGCCGCCGTCGTCGCAAAGGCGACTTCTCTCGGATTTCCCGTGACCGCGCCGGAAATGGCACGGCTCGCGGCAAGCGTTGGCGAGAGGACCATGATCGGCCGGACCGGGGGCGCCCCCACTTTCGCCCTGGGCATGGCCCATATTTTCGCCCGCGTTCTGCGGGGCCGGGCGGCCATGGCCCTCTGGTATCACTTCGCGATCATGTTCGAGGCGATGTTCATCCTGACGACGATCGACGCCGGAACGCGAGTGGGCCGGTTTCTCGTCCAGGATTTTCTGGGTCTGGCATGGAAGCCGTTCTCGAACACCCGGTCGCTGCCCGCGACCGCAATGGCGACGGTGCTCTTTGTCGGCGCCTGGGGCTGGTTCCTCTACCAGGGCGTTGTCGACCCGCTGGGCGGCATCAATTCCCTGTGGCCGATCTTTGGGATCGCGAACCAGTTGCTGGCGGTGATCGCGCTGGCATTCGGCACGACGGTCCTGATCAAGATGAACCGGAAGCGCTACGCCTGGGTCACGCTGCTTCCCCTCGGCTGGCTTCTTTCGGTCACGATGACGGCCGGATGGATGAAGATTTTCTCGGATGATCCCCGCCTCGGATTCCTGTCCGGGGCCCGGGCCGCGGAACGGGCCATGGCGGGTGCTTCGCCTGCCGGGGCGTCCGCGCTCGCGCGCGAGATCCTCAATGCGCGCGTGGATGCGGCCGTGACGGGATTCTACCTGATCATGGTCGTTCTGATCGTCCTTTCCAGCGCCCGGGTGTGCTTTGAACTCATCGGCGGACGCAGTGCATGCCGGGTGCGCGAGGAGCCCTATATTCCCATTGCCCCGGTCGGAAGGACCGGGTGAGACGCCCGCATGCAGCCCTTTGCCCCCGACCTTGCGGCGTATTTCAACCGCATCTCGTTTTCGGGGAAAGGGGATGCCTCCCTCGACACCCTTCGGGAAATTCAGCGGCGCCATCTCCTCGCCGTTCCCTTCGAGAATCTCGACGTCATCGCCGGAAAGCCGATCCCGCTCGATGGGGCGTCCCTCGAGCGAAAGCTCGTCCATGAACGGCGCGGAGGCTATTGCTTCGAGAACAATTCGTACCTGATCCTCGTTCTTCGGGCGCTGGGGTTTTCGGTGACGCCGCATCTTGCGCGGGTGCGCTGGAAGGTTCCCGCGGGCGCCACGGTCCCGCGCGCCCACCTGGTCCTCAGCGTTGAGGCGGACGGGCATCCGTGGCTCTTCGATGTCGGCTTCGGCGGACTGGGTCTCAACGACGTGATCGCCCTGGATTCCGAGGAGGGACAGCCCACGCACGACGGGCAGCGCCGGATCCAAAAAAGCCGGCACGGACTCATCCACCAGATTCGGGCCGGGGAAGCATGGGCCGACGTCTATGAAATCTCCGCGGAGCCGGCGATACCGATCGACTGGGAGGTCGCCAACTGGTTCACGAGCACCCATCCGCAGTCGCGATTCCGCAACAACCTGGTCGTGGCGCGGTCAAGTCCCGAGGGTCGCTGCGCAATCCTGAACCGCGAGCTGACGGTCAGGAGGGGGGACAGCCTGGAACGCCGCGCCCTCGGCGGACCCGACGAGCTGCTGGCCTGCCTGCGGGAATATTTCGGATTGAGTTTTCCGCCCGGCACCCGGTTTGGCCAGCCGGGCGGCCCCTGGCCGGCTTGAGGACGGCGGGGGTCCGCTCAAGCCATCATGACGGTCTTGATGTTCACAAATTCGCGGATGCCGAAGGATCCGAGTTCGCGCCCAAAGCCGGACTGTTTCACCCCGCCAAAGGGCAGCGACGGGTCGGAGCGGACGAACGTGTTCACGCAGGCGAGCCCCGCCTCGAGTTCCCGGGCGGCAATCTCGCGGCCGAGGCGCCGGTTGCGCGTGAATACCGCCGCGCCCAGGCCGAACGGCGAATCGTTGGCCACGGCGAGCGCCGCGGCCTGGTCGCGGACCGGGATGACGGCCGCGACCGGGCCGAACAACTCCTCGTCATAGGCGGGCATGCCGGGCCGCACGTCGGTGAGAATGGTGGGCTCGTAGAACCAGCCGGGTCCGGGCAGCGGCCTGCCGCCGAGCAGAAGCCGGGCGCCGCGGCGCAGGCTTCCACGCACCTGGGAATGCAGCTCATCGCGCAGATCCGACCGGGCCAGCGGGCCGACGTCGATCCCGTCCTCCATCGGCGGGCCGACCTTTCGCGCGGCCATCCGCGCGGTGAAACGGCGTTCGAAGTCCGCGCGCACCTTTTCGACCACGATGAAGCGCTTGGCTGCGATGCAGCTCTGGCCGCTGTTTATGAGCCGTGTCGAGGCGCAGACTTCGGCCGCGAGGTCGAGATCGGCATCGGCCAGGATCACGTAGGGATCGCTGCCGCCGAGTTCCAGGACGCACTTCTTGAGCGCCGCCCCGGCAAGCGCGGCGGTCTGCCGGCCCGCGGTGCCGCTGCCGGTGAGCGTGACCGCCTGCACGCGGGGATTGGCGATGAGCGAGGGCACGCGACCTGCGGAGATGAGGAGGGTCTGGAAGGCTCCGGCCGGGAAGCCGGCCTTCGAAAAGACCGACTCGATCGCCAGGGCGCAGCCGCAGACGCTGGAGGCATGTTTCAGGAGCACGGTGTTGCCGGCCATGAGGGCGGGGGCCGCCGCCCGGAAGACCTGCCAGTAGGGGAAGTTCCACGGCATGACCGCCAGCACGACTCCAATCGGCTGGAAAGTTACGAATGATTTCGGGGGAGAGCCGGTCGGATGCTCCTCCGCCAGAAGGGCCGGGGCATGCCTGGCGTAATAGTCGCAGCCGAGCGCACTTTTTTCGACCTCGGCACGCGCCTGGGCAAGCGGCTTGCCCATCTCGCTCGTCATCAGCCTCGCATGGGCCTCGAGATCCCGCCGCAGCAAGGCGGCCTGATGCCGGACGGAGTGCTCGCGATATCGGCGGATCAGTTTCCCGGTTGCGGGGTTGATTGAAACAAGAGCCATGATGGCACCAATATCACAGGCTGGCGCCGATCCGCAATTCGACAGAACAAACCGGCCGTTGCGGGCGCGTTCTAGTTGCTTAATTGGCCTTTAGGGGTGCCTTTGACGCATAATGTGTGCAAAATCGCTCAAGAAGACCTATCTCAACTCGAAATCCGCCTCCGGCGGAGTCGATTACAGCGCCCCGGATCTCACCCGGCATCCTCCCCGCAGCCCGCGGACGCGCCTCGGCGGATTCGTCCATCTTCCCCGCTTGATCGACAAGGCGCGGGCCACCGCGCGCGGCAAGAACGGGGAATTTCACTACGACTGCCCGCTGGACGGGCATTTCTTCGCATTCACGGGAATCAAGGCCTCGGAATTCATGCGCCAGGTGAAGGCGGGAAAGGGCGACGGCGAACTGCTGGCCTGGGTTATGAAGCGCATGCGGCCGCGGCGGACGGAGTCGGAGATTGCCGACTGGTCGGCCTGGTATGAGCGGAAGACCCCGTCTGCGGTCGAGGGCCGGGGATACTTCAACGAGGTCCACAAAAAGAATGCGCCGAAGCGGGAGGACATCGTCACCTGGTTCGACTGGCTCGACCTCGACGATTATGTGATGTTCGGCGGCAAGCCCTGAGCGGCCAACGCCCGCTAAAGCTCCACCCGGCCCCGAAAGACCGGCACGCAGTCTCCGGCGATGTCCGCCCGCACGGCGCCGTCGGCGGATTTGCGCGCGCTCGCCCAAAGAAAACTCGGCCGGCCCATCTCGGCTCCCTGCTCGATATCGAAAGCCTGTTCGGCCTTCCCGCTGAGGCGGGTCAGCAGCGCGGCAAGGGTCGCGTTGGCGCTGCCCGTGGCCGGATCTTCCGTAACGCCCAGCAGCGGCGCGAACATCCGCGTTGCAAGCCTTCGGGGCTCGGCGGGATCCCGCACGTAAAGATGCAGGTTGAAACGGTCGCCGTTCCGGGGAAATCGCCGGACCGCCTCGCGAAAGGCTCCCGGATTGGGGCAGGCCCGGACGAGCGCGGCCCTGTTGGCCAGTTGGGCGATCGCAAACTCCATGCCGACACCCGCGAACACGGGAGGGTGTGCCTCCTGAATGAAATCGGCCGGGGTCAATCCGGCGCAGGCCGCCGCCACCTCGACCGGAACATTCTCGCCGACGCTGAGGGGCTGGGGAGCGTTGATCTTCGCCCCGCTGGCCAATCCGTCCGGCCCGCGCCGCACCTCTACGGCGACCAGGCCGGATCCCTCTTCAAAGGCCAGGGATCCGGGCAGCGCCGGATTCAGCCGTGCGAGGACGAATGCCGTTCCGACGTTCGGGTGGCCCGCGAAACCCAATTCGGACCGCGGCGTGAAGATTCGGACGCGGGCCGTATGCGCGGAATCCTCGGGCGGCAGGACAAAGGTCGTTTCCGAGAGGTTGAACTCGCGGGCGATGTTTTGCATGGCGGTGCCGTCCAATCCCCTGGCGTCGGGGAAGACGGCCAGGGGGTTTCCGCCGAATCGCCGGTTGGTGAAGACATCGACCGTGTGAAATTCAAAGGAGTGCATCGGGCCTCAAGGCTATCCGCTGATCCTTGTGCGCCTTGGAGTCGTTGACAAGGTCCAGGTGGGGGCCTTTCAGGCGCGCCAGGCGCAATCGTCCTTGTGCGTTTGCACCCATCCAAAAAAGCCGGAAGCTTGGCGGTGAAGGCTGACAAGGAATGAGAACACGCATACCCCCGTGAGCGCCACCAAGCCTGACAGCCCCCAAGGCACGGCGGCCGCCCCGTTTCATGTGCTGACGAAGCCGATTGGGCCGATCTGCAACCTGGCTTGCAGCTACTGCTTCTATCTCGAAAAGACGCACCTGTACCGGGGCACCGGCAATTTCCGGATGTCGAGCGAGACCCTGGATGCGTACGTCCGCGATTACATCGCGGCGCAACCGGGTCCGGAGGTCAATTTTGCGTGGCAGGGGGGCGAACCGACGCTTCTCGGGGTCGATTTTTTTCGCGAAGCCGTCGAACTGCAGAAGCGCCATGCCGGGGGAAAAACCGTCAGGAACGCATTCCAGACCAACGGAGTCCTTCTCGACGCGGAATGGGCGGATTTTTTTGCGGGCAATGGATTTCTGGTCGGGATCAGCATCGATGGCCCGCGCGAGCTGCACGACGCGTACCGGGTCGACAGGGGAGGGCAGCCGACATTCGACCGCGTGATGGCGGGATTGGAGGTTCTCCGGACGCACGGGGTCGAATTCAACACCCTGACGACCGTCAATCGGAAGAACGCGCGACATCCCCTCGAGATGTACCGGTTTCTGAAGAAAGTCGGCTCCGGCTATATTCAATTCATCCCGATCGTCGAACGCGCCGCACCCGCTGAGGGCGCTGTCCCGGGCCTGTGGCTTGCGCCCCCGCCGGATCATCAGTCCATGGCCGAAGCCGAGTCCGCGGCGACCCCGTGGAGCGTCAGGCCCGCGGACTTCGGGGAGTTCCTCTGCCGCATCTTTGACGAATGGCTGCGGGAGGATGTCGGCAGGGTGTTCGTCCAGCAGTTCGACGCGGCACTGGCGAACTGGGCCGGCGAACCGCCCGGAATTTGCGTATTCTCGAAAAACTGCGGCCGCGCGGTCGCGGTCGAGCACAATGGAGACGTGTACAGTTGCGACCACTACGTCTATCCCGAGTATCGCCTGGGCAACCTGCTCAACGAGTCGTTCGCCTCGATGGTCGATTCGCCGGCCCAGAACCGGTTCGGGGAGGCGAAATCCGCGACCCTGCCGCGCTACTGCCGGGAGTGCCCCGTCGAATTTGCGTGCCACGGCGAGTGCCCGAAGCACCGGTTTCTGAGGACTCCGGACGGCGAACCCGGCCTGAATTATCTCTGCGCCGCCTACCGCCGTTTCTTCCTGCACATCGATTCGCCCATGCGGACGATGGCCGCGCTATTGCAAGCGGGCCAGGCCCCCGCGGCGATCATGCGGATCCCGCGCAAGGAATGGATCCGCGGGCGCACCCGCTAGCGCCGCGGGCCGCTCAGGCGGATCCGGCCGGCATCTTGCCGGCCCTGGAGGCGTACTTCCTCGCCAGCGCCGACAGTTCTTCGCAAACGGAAGCGTGAGCGGGGTCGTACGCGAGATTGGTCATCTCGAGCGGGTCGGCCGCCGGATCAAACAGCATGGCGCCGTTCGCGCCGTCCCTGCCGAATTCCGCATAGCGCCACTTCTCGGTGCGGACGGCGACGCCGTGCAGCGTGCGGCCGGTCTCGCTCCAGACACTGTAGGCGGGCCTGTCCCATTCGGACCCTGGGTCGTGCAGCAAGGGCGCGAGGCTCGTTCCCTCGCCCCCGGAGGGAAGCGGAAGTCCGCACAGTTCTGCCAGCGTGGAATAGACGTCGATCGACTCGACGATCCGCCGGCAGGACCGGCCGTTGCCGGCCATCCCCGGCGCCGCGATCATGAGCGGCACGCGCGTGCCCATCTCGAAGAGGGATCCGGCTTTCGACCACTTGCCCTTCTCCCCGAGCTGGTAGCCGTGGTCCACGGTGAAGACGATGATTGTGTTCTCGCGCAGGCCGAGGCGATCGAGCTCGGCGACCACCCTCCCGAGGTTCCAGTCCGTGAATGAGGTCGAGGCGATGTAGGCGCGGATGACCTCCTTCGCCTCCGCCTCGCTCGCCCCGCGGCCGATGAAAAGGTCCGCATTGTGCCGGCGGATCGCCGCGCTCGGAAAGCCGGGCGGCACCGTCGGCCAGGAGGCGAAGTCGGGAGTCAGTTCGATCTTCGCCGGGTCGTACATGTCCAGGAACCTGCGCGGGGCGCAGGGCGGGCTGTGCGGCTTGACGAAGCCGCAGCCTATGAAGAACGGCCCGTCCTTGTGGTCGCGCAGGTATTGGATCGCGGTGTCCGCCGTATGATAGTCCGGATGGCCTTCGCCCTGGCCGTCGAGGACTATGAGTTCGTCCGAACTGGCGGCCCGCGCATTGTCCCCCTCCATGGCAGGGAGGACATAGGCGGTCGCCCGGTCCGAAGAGCGGAAGTCGGGCTCCTGCGCATGCGCTGCGTCGACGATTCGGAGCCGGTCGGAAGGGGCCGGCCGCACGCTGTCCGGCGGTGGCCGCGGGATCGCCATCGCCTTGCCGCCCGCGCCGCCATTGCCCAGAGGCACGCCTCCGCCGATCGTCCAGCCGATGGCATCATCGTAGAGATCGTGAAAGATCTTGCCCGTCCGCATGGAGGTGTAGCCGTTGTTGCGGAACAGCTGGGGCAGGCTTACCCAGTCGGGGTGCGCCGGCCGGAAGTCGGTCCGGTTGCCCCAGACCATCGTCGTCGTCGGATACCGGTTGGTGAGAAGCGAGGTGCGCGACGGATTGCACAGGGGATACTGGCAATAGTTCCGCTCGAAGAGGACGCCGGAGGCCGCCAGGGCGTCGAGATTGGGGGTCAGCGCGCCGAAGCGGCTGCCGTAGCAGCCGAGCTCGACCCGCATGTCGTCGGCCATGAGGAAAAGGACGTTGGGCCGCTTGCCTCCGCTCCCGGAAGTTTGCGCCACAAGGGAACGCGGCAGGGACGCGGCGACTGCCGCGCCGGAAACCCGGCCCAGAAAACCGCGGCGGGTGATCGCGGGAGCGGGCATTACCGCAAGGGTGGATCGAACGGAGCACCCCGCAAATCATTTCTTCGGCACCCGTGGACCAGCGCCGGAAATGAATTGGCTTTCAAGACTGGAGGCGCGGGGATTTTTCACCCAAGATCGCCGAATGGACATATCGAAGGATCTGAAAATCATTGGCGAACAGGAGAAGGCGCTCGTTCTTCCGCAACTGGACGCCGACGTGGTCTGGAAGCTCGGCTGCCGCCTGCGGGAGATGGCGGTCAAGCGCAAGGCTCCCGTGGCATTCGATATCCGGCGCTTTGGGCAGGTCCTGTTTTTTTGCGCCATGCCGGGAGCGGTTCCGGACAACGCCGAGTGGATCCGAAGGAAATCCAACGTCGTGCAGCGGTTTTTGCGGAGTTCGTACGCGATCGGATTGAGCCTCAAGAAGGAGGGCGCGACCCTTGCCAGCAAGCATGAGCTGACCGAAGCGGACTACGCCGTCCACGGCGGGTCGTTCCCCCTGGCCGTTTCGGGCGCGGGGATCGTCGGCTCGGCCACGGTCTCCGGACTGCCGCAGCGGCAGGACCATGAGATGGTCGTCGAGGCTTTGTGCGACCTGCTCGGAAAGGACTATTCGAAGCTGGCGCTGCCCAGGTAGCCGCTCAGGGAATGTTGAAGACCCTGCGAAGCTCGTCGAGCGCCGAGGGCGGCATCGAGACGAGCGGCCCGAGCGGACGCGCAAGGAGCACGGCCTCGGAGGTGGCCTCAAGCACCTCGAGCCTGTCGAACGCCTCGAGAAGGGTGCGGCCGACCGCCACCACGCCTTCGTTCTCGATCAGGAGGACGGGATGCCGGGAGGGCGAAATCTGGTCCGTGATGAGCGCGGCATCCTCGACGATGCGAAGGAAGGGAACCTTCGGGACGTCGCGAAGGACGACATAGCTCTCGGGAATCGTGTGGGTGACAAGCGGTGCGTCCGTCACGCAGAAGGCCGAGGCGTGCGCCGGCTGGGCGTTGATGATTGCGCCGACTTCGGGGAAGCGTGCGTAGATGTCCGAGTGCAGGCGCCAGGTGCGGCTCGGGCGCTGGCCGGCCGAGCAGGATTTTCCGCGCACGTGCACGATCGCCCCGGCCGACACTTCGAGGCGGTCGCTGCGCCTGGGGGTGATCAGGAAGTCCCCGCCTCCCAGCCGGGCGGAGAACGCGCCGGCCGTGCTGATCAGGAGCCGCTGCTCGTAGGCCCGGTGAAGGAAAGAGCAGATCTCGCCGCGAAGCGCCTTTTCGTCATTGCCGGGCTCTTCCGGCGGAAGGTCCGCAAACCCGGGCATGGTTTGAACGGCCAGGTCCGCGGGTCCGAGCACCTTTGCGGGCCCGAGCGCGGCCGCGCGGACGAGCGTTTGCGCCGCGAACTCGAGGGTCTCGAAGCGCTGAAACGCGTCCGCGAGGCTGGAGCCGCCGACCACGACTCCGTGATTCTCCAGGAGGACGCAGTCCGCTCCGGTCTCGAAGGTGGCCGCGATGTTGTCGCCGAGCGCCTGGGAGCCCGGGCAGGCGTAGGGGGCGAGGGCCACCCGGCCGCAAACGGCGTGCACGTGCGACTGGACGCGCGTGTCCGGGAGCTTGCGGCAGATCGAGAATGCGACGAGCGCCCCGGGGTGGGCATGCACGATCGCCTTCAGATCGGGCCGCCGCCGGTAGATTTCCCGGTGAAACGGAAACTCGGAGGAGGGGGGATGGACGCCCTCGATGCGTCCGTCCGGAAGGACGCGGATGATGTCCGCCTGGGTCAGCGCCCCCTTGTCGACCCGCGCCGGCGTGATCCAGATGCCGCCGTCGGGATCGCGGATCGACAGGTTTCCGCCCGAGGTCGTCGTCATCCGGTACCGGTATATCCGCCGCATCGTTGCGACGAGTTCCTCGCGGGGATGCATCCAGATTGAGTCCATGGGTGAGTGGGGCGATTTTGGGCGCGAGCCGTGGCGGGTCGAGCCCGGAAATGGCGCGCGCATTCCGCGATTTCATTTGCGCGCATCCATGCTCTCGGGCAACTAGGGGACGAATCGGTACTTCCAGCCGCCTGTGAAACCCCGCCTTTACGCTTGGATCGCATGCGCGATCCTGTTCGCCGGAGCCACCGTCTGGCTCAATTACGAGGTCAAGGTGAAGATTCAGTCGGATGGGTCAAGCGGGGGCGCCCAGCAGTTGGGCAATCTAAAGGTCGGGCAGCCCGCCCCGGATTTTTCCGCAAAGGATCTGGCCGGCCACGACGTGAGGCTTGCAGACTATCGGGGCCAGAAGGTCGTTCTGATCGATTTTTGGGCCACCTGGTGCATGCCCTGCCAAATGGCGATGCCGGGACTCCAGAAGATGCAGGACGATTTCAAGGACCGCGGGCTGGAGGTCCTCAGCGTCGACCAGGGGGAACCGTCCGAGCAGGCGGGTTCCTTCATGAAAAGGAAGGGATACGGCTTTCATGTCCTCCTGGATACGGACTCGGAGATTGGCGACAAGTACGGCGTCCGCGCCATTCCGACCCTTGTGGCGGTGGACAAGGCCGGGGTCGTGAGATTCATCCGGGTCGGATACCGCCCGGACGACAGCGACCTGCGGCAGGTGCTGGAAAAGATTGTGAAACAATAGATCCAATGCCGGCCATCCGCATCGAGAATCTGGGCAAGACCTACATCGGCGGCTGGAGGAAATCCGGCGTCGCCGCCGTGCGGAACCTGAGCCTGGAGGTGAAGGAGGGGGAAATCTTCGGCTTTCTCGGACCCAACGGGGCAGGCAAGACGACCACGATCCATCTCGTGCTCGACTTGATCCGTCCGACGTCCGGGTCCGCATGGATGTTTGACCGGCCTGCCGGCGACGCGGGGGTGCGACGCAGGCTCGGCTATCTGCCCGAATCGGTGACCTTGCACGACTACCGCAGCGGCCGCGGTTTGCTCGAGTTTTACGCGGCGCTGACCGGCATCCCGCCCGAAGCCCGGGCCCGCCGGATCGAGGAACTCCTCAAGCTCTTGAAGCTGGAAGACGCCGCAGCCCGGCCGATCTCCAAATACTCCAAGGGCATGCTGCAAAGGCTCGGATTCGCCCAGGCGCTGCTCCACGAGCCCGACCTGGTCATCCTCGACGAGCCGACCTCCAGCCTCGACCCGGTCGGGCGCAAGGAATTCCGCGAGATCCTGCTCGAGCTCAAGCGCCAGGGCAAAACCGTCTTCATCAGCTCGCACATCCTTTCGGAGGTCGAGTCGGTCTGCGACCGGGTCGCCATCCTGGTGAAGGGGGAACTCGTGCGAATCGGAACGCTGCAGGAGCTGTCCGCTCCCAAGAGCGTCAAGCTGATCGTCCGCGGCGTGCGGGAGGGGCTTCTCGGGGCCCTGTCGGCGACAAGGGCGGAGGTGGCCCTGGCGCAGGGGGAAACAATCATCAAGTGCCCGGACGAAGCGACCCGGGCTGCGGTCGAAAAACTGCTGGCCGAACACCAAACGGCTGTCGAGCGCGTCGAAGTCGAGACGCAATCGCTCGAGGACATCTTTTTCTCCGCGATCGCCTCCCGCAAGGAACCGTGAAAACCACCCTCCTCATCGCTTCCGACGGCGTTCGCGCGCTTCTCCACCAGCGCCTCCTGCTGGGGCTGATGCTGATCGCGCTGGCGCTGATCGGCATTTTCTCCGCCGTCCTGATCGCCCAGCAGAAGATGGTGACGCAGTCCATCGCCTACCAGAGTGAAGCAAATGCTTCCGCCGGCGGAGACGCCTCAGGCGAGGCCGCAGCCAAGGAGTCCGGGGATGCCGCAAAGGCGAACCCCAATTCGGGTGAGCGCCAAATGAGCAAGGAAGACCGGCAGAAACTGGCCACTTCGCTCGATCAAATGTCCTCGATGTTCCAAGCCGCGTTTTACCAGGTTGCTTCATTCGGGGGCAGCCTCGTTTCCCTGTTTATCTTCAGCACGGCCGTCACCGGCGAAATCCGCAAGGGGACGATACGCATCACCCTGACCAAGCCCGTGTCGAGAACCCAGTACCTGCTGGGCAAATACCTCGGGGGCGTCGCCGTCATGGCCGCCTATGCGCTAATCGCCAGCGCCGCCATTCTCCTCTTCGCCTGGTTCGGTCACCTGGAGCTGAGCCCCGCGATGAAGTTTGCGCCCTGGCTGATGTTCTGCCGCCAGCTCATGCTCGGCTCGCTGGCGATGCTGCTGTCGCTTTGCGTCCACCCCTTCCTCGCGGCCGTTCTGGCCTTCTTTGCCGGCAACGGCCTCTATTCTCATTTCAACCCCCTGTTCTACATCCTTCCGAGCTACAGCGCCTTTAATGTTTTCGGGCAGTTGCTGGCCGGAACCTTGATTAGTGGCAGAGAGGTCCTGGTTCTGAGCCTCTACGCCCTGGATTTCGTCATCCTCATGCTGCTCGTTGCGCTTTGGCGCTTCCGCACCAGGGAGCTGATCTGACGCGCCTGCCGGGCATTTTGCGCGCTGTCTTGCGCTCCATTGGCCAACCGGTCATACGATCGGCCGGTGAGTCTTCCCGGCAAAGACCCTTCCGAGCGCATCCGCATTGCGGTTGTCTGCCTTGCGCTTTTTTTCGGCACCCTGCTCCTTTTTGGCGGCGCGATCGGCAACGATTTTGTCGGCTACGACGACCCCGATTACGTCACGAATAACACCCACGTCCAGCAGGGGCTCGGATGGGACGGACTGAAGTGGGCGTTCTCCTCGGAGGGGGCGTCGAACCTCTGGCATCCGCTGACCTGGGTGTCGCTCATGGCCGACTCGACGCTCTTTGGCGCCGATCCGCGGGGGTTTCACGCCGTCGCCGTGGGCTGGCACGCGCTGAACGCGGTCCTGGTCTTTCTTCTTTTATGGCGCCTGACGGGGAACCTCCGGCCGGCCGCATTCTGCGCGGCGCTTTTTGCCTGGCACCCATTGCGGGTCGAGTCGGTCGCCTGGGTGGCCGAGCGAAAGGATGTCTTGAGCGGATTCTTTGGGCTGTCCGCGCTGCTGGCCTACGCGAATTACGGCCTGGCGATGCCGGATAACCGGGCGCTGGCCAGGCGGTACTACTGGCTGGCCTTCGCCGCCTTTGCCCTCGGATTGATGTCCAAGCCGATGCTCGTCACCCTGCCGGGGGTCTTCCTCCTGCTCGATTTCTGGCCGCTTTCGAGGGGATTCGCGCCCGCGGCCGGGCTGCGCAGGCCGGAGAAGCCGGCGTGCCTCTGGCTGGAAAAACTCCCCTTTTTCGCCCTGTCGGTCGCGACCAGCGTCGTCACATACGTCGTGCAAAAGAAAGGCGGCGCGGTCACGCAGGCCCTGGGGCTGGATGTGCGCCTGGAGACGGCGGTCATTGCCGTGCCCCGGTACCTGGGGAAGCTGTTGTGGCCGTTCGACCTTTCCGTCCTGTATCCGCATCCGGGATCCTGGTCGGCGTGGGCCGTCCTGGGGTCCGTGATCTTTTTCGGCGCCGCGACCTTTGCCGCCTGGCGGCAGCGGCGGCGGCGGCCGTGGATCCTCATGGGCTGGCTGTGGTTTCTCGGGATGCTGATTCCGGTCTCGGGAATCGTGCAGTCCGGCATACAGTCGATGGCCGACCGCTACACCTACCTGCCGATGCTCGGGGTCATGATTGCCGCGATCTGGAGCGCGCGGGAGTGGATGAGTTCGAGGAGGGCGCGGGAAATCGGGGTCGTCGCGGCGGTCGCGATCCTCGCCGCATTGGCCGTCCGCTCCTGGGATCAGATCGGCATCTGGAAGAATACATTCACCCTTTTCGACCACGCGCTCGCCGTAACCGACGGCAATTACATGGCGTACAACAATCGGGGCGTTTTCCTTGAGGATGGGGGAAGGTTCCAGGAAGCGGAGGCCGACTTCCGCAGGGCGCTCGCGATCAAGCCGAACTTCGACGATGCCAACGCCAATCTGGGCCACCTGCTCGACAAGCTGGGCCGTCCGGCGGACGGCCTGGCCTATATCCGCCGGGCGATCGCGGTGAACCCGGAGCTGGTCGCGGCCCACGTCGATCTGGGACAGGCCCTGTCCGACACGGGGCAGATCGACGCGGCAATCGACGAATACAAATGGGTCCTCGCACGCGAACCGCAGAATGAGGACGCCCTCAACAATTACGGCGTTTCGCTTGCCATGAAAGGGCAGCTTGCCGAGGCGGAGGAGCGCATCGAGGCCGCCATCCGGCTGAAGCCGAATGACGCAAGCGCCCATGGGAACCTCGGCAATATTCATTCGATGACGGGCCGCATCGACCTGGCGATCGAGGACTACCGCCGGTCCCTGGCGATCAAGCCGGCGGCCGAGACCCACTTCAATCTCGGAACGGCGTACCTCCAAAAGGGCAATCTTGCCGGGGCCGCCGAGCAATTCGAGGGCGCGATCAAGCTCCGGCCCGTGGATCCGGTGGCTCATGCGAATCTCGGTGTTGTCCTTGCGCGGCTCGGCCGCAAAAAGGAGGCAATCGCCCAAATGCAGATGGCGATCCAGCAGAAACCCGATTTCGCCCAAGCAAAAGACTTACTCAAGGCGATTATGGCAATGCCCGCTCCTGCCGGGCAATGACTTGCGCACGGCGCCAGGCCGGCTCGGCGGCCTGGGGTGGCGGGCAGCCGGGGCGTTTTTCCAGGGCTGGGGCTCAATCTCTTGCACAAAAGTGCAGGAGTGCGTGTCATTGGCGGTCTGCTGCCCGAAAACCATGATCGAACCCACGGAAAACACCGTCTCCCTGCCACCCGAGCCCGCGCGACCGCGCGAACGGACCCGCAAGGCTCCCGAGCCCAGCCTTCTGATCGGCAGCAGCGAGGCGGTGCGCAATGTGATCCGGACGGCGCAGGAGGTGGCGAGGTCCGGCGTAACGGTCCTGATCGAGGGCGAGAGCGGGACGGGCAAGGAACTGGTCGCGCGCTACATCCATGCGACAAGCCCGCGGGCCGACAAGGCGTTCATCTTCGTCAATTGCGCGGCTTTGCCCGAGCACCTGGTCGAGGCGGAGCTTTTCGGCCACGTCAAGGGAGCCTTCACCGACGCGCGCGCCGACAAGCCGGGCCGCTTCCTCCTCGCCGACGGAGGGACCCTCTTTCTCGACGAGATCTGCGATCTGCCGCACAAGGGGCAGGGGGATCTGCTGCGGGTCATCGAGGACGGGGCATTTCGGATGGTTGGCGGAACCGAGCTCATGCGGGTGGACGTGCGCATTATCGCGGCGACGAACAAGGATCTGACGGAGGCGGTCGCCGCCGGGAAGTTTCGCGAGGACCTGCTTTACCGTCTCCAGGTGATCCCGATCATGGTCCCCCCGCTTCGGGAACGCGCGGAGGACATCCCGCTCCTGGTGGACGCATTTCTCGACCATTTCGGGGCGAAGCATAAGCACCCTCGCCAGACCGTGTCGGCGGAGGCGATGCAATTATGCCAGCGGTTTTCGTGGCCGGGGAACGTGCGGCAGCTGCGGAACATCATCGAGCGCCTTGTCGTTACCTGCCGGAACAGCACGATTGAAGTCGTTGATCTGCCAGATTTTATGCGGACGAGCGACCTGCAGGCGCCCGCGTTTTCGATCCGGCCCGGAATGACGCTGGCCGAGGCGGAAATGCTCCTTATTCGGCAGACCCTCATCCATGTCACATCCAAGCGGGAGGAGGCTGCGCAACTCCTCGGGATCAGCCGGCGGGCTCTTCAGTACAAACTCAAGCGATACGGATTGCTCGATTTGTAACCCTGCACGCCGGGGAGCAAGGATTGTGCAAATGCTGCACAAGCGCGACCCGGGGCGTTATAGCCATTCGTTGGCAATAACGGGATAAATCGATAAGCGATTTTAGTAAAGCAGGTTATATAGGTCGGCGGCGCGACGGCACGGGTGATGCCATACAGAAGGCGCGCCCTCATCTGGGCGCAAAAACCAAACTGAAAAATGAGCAACGATCTTAATCTCAACCTGAACACGGCGCCCGCGCCGTCCGCTCCTCAAGCCGGCCAAACGCCGGCTCCGGCCAATGCAAAGGCGAAGCTTCCCAGGAGGCTGCGCTTTGGCCAGAAAACCGGAGCCCCCGCGCCTGCGAGCCCCGTCCAAAACCCGGCTCCTGCCGCGACGCAGAACAAGCCGCTGTAAGCTGGACCATCGATAGCAATCCAATCATGGCGGCCGGTCGGCGACGATCGGCCGCCATTGTTTTTCCTTTTCGAAGCCGCCCCACATCTGGTTTTGTTCTGCCTGGCGCCGGCGCCCGGACCGAAGGCCCCCTTTCGCTCGTCTTGTCTTTCCTCCCGGGCTCAAACCAAACCCCTCCATGCCACTTTATGCCCTCACGATTTTCATTGGGGCGTTCCTGCTCTTCCAGGTGCAGCCCCTCATGGGCAAGTACATCCTGCCGTGGTTTGGAGGCAGCCCGGGCGTCTGGACGACATGCCTTCTGTTTTTCCAGACGGCCCTCCTGGCGGGATACGCCTATGCCCACTACACGAGCAAGCGGCTGAAGCCGGGGACGCAGGCGATTCTGCACATCGTCCTTCTCCTTGCGGCCCTTGCATGCCTGCCGATCATTCCGTCGGTTTCCTGGAAGCCCCAGGCTCCGGGGGACCCGACGCTGAGGATTCTCGCCCTGCTGACGGTCAACCTGGGATTGCCCTATTTTGTGCTTTCAGCGACGGGGCCGCTCATCCAGCGGTGGTTCAGCCTCACCCATCCGGGGGTTTCGCCGTACCGGCTTTTCGCCTTGTCGAATGCGGGTTCGCTGCTCGCCCTCTTGAGCTATCCCTTCTTTTTCGAATGGGAGTACACGCGCCGCACGCAGGCGAACCTGTGGGCCGGCGGCCTGGTCTTTTTTGTGATCGTCTGCGGAATCTGCGCCGCGCGGGTGCGCCGGCGCACGGCCGGGACGATTCCCGCGCAGGAAGTCCTCCCCGCTGCGGTTCCGGGCGGGGGGGAGGGCACCTCCGCGGAGGTGCCCTCCGTGCCGGCGTCGGGCGACCGGCTTCTGTGGCTCGCCCTGCCGACGGTCGCATCGATCCTCCTCCTCGCGACGACGAACAAGCTTTGCGAGGATCTGGCCGTTGTTCCGTTCCTGTGGGTTTTGCCGCTGAGCCTGTACCTGCTCAGTTTCATCGTCTGCTTCGACAGCCCGCGCTGGTATGTGCGCCCGCTTTTCAGCGGCCTCCTGGTGGTCGGGCTGGGGGTCGTGACGGAGCTGCTCTACCTCGGGGGGGACGCGCCGATCCGCACCCAGGTGATCGGATACTCCGTAGCCCTTTTCGCCGGCTGCATGTTCTGCCACGGCGAGCTCTATCGCCGGAAACCCCATCCCAGCCGCCTGACATCCTTCTATCTGACGATCGCCGCGGGCGGGGCGCTCGGCGGGCTGCTCGTGGCCGTCGTCGCGCCGCTTGTGTTCAACTCATATCTCGAGCTGCCCATCGGATACTGGATGCTGAGCGCGCTGCTTGCCGTGCTGGCCATCCAAAAGAGGGAGCGTTCGCTGGCATTTGGGGCGCTTGCGGGATCCGTGCTGGGTTTGCTGGCCGCGCTCGCGATGCGCGGCGACCAGGCGGCCGCGTCCTCCGGGGCGCGGCTGGACGCCATTCTGATGGTGTGCCGGGACTTTTTCCGGGACCACTGGAAGGTGTCGGCCCTCTGCGCCGTGGGCGCCCTTCAGGGATTCGTGGACTTGAGGCGCGTCATCCTGCGCGAATGGAGGCCGCGCATGGGAAGCTTTCTCATTTTCGTATCCCTTGTCCTGGGTTTCGTCCTGTTCACCCAGGCCAGGACCTCGCGCGAGGCGGCGGTCAACATGTCGCGGAATTTCTTCGGCGTCCTCACGGTCTACGAGTACGAAAAGGACAACCCGTCCGGCCACTACTACGTGCTGCAGCACGGCCGGATCATCCACGGCCTCCAGTTCACCGACCCGGAAAAGGCGCGATGGCCCACGACATACTATGCGGAAACGAGCGGGGTTGGGCTCGTCCTGAGGAGCCTCTCCCAGACCGTCGGCGTGCGGATCGGCCTCGTGGGCCTGGGCACGGGCACGGTGGCGGCTTACGGCGAGAAGGGCGCCGCGATCCGGATCTATGAGATCAACCCCCAGGTGCTGCGCCTCGCGACCAGCCGGTTCAACTACATCACCCAGACGCCGGCCAAGGTGGACGTCGTCATGGGCGACGCCCGGCTGTCCATGGAGCGCGAGCTCGAGCGGGGCGAATCGCAGCAGTTCGACCTGCTCGTCCTGGACGCATTCAACAGCGACGCCATTCCCGTGCACCTGCTGACCCGCGAGGCGTTCGCAACCTATCTGAAGCACATGAGGCCGGACGGGATCATCGCAATCGACATCTCCAACCGGTACCTCGATTTGCAGCCGGTCGTGGAGAGCCTGGCGAAAAACTTCGGCCTTCAGGCCGTAACGATTTCCGATGACGACGAGCCGAACTGGTGGGATTACGACACTACCTGGATGCTCGTCGCAACCCGGGACAGATTTGACCAGACCCGGGCGCTGCTGGACGCGGCCGACCAGCCCGCCAGGAGGCCGAAGCCCCCGCCGCCCCTCTGGACCGACGACTACACGAGCCTGTTCAAGATCCTGCGCTGACAGCCTGCTGAAGGGGGAAGTGGACAATTCCCGCGGGGAATGGGATAAGGGGCCCGGGTTGGAACCTTATCCGCGCACACCATGATCATAGCCGCTCCCCTTACCGAACTTGTACCGGTTCTGCAGCTGTCCATCGGGCCGGTGATCCTCATATCCGGCGTCGGGCTTCTCCTCCTCACCCTCACCAACCGGTTTGGCCGGATGCTCGACCGGGCGAGGCTGATCAAGCGCGAGATGGACGCGTCGCCCGAGGGGGCCCAGGTGGGCAACCTCCAGGCGCAAATCGACATCCTCGTCACCCGGGCGCGGATCCTGCGGCTGTCGATCACGCTGAGTTCGGTCACGGTGCTTCTGGTCGGCATTTTGATCCTGGTCCTTTTTCTTTCGGGCCTCTTCAAGTGGGAGGATGGGATTCTGATAGTCGTCCTCTTTTCCCTGGCCATCCTGTCGCTCATCGGATCGATCGTCGCCTTCATCCGGGACATGAATCTCGCGCTCTCCGCGGTGTGGCTGGAAATCGGGCGCGACCGGTGAGGCTCCATGGGGGCGGGCGATCGCGGCTTGCGTGGCGGTGTTCACCCCTCCCATTATTCCGCCGAACTGATGAAAAAGGCACTGGTTACCGGCATAACCGGCCAGGATGGATCGTACCTGGCCGAACTCCTGCTCGCCAAGGATTACGAGGTTCACGGCGTGATCCGCAGGGCCTCGACGTTCAACACGGGCCGCATCGATCACCTTTACCGCGACCCGCACGTCACGCCCACGCGTCTGTTCCTGCACTACGGGGATCTCGCCGATTCCGTCCAGATGGTGAAGCTCCTGTACGAACTGCAGCCGGACGAAGTCTACAATCTGGGCGCGCAATCCCATGTGCGCGTCTCCTTCGACATTCCCGAGTACACCGGCGACGTCGACGGCCTCGGGGCCCAGCGGATCCTGGAGGCGATCCGCGAGGCTGGGCTTGTGAAGAAGGTGCGGTACTACCAGGCCTCGTCCTCCGAGATGTTCGGGAAGGTCCAGGAGGTGCCGCAGACCGAGAAGACCCCGTTCTGGCCGAGGTCGCCCTATGGGTGCGCGAAGGTCTACGCGTACTGGCTCACCGTGAACTATCGGGAGAGCTACAATCTCCACGCGAGCAACGGGATCCTCTTCAATCACGAGTCGCCCCGGCGCGGCGAGACGTTCGTCACGCGCAAGATCACGCGCGCTGCGGCCCGGATCAAGATGGGGCTCCAGGATTCGGTCTACCTGGGAAACCTGGACGCACGCCGGGACTGGGGCTACGCGAAGGAGTACGTGGAGATGATGTGGCTCATGCTGCAGCAGGAAAAACCTGACGACTACGTCGTTGCGACGAACGAAACCCACAGCGTGCGGGAATTCTGCCAGGAGGCGTTCGGGCACCTCGGCCTGGACTGGGAGAAATGCGTGAAGCACGATCCGCGGTACGAGCGTCCGGCCGAGGTGGACCTGTTGATCGGAAACCCGGAAAAGGCGCGGCGCCAGCTTGGGTGGGAGCCCAGGGTCCGTTTCCGGGAGCTTGTGAGGATCATGGTGGACCATGATCTCAAGGCCGCCGTGCAGGAGGCGCGGATCGCCGGCCTCGACAGGGGCGGGGAGCCCGCCGCAGCCCCGCCGTGAAGCTGTTCATCGCAGGGCACCGGGGAATGGTCGGCTCGGCGCTGGTGCGCCGGTTCGGGGGGGAGCCGGGGGTCGAGCTTGTGCTGCGGACCCGGCGCGAACTGGATCTCGGCGACCGGGATGCGGTCGCGGCTTTTTACGCGGCCGCAAAGCCCGACGTCGCGGTCATCGCCGCCGCAAGGGTGGGCGGCATCCACGCAAATTCGGCCCATCCGGCCGAATTCCTGGGCGAGAACCTCGCCATCGCGGCGAACACGATCGAAGGCGCGCACCGATCCGGCGTGAAGCGGCTGCTCTTTCTCGGGAGTTCGTGCATCTACCCGAAGCTTGCGCCACAGCCGATGAAGGAGGAGTGCCTCCTGACCGGTCCGCTCGAGCCGACGAACGAGGCTTATGCCATCGCGAAAATCGCCGGCCTCAAGCTCGCGCAGTTCTACAGGCGCCAATACGGCGTCCTGTTCCACTCCGCGATGCCGACCAATCTTTACGGCCCCGGGGACAACTACAACCTGCAGGACTCGCACGTCCTGCCGGCCCTGATCCGAAAGTTTCACGAGGCGAAGGAAAAAAACAGGGCGGAAGTCACGGCCTGGGGAACCGGCTCGCCCTTGCGCGAGTTCCTGCACGTCGACGATCTGGCGGATGCCTGCGCCTTTCTTTTGCGCTTGGAGGCCCCCCCCGACTGGATCAACGTCGGTTCCGGCGCCGAGGTCACGATAAGGGAGCTTACGGCCACGGTCGCCGCGGCGACCGGATTTGCCGGGAAGATCGCCTGGGACTCATCGAAGCCGGACGGAACCCCGCGCAAGCTCCTGGACTCCTCCCGGCTGGCGGCCCTGGGATGGCGCGCCCGGATCGGCCTGAAGGAAGGAATCGCCAGAACGTACGCGGACTTTCTCTCCGAGAAGTCCGCCGGCATCCTTCGGGAATAAGATAAGGGGCCCCGCCCCGTATTGACCTCCGCGGCATCCTAGGATGACCTCGGATTGGTCCCGCCGCAAAACCATGTCCGCCGAAAACCCTGAATTCACCACCGAGGAGGAGGAAGATACCGGCTCGCGCAAGTCGTTCTGGGAGCACGTGCAGGATCTTCGGACGGCCCTCATCCGATCGGCGATTGCGATCGGGCTGGCGGTCATGATCTGCCTCCTGTTGACGCCCCAGATCGTCTCGATCCTGGAGAAGCCGATCCGGCGCATGCGCATGTTCGAAAAGCCGAAGTCGACCGTTACCCTGGAGCTGGGCTCGGCGAAACTGGGCCCCTTCGACGTCAACCGGGACCAGTTTCCCGCCCTTCCCGAGGGGGAGGCCCCCCACGCGGTCTTCCGGGTCGGCTCGGCGACGATTGGCGGCCAGCAGGTGCTCACGCTGGCGCCCGATCCGACCGCCACGGCCGCCGACCCGATCGAGATCACGCTCCACAACCTGAGCCCGACCGAGGCCTTCCTCGTCGCATTTCACGTCGCGATCTACGCCGCGATCGTCGTGTCCGCCCCGTTTTGGATGTATTACCTCGGAAGCTTCATCATCCCGGCCTTCAAGCAGCGCGAGAAGAAGGTCGTCATGACCTGGTTTTTCTGGGGCGTGTTCCTTGCGGTGACCGGAGTCCTCCTGACCTACTTCCTTCTCCTTCCGGTCGCATTGCGGGCCTCGATGAAATACTCGGACCTGCTGGGCTTTTCGGCGGCCGACTGGCGGGCGAGCGAGTATATCGATTTCGTCTGCAAGTTCCTCCTCGGAATGGGGGTCGGCTTCCAGTTTCCCCTGGTCGTCCTGATCCTCGTCAAGATGGGCCTGGTGACCCATCGCCAGCTCGCCCACTACCGCAGGCATGTGCTCGTCATTTCCCTGATCCTGGGGGCGATTCTCACGACGCCCGAGGTCTTCACCCAGGTCGCGATGGCGGTGCCGCTGTATCTCCTCTACGAAATCTGCATCCTGATCGCATGGTACTGGGACTGGAAGAAACGCAAGGCCGGCGAGATCGTCGGGGACTGACAAAATGACCGGACGTGAAATCAGCCACGGCGCGGCGCCCGCCGCGCCCCCAAGGTCCGCGGCGGCCCCCCCGTCCTCCGAGACGGGCTGGCTTCCCGACTGCGTGTACACGGGCGGGAAGTTCGAGTCCGGCCTCGCGTTTTTCGCCGACGCCATCGGGCGCATCACCCGATTCTCGAGCGAGCCGGCGGATTTGACCGCGGCCAGGCGATTGACCGGCCAGGCGGCGCTTCCGGGACTGGTCAACGGGCACTCCCGCGCCTTCGAGCGGGTGATCCGCGGGCGCGCCGCGGCGGGGGCATTCCCCGCGTGGCGCGAGGCGCGGGACCGGGCGGTCTGCCGGCTGTCAGGCGACGACTTTTACGACGCGGCCCGCATGAGTTTCATGGAGATGATGCTTTCCGGGATCACCTGCGTCGGCGAGTTTCACACCCTTCACAACCCGCCGGAGGGAGCATCCTGGCCCGACCCGAATTTTCCCGGGCACGAAATCCTCCGCGCCGCGCACGACACCGGAATCCGGATAGCCCTGTTCAAGGCGGCGGGCGCCCGGGCCTGCCCGGCCCGGTTCCTCACGCCCAGTCCGGATCGATTCATCGCCGATGCCGAGGCCCTGGCCCGGTTCGTCTCCCAAAACCACCACATCGACGAAGCCTGGGTGGGCATCGCCCTGCACAGCCTGGGGGCGGTGCCGCTGGACTACCTCAAGGCCGTGGCCGCCTTCGCCCACGCGCAGCGCATGCGCCTCCACCTCCCGCTCTCCGAGCAGCCGGCCGACAACGAGGCCTGCGCCGCGGAAAATGGCCGTACCCCGGTCTCCCTGCTGGCCAAGCACGGTCTCCTCGACAAGCGCTTCACGGCGATCCACGCCAATTGCCTGACGGATGAGGAAGTGCAGCTTTTGGGCTCGGCCAAGGCCACGGCGTGCGCCTGCCCTGCTTCCGAGCGCAGCCGCGGCTCCGGTGCGGCTCCCGTGGAAAGGCTGCTCGCGGCGGGGGCCGCCGTTTCGCTCGGGACGGACAGCCAGCTCCAGATCAACCTGCTCGAGGACGCGCGCCTGCTGGAGCACGATCTGCGCATGGAAGGCCGCGGCCGGCCTGCGGCCGATCCTGCGGCGATCCCTTTCAATGCCGCTACCGTTGCGGGCGCCCGCAGCCTCGGCGGACCCGGCGGCGCACTCGAGGTCGGGCGGCCGGCCGATTTTTTCACGGTCAATCTCTACGACCCATCGATCGCGGGGGCGGAGCCCGGAGCCCTTCTCGAGAACGCCGTATTTTCGCTCGAGCGCCGCGCGATCCGCGACGTGTGGGTCGGGGCGCGCCAGATTGTCGCGAACGGGCGCCATCCGCTCCAGGGTCCGATCGTCGGCCGGTTTGCCGACCTGCAGCGCCGTCTTTGGGGCTGAGGGGAGCGCGCTTGCGCCTGCGCGGAAACTCCGTTTTGGTGGGCGGTTCCATGATCGCACCAGAGACCTTCAACCATATCGACAACATCAAGAAGCGAGCCGGCCACCTGTGGAGGTTTCTTTGACGTCGAACAAAAAAGCCGCGAGATCGAGGCCCTCGAGGCGCAGATGGGCGCGCCCGGTTTCTGGGACAACACCGAGCGGGCGCAGAAGCACATCGCCAGGCTGAACGGATTGAAGCGCGCCGTCCTTCCCGTCGTCGCATTCCAGAAGAAGATCGAGGATGCGGACCTCATGGTGGAGCTGGTCCAGGCGGCCTCGCCGGCGGAGCAGGATTCGAACGCGCGGGAGCTGGACTCGACGGTCGAGGCCCTGGTCGCCGAGCTGGACCGGCTGGAGCTCATCGCCTTCCTGAGCGGGCAGTTCGACCGCAACAACGCGATCCTTTCGATCCAGGCCGGGGCGGGCGGAACGGAATCGTGCGACTGGGCCGACATGCTCTTTCGAATGTACAGCCGGTGGGCCGAGCGCCGGGGATTCTCGATCGAGGTGCAGGACGTGCAGGCCGGCGACCAGGCCGGGATCACCAAGGCGACGATCTTCATCAAGGGCGAGTACGCCTACGGGTACGCGAAGGCGGAGCGCGGCGTGCACAGGCTCGTGCGGATCAGCCCCTTCGATGCGAACAAGCGCCGGCACACCTCGTTTTGCGCGGTCGACGTGATCGCCGAGATCGACCAGGAGGTCGCGATCGAGATTCCCGAAAGCGACATCCGGGTCGACGTCTACCGCTCCTCGGGAAAGGGCGGCCAGGGGGTCAACACGACCGACTCCGCCGTGCGCATCACGCACATTCCGACGGGAATGGTTGTCGTCTGCCAGAACGAGCGTTCGCAGATCAAGAACCGGGCGAGCGCGATGAGCGTCCTGAAGGCCCGGCTTTACGAAAAGAAGCTCGACGAGCAGCGGAGCGAGATGGAGAGATTTTACGGCGAAAAAGGCGAGATCGGCTGGGGCAGCCAGATTCGAAGCTACGTTTTGCAGCCCTACCAGATGGTGAAGGACCTGCGGACGGGCCTCAGCACGAGCGACACGCAGGGCGTCCTCGACGGAGACATCGACCGGTTCATATACGCCTGGCTTCGGTCCGGGTCCCCGCGCCACCGCAACAAGGACATCCAGATGGATGAATAGGCCGGAGGCCCGGCAACTTGCGCTTTCATCCAACCGCCCGCTGAATCTGTCCTTATGCAAGAACTCGCCTTCGAGCGCATCCGGTCGGCCCTGAGCGCGCAGCCGCTGTTTGAGGCGAAGTCCTGGCAGCTCTCGCCGGCCGCGTGGCCGCTCACGGGCAGGCAGCTCGAGGAGCTTGAGGCGATCGGCTCGGCGTGCCTCGAGTACCAGCAGGCGCTGGAGACGCTCTACCTGCGTTCCGTCGCCGGCCGGAACCTCCTGCGAAACAAGCCGCTCGTGGCGCCGTGGGTCGCCGACTACCTGGACCGGGGCAAGCCGAAGGAACTGATCGAGCATGCGCGCGACTCGCGCAACCGCGGGGTATTCCCCGGAGTATTGCGGCCGGACCTCCTCCTGACGGACGAGGGATTCGTTATGACCGAGCTCGATTCCGTTCCGGGAGGAATCGGGCTCACCGCATTTCTGAACCGCCTTTACGAGGAGGAACCGCAGCCAAGGGACGGGGCGGCCGCCGCGGGACCGGCCGGCAAGGGTGCTGGAAAGAGGGGGATCCTCGGCGCGGAGGATCTGATGGTGGAGAACTTCCACGCGGCCCTGGCCGCGCTGCGCCCCGAAATACCCAATCCCTCCATGGCCCTCGTCGTGAGCGACGAGGCATCGACCTACCGGCCCGAGATGGAATGGCTCGCGCAGCAGCTTCAGATTTCGGGCAAGCGGGTCTTCTGCCTCCGGCCGGAGGACGTTTTTCCCCTGGGCGGCGCGCTCTTTTACGACAGCGGCGGAAATCCGGAGAAGGTCGACATCATTTACCGGTTTTTCGAATTGTTCGACCTGGCGAATATCCGGACGGCGAACTTTTTTTTCGAAGCCTGGGCGGCCGGAGAAGTCGCGATCGCCCCGCCGATGAGGGCCTTTCAGGAAGAGAAGCTCGGGTTCGCACTTTTCCACCATCCCCGGCTCAGGGACTACTGGGCCGAAGCCCTGCACGGCCGATCCTTCCGACTCCTCTCGGAGCTGATTCCGCCGACCTGGGTGATCGATCCCGCCCCCCTTCCGCCAGGGGCGCTCCTCGACGGCCCGAAGGTCGGGGGCCGCATGCTGAGCGATTGGATGGATCTCGCCGCAGCCTCCCAAAAGGAGCGCGACCTCATCATCAAGATCAGCGGCTTCCATGAGACCGCGTGGGGCGCCCGCAGCGTCGTCCTGGGGAGCGACTGCTCGCGCGAGGAATGGCAGGAGGGCGTTCAACGGGCGGTCGAAATGGCCCCCACGAACCTTCATATCCTTCAGGCCTACAAGAAGCCGCGCCGGGTGCGCCACAAGGTATACCGGACCCCGGCGCCGGAGGGTTCCGGGAATGCGGGCGTCGCCTCTGTCGACGTCGACGGACGGCTGCGGCTGTGCCCTTACTACTTTGTGATCAAAGGCGAGGCGCGACTGTCCGGAGCCCTGGCGACCTTCTGTCCGCCGGACAAGAAGATCATCCACGGAATGCAGGACGCGGCGCTGCTTCCCTGCCGGGTGGTCGGATGAGTCCGGGCCCCGGGGTCAGGCTGCGACGCCAGCCCCGCTCAGTTCAGCGAAAAGCCGGTCGCGGCGCCGCCTTGCCGTTGCCAGGTCCTTTGTGCCCAGGGAGCGGCGGATGCGCTCCTTGGTGAACGAGGTGGGGTGCACGGTGTAGTGCAGAAACCACGTCCCGTGATTATTCCACAAATGGTGGTTCGGGTTCTCGGCCTTGATTCGGATGCTGGTCAGTTGGATGGTATCGTTCATGATGCGTGATTTGGGTTATCGCGCACCAGGGTCTGAAAACAAAAAGCCGACCTAGGCATCAGGTCGGCGCTGTCTTCGGGAGCTTTTGGTTCAGGGCCGTGAGGCCCCGCACATCCGGGCCCTTGCCCGATCCACCGTGGCCGCTCCCGGCCCGGTTGGCAGAACCCCGGCTCGCGCCGAGGCTCGTTCCTGATGCAGGCCGGAAACATGCTGCTGTTCCGCGGGTTGTCCAGTACTTTTTTTGGGCGCTCCGCGGGGACAGCCTCCGATACGAGGCTGTCCCCAATTGGGGACAGGCACCTCAAACGAGGCTGTCCCTTTCAGGCCAGGAAGGTAAACGCCGGGAAGTGTGGGCTCGCAACAACCTGCCGGGCTTGGGCTCGTCTTGCTTGGCAACCCCATGACCACTGGAAAACCGTTCTTCATCCCCCGCTCGCTGGCTGTGCTCTCAGCCCTCGCGCTCTCAACGACTTGCCCCGCCGATGTTCGCGCCCAGGACGGGGGGGCATTCCCCTCGATTGTCCAGCCTCTCCCGAAGACCTGGATCGACGCCGAAACGGGCCATCGGGTCATCCGGCTGACCGATGAGCCCGGATCCGATAGCTTCTATTTCAACGTCAATCCTTACACGCCGGACGGCAAGGAGATGGCTTATACGACGGCGGACGGAAGCATCGGTGTCGTCGATCTCACGGATCCAAATTTCAAGACCCGGATAGCCATCCACGGCCCGGTCCGGTCCATAGTTGTCGGCCATAAGACCCCGACCATCTATTATTCGAAGAGGTCGGGCGATGCCGACGTTTCCGAGCTTTGGTGCGCAAATCTGGGCACTGGAGCCAGCCGGAAGATCGCCGATCTTCCACCACGCGCGAGTGTTGTGACAATCAACTGCGATGAGACCCTGGGTGCCGGAACCTTCGTGGAGGGCGACGCGATCGGCGCAGGTGTCTATGGCGGAAAGAAAACCGGCACGTACGGGCGCATGGGCAGCCTGAATCTGGGCGAACCGTCCAACAAAACCGAGATGATGGCCCAGCGCCTGGCGGAGAGACTCCCGATGACCATGTTCACCGTGGACCTTAACACGGGGAAAACGAGTGTCATCATGGAGCATCAGACGGACTGGCTAAACCACCTGCAATTCTCGCCGGTCGATCCGAACTTCCTGATGTACTGCCACGAGGGCTCGGGATGGAGGGTGGACCGAATATGGACCGTCCGGACCGACGGAACGGAGAACACCATGATTCCCGATGAGCCGGGCAGGAATCGGATCATGGAGACGGAACTCGCCGGGCATGAGTGGTGGAGCCCCGACGGGCGGACCATCTATGTCGACCTGCACCTTCTGAAGGGCGTCGTCGGCTTCCTCGCCGAATACAACCTCGATACCAAGAAGCACACTTGGTATCATTATGAGCAGAACGAGTGGCAGATTCATTTCAACCTGTCCCCGGACGGGAAGACTTTCTGCGGCGACGGTGCCGGCCGGCCGGGCAACCAATGGATCTATCTCCTCCACCCGGAGGTGATTCCAGACGACAAGACGATGGGCACGGACCTGATCCGCGGGGGCGTCCTGCGGCCTGAGAAACTCTGCAGCCTGTCCAGGACGGACCTCCATGGAGCGCACAACTTCAGGCTCGAGCCGAACGCCAGCTTTACCCCCGATCAAAAGTACATCGTCTTTCGCTCGAACATGTTCGGCCCGGATTACGCTTTCGCGGTCGAAGTCGCCAAATCCGCCTCACCGTAGCCGTTTTCGAACGCCATGCGATGCGATGGAGGGCGCGGCGAATCAGGGTTTTTCGGCGGGATTAAGAACGCGATGCACGGCACCCAGCAATTGATCGGGGTGGAAAGGCTTGGCGAGAAATGCGTGTGCCAGCTTCCGGGCCATCGTGACATCGGAACTGGGGGCGTCGCTGCGGGACAATCCGCTCATGACGATCAGCCGGACGTCTGGGCGGATCCGCAATAGGGTTTTGGCCAGCTCTGCGCCGTTAAGATTGGGCATGTCGACATCGGTGAGGACGAGGGCGATTTCGCCGGAATGAGCCTTGAAAATGGTGATCGCCTCCATGCCATCTCCGCAGCTCTGGACGCCATAGCCGTGCTCCTCAAGAACGGCGGTCGCGATGGTGCGGATGGACGCCTCGTCGTCCACTACAAGGATGAGTTCGCCGCGGCCGCCGGGAATGCCTAGAGGCAACGTGCCGCCTGGCCGGGAAGCGCCGCCCTCAACGGCAGGCAGGAACACACGGAAAATGGAGCCTTGGGCGACCCCCGTGTGCAAATCGATAAAACCGTCGTGACTGGCGACGATGCCGCGAATCGTGGAAAGCCCCAGTCCGGTGCCGCCCGTTCCCTTGGTGGTGAAGAACGGCGTCCAGATGGATTTCAGCACATCGGGTGCTATGCCGGTGCCCGTGTCGGCGACTTCAAGCATGAGCCAGGTGCCCGGCCGGCCTGCGGGAATTGCCGCGGCCTCCGCAATATTGAGCCGGCGATTGGCCGCGACCATGCGCAGCGTGCCGCCCTTCGGCATGGCGTCGCGGGCATTGATGCACAGATTGAGAAGCACCTGATGAATCTGCGTCGCGTTGCACAGCACCGGCCAGAGGTCGGAACTGATATCGTATTCGAGCTTGATGGACTTCGGGAACGTTTCCTCGATGATATGGATGATGTCGTTCGCGATGTGCTTCACCTGCGTGGGCTGGGGTGTGCCGGTGGTGCTGCGCACAAACCCCAGAATCTGCTTCACGAGCCCGGCCCCGCGCAGGGCGCTTTGCTCGAGCGTGTCGAGCATCGTCAATTCGCCCGCAGAGGACAGCCTGGGACGCAGCAGCGACGCGATGGCCAGGATCGGGGTGAGGACGTTATTGAGGTCGTGAGCAATTCCCGCAGCCAGCATGCCGATGTTCTCGAGCTGCTGCGTACGGAGAAATTTTTCCTCAAGCAGCTTTTTCTCGGTGACGTCGGCGAAAAAACTGATGCGGGCGCGGGGCTGGCCGGCCTCGTCCCGGACCAGCGTTGTGTGGCAATCCACGGTGAGCTTGCGGCCGTCGCGGGTTTGCGTCTGCAGTTCGCCGTGCCAGTATCCCTCGCGCTCGATCGCCGTGCGCTGCGCGAAAAAGGCGGCGGGATCGTCGACAGGAAGCAATTGTTTCGGCGGAAAGCCCAGCGCCTCGGCGGCGGTCCAGCCGAAAAGCCTCTCGGCCCCGCGGT
Organism: Opitutaceae bacterium; assembly: GCA_050015855.1. Lineage (GTDB taxonomy): Bacteria > Verrucomicrobiota > Verrucomicrobiia > Opitutales > Opitutaceae > Palsa-1447. The sequence continues at coordinate 1,220 of JBEKAO010000004.1, read as the reverse complement.
TCCATAGGGTCACTTTGCTGGCAAGATTCACGATCATCACGCCTTCGTGCGAGTTGGAGAGAATTTCATTCTGCTCGCGGATCCGGGCATTGCTGAGCTTGCGCTCGGTGATGTCGAGCGTCGTTCCCACCATCCGGATCGGCCGCCCTGCCTCGTCACAGATTACTTTCCCCTGCTCTTGCACAACCCGCTCAGAGCCGTCCGGCCGGACAATGCGATGCTCGATGTTGTAGGGCCCGTTCCCGACCAGACTTTCCTGCACCGCCTTTTCGACGGCGGCCCGATCGGCGGGGTGGACGATTTTGAGAAACCCCTCGAAATTGGCGTCAAATGTATTGGGCGAGAGTCCGACGATGCGGCAGGCCTCGTCTGACCAGTGTAGCCTGTTCTCGAGGATAGACCATTCCCAGCTTCCCAAGTGGGAGATGTGCTGGGCTTCCGCCAGGCTTGCCTCGCTTTGCCGCAGGGCGTCTTCCGCCTGCTTATGCTGGGTGATATCCTCATGGATGCCGAGTATGCCTATGACCTTACCCGCAGTGTCGAGCAGCGGGACCTTGCTGGTCCGGAGCCAAAGTACGCTTCCATCGGGCCGCTTTTGTGTCTCTTCGTAGTTCAGCTTGGGGATGCCGGTCTCGATTACGGCCCGGTCATCCGCCCGGTACATTTCGGCGGACTCTTTCCACGACAGATCAAAGTCGCTTTTGCCGACGATCTCCGCCGGTTCCCGGAGGCCGGCGGACTTGATAAAGACGGCGTTTGCGCCCAGATAATTCAGGTTCTGGTCCTTCCAAAAGACATGCTGGGGTATGTTGTGAATCACGTGTTGCAGCCTCTCGCGCGATTCAAATAATTCCCGCGCCGCCTGCTGCCGCTCGGTGATTTCGCGAACGTTGCATTGGATCACCTTCGTGTGATCGACCTCGTATGCATTGCTGACAAACTCCACCTCGTGTCCCCGTCCATCTTTCGATTTAAGCGGCAGGCATTCATAGCGAATATAGCCTTCTTTTCGCAGCTTTTCAAAGGCCGCCGCGGACAATGTGCGGTCCGCGAAAAAGCCGATTTCCCAGAGCTCCTTCCCCAATAGTTGCTCGCGTATATAGCCCAACATATCCTGCAAAAACGGGTTCGAGTCGGTTATCCGCCCCGTGCCGGCATCAAGAAGCAATATCCCGTCTTGGGCCGTCTCGAAAAGCCGCCGGTATCTAACCTCCGAATCT
>JBEKAO010000003.1:0-107252 GCA_050015855.1 Opitutaceae bacterium | reverse complement strand
AGCCGCGCCGCAACAAGGCCAATACTGTTTCTTGTTCGATCACGTTGAGGACGTTCATCGTCCTCCTCGTGGCCGGTTTTCACGTGCCCATCAATGGCCGGTTTTGGATGCCCACCGACATTAGTTCAGGCTCATAACCTGAAGGTCGTTGGTTCAAATCCAACCCCTGCACCCAATTTGAAGGCCATCACTAACCCCGATGGCATTCTTTTTTAATGGGTTGCGAGCATTTTCGAAGAAGCCTTAGGAAGGGCAAATTCGGGTCAATTGGGCAACTGTGGTCAGCCTTTTCACCCAACCAAAGGTTGATAACCTCGCTCATCCACTTCTCTACTTGGCCGAATTCGGGGCCGCGGGCTTTGGCAGCCGAAGGTACACGGCGACAAACTTGTACGTTTCGAATGAAACCTCGTCGTTTCGAAAATCAGGCAGGCCGAGATCGTCCCGTCCAACGTAATCCAATCTTGTGAACTCCGTTGAGCCGAGATCGCGGGTTTTCAACAGCACGACATCAGCGCCGACGGCCTTGGCCTGCTTTACCAGATCATCGGCTGAGGTCTGGGTAGTGTCTATCATGTTGAACCCGGAGCGCCCGAGGACCGCGTACCCCCGCGCCGTGAGGCGCAGAATGTCTGCATGCAAGTTCGACGATTTGACCACCTTCACCGTTTCCTTGGCTGCAGCGGGGGCGCTTCCAAGCGACGGTGATCCGGGGTCGGGAACATAGGTGGAGGCGAATTGATTCACGCACCCTGAAAGAAGCTGGACGGCGGCAACCGCCATTAGAATTCGGACTTTGGGAGTGTTGGTCATTTCGAGGAATGTTTGCGGAAGCAGGGCGCGATGGATCAGGGTCGGCGCAACATCTCGTGTATCACCTGATCATCGAATTCAAAGTGTGTGGAAGTTCTCGGGGAACGACGGCGGATCAGGGGGAAACTCGGGGCCGATTGGGGTGAACGGGAGAGGTGGTGTCTGGCCAGTCGATGCACACCCAGCCATAACGAAGCTGACCAATGCGAGCAAAACGCTAACCTCAAGAAGTCGAAACCCGGTTCGCGTGATAGTTCGTTTTGTTTTCATCCTGGGTCTGCGATCATAAAAGCTTGGCCGATGCCAACCGTTGTAATGAAACTGTAATCCTTTACAATTCATAATCTTAAAACACCACCCGGCCCCAAGGGCTTCCAGCCTGCATGGACGCTTTGGGTCCAGGGACCCAAACGTAAGACGAACTGCAAGACCGCCTTGGGGCAATATCCACACGGCGATTGGCACTCGAAAAGGTCATTCTTGGCCTGCTAACCGCCAAAGAAGTGACGGGAATGGCGATTTTCTGAAATGGGATTGTGCCTGTTAGCTACCGGGCTCGTTGGGCGCGTTCTGGCAGATCCCGCGAAATCAGAAGCAGCCCGTTTTTCTTAGCGCGACATTCACCAATCCTGCGCCTCCTGATCCGTATCGGTTAAGCGTGCCTGAAGACACCTCAAGCGCCGTCAACGGAAAGAATGAAACTCAAAACATAGTTCCGGGTAATGACAGTCGATTGGCCTGGCATGGAACGCTCGTTCTTCCCCCGGTGCCTCTAGACCAACGACTCTTTTAGGATTACGATCGCAACCCTGGTGACATCAGTCGCCGCCGGCTTGGGGATGGCCAGATTGTCGCATAAACGATAAATTTGACCAGGTTTCCCCAAATTCTGCATCGCGCTGATCGAACGCGCGAAGGCGCGGTTCTCCTCCGTGACTGCCGGATGGCCGGCGCGAATCGAGACGAGCTATTTGTCCAAGGAAATGGGTGCGCGATATCTGCAGCTTCTAGGCGAGCGGCGCGAGCGCATCGAATTGGTTTAATGGCATGCGGCGGCTTGCGCATTGACTCGCCCCGCCGGGGGATGCAAATCTGGCGCGCGCACCAAGGATGCCTCCGAGTCCGCGGAAAGGGCTGAGCCCACCTTTCAGAGATTCCTCACGTTCAACCTTCATGCTGCCTGAGCGCGGACTACAGGCGACAAGCTTGGAGGTTTTATGAGCAAATCGCTTCCCGAGCGGCCCGATTTGGGCCAGCTCAAAAAGCAGGCAAAAGACCTGCTTGATGCCGTTGAAGCCGGAAATCCCGAGGCGCTCGAGCGTCTCGATCCGGGCGAGAGGTCGGAAGAGTTCGCCCTGCACGACGCGCAAAGAGTTGTCGCCCGCGCCTACGGTTTTGCCAGTTGGGCAAAATTGAAGCTGCACGTGGAGACACGCACGCTCGAAGCGGCTGAAGCCCGCCTGATTTCCGCCTCCTTGGAAGGGGACGAAGAGGCCGTCAGGACCATCCTGGCGGAGCGGCCCGGACTCGCGAATCGCAGCATTTATTCCGCCGCGGCTTTGGGAGATGACCGTTTTCTCCGCGATGCCTTGCGATCGGATCCGGCCTCGGCGAAAGCGAAGGGCGGCCCGCAGGAATGGGACCCTCTGCACTATCTCTGTTTCGGCCGCTGTGGCGGGAGCGACAGCTCGCGGGCGAACGCCGCCCGAACCCTGCTTGCCGCGGGCGCCGATCCGAACAGCGCCCACATCGCCCCGCGCTGGCCCGAATCGCCGCAAGCCGTGCTTTATGGTGTCACGGGAGTGAACGACTATCCTCAACTGGCCCGCGTGCTCCTCCAGGCCGGCGCCGATCCGAACGACTGCGAGTCGCGCTACCACGCGGCGGAGAAGCACCACGAGGCGTGCCTTGAAGTTCTCGGGGAATTTGGCGCCGATTTTTCAGGGCGGGACAAGGTGTGGGGCAATTCGCCGCTCAATTTCCTGCTCGGCTGGCAGCCCCACGACCATGTCAGGCGCGGAATCGAATGGCTGCTCGATCACGGCGCGGATCCCAACGTGACTTCCGGGGCCAAGGAGCGGACGCCATTGCACGCCGCGATCGCCAACGGATGGGACAAGGACTTCATCCGCCGGCTGCTTGATCGCGGAGCGAATCCGGCTTCGCGGAGCAAGGACGGTCGCTCCGTCTACGCCATTGCCGTCGCCGCGGGCCGCGACGACGTGGCCGCATTGCTTCGGGAGCGCGGTGCGGATGACGATGCCTTGCCCCTCGATCGTTTCCTTGGAGCATGCATGCGGGGTGACGCGCCGACGGCGCGCGCCTTCCTTGCGCAGGACCCCATACTGCTGGGGAAGCTGCCTCAAGAGGACCCGGCGCTCGTCTTCACCGCGGCCCGCGAAGGCCGGGCGGCAACCCTGGTGTTGCTGGCCGAATTCGGCTTCGACCTTGCGGCGGCGGACTCGGACGGAGCCACGCCGTTGCATTGGGCCGCCTGGCACGGACGGGTGGAAGCCGTGAAGGTGCTGATCGCCGCAGGTGCGGACATCGACCGGCGCGACAATCGATTTGATGCGTTTCCACTCGGTTGGTGCGACCACGGCTGGGCGAACTGCCAGGACCCCGAAGGCGACTACCTTCGCGTCGCGGAGCTGTTGCTCGACGCTGGCGCCAAAGTCCCGCCCAAATGGGAGGGCATTCCTGCGATGCGGGCTTTGCTCAAGCGGCGCGGGCGGCCGTGACCGCTGCGGCCGAAATGACGATCTCGGCGACCGTTGGGGGGAGGGGCAATGGGATCCGGTTTGGGCTTGGACAGTGCTTGGCGGCATTAGGTTGCCGCGTGCTGGCAAACTTCGCATCCGGGGCATATGGTGAGTGAACGCCATGAACCAACAACAATTGACGAAGATGAAGACGCAGCCCGGCTTTGTGGCCGCGCTGGACCAGAGCGGCGGAAGCACACCCAAGGCCCTGGCCGATTATGGAATCAAGCAGGGCGCCTGGTCGAACGAAGAGGAGATGTTCGCCATCGTTCACCAGATGCGCACGCGGATCATCACCAGCCCAAGCTTCACGGGGGACCGGATCCTTGGCGCGATCCTATTCGAAGGGACGATGATGCGGGACATCGCGGGACAGCCCTCGGCGGACTTTCTCTGGAACGTAAAGCGGGTCGTGCCCTTCCTGAAGGTGGACAAGGGGCTCGCAGAGGAGAAAAACGGCGTGCGACTGATGAAGCCGATGCCCCAGCTGTCCGCTCTGCTCGCCACCGCAAGGACCAAGCGCATTTTCGGCACGAAGATGCGTTCGGTCATCAGCCAGGCCGACCCGGCCGGCATCCAGGATATCGTCCGGCAGCAGTTTGAGGTGGCTGCGCAAATCATGGCGGCCGAGCTGGTGCCCATCATCGAGCCGGAGGTGGATATCCACTGCCCGGAGAAGGCCAAAGCCGAAGAGCTGCTCAAGGCGGCCCTGCTGGAGAAGCTCGATCGGCTGCCCGAGGGACAGGTTGTTTTCCTCAAGCTGACCCTGCCGGAGCGCGACGATCTTTACTCGGAGTGCGTCAAACATCCGAAAGTCGCAAGGGTGCTTGCGCTTTCCGGCGGCTATTCACGGGAGGAGGCCGACCGGCGGCTCCGCAGAAACCACGGCGTGGTGGCGAGCTTCTCTCGTGCGTTGCTGGAAGGCCTGTCGGCCCGGCAATCCGACGCGGAATTCAACGCCATGCTCGGATCTGCGATTCAAGGCATCTACGACGCGTCCGTGACGAAATGACGAAGCGTGCGAGCCGGGTGATTCATTCGACCGAACGAATCCTTCGCCCCGGTCCCGCAGAGTCTCCCGCCTTTCGGCCGAGCATCTGGCGGCCGAACGGAGAGGCCGCAGTCACGACAGTGATTGTGCTCTGTCCGCAGGCGACCTCGAGGCCTCCGCGCGCGGGGCCGAGAAGAAAGCAGGCGGATTGCCCGTCCATATCGAGGGTCACAAGGGCGCCAAGGGCTACCGTGGCATCTTCGGGAAAGGGGGCTGTCGGCAGCGTCCGGAACGCGGCAATGGCAGCTCTCAATTCCGAGGCAAGCTGGGTTTGGCCCGCGGCGAGATAGGCGGCCGATTGGGCCCGCATATCGAACTTGCCCTCCTGTTTGTTTTCCGAGTCGGTCGCCTCTTCCCGGGAAGATTGCGCCGCAGCCGTCAAGGTCGAGAGGTCGGCCTCCAATTGGGCGAGGATCGCGTCGCGCAAGACGCTTTTGTCTGTCACGGGTTGGTTTTCGCCAAATGCTGCCAGGTTCCCTGATCAGGCATGATCATTTAATCCCTTTCCGTGGAGAATTTGGCGCCTGTATTTTTCGATCCTCGACTCCCGGGTCCTGGATTGTTTGGCCCCGGAAAAGAACAGGATGTACGCCCTCTGCCGTCCGGGCGTGAGGGCAAAGAAAGCCGTCTTCAAGGCGCGGTTTTCATCCAGTTTTCTTTGAAGTTCCTCAGGGATGGGTTCCGGGTTTTTTTTGAACTTCACCCCCAGGCCGTTTTTTTCCGCTTCAACGGCTTCCTGGATATAGGCCTTCAAGATGGATTCTCGTTCCGATATCTCTCGGACATTGGTGAACCGCATCTGGCGGGCGGCCTGCGTGTTCTCCCCGGGCTTTACGAGCAGGCCGTTGGGATCCTTTAGCAGGGCGCCTTTGCAGAACATGACCGCAAAGTATTCCTTGAATCCCTGTATTATGACCACGTTGCCATCCTGAAACGTGTAACAAGGTTTGCCCCACTTCAATTCCTCGGTCAGCCCGCAGCGGAGAACGATCGCTCTAAGTTTCTCCGTTTCCCCCCGCCACTTCTCGGCGTTCTTTATGAAGGCATCAACCTTGGGGTTCATTTCGCTCATTTTGCCGGGATTCGCCGCCAGCCGGTGACGGGGCTTGGGTGAGGGTCCGCTGGAAACTCATTTGCTCAGATAGCCGTTCAACTTCATCCACTCCTCAACGCGGTCCATGAAGTTGTCGGCCCCGCCTCCTCTTGTGCGGAAGCCGTGCCGGCCGGTCTGGAAGATATGCAGCTCGACGGGAATGTTCGCTTTTCGCCAGGCGCTGAACATGTCGAGCGATCCCTGGTATCCGACGGACTGGTCGTCTGCGGCGACGGCGATGAAAAGCGGAGGCGCGCCGGCGGGCGGAGCGTCTCCGTTGGCCTCGGCGGCGTAGATTGCGACCGCGAAGTTGGGCCTGCCGTCGGGGTCCCCCTTGGCCGAGCGGACGACCACCGCGCCGCCGGCCGAAAAGCCGATGATGCCGATGCGGTCGGCCTTGACTCCATAGACGGCGGCGTCCCGGCGGACGAGGCGTATGGCCTGCTGCCCGTCGGCGCCAGCCATCGCCCGGATGTCCTGGCCGGCCTGCGGATCGGGAGCCGGCGGCGTTGCGCCAACGCCGCCCGGAGCTGCGGTGGCGGAGGGCTGGGCGGCGCCGCGGGCAGGGGCGTTGGGGTCGGTGTACCGCAACCGGTATTTCAGGACGAAGGCGTCCACGCCCATCGCGTTGAAGCGTTTGGCAATATCAACTCCCTCGTAGGACATCATGAGATTCCGGAATCCGCCGCCCGGCGCAACGATCACCGCGGTGCCGACGGCCTTGTCCTTGTCCGCCGGGTAATACATCAGGGTCGGATGGACCACGTTTTGGACCGTGGGATTGGACGAGGAGCCGGCGGCGCGCTCCGTCCAAGTCCAATTCTCCGATCCGGGCGCGTCACCGGAGTATAAGGCGATCTCGCTGGCCGGCGGAGCCAATTGCGTCCCGGCGGCGGGCGCGGGCCCGCCGTCGGAGGGAGCGGTGGTGGCGGGAGGACCATCGGCGCCGATTGCGAGGGTCGACGCGGCGAGAAGACCTAGGAGGGACAATCGGGGCGGCTTCATGAATACAATGTCAGGGGTGATTGAGGTTGGCAAAACGCACAGAGAATTACCTTCGGGCAGTTGGCAAGGGATAGACGGAGAAAGTTTGGGTTAAGGCACGCATTCCTTGGCATTTGGCGGCGGGAGCTGCGTGACGATCGCCCCGGGAGGACATCACAGGCGGCTTGCGATCTCAAGGGGCGCCCTTGACCGGGAATGGAATCGGGAGTGAATTGCCGGCAGTCCCAATCCTTTGCCATGGAAGACGACCCCAATGCCGACGATCAGCTCACCCGGCGGGATTTTTTGCGAATGGCCGCCGGATTGCCCGGCGCCCTCGCGATTCCCGCTTCGCCGGGAGCCTTGGCCGTCCCCGCTGCGGGGGCAGCCAAGGCTCTGGAACCGTTCGACTATCGGGGCGTGCGGCTCCTTCCGAGCCGGTGGCGGGACCAGTACCAGCAGACCCGCGACTATTATTTTTTGGTTTCGGACGATGACATCCTGAACGGGTACCGGGTTGCCGCCGGGCTGCCCGCACCGGGAAAAACGCTCGGAGGCTGGTGCGCCCGCAACAGCGACGAGGTGTTCGGGCAATGGCTGAGCGGGTTTTCCCGGATGTACTGCGCGACGGGCGACCTGGCCATTCGCGACAAGGCCGTCCATCTCCTGGCGGAATGGGCCAAGACCTTCGGCGCCGACGGGAACTGCCGCATGGGCCTCTACGGCTACGACAAGATGCTCTGCGGGCTGATCGACCTCCAGCTCTACGCCGGAGTCTCCGCAGCGGCCCCGCTGCTCGAGCGGACGATGGCGTGGGCCATGGGCACGTTTTCGAAGGAGCGGACGCCGGGTAATCCCGACCTCATCAACGGCCGGCCCGGGGAGTGGTATACCCTGGCCGAGAATGTCTACCGTGCCTACGAGCTGACCGGCCGCACGGAGTACAGGCGATTCGCCGACACGTATCTCTACCACTCTTTCTGGGACAAATTTGCGGACACGGAGTCGCCGCAGGACGCCTATCACGTCCATGCCTACAGCCACGTGAATTCCCTGAGCAGCGCCGCCATGGCACACCAGGTGACGGGCGACCCGGCGTATCTCGCCATCATCCGCAACGCCTACGATTACCTGCAGAATTCCCAGTGTTACGCGACCGGAGGATACGGGCCCATGGAGCGGTGGGTGCCGCCCGACGGCACGCTCGGCCGCAGCCTGGAGGCCCGCAACGCGTCCTTCGAGACCGTCTGCGGATCCTGGGCCGGCTTCAAGCTGTCGCGGTACCTCACCCGATTCACCGGCGAGGCCCGCTATGGCGACTGGGCGGAGTGGCTGCTGTACAATGGCGTCGGCGCGGCGCTTCCGATCGCGGAGGGGGGCAAGCATTTCTACTATTCGGACTATCGCGTCACGGGCGGGCTCAAGGTGTACAAGGTTTCCCGTTACGCCTGCTGCTCCGGCTCGCTGGCCCAGTGCGTGGCCGACTACCACAACCTTGTCTATTACCGCGACGCGTCGGGCCTGTACGTCAGTCTCTATGTCCCATCGGAGGTGACGTGGCAGGGCCCCTCCGGCGAGGTGAAGCTCGTCCAGAAGACGGCGTATCCGGAGGAGGAAACCTCGACGATCCGCCTCGAGATGCTCAAGCCCGCGCAATTCGCGCTCAGGTTCCGCGTCCCCGGGTGGGCGACGGGCGCATCGGCAAAGGTTGGCGGCGCGGCAATTCCGGTGGAGGCGAAGCCCGGAACCTGGGCGGAAATCGCGCGCACCTGGAATTCGGGCGACGAATTGGAGATCCGGATTCCCATGGCCCTGAAGATGGCGCCCATCGACCGGCAGCACCCGAGGCGGGTCGCAGTGGTGCGGGGCCCGGTCGTGCTGGTCATGGACGATTGGGTGTTCGAGGAGATCCCGCGGCTTCCCGAACCGGCGGATCTGGCCAAGTGGCTGGTGGCCGACGAGAAGCCGGGAGTCTTTCGGATTGCCCCCGCCGACGGCAGGAATCTCCAGGCAAGATTCCGGCCGTTTTATGCCGTTGGGGAGGTTACTCCCTACCGGATGTACCACGACCTGGACGCGCCGCCGATCCCGGTTTGGTGATCCTGGCCGGGCTTTTCAGCAAACGCGGACCGTTTCGAGCCCGAGGAGCCTGCCGAGCGTTTCGATTTTCCGGGCGATATGGCCAACGCCGACCGCGCAATGGTGCGCCGGGCCGTGGCTGTTCCAGCGGTTCACGAATTCCCGCGCCCCGCAGGGGAAACGATAGCGGCTGTTTGTGTTGCCGATTTCCAGGATGGGCCCTTCAACCGATTCGGCCTCCGCGCAGAGCAGGCCGAGCCCGCCCGCCGCCGTCTCCACGACGGAGAGCAGCGTGACCGGCCCGTGCTTCACGGCCATCTCAATGGAGACGCCGCGCCCGACCTTCCCGTGAAAGACCTTGAGGGGCCGCACCTTGGGCTTGCCCCCGGCGATGGCGATGTGCCCCGGACCGTCATGCCCCATGAGCACCACGTCCGCCTCGAAGTCCATCGCATAGGTTTCGGTGAACGATCCCCCGGCGCCGAACAAGTCCATGATCTTCATCGCCTGCACATTCTTGATCTCGTACTCGCCGGCAACCGGCACCCCTCGCGCCGTCAACAGCGAGGTTCCGAGGATGATCGACGCGATGGCCGCCTCATTTTCCGCGATGCCCGTCCCCTTGTAATAATAAGCCAATGAGCCGAGCCGGTATTCGGACACCAGCCGGTCAAGCGCCACGGAAGTGCGCGCCGCTTCGGCAAGATCCTCCGCGGGACAGTCCGGCTGGACGTCAAACACCTGGTCGAATTCCCGCAGCCGCATTTCGACGGAGGCTTTCGCGACGTCGCGGCGCAGCGCAGCGAGCTCGTCGACTTCGATGATCTCCACGTGGGTGCCGAAGGTTGCGCACTGCAGCGTGACGTCGGAGTGGATGTCGAGCATGCCACCGTAATAGTGGCCCATCAGCCCGAGCCGGTTCACGGCCATCGCCGCGGCGACCCGTGCAGCCTCGACCCAGGCGTCGACCTCCAGCCAGCAGGACGGATCGCCGTCCAGGACGCCGGTGATCTGGTGAAAGCGGATGCCTGCGCGCTTGAACACGTTCGCGATCTCCGGCACCGGGCACGCCGAGCAGTGGGCAAGCCACTCTCCGGTCATCCGGGTGCGGTCGCCAATCGCGTTGAAGGCGGCGTAGTCGATGGCCGGCTCCGGCGCGAGGTTCAGCACGATGACGGGCACCCTGGCCCGCCGCACCACCGGCAGGACTGTCGAAGAGAGGGCGTAGGTGGTGGCGTAGAGGAATATCAGGTCGACGTCCTGACGGCGGAATTCGCGACCGGCGGCAATGGCGCGGTCCGGATTGTCTATCAGGCCGAGATTGACGACCTCGACGCCGGGCCGGGCGAGCCTGCCGGCGACGCGGCCGAGGTAGCCCTCAAGCCGCTCCTTGAGGCCGGCGAACTGCGGCCAGTAGGCGTCGAGACCGATGCCAAGGAGGCCGATCCGAAGGTTTTCGGGGGAATTCACGGGGTTCCGGCGAGATAATTTCCCTCTGTGATCATTCCCACGGCTCCCAAAAGCATCGCAAGGGCGAATGCGACGATCAGCTTGGTCGATGTCCGGCAGGCCTTCCACTCGCCGATCGCGACTCCGAAGCCGGAGCTGAGCAGGATGAGGATGGTCATGTGGATCGCCCAGCTCGAGAACTTCAACGAGCCCATGCGGACGTGGCCGAGCCCGTAGAAGAAAAACTGCAGGTACCAAAGCAGCCCCGTCAGGAAGGACAGCCCGTAATTGCGGCCCAACCCGGCGCCATCCGCGGTGCGGACAAACTCCGACCAGGTGCGTCCGCGGGTTGCCAGCCAGCCCGCGTAAAACAGGGTCGTCGTGAACGCGCCGCCGTTGGAGAAGATGTAGATCACGTTGCCCTGAAGGTTGCCCGCCCCGTGCAGGGCCGCGACGTCGGCGATCGGCTGGCCGGCTTGAAGGGAAAAATTGAATACGGCGGAAAGCAGGCCCGCAAGAAGGCAGATCGGCATGCCGATCCGCGGGTTGAATTTTGTCAGGCCCTCTTCCTTCGCGGCCACTTCGCGGTCCTTGCGGAAGCCCGCCATCCCCATCACGATCATCGCGGTCCCTCCCAATAGCACGCCGGCGATGACGTAGGCGCCCGCAACGCTTGAGAGGATGCCGGCGAGCTTGCCCGAGATGAGCGGGGGAAGGAGGGTTCCCACGACCGAGGAGACGCCGATCGCGACCGCGTACGTGAGGGAAAAGCCGAGGTAGCGGATGGCGACGCCGAACGCGATTCCGCCCACGCCGTACAGGACGCCGAGCAGATACGAGTGAACCATCGCATCGCGGGGCGCCTGGGCGAGAACGATCCCCAGGTCGGGAATCGTCAGGACGGCGAAAACCCATGGAAGAACCAGCCAGCAGACGCTCGCCTGCAGGAGCCAGTAGGTCTGCCAGGACCAGCGGCGCACGTAGCGCTGGGGGGAGTAGCACAATGCGGCGCCGGCGGCGCCGCAGGCGTGCAGGAGCGTGCCCAGAATTGGCGCGGAAGCGGGGGGCATGGGGAAAGGAGGTGGGGACTGGGCCGAACTCGAGGAGGCCTTCGCGGCCTTAGAGATTGAACTCGGCCTGGATGGCGGCGGTGTGCTGGCCGACTCGGGGGGCGCCGCGGGCGGATGTCAATCGCTCGCCGTCGATCGTGATGGGGCACCGCGTGGTGCGCAGGGTCGGACCCTGGTCGCGCGTGACTTCCTGAACAAAGTCGAGGGCCTTGAAGCCCTCGGTTTGCCACAGCCGGGGCCAGTCCAGCACCTCCGCGCACCAGTAGCCGGCCGGCTCGAGCAGGTCGAGCCAGGCGCGGGTGGGCCGGCCCTTCAGGTGGCCGGCGATCAGCCGCTTGATCTCGTCGCGCCGGGTAAACCAGGTTTTCGGATCCGAGAATGCGGACAGGGCCGCCAGCCCGGTCAATTCGCCCAGTTTGACGATCGAACCCATGGCGATTGCGATGAAACCGTCGGATGTCCCGTAGATGCCGTATGGCGCGGCGAGGTAGGCATTCGCATTGTTTACGGCGCTGCGCTCCGGCGGCCGGCCGCCATCGTTGAGGAAGGTTGTGGTGACCTCGAACTGCAGGTCGAGGATGGATTCGATGAGACTGACCTCGACCAAACCGCCGCGCCCGGTGACGCCCCTGCGCACCAAGGCGGCGAGAATCCCCTGCACGAGGTGGGCGCTGGCGGTCAGATCGGCCACGGAGAGGCCGAATGGGAGGGGGGGCTGGTCGGCGTTGCCGTTGAGCCAGGCGAGGCCCGACATCGCTTGCGCGAGCAGGTCCTGGCCCGGCAGGCCGGTCCAGGGACCCGTTCGTCCATAGCCGGTCACGACACCGTAGACCAGGCGCGGATTGAGATTGGCGCAAACCTCGGCGCCGAGGCCGATGCGCTCCATGACGCCCGGGCGGAAGTTCTGGATCAGCACATCGGCGCGCGCGATCAGCTTGCGGACCCGGGCAAGGTCGGCCGGGTCCTTCAGGTCGGCCGCATAGCCCAGCTTATTGCGATTGATGGAGTGGAACAGGGTGCTGTCGCCGTCGAGCGAGAGGTTGGAGATATAGAGCTGGCGGCCGGTGTCGCCGGCGCCGGGCCGCTCGATCTTGATGACCCGAGCGCCGAGGTCGGCCAGGCGCGTCGCCGCGAAGGGGCCGGCCAGAAACTGGGCGAAATCCAGGACCAGGAGTCCCTCCAGGGGCTTCATACGCAGGGGGATGCCTGGGACACGGTCTCGCGATAGAGGGCGCCCACCTGGCGCAGCGCCTCCGCGTCCCCCAGTTGCCCGCGCAGGGCGGCCTGCACGACGGGACCAGCCCGGTGCTGGAAAACCAGCGAGCCGCTGTGGCGCGGCCGCAGGTACGCGCGATCAACCGCGGGCAGGGTGCGCGCGAAAAACTCGCCGGTCAGGCGGTTGTTCTCCGGATCGAGCCAGGCCTGGCGGCTGGCGGGCTGGCCGCCGCTGTGCGTGTAGAGGGTCCGCTGCACCGCGGGCGAGGCGACGAACTGGGCGTACGCCAGGGCCTCGCGGCGGTGCGGGCGGACCGCCGACAGACCGATTCCGGCGCCTCCAAGGGTTGTCCGGAGCATTTTCCCCCGGAACTGCGGCGGCTCGCCGAAGCTGAGCCTGCGGTCGGCGAATCCCGCCCGGGCGTAATTGGAATATCCATACGCCAGGGGGCAGTAGCAAAGCCGGGTGTTGGCGGCCGAGGCGACCAGGTCGTGGGAGGCGATCGGGTTGCGCGTCCAGCAGCCGGGATCGCAGAGCGAGAGCAGCTCCCGCAGGTGGGCCAGCGCGCTCCGGCCGGCCTCCGGGCTGGCGACGTCCCCGTTCCCGGCGAACGGCGTCTCGCCCTGCGCCAGGCAAAGGGAGTAGAGATTCATCAGGCAGTTGATCGGGGTCGCCGGCACCTCGACGCACCCGCGGCGGGCCAGCGCGAGCATGTCCTCCCAGGTCCCGGGAGGGGAAAGCCCGAGCGCGGCCATCATGTCGTCGCGCCAGAATGCGACCGGCGTCGACGCGTCGATCGCGAGCGCCCATTGGTGCCCGTCGTAGGCGTAGCTTGCGTGGGAGGCGCCGACCGCCCCCGCAGCCTGCTGCTCGAGGAATTCGGCGCCGAGGTGCTCGTCCAGCGGCAGCAGGGCCCGCAGATGGGCTCCCTGGCCCACCGAGGGATGATCGAGCACGATCAGGTCGTAGTCCGCCGTCAGCCGCTCCACCGGGTAGTCCTCAAAGGCCCTGAGGGAGCGCTTTTCCCACGCGATTTGCACGCCGGGATTCAGCTCCGCGAACCGTTGCGCGGTTGCGACCATCGGCAGGAACCCCCGGGCGTGATTCCAGGTGATGCCGCGGAGCGGGAGGGACGGGCTTGTCATGGCTGCGGAATCGGAGTGGCGCCCGAGGCGCTGGATTCATGGGCGGCCTCCACGACCGCCATCGTCCTGATGGCGTCCTCCACGCGCGTGGCCGGCGCCGCGATCTCGCCGTTCGCGAAACGCATCAGCTCGCCCATGGTGCCGATGAAGGCGTGGGGATACCAGCTGCCCTGCACGGGAATCTCCCGCCAGGCGCCGGGCGCGCCCTCGGCGTCGAGCGTGCAGATCTCCAGGGCGTCCGGCGAGCCCTTCGGGTAGTCGAGAAGCAGGCCGAGGCGCGCCTTGATGGCGCCCCTCGAGCCCTCCCATTTCACGTAGCTCTCCTGATGCCGCGGGCCGAAATTGTGGCCGTGATTGGTCGTGATATTGGCGCGCAGCAGGTCGCCATAATCGAGCGCGATGTTGGTCGCCGTCGAGGCCAGCCGCGGAACGCGCGGATGGCGGACCGTCTTCGCGTGGACGCCGCGCGGCTCCCCGAGGAACGAGCGGATCAGGTCCACGTAATGGATGCTGTGATAAAGGATCTCGACGCGCGGACTCGCCTCGAGGAACGCCCAGAGCTCCCAGGGCGTGTACACGGTCACGCGGACCTCGATGTCGTGAAGGGCCCCGATCTCCCCGCGGTCGACGGCCGCCCGGGCGGCGCGGATGTAAGGGGCGTACCGAAGCTGGAAATTCACGCTCGCCCGCAGTTTCTTGCGCCGGCACAGGGCCAGCAGCTGGCGGGCCTGGCCGAGGTTTTCGCCAAACGGCTTCTGAATCAGGACCGCGGCCCCGTCTGGCAGCGCGGACAGGACGACGGGCAGCGCCGACGCAGGCACCGCCACGTCAAAGACGGCCTCGGGCGGCGCCGCCCGCACGGTTTCCTCCAGCGTCGCGACGACCCGCGGGATTCCGAAGCGTTGCGCGACCGCTTGCGCCTTGCCAAGATCCAGGTCGTGGACCACGATGACTGAAAATCCGGCAAGTCGGTACGCCGGCAAGTGGGCGTCAACCACGATCCCGCCGGCGCCGATCAAAACTATGGGTCGCGAGGGGTGGGGAAGGGGAAGAGGCTCGTCGGGGCCGGAAGCCATATTTTATTTGCAAAATAGACTTTCATTAGCGAATAACAGCAAGTAGAAAATGCACAAGGCACCCAACTATCACGTTCCGGCGCTTGAGAAAGGCCTCGATATCGTCGAGACGCTGGCCGCGGCGGGCGTGCCCCAGTCCCTGGCCGAACTGGCCGTGCGGCTCGAGCGGAGCAGCAGCGAGCTTTTTCGCATGCTCAACTGCCTCGAGCGGCGCGGCTATGTCACGCGCGACTCGCTGTCCTCGAAGTACTCCCTGAATCTGAAGCTTTACACCCTGGCGCACGCGCATTCGGTGACGGAAAAGCTGCTGCACGCCGCGTTCGCGCCGATGCAGGAGCTCACGGAGGCACTGCGGGAGTCGTGCCATTTGAGCCTGCTTGAGCACGGGAGGCTCGTGGTCGTCGCGCAGCAGGAAAGCCCCGAGCGGGTCCGGCTGTCGATCGAGATCGGCGCCGTGTTCGACCCGGTGCTCACGGCATCCGGCCGGCTGCTGCTCGCGCAGCTCGCGGAGTCGCAGCGCGCGGCGGCGCTGGCGGAATCGCCCTCGGGACGCGAGCTGACGGGAAAGGACCTCGCGGCGCTGCTCGAGCAGCTTGAGAAGGTCCGCCGCCGGGGGATTTCGACGGCGGCAAGCGAGACGATCGAGGGCGTGCGGGATCTCGCGGTGCTGGTCGGCGACCCCGCGGTCGGCATAACGGCCGCCCTGGCGATCACGCGGCTGGTGCGCCGCGGGCAGCGGGGGGACGAGGCGGAACTGATCGCCGGAATGCAGAAGGCGGCCGCGGAAATAACCCGCACGCTTGGGCTCGCCCTCCGAACGTGAACGCCCGTTACTTCGAGGCCTATGAGATAGGCGCCCGGCGCATGTCGGCCGGGCGGACCATCACGGAGGCGGATATCGTCCTTCATGCCGGCCAAACGGGGGATTTTTATCCCCACCACATGGACGCCGAATGGTGCAAGACGCAGGACTTCAAGCAGCGCATCGCCCACGGGACGCTGATATTCAGCCTGGCGGTGGGGCAGGGCGCCGGGGAGATCAATCCGGCCGCATTTTCATACGGGTACGACCGGCTGCGGTTCGTCAAGCCCGTCTTCATAGGCGACACATTGACGACGCGCTGCACGGTGAGGGAAAAGCGGGATGACCCGAAGCGGCCCCGCCACGGCCTGGTGGTCGAGGCGCTCGAGGCGCTCAACCAGCGCGGGGAGGTGGTCCTTGCGGCGGATCATCTCCTGCTCGTGCGGCGGCGGCCCGAGGCGGAGGCTTGACGGGGCCGGCGCGGCCGCGCCCCCCTCCTTGCGGGCCGGGATTTTCTCTCGGCGGGAAGGGGCGGCCGCCGCGCAAGCCCCCTCCCTTCCCCGGGGAAAAGGGGCAAATCAAATTCATGTAATTTTTTATTTGCAAAAATATCTTTTATTAGCAAATGGTGTCTGCAAATCACCGCATTCCCCCGCCCCATGTCGGAATTTTCCGAGTTTTGCATGCCCGCCGCTGGCTGACCGCCCGCCGCGCCGCCGCTCCCGCGCCCCGTCGCTTTCCCCGGACAACACCTCATTACCAAACCCTAAACCTCCAAATAGAATGGCTCCCTTGGGCGCCCGCAAGCGCCCGAAGTTACTTCTAACCACAACATGAAACCGAATCAACGCCTCTTGGCGAGCGCCGGCATAGGCGCTCTTGTCCTGGCGATCGCGCTGCCCGTGTTTGCACAGACCAACGCGGCCGCGCCCGCCGATCAATCCACCCCGCCCGCGGCGCCGGCGCCCAGCGCGGCGACGGCCCCCGCCTCAAACGACCAGGTCGTCCTCCTCGGCGAGTTCAATGTCTATGGCGACCGCGCCAGCCTGGCGTCCGCCCTGGAGTTCAAGCAAAACGGCGACGAGATCATGGACTCCATCGTTGCGGACGACATCGGCAAGCTTCCCGACGTCAATGTGTCGTACGCCCTGGAGCGGATCACCGGCGTCCAGGTGGCCCACATATTCGCCGGAGTCGGCGGCAACGGCGCCGTGACAATCGACGGCCTCACGCAAGTGGAAAACACGATTGACGGCCGAGAGGTGTTCACCGCCGGCGGAACGTCGGGCGGCGGCGTCGGCAACGGCCAGCGCACCTTCGACTACTCGGATATCGCGTCCGCGCTCGTTGCCGGGATCGATGTCTACAAGTCTTCCGCCGCCGACCAGCTCGATGGCGGCCTGGGAGGCCTGATCGATGTCCGCCTTCACAAGCCCTTCGACTTTAACGGACTGCAGACGGCGGTCACCATTGGCACAACCTACACCTCGCTCGAAAACGAGGACAAGCCGAACTACAATGTCCTGGTGAGCGATACGGCGAATACAAGCGCCGGGAAGATCGGCGTCCTGGTCGACGCCACGTACACGGTCCAGCCTTGGAGGGAGGATAATATCGGCGTCGGCAATCCGACCCCGGTCACGGTCGGCTCGACGACCGCTCTCATGCCCACCGGCTACACGACGGACACGGGAGAAGGCGTCTTTCAAACGACCGGTGTAAACGCGGTCATCCAGTGGGAGCCGGTGAAGGGCCTGCAACTCTATGCGGGCTACACCTTCGAGCAGTGGTGGAACGTCGAGAACCAGTACGAGTACTCCGCCGCCTTCTCGGCCGCGACGCTCGTCCCCGGTTCGGCTGTGATTTCGGGCGGCTCCAGCCCGGTCTTTGAGAGCGCATCCTACGCCAACACCACCGCAAGCGCGTTCGGCATCATCCGCGACCTGACGGACCGTTCCCGCCAGTATTACATAGGCGGCGACTTTACCACGGGCGGCCTGACCATCAAGCTGGACGTGGACCGCTACGACACAGCCAACGGCTTTTACAACAACGGCCTCCTGTCCGGGGTCAGTGTTCCGGCCATCAACTTCGTGCTGGGTGGAACGATTCCGGCCGCCTACGTCACGAGCGGGAGCATGCTCGACCCGACCAAGTACACCCTGAACCAGGTGTACACCCGCCTCGATCCCTCGACCGGTTACGAAACGGCGGGCCGGCTCGACCTCGAATACAAGTTCTCCGGAAGCTTCATCTCCTCGATCGCCGCGGGTTTCCGCTATGCCGGCACCGAGGACGACAATGGCACGACGGGGCTGTATCTGGGCAGCTACGCCATTCCCTCCTCACGGAACACGCTGGGTAATTACCCGGGCCAGTGGAACCCGGAGCCGATCAATAACTTTTTCTCCGGTTATGCCGAGCCTGAGGTCACGCAGTATCTCGCTGGAAGCACGACCAACCTGCGCAGTGCGAACGCCACGCTGGCGGCCTACGGCGACACCACGACCACGCTCGCGACCGACGCGACCATCAACCCGCTCAGCCTCTTCCATATCGATGAAACCACCACGGCGTTCTACGTCATGCCGAAGTTTTCCGGCAATATCGGCGGGCTCGCCTTTGACGGGAACATCGGTCTGCGCGCGGTGACCACGACGGACGACTTGGGGGGCTTCCAGACCGTAACGCCCGCCAGTCTTTCCTCGACCGGGGTCGCGGTGCTCGGTCCCCTCCACCTCACCGACACTTACACGGATTGGCTGCCCAGCCTCAATTACAGGCTGAAGCTTACGGACAGCCTGTTCCTCCGGCTTGCGGCGTCGAAGACCATCACCCGGCCGAACTTCAATCAAATATCCCCGTCGCTCACGCTGAACGCGAATCCGGTCACGCCATCCCTGGACACCGGATCCCAGGGCAATCCGGCCCTGAAGCCGATGCGTTCGGACAACGTCGACGTGTCATTGGAGAAATACTTCAACAAGGACACCATGGTCTACGTGGCCGGGCTCTACAAGGATGTCACCGGCTTCCCGGTGGCCTTCACGCAGCCCGAGGTCTACGGCGGCCTTACCTATCAGGTCTCGACGTACATAAACCTCAATCCCGCCACGATCAAGGGCGCGGAGGTGGGTTACCAGGAGTTCTTCTCCTTCCTGCCGAAGCCATTTGACGGCCTTGGCTTGCAGTTGAACTTCACCCATGTGGACAGCACGACCCCCAGCTCGGTCCAGGGCTACAGCATTCCGCTGACCAACCTGTCCCGCGACAGCTACAATCTCATCGGGATGTACGAAAAGGGTCCGTTCTCCGCCCGCGTCGCGTTCAATTGGCGGGACAAGTTCGTCACCGGCGTCTCCTCGTTCGTGGGCGTGGGGCTTGTGCCCCAGTTCGTCTCCAGCTACGGGGACCTGGACGCCTCGCTGAACTACAACCTGACAAAGAACATCGAACTCACCGTTCAAGGAACGAATCTCACAAACTCGCTGCGCTCCCAGTATTGGCTGACCCCCGCCACGCCGTCCAATTTCTACCTCGACGGCATCAATGTGATGGCGAGCGTCACGCTCAAGTACTGACGCCGCGGCCAAAGCCCTCCTTTAGGGGTATCATAGGTGGCGTATTGTGTGCCGGCGGATCGGTGCGGCGCGTTTCCCGCGCGCCAGCCGGTCCGCCGGTTGTTTTTTCCAGCCGCTCCCCGGGGCAGGCGAATCCGCGCAGGGGAGGTCAGATTCGGTAGACCCTCTCCGCGTTGTGCTGGAAAAAGGCCGCCTGCTGCTCCCGGGTGGCCCCGCCCGCCAGGCTTAGGGCCGCGCCGACCCATTCGCTCAGGGCGGCGACCTGGGTGCAAACGGGCCAGTCGCCGCCCCAGATCAACCGGTCCCAGCCGAAGCACTCGAGGCAATGGTCGAACCAGGGGCGGAGCTGGTCGACGCTCCAGCGGCCGGGATCGGCGTAGGCGACCAGGCCGCTGACCTTGCATACGACGTTGGGAAACCGGGCGAGAGCCCTGATCCGGTCGCGCCAGGGATCGAAGGCCCGGCCCTTGACATCGGGAACCCCGCAGTGGTCGAGGATGAAAGGCACGCCGGGGCAGGCCTTGACGATCGCAATCGCGAGGGGGAGCTGGCGGGAGAGGACGCACAGGTCGAAGCTGTAGCCGAATTCGGGCAGCAGCCGGAGATTTTCCACAAACATCCCGCTTCGTGAGACTTCGTCCGGCTGCGTGTGCAGGACGCGGCGCACTCCGCGCACTTGCGGCAACCCGGCGAGTTGCTCCAGATGCCGGCGGAAACCGGGGTGTTCGGGCCGAACGCCGGCCACGATTCCCGCGATCAGCGGACAGCCCGACGCGAGGGTCTGCACATGGCGGGCCTCGTCAAGCGCCCGCGGTTCGTCCACGTCGCATTCCACGAAAACCGTCTTCACAATGCCGAGGCCCGCAGCCGCCAGCCGGTAGTCCGAGAGCGTAAAACTGCGGTTCAGCAGCGGAATGCCCGCGCACCAGGAGCAGGGGAAGCGCTCCAGCTCCCATAGATGCTGGTGGGTGTCGATCAGGTTCATAAGGTCCCGGCGGGATGGTTCCCTTCGGTGAACAATCCCACAGCTCCCGGAATCATCGCAAGGGCGAAGGCGACGATCCGATTGGCCGGCATCCGGCAGGCCGGAAGCCGGGTTGCATGTTTGGCGGATTCCCGTCATTTTTGCCGCGGAAATGCCTGAAAGGCGCGACAGATTTCGGATCGCGATCCGCGATTTCGGCCCGTTCGAGGCGGCGATCCGCGAGGGCTGGCGCGCCTATTGCGAGGCGACGGGATGCCCCCTGGGGCTCGAGGTCGTGGCGTTCGACCTGCGCGGACTCCATGAAGCCGCGCTGGCGGCGGAAGGCCTGAAGCGCGGCGAGTGGGACGCGGCGCTTCTCGTGACCGATTGGCTCGCGGAGGCGGGCGAGGGGCGCGCCCTGGCCGACCTGGGGGCCCGGCTCCGGGCGGAGCCCGGCTCGGACTATCCCGATGCGTGGACCGATTCGCTGCTGCGCCACCAGCGCTTCGGCGACGCGGTGCTCGGCCTTCCGTTCCACGACGGCCCGGAATGCCTGGTCTATCGCACCGATTTGCTGGACGCGGCGGGGGCGCGGGTGCCGGACACCTGGGAGGAGTTTCGCGCGCTGGCCCGGATGCTTTCGGCTCCGGAGGAGAGGCGCTGGGGCACCGTATTCGCCGCCTATCCGGACGGGCACAATACGGTCTACGATTTCTGCCTCCAGCTGTGGTCGCGCGGGGGCGATTTCTTCGACGCGTCCGGCAAGATCCGGCTCGACACGCCTGCGGCGGAGGAAGCGCTGGCGTTTTACCGGGGCCTGCTCCGCGATGCAGGCGCAATCCACCCCGAATGCCGGCGCCTGGATTCCATCGAGTCGGGCCGGGCGTTCGCGCGGGGCGAGGCGGCGATGATGGTGAACTGGTTCGGCTTCGCCGTCATGGCCGAGACTTTGCCGGAAAGCCGGGTCCGCGGCCGGGTGTCGGTCGCGCCCGTGCCCGCGACGCCGGGATTCGCCAGGACGGCGTTGAATGTGTATTGGATCCTCGGTGCAGGCGCCGGCAGCCCCCATCCGGCGGAGGCCTACGAGTTCATCCGGACCTGCACCGGCACGGCGGGCGACAAGGGGCTCACGCTGGGCGGAGGGGTGGGCTGCCGCCGCTCGACCTGGCGCGATCCGGAGGTGTGCCGCAGGCTGCCCTTTTACCCGGAGCTCGAGACCCTGCACAAGGGCGCGCGCGAGCTTCCAAGGCATCCCGCCTGGGAGCAGCTTTCCCGCGTCATCGACCGGCTGGTCACCCGCGCGATCAACACCGCGGAAACGGAGTCCCGCCTGCTTGCCGACGCGCAGCGCGAGGCCGGCCGTATCGGCTCGATTTCGCCGGCGCCAAGCCTCCCTTCCCCCCGATGAGCAGGATGGATTCAGCTCCGGCCGGACGCATCACCGCGCGGTACCTTGTGGAGACGCCGCTCGAGATCGGCAGGGCGGCGCAATCGCTCGCCGGCGAGCAGTCGTCGGGAACCTTCGTGGCGGTGCCGGGCGAGACCGCGGAGTTGAAGGAAAGATTTGAAGCCCGGGTCGAGCGGATCGAGGATCTCGGCGCGGTGCCGGAGCCGTCCCTGCCGGGCGCCCGCGGCGGCTCCGCCGGAGCCTGGCGGCGGGCCGAGGTGACGGTCTCGTGGTCCGTGGAAAACATGGGATTCAATCTCCCGACGCTCGTTTCCACCCTCCAGGGCAATCTCTACGAGCTATCCCAATTCTCGGGGCTCAAGCTCCTGGACTTCGACCTGCCCCCTTCGTTCGCGCCGCGTTTTCCCGGCCCGAAATTCGGCATTGCGGGCACCTTCACGCTGGCCGGCGTGCCCGCCCGGGGCAGGCCGCTGCTCGGCACGATCGTGAAGCCGAGCATCGGGCTCTCGCCGGAGGAGACTGCGGCGCTGGTCAAGGGCCTTGCGGCGGCCGGGATCGACTTCGTCAAGGACGACGAACTGATGGCCGACCCGCCGCACTCCCCCTTCGACCGGCGGGTGGATGCCGTGATGGCGGTGGTCAACGCCCATGCCGAAAGGACGGGGCGGAAGGTCATGGTCGCCTTTAACATCAGCGACGAACTCGACGCGATGCACCGCCACTACGACAAGATCGTCGCCGCAGGCGGGACCTGCGCGATGGTCAGCCTGAACAGCGTGGGGCTCTCGGCCGTCAAGAGGCTGTGCGACCGCGGCGCCCTGGCGATCCACGGGCACCGCAACGGCTGGGGCATGCTGAGCAGGCACCCGCTTCTCGGCATCGACTTCCCCGCCTACCAGAAGATCTGGCGGCTGGCCGGCGTCGACCAAATCCACGTCAACGGGCTGAAGAACAAATTCTGGGAGCCGGACGACAGCGTCGTCCGTTCCATTGGGGCATGCCTTGCGCCGTTTCTCGAAGGCGGCCCGATCCTGCCGGTGATCTCGTCGGGCCAATGGGGAGGCCAGGCGTTCGAGACCTACCGGCGGACGCGCACGACAGACGTCCTTTATCTCGCCGGCGGCGGCATCCTGGCGCATCCCGACGGACCCGCCGGCGGTTTGGCCGCGATCCGGCAGGCCTGGGAAGCCGCCGTCGCGGGCTTGACGCTCGAGGAGGGAGCCGCGCGGAATCCGGAGTTCGCGCGCGCGGTGGCCAAGTTCGGGCGGAAGAGCTCCGGATGATTGACCTGAATTCATCACAAAACCAATGCGGGCTATCGCTTCATGAATAAATTCGGTTGGCTCCTTTTTCTTTCGGCCTCCTGCGCCGCGCGCCTGGCGGGCGCCGGCGACCCCTCTGTCCCTCCCGCCCACCTCCGCTGCGAGGATCTTGCCGACCCGCTCGGGATCGACGTCCCGGCCCCGAGACTGAGCTGGATTCTCCCGTCCGGGCGCCGCGGGGACCGGCAGACCGCTTATCAGATCCTCGTGTCCGGCCGCCGCGATATCCTGGAGCAGGGCAAGGGCGATCTTTGGGACAGCGGGAGGGTCGTTTCGGACCAGTCGATCTTCGTGCCCTACGCGGGCGCCGCGCTCGATTCGGGAGAGGACTGCTGGTGGCGGGTGCGGGTCTGGGACGCCGAGGGAAACCCGACGCCCTGGAGCGAACCGGCGCGATGGTCGATGGGCCTGCTGCATCCGGAGGACTGGACCGGGAAGTGGATCGGCCGAGATGAGACCCTCCGGCCCGTTCCGTTCACCGGCGCCTGGTGGATCTGGACGGGCCTCGTCCCTCCGCCGGTCGTCACCGATGCGCTCACGCGCTACTTCCGCGGCGTTGTGGAACTTCCCGCGGGGTCCGCCGTGCGATCCGCGCACCTGCTGGTGGTCTCTCCCGGAACTTACGCGGCCTGCGTCAACGGCGTGAGGTTGCGGGTGCAGGACGAATTTGTCCTCGGCACGGCGCAGGATATCGACGTCACCTGGAGCCTTCGCGCCGGGCGCAACGTCGTCGCGTTTTCCGCCCAGCCGGACCGCTCCCCGGGAGTTCCGGCGGGCATCGCCGCCAAGGTGGTCGTCGATCTCATGGACGGGCGCCGGCTGACCTTCTCGACCGACAGGCAATGGAGGGCTTCGGCCTTTCCCGAGCCCGGCTGGGAGGGCCTGGAATACGACGACTCCGCCTGGCCCGCCGCCCGGGCTGAGGTGGAGGCGGGCGGGGCTCCCTGGGGGCCCCTCGTTCAGCTTCCGCCCCGGCGCCTGGCGGCGCGCTGGCTCCGCCGGGACTTCGAGGTGGGGGGCGAGGTCAGCCGTGCGATGGTCTACTATTCGGGGGTCGGCTGGTCGGAGCTGTACCTCAACGGGCAGAGGGTGGGGGATGAAGAGCTTTCCCCCGGCCTGTCGCAAATACCCGAGCGCGTGTTTTACGTCACCCACGACGTCACGAGCCTCGTCAGGAACGGAGCCAACGCCATTGGAGCGGTGCTCGGCAACGGCCGCTATTTTGCGCCCCGGCGCGGCGCGCCGTTCGGCGACGTGTTTCCCAAGCTCATGCTAAAGCTCGTCGTCGAGCTCAAGGATGGGCGGCGGGTGGTCGTGTCGAGCGACGAGCGCTGGAAGCTGACCGACGGCGGACCCATTCGCGCCAACAACGACTACGACGGCGAGGAGTACGACGCGCGCCGGGAAATGCCGGGATGGAGCGAACCGGGCTACCCGGACCGGGATTGGGAGGCGGCCCGGGCGGTGGCCCCGGCGGCCCGGGTGCTCTCCTCGCCCCTGCTTCCCCCCATCCGCGTGACCGAGACGCGCGCGGCGATCGCGGAGCGGGAGATCAGCCCCGGCGTCTTCCTGTTCGACCTGGGGCAGAACATGGTGGGCCGCTGCCGCCTGCGCGTGAAGGGCCCCGCGGGCGCGACGGTCACCCTGCGCCACGCCGAGACGCTCGATGGGGCCGGTTTCCCGAGATTCGAGAATCTGCGGACCGCCCTGGCAACGGACACCTACACCCTGAAAGGGGGAGGACAGGAGACCTATGAGCCGCGATTCACCTCGCACGGCTTTCGCTACGTCGAAGTGCGGGGCTACCCGGGCCGGCCGCCACTGGAGGCGATCGAGGGCCGGGTGGTGGGCGACGACATGGAAAGGACCGGGAGCTGGACCTGCTCCAATGATTTGCTGAACCGGATTTACGAGGGCATGGCCTGGGGAATTCGGGGAAACTACCGCAGCATTCCGACCGATTGCCCGCAGCGCGACGAGCGCCAGGGCTGGACGGGTGACCGCGTGTTCGAAAGCAGGGGGGAGGCCTTCCTGTACGATGTGGCCCCCCTCTATCGAAAGTGGCTCCAGGACATGGCCGACACGCAGCGGGCGGACGGTTCTCTCTCGGATGTTTGCCCGAGCTACTGGCCCTACTACAACGAGGATGTGACGTGGGCGGGCTGTTTTGTCCTGGCGCCGGAGGACATGTATGAACAATTCGGCGACGTCGGATTTCTCACGAGGAATTACGCGGCGATGCGAAAATGGGTCGTCCGCACGCGGCGCTACCTGGCGAACGGCGTCCTGACGAACGATCGCTACGGGGACTGGTGCCCGCCGCCCGCGGACAACCGGACGCTGATCCACAACCAGGATCCATTCGCCAACACCTCGGGCGCCTTTCTCGCGTCGTCGCACTACTATTATATTCTCCGGCTGATGGAGCGCTACGCCGCGGCGGCGGGGAATCCGGGCGACGCGCGCACCTTCGCCGACGACGCCGCGCGGCTGAAGGCGGACTTCAACCGGACCTTCCTGTCTGCGGACGGCACCCGCTACGACACCGGTTCGCAGACCTCCTATGTCCTTCCGCTCGCCTTCGGGCTCGCGCCCGACGCGAATCGGGAGGCGATCGGCCGCGGGCTTGCGGATCGGGTGGCCGGCGTCGACGGCGGCCATGTCCAGACCGGCCTGGTCGGGGTGAAGCAGCTGATGCGGGCGCTCTCCGGCGCGGGACGCGACGATCTCGCCTACCGGCTTGCGGTCCAGGACAGCTATCCCAGCTGGGGATACATGGTTCGGCATGGCGCGACGACCATCTGGGAGCTTTGGGACGGCGACACGGCCGAAGCCTCCATGAATTCGGGGAATCACGTGATGCTGATCGGGGACAGCGTGATCTGGCTCTATGAGGATGTCGCCGGCATCAGGGCCGATCCCGCGGAGCCCGGATTCAAGCACATCATCATGCGGCCGTCGCCGGTCGGCGACCTCAGGTTTGTCCGGGCGAGCCATTTTTCGCCCTACGGGCGCATTGTCAGCGAATGGAGCCGGGAGGCGGGACGGCTCGCGTGGCACGTCGTGGTCCCCGCAAACGCGAGGGCGACCCTATATGTTCCGGCCAGGTCGGCTGCCGACGTTAGCGAAGGCGGCGTGCCCGTGGATCGCTCGGCCGGGATCCGCCTCGTCGGGCAGGCCGGAGACCGCGTCCAGCTGGAGGCGGGCGCCGGAGACTACCGCTTCGTCGCCGAGGGAAATTGACCCGCGGATTTCGGGGTATCCCCGGGTCGGCCGCACGCCTCCATTGTCGCCGCGCAGGGCGGGCTTCAGGCGGGCGATTCGAAACGGTCGATATGGGCGCGCAGGCGGCGAAGCGCCGCGACGTGCTCTTCCGGAATCTGCCCGGTGCGGTCGGGGGGCACGTCCAGAAGCAGGTTCACGCCCCTGCCCCGCGCGACCGCGTACATGCCGAAGACTTCCGCGTCGCCTCGCGGCGGATCGTTGTCCTGGAAAAACCAGTTCTTCGCCAGCGTGTCGCAGCATTCGCCCGGCAGATAGTAGGTCTTGTTTTCGATGCGGCAGCGTTTGGCGTAGCCGAGGCGGCTGTTGGGCAGCGTGCGCTCAAGGGTGGCCACGTCGGTCGGCCAGCAATAACCCACGGGAAAGATCGTTTCGCCCCTGCCGCCATTCATGACAATCACCGCGTCCGGCTGCCACTTCGCCATCTGCGCGTACAGGTCGTTGCGGAATGCGCGGGGAAGAACGCCGGGGATGTCGATCCAGACCTCCGCCGTCCTTCCGTACCGGGTGAGCAGCTCTTCGAGCTGGCCCCACTGGAAATCCTGGTAGGCGCGCGTGGTGAAGGCCTGCGTGGCCCACATGTTCGGGCCCTGGAGCTGCTGGTCGGCGGGCAGCGCCGAGACGTCGGTTTCGGTCATCGAGCCGAACCGGTTATGATTGTCCCAGGAGCAATAGTAGAGGCCCGGCAGGACGCCGCGCCTCTCGCATGCCTGAAAAAAGGCGCCGACGACATCGGTCTTTACCGGCCCGTTTCCGACGTGGTAGTCCGTCAACGCAGTCGGCCACAGGCAGTGACCGGCCACGTGCTTGGTCGTCAGCACGGCGTACTTCATGCCTGCGTCGCGCGCCACGGAGATCCACTGGTCGACGTCCAGCTTCGTGGGCGCGTAGGCCGAAAGGGGCGCCTTTCCGTCCGAGAGCTCCTGGCCGGTGAAGGTGCTCATGCCATAATGCAGGAACATTCCAAATCCCAGCTCCTCCCAGGCCTTCAGCTTGGCCACCGGAAGCCGCTGGCTGTCCTCGGATCCGCCCGGGGTGGCGGCGGCTTCGGCGCCGGAGGCGGGGTTGGTGGCGGCCGCGGCGGGAAAGACGGCGGCGAGCATGGCGGCGTTGCGTAGGAAATCTCGGCGGGTTTGCATGGGATTCAGTGTTCGACTCGGATGAGATAAGTGGTGGCGGGCTGGTCGCCGATGGCGATTTCCCAGCCCGATTCGAGGTGGCGGCCTGAGGCGGGCGGGAGCGGGCGGGCGGCGCCGTCGAGGGGCGTCACGGTGACCCCGACCGCCCCTTCGAGCTGCTTGAGCAACAGCCAGCCCCCGATCGGCTCGATCCGCGTGGGCGGTCCGCCCCACGGATCGGCGGCCGTTCGGCGGGCGTTCCACACCTGGCCCGTGTTCTCGACCCGTCCCCCGGCGGTCAACAGGATTAGCGAGGAGCGGGACAGCGGCAGTCCGTCGAGGGAGGAAAGGGTGATCGCGGCGAAGCGGTTGGAGATGTCGGCGGCCAGGTGCGAGGTGGACACCCCGTTGTCCTTCACAAAGCCGACCAGGGCGTTCGTGCGCTCGGAGTCGATGCTCACCAGCCCGCCGCGTCCGGCCGAATGGTACCAGGCGAGCTGACCGGTGTCCGAGCGGATCGGATCGCCCGGATGGTCCTCGAAGCCCGGCGTCGGGGCGGAATCCAGGCTCTTGATGCGCGAGCCGTGCTCCAGGGCGAGGGAGAGGGGAAAGCCCGGGGTGAAGTACGGGTCCTCGGACTCGGGCAGCCGCATCGCCTCGTCGACCTCCTCGGTCGAGTAGGTGCGCTCGATCACCTTCTCGGCCGGGCGCACGTCGGAGCGCAGAAAGAGCAGGGCGCCCACCGGCAGCTGGGCGACCTTGACCGGGTCCTGCGAGATGTCGAAGTGGTCGCCGATCACCGGCTGCCACTGCCCTTGCAGCTTCGACTCGAACGCATAGAGGAAGATCCCGTCCCAGTCCTGGAACGCCCCGTACGCCGCAAGGATCGGAATCAGCTCGGCTCCATAGTCGCTCGGAAACGGTTCGTTCACCTCGCTCACGGTGAACGGCTTCCCGACGAGGGTGGACCGCGTCAGCTTGACCTCGATCGAGTGCAGCGGATCGTCCACCATGGGCGTGTTGCGCCTTCCGGAGATCGCGGGGTGCTGCCAGTAGACATGGGAATCGACGATGTCCAGTTGCGAGGTCGAGCGCAAAAGCGGCATGCCCGGAATCCAATAGGTGTGGTCGGCCGTCCCGATGATGAGCGCGTGGACGCCGAGATCCTGTTTCAGGTAGCGGTCCATCTCCGTCAGAAACGAGGTCTCGAGGCTGGTCAGGAAGGCCGCCTCGGCGTAAAAGCGCTCCTTGGGAGCCTCGTCGAACTGTTGGCGCCGCATCAGGGGAACCGGATCGCCGGGGCCCGCCCCGGCGATGCTCCTCAGCCGGGAGACCTGCTCGGGCGGGCGGTTCTTCGCAAGCCAGGCGTTGTAGTCGTCCGTGAGCAGGGCCTTGTACCGCGGAGTCAGGTCGAGCTGGAGGTTGGCGCCGCCGGGAGCCAGTTCGCCCCGGAACCAGTTCCGCTGCCAGAACTCCAGGGGGGAGTTCTCGTTGACGATCTCGACGATGGCGATCGCCGGATCGTCGCAGTACTTGAGCCGGGTGTAGGGATTGAGGTGGGTGAGCAGCTCCTTTGCGTACTCCTTCTGCAGCTCGACCAGCCGGGGCTCGAAATACGTCACGCACTTGGCCACCCCGATCAGATCGTAGTCGGGCACCCCGTCGCCCGCCTTGTACCGGCGGCCGACGTTGAGATTGAAGTCGGTATAAATGCCCTTCGACTTGAGCCGGGCGACGAGATAGTCGAGCCGGTCGAGCTGCCCGGGATCCAGAACCCGCGTGTCGTCGCGGGTCCCGTCGATCAGCCCGCTCGGAGTGCGCGTCAGGGGCTCGCCCAGGACGGCGCGCTGCAGCTGCTCCTTGGGCATGTCGAGAAACTGGAACCGGACGCAGTTGACGCCGAGACGGGCCAGTTCGGCGGCGAACACGCCGGCCTCGGCCTTGGGCGGGAGCAGCGCCGATCCCAGGGTGAAGCCGGCGAAGTTGACGCCCCAAAAACGGATGCGCTTTCCGTCCCCGGTTGCGAGATGCCCGTTCAGCACGCGCACGAATCCGTGCGCGCCGGCCGGCGCCTCGAGCAGGAAGCGGACATCCGCCGCGGAATCCGATCGGGCAAAATGGTCGACCGCGAAGGCCTGCAGCGGAACGGGTTCGTCGGCGCGCGCTCCGCCCAGGGCGGCGGCCGCCAGCAGCCAGCGATGCGAAGGGAGCGGGCGGAGCCGGAAGAGCGAGCGCGGATGCATGGGAGAACGGGGGTCAGTTGACCGCAGCGGACGCCTGCGCGGCGTCCCCGGCGCGGATGATGCGCAAGGCTATTCCCTCCGTCCCCGGCAGGGCAATCGAGCGGTGAGCCTGGTCGGTAAAATGATAGGCGCCCTCCTTTTCCGTGACAAAAAAGCCGGGAACGGGCGTGATCGTCATGTTCCAGGTGTCGATCACGTCCATCTTGAAACGCATGCCCGCCCCAGCTCCCCTGGCCGGGATTTCGAAGCGCCAGGACGCCGGGGTCTGGTGTCCGAAATAGAGCAGATAGTAGCGGCCCGGCTGTCCGCCGAAAGGGTCATCCTGCCAGGGGTCGATCGGATCGATTCCCTCGGGCGGACTGTCGTCGAGGATCCTCTTCAGGAAGGCAATCCGCGGTTCGCTCTGCCCCTTCAGGACCCCGCCCTCGCCGAGCCAGACGACGTCGTGCGGCGCCACGAAATATTCGCTGTGGCCGACGTAGGTGCCCGCCACCGTTCCGCACCAGAACCGGTGCACCAACTCGCGACCCGACAGCTGGGCCCAGCGGTAGGGCGAGTCGCCCTCGTACTGGACTTCGTCGTAGATCACGGGCTTGCGATAAGCCTGGCGAAGCTGCACCGCGCGCAGGGGGTCCTCGACGGCCGGCCCGTCCTGCATGCTCGCGTGGGTCACCCACGGCTGGTTGTTATTGTAGACCAGGTGCTGGTTGTGGATCGAGCGGAGGCGGCCGTAGGGATCCTCGGCCTGCACGAGCTGGAAGAGGCGGTCCCAGTCCGTCTCGGTCTTGGTCCGGACGGCGTCGAATTCGTTGGCGAGCGACCACCATATGTTCCGGTAGGCGGCCAGGCGGGCGACAACGTAGCGGACATACCGGTCGTCGGCCTCGGCGCCCAGGGCGTCGAAACCCCAGGTCGTGCCGTAGGGATGGAAGAGGATGAGGTCGCACTCGATCCCGAGGTCACGGAGCTGGCCGACCCTCTTCTCGAGCAGGCGGAAGAATTCCGGATTGAACCGCGTCACGTCCCAGGAGCGCGGCGGAGAGCCGGCGAAGGGGAAGATCGCCGGCGGCATGAAGTCGGTGGCATGGTCCTGCGGGAACACGCACATTCGAAGCTTGTTGAAGGGCGATCCGGCCAGGGTGGCCAGAGTCTCCTCCTGTATCCACTCGGGCCTGTGGATCCAGGTGTAGCATGTGGTCCCGATCGGCCGGTAGGGGGTGCCATCGGCATAGGCGAAGTGGTACGTGTGGCGCACGCGAACCGGACCGTGATTTCCCGGGGAGGGGGGGCCTGCGGTGAAGCTCCCCCGGAGGCCGTCAAGCTCGGGCGCGTTGCTCGCGGTGAGCCAGGTCCATGCGCCCTGGGCGTCCGGCATGAAGCGGATACGGTATGCGCCGTCGCCGTCGTAGAATCCGGATGCCTTCACCGCGCGGCTTCCCTGGCTGAATGTTCCCGTCAGCCGGACCTCGGTGAATGGGTTTCCGCGGGAAGGTCCGTTCAACGCCAGCTCGAAAATGCCCCATTGCTCGACTTGCGCAGGCTCAACGGCCCGGCAGCAGCGGGCGGCCGCGGCAGCCAGGAACAACCCGAAAAGAAAGATCCGTTGGGGGCGCAAGGGGAGGGGATTCTGCATGTGCCGTGTCGCCCTGGGACGGGGAGGACGCAATCCTAAACGTATCAAGGGGCGCCCTGCCTGCCAGCGTGGATGTTCCGCCGGCATCCCAAGGCGGGGTGTGCGGATTCTTGCAATTGTCTCCGAACGGATGGATCGTCCCCGGAGCCCCTTTTCCTCCGCCGATGAAGTTGACCCTGCCGTGGCGCCGACTCGGGCTTGTGGCGCCCGCGTCCGCCTTCCTGCTCCTTGCCGCCTCCTCACGCGCGGGCGAGCTCGAAACCGCCTTTCGCGACCCGCCACCGGACGCCCGCCCCTGGGTGTACTGGTATTGGATGTACGCGGCGGTCTCGAAAGAGGGCATCGCCGCGGACTTGAAGTCGATGAGCCAGGCGGGCGTGGAGGGCGCCTACCTCATGCCGATCAAGGGACCGCTGCAGCCCCCGCTCATCGATCCGCCCGTCGTCCAGCTGAGTCCCGCCTGGTGGGACTGCATCCGGTATGCGTTTCAGGAGGCCGACCGGCTCGGCCTCAAGCTCGCCATGCACGTGGCGGACGGGTTCGCCGTCGCGGGGGGGCCGTGGATCACGCCCGCCCAGTCGATGCAGTGGGTGACGTGGTCGGAAAGCCAGTTTGAAGGCGGCCGGCGGATCGACGCCGTCCTCCCGCGGCCGCCGGAGCGGGAGGACTACTACCGGGACATCGAAATCATCGCCTATCCGGCGCGGGACGGGGCGGGGGGCTCGAGCGTGGTCGAACGGCCGGTCGTGACTTCGAGCGAGCCCGGACCGGCGCCCGACTTTCTGGCCCTTCCGGCGCGGGGAAACCTGAGCATGTACGGACAGGTCACCGGCCCGGACCAGCCGGTGTTCACGAGCGAGCGAAGCTGCTGGATCCAGTATGCGTTTCCGGCCCCCTTCACCTGCCGGGCGATCGCGATACCCACGGTCGGCAACGCTTCGTACCGGGCCAACCGCTTCGTACTGGAGACGAGCGACGACGGCGTGAATTTCCGCGAGGCGGCGCGCATCGAGTCGCCCAGGCACGGCTGGGAGGATTGGGACGCGCCGACGACGCACGCCGTCCCCGCGGTGACCGCGAGGGTTTTCCGCTTCGTGTTCGATCTGTCGGGGGGCGAGCTCGGGGCCGAGGACCTGGATTCTGCCAAATGGAAGCCGGTGCTCAAGCTGCGGGGCATCGAGCTTCTCTCCGAAGGCCGGATCGACGGTTTCGAGGGCAAGTCGGGCGCGGTCTGGCGGATTTCGCCGCCGGCCACGGCCGCGCAGGCGCCCTCGGGCTGCTGCGTTCCGCTCAGGGACGTGATCGACCTGACCGGCCGGGTCGACGCGGAGGGAAGACTGGCCTGGGACGCGCCGCCGGGGCGGTGGACGGTCCTTCGCATCGGGCACACCTCTTCGGGCCATCGGAATGTGACCGGCGGCGGCGGCCAGGGCCTCGAGTGCGACAAGTTCGATCCCTCGGTCGCGCGCCTCCAATTCGACCGCTGGTTCGCAGAGGCCATCCGCCAGGCCGGCCCCGATCTTGCGGGCCGCGTGCTCAAGATCTTCCACATCGACAGCTGGGAATGCGGCAGCCAGAACTGGTCGCCCGTATTTCGCGAGGAGTTCCGCAGGCGCCGCGGCTACGACCCTCTGCCCTACCTGCCGGCGATGGCGGGCATTCCGGTCGAGAGCCCCGGGGTTTCGGAGCGGTTCCTGCACGACGTGCGCGAGACGATCGCGGAGCTGGTCGTGGACAACTTCTACCGGCCTCTTGCGCAGCTCGCCCACGAGCACGGCTGCGTCTTCAGCGCCGAATGCGTCGCCCCGACCTTCACCAGCGACGACCTCGCGCATTACGACGCGGTCGACCTCCCGATGGGGGAGTTCTGGCTGCGGAGTCCGACGCACGACAAGCTCAATGACGTTCTCGACGCGGTTTCTGGGGCGCATGTCTATGGCAAGACGATCGCCCAGTCCGAGGCGTTCACCGAACTGCAGCTCGGCTGGGACGAGACGCCGGCCATGCTGAAGGTCCTCGCGGACAGGAACTATGCGTTCGGGATGAACCGCCTGGTCGGGCACGTCTTCGTTCACAACCCCTGGACGGACCGGAAGCCGGGGATGACCCTGGATCACGTCGGGACCTATCTCCAGCGCGATCAGACGTGGTGGCCGGCGGGCCGGGCATGGATCGACTATCTCGCGCGGTGCCAGGCCCTGCTCCAGCGCGGGCGGCACATCGCGGATGTCGCGGTATTCACCGGCGAGGAGGTTCCGCGGCGATCGGTCGTGCCATGGCGGCTGGAGGCGACCCTCCCCGGAATGGTGCGCGAGCCGGCGCAAAGGCCGCCTTCGGGGATCCGCGTCCCGGAGGACTGGCTCGATCCGCTGCGCGGCTACAGCTACGATTCCATCAACCCCGATGTGCTGCTGCGGCTCGCGACCGTGCGCGCCGGCCGCATCGAACTGCCGGGAGGGGCCTCCTACGCGGTTCTCGTCGTTCCCGCCTCCGATCCGATGAATCCGGCGGCGGACGAGCTTACGCCCGGGGTGGCCGCACGCCTGCGCGCGCTGGCGGAGGCGGGAGCGACGGTCATCCTCGGCGAACGGCCTTCGGCCTCCCCGAGCCTTGCCGGCTACCCCGGCTGCGATGACGCGGTGGCGCGGGCCGGCGCCGAGCTCTGGCCGGCGGGAGGCTCCGCGGCGGGCGCACGGGCGCTCGGCGCAGGCCGAGTCATCGACGGCCCGTATGCCGCGGGCACCTTTGCCGGCCTCGGCATTGAGCCGGATTTTTTGGCGAGCAATCCCGACGGCAGCCCTGCGGAGAGGGTCGCGTGGACCCACCGATCGGGCGAGGGCTGGGACCTGTACTTCGTCTCGAACCAGGCGGACTCGGGGCGCGATCTGGATCTGTCGCTGCGCGCGGCCGGCCGCGCGCCGGAAATCTGGGACGCGGTGAGCGGCGAGCGCGCGGCCGCCCCCGCCTGGAGGAGCTCTGGCGGACGGACCGAAGTGCCCTTGCATCTGCCGGCGTCCGGCTCGGCGTTTGTCGTTTTCCAGGGAGCGGCCGCCTCGCCGCCGGAGCTTGCCGCGGCGCCGGCGGCGTACCCCCCGAGGAATCCGGAGGTCTTTCCCCTGCTGCGCTCGCTGTCCGGCCCGGAGGCGGCCGAGACCCTGGACGGGGGCGGCTGGACCGTGACCTTCGATCCATTGCAGGGCGGGCCGGCGGCGCCCGTGTCCTTCGGCCCGCTCGTGTCCTGGTCCGACCGGCCGGAGCCGGATATCCGCCATTATTCGGGCACCGCGCGTTACGCGCGCACGTTTGCCTGGCCATCCGACCGGCCGGCCGGCGAGCGCGTGTGGCTGGACCTCGGCCGCGTCGCAAACGTGGCGATCGTTGAAGTCAACGGCACGCCGTGCGGAGTCGCCTGGACGCCGCCCTACCGGGTGGAGGTGACCGGAGCGCTTCATTCCGGCGACAACCGCCTCGAGGTCTCCGTCAGCAACACCTGGTTCAACCGCCTCGCGGGCGACAGCGCCCTTCCCCCGGGCAGGCGGCTGACCTGGACGAACGCCCCCTATCCGGCTCCGGACGCGCCGCTCCTTCCGGCGGGACTACTCGGCCCCATCGTGCTCGAGACCGGCGCCGCCGCCGTCGCGCAGGACGACATGCGCCGCGTGTACGACGAGGTGAAGACCCCCTACAAGTTCGGCGTCGTGCTTCGTCCCGCGGCGGGGGAGCTTTTCGACTGCCCCTCGGTGTTCCGTCGGAACGGCCGCTGGTACATGGTTTTTGTCTCGAACCGGGACAAGGCCGGCTATGAGACGCAGCTGGCGCGCAGCGATGACCTTTTGCATTGGACGATTCTCGGCAGGATCCTGCCCTTCTCTGGAAGCGGATGGGATGCCTGCCAGGCCGACGGCGGCGCGGTCCTTGTCGATCCCGCCTGGGGGGGATCGGGCGAACTCCAGCGCTACGCGGGGCGGTACTGGGTGACCTACATTGGCGGCGCGAAGCCCGGCTACGAGCCCGACCCGCTGTCGATCGGCGTGGCTTTCAGCCCGGATCCGGGCGAAGCCGCCCCCTGGGAGCGCTGGAGCGGCAACCCTGTCCTGGGCCCCGCGCAACCGGGCGCGCGCGCATGGGAGACGGCGACCCTTTACAAGAGCCAGGTCATCCGGGACGGTTCGGAGGCGCTCGGCCACCCCTTTGTCATGTTCTACAACGGAAAGCAGAAGGGCACCTCGGTCGAGCGCATCGGCATGGCGGTCTCCGACGACATGCTGCACTGGCGGCGCTACGGCGAGGATCCGGTCATCGACAACAAGCGCGGGATCTCCGGCGATCCGCAGATCGTCCGGATGGGGGATCTCTGGATCATGTTCTATTTCGGTGCCGGCTGGGGCTCCGGGGGGCGCGCCTTCGACACGTTTGCCTGCTCGCGCGACCTCGTGCACTGGACCGAGTGGACGGGGCCCAACCTCATCCAGCCCTCGGAGCCCTGGGACTCCACCTTCGCGCACAAGCCATGGGTCCTGAAGCAGGGCGGGGTGGTGTACCACTTCTACTGCTGCGTGAGCGGGAACGAGCGCGCGATCGGAGTGGCAACTTCCCGCGACCTGGCGCAGCATTGAAGGCATGAAGTCCCTCCTGCGCGTCCTTGGGGCATTTCTGCCGGCATTGGCCGCCGGCCCGGCGCGGGCGGAGCCGCCGCCGGGCCTGATGCTCGGATCGTCGTGGTATCCCGAACAGTGGCCGGAGGAAAGGTGGGACGCGGATCTTTCGCGCATGCAGGCCGCGGGGCTGAAGCTCGCGCGGATCGGGGAATTCGCCTGGAGCAGCATCGAGCCGGCGGAGGGGCGCTACACCCTGGACTGGATGGAGCGCGCGATCGCCGCGGCCCGCGCCCACGGCATCGCGGTCGTCATCGGAACCCCGACCGACGCGCCGCCGGCCTGGCTCACGAGGAGCCACCCCGACACGCTCCGGATCGACGCCGACGGGCAGCGGATGGAGCACGGCATGCGCAGGCAATTTTCGTATTCAAGCGCCACCTACCGCGCCCTCTGCCGGGACGTCGTCGGGCAGCTCGCGCGCCGCTTCGGGCACAACCCGGGGGTGATCGCCTGGCAGATCGACAACGAGTACACGGAGGACTCCTTCGATCCGGAGTCGCGGGCGCAGTTTCATGAATGGCTCAGGGCCCGGTACGGCAGCCTCGGGGAGCTGAACCGCCGCTGGGGCACGGCCTACTGGAGCGAGGCCTACGACGCCTGGGACGAGATCCCGATGGGGACCGGGCGGGGAAATCCGGGGCTGATGCTCGATTACAAGCGCTTCGTGACCGACACGTGGAGGGGTTTCCAGAAAAACCAGGCGGATGTCATCCGCCGCTATGCGGACCCGCGGCAGAAGATCACGACCAACCTCGGGGGCCTCGGGTGGGCGGACCGGTTCAACCGCCGCGACGTGGCGGCCGACCTCGATTTCATATCCTGGGACGACTACATCGGGCAGGGCCACCTGGACCCGGTCCGAAACGGGGCGACCGACGACCTCGTGCGCGGCTGGAGGCGGGAGAACTTCTGGGTCATGGAATTGCAGCCGGCATTCGTCGACTGGGCGCCGATAAGCAACGCGCTCGATCCCGGGGAGACGCGGGAGGTCGTGTGGGAGGACATCGGGCACGGGGCGGATGCCGTCGCGTTCTGGCAGTGGCGCAGCGATTTGAACGGGCAGGAGCAGTACCACGGCACCCTCGTGGGCCCGGACGGGGAGCCCGTGCCCCTGTATGCGGAGGCCGCGCGGACCGCGGCGGAAATGGCCCGCGCCGCCGCCGCCCTCGCGGGAAGCTCGCCGCGGTCGGAGGTCGCGATCCTCCACGATTACGACAGCCGCTGGGCGATCGACTTTCACCCGCAGTCGACCCGCTACGACCAGGTGGGCGTCCTTCTGGACTATTACCGCGGCCTTCGCGCCGCCGCCCAGTCCGTCGACATCGTGGATCCCCGGGTCCGGCTGGAGGATTACCGCCTGGTCGCCGCGCCGAGCCTGAACGTGATCTCCAAGGACGTCGCGGCCCGGCTCGAGGCGTATGTCCGCGCCGGCGGCCATCTCGTCCTCGGTCCGCGCTCGGGGATGAAGGACGCCTTCAACGCGCTCAATCCCGAGCGGCAGCCGGGCCCGCTGGCAGCGGACCTCGGCGGAAGGGTGGAGCAGTTTTACGCGCTTCTGGACGATGTGCCCGTTTCCGGGGAGTGGGGAAGCGGGTCGGCGACGATCTGGGCCGAGGAGCTTTCCGCAAGGGCTCCGGACGCGCGGGTCGTCCTCCGCTACGGCGCGGGCAACGGCTGGCTCGATGGCAGGCCCGCGGCTGTCACGCGGCCCCTGGGCCGCGGCACGATCACCTACCTGGGCGCCGTTCTTGACGCGCCGCTGATGGGGTCGGCGTGCGCGGCCTGGGTTCGCGACGCCGGCGCCGGAGGGAACACGCTCGCCGTTCCGGCGGGCGTCGAGGTCTGCCGTCGCGTCGGACCCGCCGGCGAGGTGTTCATCCTGCTCAACCACGGGTCCGCCCCCGCGCACGTCGGGCTCCGGGAGCCGCTCGAGGACCTGCTCGGCGGCGGGGCCGTGCGCGAGGTCGGCCTGCCGCGGCACGGCGTGGCGGTGCTGCTCCGCCGGAGCGCCGGGGCCGCCCCGCCCTGACCCATGGGCCGCGGGGCCCGACGTCTTTATGAAAGCCAAACTCCTCTTCCCCGCCGCGCTTTTGAGCGGGCTGGCCCCGGCGGCCAGTCTCGCGGCGGACCGCGCGCTCATCGACACGACCGCCTCGCCCCACGCCCGGATGTACATGACCGACCTCGGCGACACCCGCTGGACGACCGGACTGTGGGCGGACCGCTTCCAGGTCTGCCACGACGTCATGGTCCCGCACATGTGGGAGATTTTCCAAAGCACGTCGCAGAGCCATGCCTGGGCAAATTTCCTCATCGCGGCCGGCGAGGGCGGGAGCCTCGAGCGGCGCCACGAGGGCCCCCCGTTCGCCGATGGCGACTTTTTCAAATGGCTCGAGGCGACGGCCCAGGTATACGCGGTCACGCGCGATCCCGCGCTGGACGCCCTGATGGACCGCATCATCGCCGTGGTCGCGCGGGCGCAGCGCGCGGACGGCTATCTCGGGACCGCGACGACGATCGCGCAGATGCGCGGCGAGGCCGTGCAGGCCTTCGCGCAGAAGGACAACTTCGAGACGTACAACCTCGGCCACCTGATGACGGCGGCCTGCGTCCACTATCGCGCGACCGGAAAGACGAGCCTGCTCGCGGTCGCGCGCAAGGCCGCCGACTTTCTCTGCCATTTCTACCAAACCGCCTCGCCCGAGCTCGCCCGGAGCGACGTATGCCCGTCGCACTACATGGGCATGGTCGAGCTGTACCGCGCGACCCGGGACCCCCGCTACCTTGAGCTCGCCCGGAACTTTATCGAGATCCGCGGCGAGGTGAAGGACGGGACCGACCAGAACCAGGACCGGGTTCCATTCCGCGCCATGCACAAGGCGCTGGGGCACGCGGTGCGCGCCAATTACCTCTACGCGGGCGTCGCGGACGTGGAGGCGGAGACGGGGGATGCGAGCCTGCTCGACGGGCTGCGGCAGATCGCGGGAGACGTGGAGAAGACCAAGCTCTACATCACAGGGGCGACGGGCGCCCTGTACGACGGAGCCTCGCCGGACGGGGACGCAGCCTTCGACGAAATCCAGCTGGTCCACCAGTCGTACGGCCGGGACTACCAGCTTCCCAACCTGACCGCCTACAACGAGAGCTGCGCGACGGTGGGCTACATCCTCTGGAACTGGCGCATGCTCGTGGACACGGGCGACGCCCGCTATGCCGACCTGGTCGAGCAGTCCCTCGACAACGCGCTGCTCGCCGCGATCAGCCTGGACGGCAAGGATTACTTTTACGTCAATCCGCTGCGCAAGCTGAAGGACTTCGACTGGCCCATGCGCTGGTCGCGCTCCCGGCAGCCGAACATCCAGCGCAGCTTCTGCTGCCCGCCAAACGTCGTGCGCACGATCGCCGAGGCGCAGGATTACGCCTACTCGCTTTCAAAGGACTGCGTGTGGGTCAATCTCTACGGCGCGAGCGCCCTGGACACGCGCTGGACGGACGGAGGGAGGATCCGGCTGAAGCAGGAGACGAACTACCCCTGGGACGGGAAAATCCGCATCGAGGTCGTCGAGGCGCCGGACCGCCCGGTCGCCCTCAAGCTCCGGATTCCCGGCTGGAGCCGGGCCGGCGCCGCGTCGCTTGCGGTGGACGGCAAAACCTGGGAGGGAAGCCTGACGCCCGGAACGTACGCCGAGGTGCGGAGGACCTGGAAGGCCGGCGACGCGGTCGATCTCAACATCGCCTTCGCCCCCGAGCTGTGGCAGTCCAATCCGCTCGTGGAGGAGACGCTCGGGCAGGTTGCGGTCAGGTGCGGCCCGCTGGTCTACTGCGCGGAGTCGAACGACCTTCCGCCGGGCGTGCGTCTCGAGGAGGTCGGCCTGAGGCCGGAATCGCATCCGCGGTTCGAGCAAAAGCGCGAGACGATCGCCGGCGCGGACCTGGTCGCACTCACGACTGACGCCGTGGTCCGCCGGCGGCCCGCCGGCGCGCAGGGCGAACTCTACTGGCGGGCGGACGCCGGGAGCGTGGAGGCGACCCGTCTCGAGCTCATTCCCTATTACGCCTGGGACAACCGGGGCGACACGGAGATGACCGTGTGGCTTCCAAACCGCTGACCGCCGCCCGGTCCGGCCCGATCGACGGCGCGAAAACCAAAATCCGCCCATTTCCCATGCGCATCCCTTCAAAAATCATGGGCGGCTTGAAGGGATACTTTTTCACCTTCCTTATCCTGGTCTCTTTTGCCGCGGGCATGATCTGGCCGGGTCCGCTTGCCGCCTCGGGGGCCTTCGATCCGCAGAAGAAGTGGCTTTTGCAGGCTGTGATCCAGCTGGTCATGTTCGGCATGGGCGCGCAGATGACCATGGAGGATTTCAAGGGGGTGGCGCGGCGGCCCCGGGGGGCGCTGATCGGAGTGCTGGCCCATTATTCCATCATGCCTGTCATCGGCTTCCTGCTGGCCAAGGCATTCCGCTTCGATGGCGAGATTGCCGCGGGCATCGTTCTTGTCGGCTCCTGCTCCAGCGGATTGTCCTCCAACGTGATGACCTATCTGGCCGGGGCAAACCTCGCCCTTTCGGTGACTGTGACCGCCCTGACCACGGTGGCGGCGCCGCTGCTGACCCCCTTCCTGATGCGGGTGCTGGCCGGGCGGATGGTCGAAGTC
Organism: Opitutaceae bacterium; assembly: GCA_050015855.1. GTDB lineage: Bacteria > Verrucomicrobiota > Verrucomicrobiia > Opitutales > Opitutaceae > Palsa-1447. The sequence continues at coordinate 66,843 of JBEKAO010000003.1, read as the reverse complement.
CGGCTTGCCGACATGACGGTCGACATCGTCAAGATCGTCCTCGTGCCGATCGGGGCCGCGCTGTTGCACGATCATTTGAAAACGGCAAGTCCGGGCGCCAGGCGCGCGTGGCGAATCACGGCGGGGATCGCGGCACTTTGGTTTGCGGCGCTGGCCGCCGGCGGCTGGCGCGGACTGCAGGTTCGGCTGACCGCAGGGGAGCTGACCTCCGTGGCGCTCGCCGGATACCTGCTCGGCGCCGTATTGGCGGGAGTCGTGTACCACTGGGCCTGGGGGCGGATCCCCGGACTCCGGGCGGCCATGCCGGTCGTATCGATGGCCGGCGTCGCCTATTTCACCGTGACGACGACCGTGGCCGGCCGGGATCATCTGGTCGCCATCGGGCTCTGGCTGTTGCTCGCCTCGGTGCTCCACAACGCGGCGGGATACCTGTTCGGCCTTTGGGTCGGCCGCCGCAGCGGCCTGGATCTTCAGTCGGCGCGAAGCATCGCCTTCGAAGTCGGCCTGCAGAACTGCGGAATGGCCTCGGGCCTGGCGGCCTCGATGGGCAAGCTCGCCACCGTCGGCCTTGCGGCCGCGGTTTTCAGCCCGTGGATGAACATTTCAGGTTCCATCCTGGCCAACTATTGGCGCGGACATGCGGGCAAGGCAGCGCCCCGCCCGTTGCAATGACAAGGATGGCGGCCAGCTCATATAGGTTTGCCGCGGTCCTCGGGATCGCGGTGCTGGGCGGGTCCGTCCGCGGAACCGTCAGCCTTCCCGCCGTCCTGGGAGACCACGCGGTGCTCCAACGCGATGCGGAAATCCCGGTCTGGGGCTGGGCCGGTCCCGGCGAACCGGTGGCGGTGTCCTTCGCCGGCCAGACACGCTCGACCCGGGCCGATGCGGCGGGCCGGTGGCGGGTGACGCTCGCTCCGCTCGCGGCCTCGGCGCAGCCCCGCGACCTGCTGGTTCAGGGGATCAATACAGTCCGCTCCCGCGACGTTCTGGTGGGAGAGGTATGGCTTTGCTCAGGACAGTCCAACATGGAGAAGCCGCTCGGCGAGCGCGCCGGACAGAAGCCGGTGTTCAATTTCGAGGCGGAACTGGCTGCGGCCCATTTTCCGGAGATCAGGCTGATGAAGGTTCCGAAACTGAAGGCCGATTCGCCGGCTCCGGACGCGCAAACGGGCTGGGTTCCGTGCGAACCGGCTTCGCTGGATCAAACCAAGTTTTCCGCCGCGGGCTATTTCTTCGGGCGCAAGCTGTTTCAGGAGCTGCAGGTGCCGATCGGGCTGATCGACTCGACCTTTGGCGGAACCTTGATCGAACCCTGGACGCCGGGATCGCCGGCGGGAAATCTTTACAACGGGATGATCCATCCGCTGGTTCCATTCCGTTTGCGCGGGGTCCTTTGGTACCAGGGAGAGACCAACCTCATGGACTTGAATGACGGGGCGAACTATTCCGGCAAAATGGAGCGCCTGATCGACGGCTGGCGGGCGGCCTGGCGGCAGCCGGACCTCCCGTTCTACTACGCCGAGCTGGCGCCGTTCGCGTACCACCTCTTCATGCCGGAGCGCGTGGCTTCGCCCGAGCTCCTGCCCCGGTTCTGGGAGGCGCAGGCCGCGTGCCGGCGCATTCCGCACACCGGAATGATCGTGACCACCGACCTGGTGGACGACCTCTTCGATATCCACCCCCGCAACAAGCAGGAGGTGGGCCGCCGTTTCGCCCTGCTGGCGCTGGCCAGGACCTACGGACGGAACGACGTGGTATGCGAGGGCCCCGAGTATCGCCGGCTCGAATTGCGCGGGGACCGGGCAATCCTCCATTTTGACGGCGTCGACGGCGGGTTGATGAGCCGGGATGGAAAGGCGCTGACCTGGTTCACGGTGGCGGCGGCGGGCGGCGAATTCCAGCCCGCGGCCGCGGAGATCGATGGAGACACGGTCGTCGTCCATAGTCCGCGGGTGGCGCGGCCGGCGATCGTCCGGTTCGCCTGGGACGAGGGCGCGCGGCCCAACCTCTGCAATCGGGCCGGATTGCCCGCGCTGCCCTTTAGGACGGACAGCCCGCCGCCGGCATTGGACCGCTAACCCGCGCGGCGGGTGCTGAGGAAAGTGAAGCTGCCCGCCGCCGCCTCGCAGACGACATGGGCCTGGTCACGCCCGACGACCCGCAGGCCGTCCGACCGTTCAAGCGGCGCGCCGCCCTCGGTGACGGGGGCGTCGGGATCGCAGGGGATGAATGCCTTCGCCGTGGTGTTGGGCGGGATGCGCACGGTCCACCGGAAGGCGTTCCCGCTCCATTCCCAGGCGCTTGCGATCTCCCCATGGGGACAGCGATAGGTGGCACGCGCGAAGCCAAGGCTCCGGTCGGGGTACGGGCAAAGGACAAAGTGCTTGAATCCCGGGTGGTCGGGATCCAGCTCGATCCCGGCGACGTGGCGGAACAGCCACTCGCCTATGGAGCCCAGGGAGTAGTGATTGAAGGAATTCATGCTCGGGTCGAAAAACCCGGACTCCCGGGTCCAGCCGTTCCATCGCTCCCAGATCGTGGTCGCGCCGTGGCGGATCGGGTACAGCCACGATGGAAAATCGTCGCGCAGGAGAAGCGAATAGGCGATGTCCGCGCGGCCGGCGAGGGTCAGGACCGGATTGAGGTGGCGGATTCCGATGAAGCCCGTGCTGAGGTGCCCGCCTTCCGACTCGATCAGCCTTGCAAGCTGCGCGGCTATCTTTGCGCGATGATCCCCGGCCACCAGCCCGAAAGCCAGGGCGAGAAGGTGGGCCGTTTGCGTTTCGACCTTCAGGGACCCGTCGTCCCCCAGAAACTCATTTTGAAAAGCCTGGCGAACCCGCTGGAACAGCGCGGCGAACCGGCCGGCCTCCGCGGACTTGCCCAGCGCCCGGGCCATCTGCGCCATCTTTGCCGCGTCGTCGGCCCAAAACGCAGTCGCAAGGAGCGTTTTCATGGGAGAAGGCACGCGGAAGCGGGTGTCGGAGGGCAGGCAGAGCCAGTCGCCGTAATTGTTGCCGAGTTCGCTGGACCGGATCCCGTCCGGGTTGGTGCGCTCAAGATAATCGAGCCAGGCCGTCATCGCGCCCCAATGGCGCTCGATTATCCTTTGGTCGTCGTACACCTGCCAAATGGTCCAGGGCACGATGACTCCCGCGTCGGCCCAGCCGGCGGCGCCGCCCAGCCCATCCAGGCCGACGTAATCGCCGCCTTCGCGCAGCCTTGGCGCCGTGTCCGGAAAGACGCCGCCCGGGGTTTGCGCGTCCTCGACGTCGACCATCCACTTGCTGCAGAACGCCGCGACGTCAAAGTTGCAGGTTGCCGTGCGCAGAAACACCTGCGCGTCGCCGGTCCAGCCGAGGCGCTCGTCCCGCTGCGGGCAATCGGTCGGAATGCTGATGGAATTGCCCCGCTGGGACCACGCGCTGTTGAGCCAGAGACGGTTCACGTCCTCCCTGGAGCAATGGAATTGCCCGGCGGGAGGAAAGGAGGAGTGGATCACGCATCCCGCCACGGCCGGCAGCGGCGGCGCGGCGTCCCCGGGCCAGCCGGAAATCTCGACGTGCTGAAAGCCATGGAACGTGAAACGGGGCTGCCAGGTCTCCTCGCCGCGGCCCCTGCAAATGTAGTGGTCGGTTGCGAGGGCCCGCCGGAGGTTTTCGGTGTAGAGGGTGCCGTCGGGATTCAGCCGCTCGGCGTGGCGGAGGGTCAGGCGCGTGCCCCTGCGCGCCTTGACGCGGATTTGGACCCACCCCGCGATATTCTGCCCCAGATCGAAGATCCACGCGCCCGGAGCGCCCGGGTGAACGGATAGGGCCGGAATGACCTGCGTGATCCGCACCGGCTGGGACCGCAGCGCGACCAGCGGGACGCCTGGGGCCGCCACCTCCCGGGCCGGGTACCACTCCCCAACCGTTTTTTTCCCGGCGGCGCGGAATCCGGGCCTGTCCCATCCCGTAAGCTCCCGCCGCGCGTCGTACGTTTCGCCCATCATGAAGTCCGAGCAAAGGATCGGCCCTGCGGCGCAGAGCCAGGTTGCGTCCGTCCCGATGCGGATCAGGCTTCCATCGGCGTCCTCAATCTCAAGCTGGAGGAGGACGCTGTTTTCCGATCCGTAGCGCCCGCGCTTTTCCTGCCAGCCGACATATCCGCTCCACCACCCGTCGCCGAGAATCGCGCCCACGGCATTGACCCCTTTCCGGAGGTAGTCCGCCACATCGTGGGTCTGATACTGGATGCGGCGTTCATAATCCGTCCATTCGGGGGCGAGCGCGTCCTCGCCGACCTTCCGGCCGTTGAGGTGGATTTCGTAGAGGCCGCGGGCCGTGGCATAAAGGGTCGCGCGGCGCGGCGGCGCCTTGAGCTCGAATTCCCGGCGGAAAAACCCGGCCGGCCCCGGTTCGCCGGCCGGCGCGAAGACGCGCGGGTCGGCCGCGATCCAGCGCGCCCGCCAATCGCCGGATTCCAGCAGGCCCATCGTCCAGAGGGCCGGCTCCGAGCGAGCATAAGCCCCCGTTTCATCCCAGGCTTCGACGCGCCAATGGCAGCGCTGGCCGGAGGCCAGGGGCAGGCCCGCGTAGGCCACCTGGACTGTTTGCCCGCCGGACACGCGGTCGCTGTCCCACAGGTCGCCTTCGCCGCGGGCGAGCCCTGCGGGGCTGGATGAAACCAGGACGCGCCACGCGGTCTGGCGGGCCCCCCGGCGGGCCGACTCGAGGTTCCAGCTCAGGCGCGGCCGGGTTTCGTCCAGGCCCAGCGGATTCTCGAGGTACTCGCAGCGCAGGCGGGTGATCCGAACGGGATGTTTCTGCATGGGGGTTCGCCTTGGATTGCGTTCGCAGGATGCGGACCGGCCCAAGGGCAATCCGGGCTACTTGTGATGCAATCGGCGCTTCATCCAGAACGGAACCGTTGCGAACCAGGCGATGGTGCCGATGAATGCGAGCAGGTAGTAATCGTGCTTGTCCAGGACTCCGTTGAAGGCGAGGACGGCGGCTGTCAGCATGAGGGCCAGGCCTCCGAATGAGATGCAGGGCAGAAGAATCTTCATGGACTGTGGGGAACGAAGGGTTGAGATCGAAAAGACGCCTAGACGCCGGACGGTTGGGTTTCAACCGGCGCCGGCTGGCCGGCCGCGCGGCCCTGCTGGATGGCGCTGAACAGGATGTAAAGGACCATCGCCAGGAACCATTCGGGAAGCACCAGATAGAACAGGTCGGGCTGATAGGAATCGAGCCAATGGGGCAGATGGCCGGCCAGCACGGCCTGGAAGAGCGGGTAGTGGTCCTTGCCGTAGACAAAGAGGGAAAAGGCGAGCGCGCCGATCCAGGCCAGAGCCGCCGGCCAGCCGATCAATGCTCCGGTGCGCTCCGCGTTGCCCCCGCGCAGCCCCAGTTTGGGCAGCAGCCAGACGTCGATGAAGATGAATCCGCCCAGCGGCAGCAGGATCAGCCCGTAGTAGCCCACGAACCGGTCCAGGTTGACCAGAATGGCCGGGCAGCATGCGCAAAAAATCATGGCCGTGCCCACGACGAGCGTCACCCTCCAGCGTTTCCAATTCGGAGTGGCGACCTGGAATCCGAGGCCCGCCCGGTAGAGGGTTGGGCTTGCGACGTTCCAGCCCGCCACGACAACGCAGAGGGCCCCGGTGAGGCCCGCGCCGAGATAGGCAATGGGTCCGGGCGTCTTGTCGCCGATCGCCGCCGCGCACAGGATTCCGGATGCAATCCAGGCGCAGAAGTGGCCCAGATACATTCCCGCGGACGAGGTGAACCCCATCTGCCATTTCCTGGCGTAGCGAAGGATGGTCAGATCCGCCATGCCGATGTGCTGGGTGGCGTTGCACAGCCAGGCGAATCCCATGATGTGCCAGATCGTGTAATGGGAGTATCCGGCCGCGGGCGTGCCCGTCCAGATCCGCTGGTTGGCGATCCGCCAAAAATCCGCCAAGTGGCGGCATCCGAGGTCGGGAAGGGTCGCGATGGCGGCCGCGAAGAAAACGGCGACCATCCAGGGGGCGCTCAACTTTGAAAAAATCGCCATTCCCTCGAATCCCACGACGGCCAGGACGGCGATTATCGAGCCGACAAAAATCGACAGGACGATCCACGTGGCGCCCGGCAGGATCGCACCGACGGCCGGCGCGGGAAGGTGGAACGGCAGGGCCACGGCGGTGACCGAAACATCGACCATCGAACCGGCCAGTATGCACAGCGACAGGGCATAGAGGCTGCTGTAGATCACGCTCAGGCCGGGTCCGCCGAGCTTTCGGATCTGCCAGTAAATCGTCAGCCGGGTCTTGATCGCGATCGGGGCGCACACGAACGCCCAGCTCAGGACGGCAAGGAGATCGCCGAGGAACAGGCCCACAAATACGTTGAAGGCGGTTGCGCCATGGAGCACGAACAGCGGGCCGAGGACGAACTCCGTGCCCGCGATATGCTCGCCGGCGAATGTCGCCCAGAAGACCTTCCAGCCGTGCAGGTCTTTTGCCGTCACCGGTTCGCGGTCATATTCGTAGAGGGCGTCGAGGCGCTGCACGAACGAGGAGGGTGGTTTTTGGGGATTCACAATTGGCTCAGGGTTTGCCGCACGGCCCGGCTCCAGCCCTGCCGGAGGACTTCGACCTGTCCGGCGGGCATGGAGGGACGGTAGATTTGATCGCCGGCGGGGGCGGGATCGGAGATTCCGCCCTCGGCGGCCAGGCCGAGGCCAAGCCGGCCCGCCCGCATCGCGCCGCGCGCCGCGCGGTCGGGGGCGGAGGCGGCCCGCAGCTCGATTCCCGTGAGGTCGGCGAGGAACTGCATGAGGAACTTGTTGGCGGTCGGGCCGCCGTCGACCTGGAGGCTGCGCAGCTCGATCCCGGCCTCGCTGCGTATTGCGTCCAGGGCATCGCGCACCTGGTAGGCGATCGACTCCAGGGCGGCGCGGATCAGATGCCGCCGATCGGAGTGGCTGCTGAGCCCGGTGATCGCGGCTCGCGCGCCGGGCGCCCAATGCGGGAAGCCCAGGCCGGAAAAGGCGGGCACCAGATAAACCCCGCCGGTATCGGCCAGGCCCGAGGCGATCGCCTCGGATTCGCCGTAATCCGCGATCAGGCCGAGGTTGTTTCGAAGCCAGGCGAGCGCGGAGGCGGCGCTGATGATGAGCCCTTCGAACGCATAGCTGGGCCGGCCCCGGTAAACCCCCGCCAGGGCGGTCAGGACCCCGTGCTCGGACGCCTGGAACCTGGATCCAATGCCGACCAGGAGGGAGGATCCGGTTCCCAGCGTCACCTTGGCGAAACCGGGCGCGTAACCGGCCAGCGCGAAGAGCGCGGCCTGGGAGTCGCCCATCACGCCGCGGATCGGGATCGGGCGGGAAAGCGCGCCATCGAGATCGGTCGCGCCGAACTCGTCGCTGCTTTCCCGAATCTCCGGGAGCGCGGCGGGCGGGACGTCCCACCACGCGCAAAGCTCCTCGTCCCAGCGCAGGCGCCGGATATCGTAGAGGAGCGTGCGGCTGGCGTTGGTGTGGTCGGTCGCAAAGACCGATTGGCGGGTCAGGCGGTAGATCAGGTACGCGTCAATGGTTCCGAGAAGGGCGCCGCCTCCTTCGAGCCGGCGCCTGAGTTCCGGGTCCCGCTGCACGAGCCATTGGATCTTGGATGCGGAGAAATAGGGGTCGAGCCGCAGGCCGGTGCGGGCCCGGATGGCCGGTTCCCGCCCCGCCTTGTCCTGCGCCGAGCACAATTCCGCGCCCCGGCGGCATTGCCAGACGATTGCGGGATGGAGCGGGCGGCCGGTGCCGCGCTCGAATACGACGATGGTCTCGCGCTGGTTCGCCAGGCTGAGGCAGGCGATCTCCCCATCCGGAACTCCCGCCCGGCCCGCCGCGGTTCGGAGGACTTCCAGCGTGTTTCTCCAGATCTCCTCCGCATCCTGCTCCACCCAGCCCGGCTGCGGAAAGCTCGAAGCGTGTTCGCGCCCGGCCTGCGCCACCGGGCGGCCCTCCTGGTCGCACACCAGGGCCTTGGTTGCCGAAGTGCTCTGGTCCAGCGCGAGGAAGTGGCTCATGGCGGATTCGCCTTCGCGGGCTCCTAAGGGCTCGGGAGATTGCGGACAACCCGGGCCAGGCCCTCCATGGTCAGGCCGTAGTGGCGGAAAATATCGGCCTGGGAGCCGGTGAAGGTGTCCTCGTCGGGGATGCCGGCAATCCGGAACGGCACGGCGATCCCCGCCTCGGCCAGGAGGGCGGCGCAAGCCTCCCCAAGGCCGCCGTGCACGCTGTGCTCCTCCACGGTCACGACTGCGCGACACTCCCGCGCGGCCTCCAGGACGCCCGCCGTGTCCAGCGGGCGGACGGTCGGGATGCTGATCACGCGGCAGGACAGCCCCGCGGTGGCCTCGAGCTGGGCCGCGGCAAGCAGGGCGCAGATTACGGTCTCACCCGTTGCGATCAGGGCGGCGTCCGAGCCGCCTCGGATGGTTCGCGCGGCTCCGATCTGGATCGGCGCTTCCCCGCCAGCCGGCCCCGGAAGCCCGTAAAGGGGCGCTTTCCCAAAGCGCAGGTAGGCGGGCTTCCGCGAGGCGAGCGCCGCCGCGACGGCGGCGCGGGTTTCCGCGGCATCCGCGGGCGCGATCAGGGCGAGATTGGGGATCGCCCGCAGCGCCGCGAAGTCGTGGAGGGAATGGTGGGTGCTTCCGAGGGCGCCGTAGCTCACTCCGGCGCTGATCCCGACCAGCACGACAGGATGGCCGGAATAGGCGACGTCGTTCTTGATCTGTTCCAGCGACCGCGCTGTCAGGAAACAGGCGGGGGAAACGGCGAAGACCCGGCGGCCGCCGGAGGCCAGGCCAGCGGCCACGCCCACGAGGTTTTGCTCGGCAATCCCGACTTCGACCAATTGCCCTGGCAGCGCCCGCGCGAAGGGGCCGAGTTTTCCGGATCCCCGCGAATCGCTGGTCACCACGACCAGGCGCGGATCGCGCCGGGCAAATTCCAAAATCGTTTCCGCGAAGACGTCCAGGTTTGGCGGCCCCAGGCGCAAACCCATTTTCTGGGCGAATCCCAGCGCCTGGGGACTGTGCATGGCGGTGCCGGCCGAGGTCATGTTGGGGGCCGCGGAATCCGCGGCTGCAACGGAACGCTTTGGGAGAGGGTCATGCGCGATTCTGTTCGAGGGCTTTCAGCGAGGCGCCCAGCTCGGCCACCGCCCGGCCGTATTCATCCTCGCTGGGCACGCGGTGGTGCCAGGCGGCATCGTTCTCCATGAAGCTCACGCCCTTGCCCTTGACGGTTCGCGCGATGACCGCCCCGGGGCGGTCGGGGGCGAGCGGTGCCTGCAAGGTCCCGGTGAGCTGGGCCAGGTCGTGCCCGTCCACCGTGCGCACGGCCCAGCCGAATGCCGCGAACTTCGCTTCCAGCGGCTCCGTGTTCATGACCTCCCGGGTGCGCCCGCTGATCTGAAGCTGGTTGCAGTCGACGATCGCGGTCAGGTTTTGCAGGCGGAAATGAGCCCCGGCCATCGCGGCTTCCCAGTTCGAGCCCTCCGCCAGCTCGCCGTCGCCGAGCAAGACGAATACGCGGAATGCCGCATCCGCGCCGGGCCGCGGGACCAGCGCCGCCTCCATCTTTGCGGCGAGCGCAAGCCCGACGCCAAAGGAAAGGCCATGGCCCAGCGCTCCGGTGTTGTGCTCGATACCCGGAATCTTCCGGGTGGGGTGGCCGATGAAGGGCGACCCGGCGCGGCCCAGGGTGTCGAGGTCCGCGGCCGGGAAAAAACCGCGGTCCGAGAGCACCACGTAGAGCGCCTCCACCGAATGGCCCTTGCTTTGAATGTAGCGGTCGCGCCCGGGATCCGCGGCCGTTTCCGGGGAGACCCGAAGCACCCGATTGTAGAGCACGTTGAGGATGTCGACGCAGGAGAGGCTGCCCCCGGTGTGCCCGGCTCCGGCCCGCCGGATCACGTCCAGGATGCGGCGGCGATAGGCCAATGAACGGCAGGCTAGTTCGAGATCGGTCACGATCGCGGGATCGGCTTCAATCGCCCGGCGGATGCCGGAGCACGTCCCAGCCGAGGTATTTGGACCATGCCTCGTCGAGGGCGTCCGCCGTGGACGACAGGGTGATTGCAACGTGATGCTCGAAACCCTGCTCGCAAACCCGCCGCATCAGCTCATTGAGACGGGGGATGCGCGCCACCGCCCGCGTTCCAAACGTGGCCAGCTCGTCGGAGGTCAGCTGGCCCTCCCCGACGTAGCCGCGGATGCGGCCGGCGCAGTCGTCGGTCGTCAGGCGTCCGAAGGTGAGGGGGCCGCTCCGCGACCGGCCGGCCAGGGCCCCGTAGGTGTTCTCCTCCCCGACGACCGTGCCCAGGATCGGCGCGGTGGAAACCTCGGGGTCCACCAGGAACGATTTTGCCCAGTTGCCGCAGTGAAAAAGGACGCATCGATCCCCCTGGTCGCCGTAGTTGTTGTTCCAGTCGACGAGCGCCGACGGCGAATTCGCCGCCAGCTGCATGGAACGCATGGACAGCGCCCCCATGATGTCGACTTCGCAGGCGCTCGGCAGCATGGCCTCGCTCAGCATGCTCATGCTGGTGCAGACGTTGCAGCCGTGGTTCTGCTGCAGGGAGGTCCAGCATTGGATCGCGGTGGCGTCGAGCTTCTGCTCGGCGATGAATTCATCGAGGACGACGCCAAGGCGCGCCATTTGGATCATGCTCGGCTGGGGCACCAGGGTCGCGTTGGCGTAGGCCTTGATTTCCCGTACCTTGGCGGCGATCCGGCTGTCGCCCTCGCCGATCCCGGCCGCGCGGCCCAGGATCTCCGACAGATCCACGGTCGTGACACTGATGCCGTTGCGCTCCAGGATCTTCTCACTATACCGCACCGTGGCGAAGGCGCCCGGGCGGGCGCCGACGGCGCCCAGCCGCACGCTTCGCATGCCGCGCACGACCCGGCAAACCGCCAGGAACCAGTCCAAGTCGCCACGGAAACCGGCGTCGAGCAGGTGGACCGTGTGGCGCCGCGTCAGCGAGAAGGGAACGCCCGACTGCCGCAGATTGTTGCAGACGGAGATCTTGCCGCAGAACGCGTCCCGGCGGCGCTTGACGTCCAGGCGTTCGAGTTCGTCGGGATAAGCCTGGATGAGCACGGGCACGCGGAGATCGGCGACTTTGAGCGTCTCCGCCACGGCCCGCTCGTCGCCGAAATTGGGCAGGACGACGACGATTCCCTCGATCCGCTCGCGTGCCGCGCGAAACAGGGCGGCGCAAGTCCGGGCTTCCGCCTGGGTTTCCACCCCGCCCAGCTTGGAGTCGGCGGGTCCCAGGAGGACCGGCTCGACGCCGCATTCATCGCAGAGGCGGGTTATGTCGGCGCGCGCTTCCTGGACGAGGTGATCGGGAAAGAAGTCGCGATTGCCGACGATAAAGCCGATGGCGGGACGGGTGGTTCTCATGGGCGCTGGGGACGGGCGAAATGGACGGGGCGGGCGGGGGCGGGAGGGATAATTTTATTGACAAAATAGAATTTCATTAGCGAATTACGGCAAGGAGAAAATTCACCCCGCGCCGGGACAACTGCGCACCGCTTCCCGTCTCCAACTCCGGCCGGCCTGCGGTGGCCCTCCTCCGGAGATGGACAAACCAACGCCAGTTTACAAATCTTGTATGGCCGCCTACGCCGGCCTCATCGGTCGCACGAAAAACGGAGTCCCCTTGCACGGCCCGGCCCCGGCCGGCTCATCCTTCCGCAGTCATTCCCAATGAAGATATCCATTGTTTTCTTGCTGATCCTTTCCGGCGCCCTCGCGGCCGGGACAGCGCCCCGGCCGGAAACCCCCGATTTGCGGGTTGTCGATTTGCGCTGTGAATTCGCCGCAAATCCCCTCGGGGTCGACTCGCCTCATCCGAGTCTCGGCTGGAGGCTGGAAAGCGCGGAGCGCGGACAGCGCCAAACCGCCTGGCAGGTGCTGGTCGCAACCTCCGCCTCGCTTCTCGACCGCGACCAGGGCGACCTTTGGGACAGCGGACGAGTCTCCTCGGACGCGACGTCGGCCGTCCCGTATGCCGGCGCCCCGCTCAGCTCGTCGGAGCAGGTGTTCTGGAAGGCGAGGGCGTGGGACCGGGCCGGCCAGCCGACGGCGTGGAGCGCCGTCTCGAATTGGACCATGGGCATCCTTGCCGCTTCCGACTGGAAGGGCTCCTGGATCGCGGCGCCGAACGCGACGGAATCGCTTCTCCTCCGCCGGGAGTTCATGGTTGGCGCGGGCCTTCGGCGCGCCGTGCTCCACGTCTGCGGGCTGGGGCAGTACGAGGCGCGGATTGATGGCGCCAAGGTCGGGGAGGACTTCCTCAGCCCGGGCTGGACAGACTACGACAAGACGACCCTCTACGACACGCACGACATCACGGCGCTCCTCCACGAGGGAAGGAATGCCATGGGCCTATTCCTCGGAAGCGGGATGTACGAGGTCATCAGGCGGGACCGGTTTGAGAAGTTCACCGGATTTTTCGGCCCGCTTCGCGCGATCGCGCACCTGCGGCTCGAGTACGCCGACGGGCGGGTGCAATTTGTCGGCACGGACGGGAACTGGCGGACGCTCGCCGGACCCATCCTTGGCGGAAGCATTTACAGCGGCGAGGATTACGACGCCAGGGTCCTGCCGCAGGGTTGGGATCGGCCCGGATTCTCCGACAGCCGCTGGCTGCCCGCCGTCATCTGCGTGAACTTGCGATACACCCTGCGGGGGCTGAGCATCGCGGCCGAACCCATCCGGGAGATCGAGGTTCACCGGCCGGTCTCGGAACACGCGCTGCCCGATGGATCGATTGTCTATGATCTGGGCCAAAACGCCGCGCACATCCCGCGAATTCGCCTGAACGGGCCGGCGGGCTCCCGCGTCCGGATCTGGCCGTCGGAAATCCTCAATCCGGACGGAACCCAAAGTGTCACGACGATGGGGGGCTCCGCCCTTGGCCCCCGCTATTGGCAGTACACCAAGGGGGGAAACTCGGTGGAAAGCTGGGCTCCCAGCTTTTGCTATATCGGCTGCCGTTACTTGCGAGTCGAGCTCCTCCCTGCGGAAACCGATTCCGTCCCATCCGGGGACGGGGACGGCCGCGCGGCCGGCGCCGCATCTCCGCAAACTGCGCACCTCGAGAGCCTGGAAGGGGTCGTCGTCCATTCGATCGCCGCCCCCGTCGGGCGGTTCGAGACGTCGAACACGCTCCTCAACCGGATACGGACGCTCGTGCGCTGGGCCCAGAGATCCAACATGGTCTCCGTCCTCACGGACTGTCCGCACAGGGAAAAGCTCGGATGGCTGGAGCAATATCACCTGAACGGCCCGTCCCTCCGCTATGAATTCGATCTCGATCGCCTCTACACGAAGGGCATGCGCGACATGGCGGATGCGCAGCATGAGGACGGGCTCATGCCGGAAATAGCCCCGGAATACATGAGATTCGATCCGCCGTTCAATTCCGCAGCCGAATGGGGCGCGGCCTTCATCCTCGTTCCCTGGCAGCAGTATGAATTCACGGGGGACCCCTCTTTGCTTCGCCTCTATTACGACCCGATGAAGCGGTACTTCGCCTACCTCGAATCCAGGGCGGTTGACGACACGCTTTTTGAGGGCTTGGGCGACTGGTTCGATCTGGGCCCGAACAAGCAGGGCAGGGCCCAGCTCACGCCGCCGTCCGTCACGGCGACCGCATTTTTCTATTACGACGCCCACGTTCTCGCCGAGGCCGGCCGGATTATCGGCCGCCCGGAGGACGCCGCCTTTTACGCGGCGCGGGCCGCGAAACTCCGGGCGAGCTACAACAACCAGTTCTTCAATCCCGACACCGGTTCGTACGGGACCGGCTCCCAATGCGCCGATGCGCTCGCCCTGGTCCTTGGAATCGCCGCGGAAGCCGACCGGCCCCGCGTCCTCGCCTCCCTGGTGGCGGACGTCGAGCGGCACGGAAACGCAACGACGGCCGGGGATGTCGGATACCGGTTTGTTCTGCAGGCGCTCGCCCAGGGCGGGCGCTCCGACCTCGTGTACAAGATGATCAACCAGGACGACAAGCCGGGCTACGGCTACCAGCTGAAGCACGGTGCGACGAGCCTCACCGAGTCGTGGGATGCAAATCCGTTCTCCTCGAACGATCATTTCATGCTGGGGCAGATCGTGGAGTGGTTTTACAGGGATCTCGCGGGGATTGGGGCCGATCCCGCGGCGCCGGGTTTCAGGAAAATCGTTCTTCGACCGCAGCCGGTCGGGGATTTGAAGTGGGTCGACGCCTCGTATGCGTCGATCTGCGGTCCGGTATCGGTTCACTGGAAGCGGGACGGAGCCCGGTTCACGCTGAATGCGTCGATCCCGGCCAATACGACCGCGACTGTGTTCCTGCCCGCCGGGAAGGATGCGGGCGTCACCGAGGGCGGCGCCGCCGCCGAGCGCAGCCCCGGAGTGGCCTTCCTGCGGCGAGACGGCGATCGGAACGTCTATTCGATCGAGTCCGGATCCTATGAATTCGTTTCGCAATGGAGCAACTGATGCTCCGGCCGGCCACCCTGTCGACGAAATCAATTCCAATGACTGAACGTTTCCAGCGCCTGACGGCGCTCGCGATGCAATTGCGGCGCGACGTCGTGAATGCGGTGACCATCGCCCAGGACGGCCATCCCGGCCCCTGCATGTCCGCGGCGGACGTGGTGGCCGCGCTGTACTTTGACATTCTGCGGGTGAGGCCCGAGGAGCCGGATTGGGCGGATCGCGACCGCTTTATCCTCTCGAAGGGCCATGCCTGCCCGGTCGTCTATGCCGCCCTGGCCCGCCGCGGCTATTTCCCGCCGAGCGAACTCAAGACGCTGCGGTCGCTCGGCTCGCGATTGCAGGGCCATCCCGTCATGGGAAAGACTCCGGGCATCGATGCCACGTCGGGATCGCTGGGCCATGGTCTGTCCCAGGGATGCGGGCTTGCGCTGGCCGCCAGGCGCCGCGGGATCGACGGCCTCGCCTTTGTCCTGACGGGCGACGGTGAACTTGAGGAGGGGATTGTGTGGGAGGCCGCCATGGCGGCCCCCAAATGGAAGCTGACCAACCTCATCGCCATCGTGGACAACAATGGCATGCAGAGCGGCGGGGCGGTGCAGGCCGTGGGCGGCCTGTATCCTCTTCGGGATAAGTGGGAGGCATTCGGCTGGCACGTGGTGGAGATCGACGGCCACGACATGGAGCAGATCGTTTCCGTTTTGGAGAAGGCCGCGGCCCGCGGCCGCGCGCGCCCTTCCCCCGATGCCGGCGCGCCGATCGTCCCCTGGCAGCAGCCTCCGAGGCCGGGCCAGCCCATTGTCGTGATCGCCCATACCGTGAAGGGCAAGGGTGTGCCGTACATGGAGGGCGACAACTCCTGGCACAAGCGCGTTCCCACCGAGGCCGAACATCGGCTGGCCCTGTCGCTCCTTGGAGGGCTTGATCTTGACTAGACTTCAAAGCACCCGCGTCGGATTCATGCAAGGCCTGGAGGCCATCGCCGAGAAGGATGACCGGATACTCCTGGTCTGCGCCGACAGCCTCAAGGCCATGCGGGCCGACGCTTTCGCCCAGCGATTCCCGGATCGCGTGATCGAGGCGGGCATCTCCGAGCAGCATGCGACCGCCACGGCGGCGGGTCTGGCCATCGGCGGCATGATCCCCTATTTCGCCACCTACGCGGGCTTCGTCACCATGCGGGCCTGCGAAGAGGTCCGCACCTTCATCGCCTATCCCGGGCTGAACGTCAAACTGGTGGGCATCAACGGCGGCATTGCGGCCGGCGAGCGCGAGGGCGTGACGCATCAGTTCTTCGAGGACATCGGCATCCTGCGCACCATCCCGAATGTCACCATCCTGGTTCCCGCCGACGCCGGGCAGGCCCGGCAGGCGGCCGTCGCGGCGGCAGCCATTCCCGGACCGGTGTACATCCGGCTGGGCAGCGGCCGCGACCCCGTGGTGTTTGCGGACGAAACGCCTTTTCGGCCGGGTAAGATCCATCTCTTGCGGCAAACCGGCCGCGATATCGCCTTGCTGGGTTACGGCGTCCTGCTCCCCCGCCTGCTGGCGGCCGCCGATGAACTTGCCGCGCGCGGCGTCGGAGTAACGCTGGCGGAGGTCCATACGATCAAGCCGCTGGACGTGGAGGGCATCGCCCGTGTTCTGCGGGAATGCGGCGCCGCAGTTACGGCGGAGGATCACACCATCGTCGGCGGGCTGGGCAGCGCCGTCATGGAGGTGGCCGCCGAAAACGCGCCCGTTCCGATCGCCCGAATCGGCCTGCGCGATTGTTTCCCCAGTTCGGGAACTCCGGACGCCTTGCTGGACCGGTACGGCATGAGTGTGAAGGATATCGTGGAGGCCGCGGTGGCCGCCATCGCCCGAAAGGAAAAAAGGTCATGAATCAGCGATACTTCAGGCAGGTCGCAGCCCGGACCGGGACGCGCCTGTGGATCAATAATCCGACTTCCGCAGAATTGGCGAAGTCGTTGGACGCCGGCGCCATCGCCTGCACGACCAACCCCACCTATGCGGCGCGCATGCTGCGGCTGCCAGAAACGCGGGAGGATGCTCTGAGGGTCGTTGACCAGGCCATAGCCGAAACCGCGGACGATGGCGAGGCGGCCGCCCGGGTTCAGCGCCGGCTTGCGGCCGGCATGGCCGCGGGATTCATGGCCCATTTCCAGGCCACCGGAGGTCGCGAGGGCTTCGTGTCCCTGCAGATGGATCCAAACCTGGAGAGCGATCCCGCGAAGATCGTTGCCGAGGCGCTCGCCGGCTATGCGTTGTTTCCCAACTGCATCGCCAAGATACCGGTCATCCCGTCGGGATTGGCGGCCATCGACTGCCTGGTGCGGCTGGACAAGCCGGTCATCGCCACGGAAGTCATGGCGGTTTCACAGGCTCTGGCGGCATGCGAGGCCTACCGCAAGGCGTCGCGGGAATCGGGCCATTCTCCGGCGTTTTTTGTCACCCACATCTCGGGCATCCTGGATGAGCACCTTAAGGCTGAGGCGGCGGCGTCGGGTGCGAATCTGAGCCCCGAGGCTGCCCGGATCGCCGGCTGTGCGGTGGCGAAAAGGGAGTATGCGCTTTTGCGGGAGCGCGGTTTGCCCGGCGTCATGCTCGGCGGCGGGGCGCGCGGCCTGCACCACTTCACCGAAATGGTGGGCGGCAAGGTCGATGTCACCCTGAATTGGCCCGGTTCGATCCAATCCCTGGACGAGACCCCCCCCGCCATTGAAAGCCTCATGGACAAGCCGGTGCCCGAGAACGTGATTCGCGAGCTTTGCGCAAAGCTGCCCACCTTCGCAAAGGCCTATGCCGAGGATGGACTGAAGCCCGGCGAATTTGCCGATTTTGGGCCGGTGGTTCGATTCCGCACCCAGTTCCTGAAAGGCTGGAATGAGTTGCTGGAGACTATCCGCGAGCGCCGCGCAAAGGCGCCCCACCGTGGTTTCTGCAAGGTCGGAGAGAACCCTTGCGTCGAGATGCGGCCCGGCGTCTACCGGACGACCTTGGTCTACAACGGGGACCAGATGCTGTGCCACTTCCGCGAGAAACCCGGCGCGCGGGTGGACCTTCATACCCATTTGGCGGTGCAGAGCGGCTTTGTCCTGCGCGGCAAGGTGCGTTTTTTTGACGCGATGGGCAGGGAGCGCATCATGGGCGCCGGGAACGGCTACCTCTTCAATTCCAACGAGCCCCACGGTTCCGTCGCCCTGGAGGAGAGCGAACTCGTGGAGTGCTTTACCCCTTTGCGCCCGGAATACCTGGATGGGGGTGTGAAGTAGGGGTGTCGAGGAACTTGGTCATTGGCTGAGAAGTTCAACCAGATAGGACTTCCACACCGCGGCATGAGTGTGGGTTCCGTGGCCGAATGTGGCGTCGCTGGCCGGGATGACGATTTCACGGCCGTGCGGCACCCGGGTGATTTCCCGCTCCAATATTCCAAGCTCGGGCGGATTGATCAGGTCGTCGGCTGAATTCACGGCAAAGAGCCGCGCCCTGATTTTTCCAAGGTCCGGACCGGGGTTGTAATCCCTTGAGGCGGAGACGGCGTAAAGAAGGTCATTGGCGTCGTCGCTCTTGACGGCCTTGTCAACGTAGGCGTTCAGGACCGAGTCCGCCTCCGCAAGGGTCGGCATGGCGGCCTGCCTGCGAACTGGATTGCTGCCCATGAAGAACAGGATCTCTTCGGCGGCGCGCAGGCTGGGGGGCTCCACCGTGTAATCCCCGCCTTTCCAGGATGGATCGTTCCGAATCGAGTCGATTATCGCCCGTCGCCACACCCGGTTGCGCCCCGAAATCTGGGTTGGCAGGCTCGCAAGCGGCATGAGGTAATCCATGAACGCGGGGTATCGCTCGCCCCAAACCCACGTGTGCATGCCGCCCATCGATGTCCCCATCACCAGCAGCAGGTGATTCACGCCCAGACCCTCGGTCAGCAGCCGGTACTGGGCGTCAACCATGTCCGAGTAACCGTACGCGGGAAAGCGGGCGTGCATTCCATCGCTCGGCTTGGATGAACGGCCGTGGCCGATCCCGTCCGGGATGACGATGAAATGGGTCGCCGCGTCGAGCGGTTGTCCGGGCCCGAACAGCTCGCCCGCGAAAATATCATTGATGAAATTCTCTCCGGAGCCCCCGGTTCCGTGGAGGATCAACACCGCGTTGGTCGCTTTGCCATCGGCCCCGCGCTCCAGGTGCCCGAGGATCAGGCAGTGGATGCGAAGCCCCGGGAGGCGCTCGCCCGAGGCAAACTTGAAATCGGGGATGACATAATCGGCCCCGGACGGCGCCGGATAGCCGGCCGCCCGGGCGGGGCTTCCAAACAGGCAAACCAGCGCCGGCAATGCAAATAGCCAGGTTCGTTTCATGCCGAGACTACGCTCCCGGCGATGCCTTCTGCGCAAGGCCAAATTCCGGCGGTCGACGGGGCTTCCTGCGACGGGAACTCAATCGCTCATGGAGGCTTACGGCCGCCGCGGACAAGAAATGACCAGCGTTGGTGAGGATTTGACAAGCGGCGCCGGCACGAAACGCCTAAAATCCGATCTCTTCAAACACCCCAAATGAGCGATCTGATCATCGGCATGGCCGGTTCGGGCGGCGACGGCATCGTCTCGGCCGGCGAATCCCTTATGAGCGCCGTGGCGCAGCAGGGATACTTTGCGATCCTCACCAAGAGCTTCGGCTCGCAGATCCGGGGCGGCGAGTGCTCCTGCCGGCTGCGGGTCTCGACCGAGCCGGTCCTGAACCCGGGCGGCACCCTCGATGTGGCGGTCGCGCTCAACTGGGAGGATTTCCTCTGCTTCGGCGGCCAGCTCCCGGTCGGCGAGAACACGGTCCTCATCCATGAGGGGAAAAGCGGCGCCCCGCCGGAAGCGCTGGCCCTGGCCGGCCATCGGCCCGGACTCGCGCTCGCCGTTCCGATCGAAGCGATGGCGCTGAAGGCCGCCGGAACGCACCAGGCGAAAAACAATGTCGTCCTGGGTCTTCTGGCCCGCTGGTTCGGGCTGCCGGGCGAAGCCATCCTGGCCGGCATCCGGAAGAAACTCGCGTCCAAGGGCGAGGCGGTCCTGCAGGGCAACGAACGCGCTTTCGCCGCCGGCTCGGAGTATGCGGGCGCCAACATGCTCGTTCTGCACCACAGCCTGAGCCCTCCCGTTGCCGCCGGCGTCCGCAGCCTGGTCACCGACGGGAACGAAATGTGCGCCAAGGCGGCGCTGTTCGCCGGGTGCCGGTTCTTCAGCGGCTATCCGATCACGCCCGCCACGGAAATCATGCAGTACATGCAACGGGAGATTTGGAAGCACGGCGGCTCGTGTCTCCAGGCGGAGGACGAAATCGCCGGCGCGGCCGCAGCCGTCGGCGCCTCATTCGCCGGAAGGAAGTCGATGACCGCCACTTCGGGACCGGGCCTGTCGCTCAAGACGGAGGTCCTCGGCCTGGCCAGCATCGCCGAACTGCCCCTGGTTTGCGTCGACGTCCAGCGCGGCGGACCCTCGACCGGAATTCCCACCAAGGCCGAGCAGTCGGATTTGTTCGCCGCCGTGTTTTCCGCCCACGGCGACACGGTCCGGCCCGTCCTCGCGCCGATCAGCGTCGCCGACGCATTCGGAGTGACCGTCGAGGCGTTCAATATCGCCGAAGAGTTCCAGACCCCGGTCCTCGTGCTTTCCGACCAGGAGATCGCCCAGCGCAAGGAGACGGTCGCGGCGGTGGACACGGCCCGCTTCCACGTGATCGACCGCCTGGCTCCGACGGAAGCGCAGCGGGCCGACTACGCGCGCTTTCGCTTCACCGACTCGGGAATCAGCCCGATCAGCCATCCGGGCATGCCGGGCGGCAATTACCTGGCCTCCGGGATCGAGCATGACGAGCACGGGGCGCCGACAGCCAGCGGCGAGATGCATAGCCGCATGAACGACAAGCGGCTGAACAAGCTCAATCCGCTGAAGCAGCGCCGCGACCTGTTCACGGTCGAGGGCGACGCGGACGCCCCCGTCGGTTTGATCAGCTGGGGCAGCGTGGCGGGGATCGCCCTGGAGGCCCTGCGGGCCGCCCGTGCGGAGGGAGTTCAGGCGAAGCTTTTGATCCCGAGGCTGCTCTATCCGGTCGCCGGGGAGATCTATCAGGAGTTCTTCGCCTCTCTCCGCTCGTGCCTCGTGGTCGAGCAATCCCACCAGGGCCAGCTTTACCGCCTGATCCGCATGTGGGTGAACGTGCCGGACCATTTCCTGTCGATGGCGCGAAGCGGCGCCAATCCGATCGCGCCGCGCGACATCATCGAGGCGCTCCGCGCGAAAGCCTCCCCGTCCGTCCGCTCCTCCCGCCTTTCCGTTGACGATTTTCCCAATCCGATATGATCTCTCCACAACCCGTTGAAGGCGGCGCCCCGAGGCCCGCGGCGTACGCCGCGAAGGATTTTCGGAGCGCGTTGAAGCCGATCTGGTGCCCCGGGTGCGGCGACTTCGGAGTCGCCGGCGCGCTCTACCGCGCGCTCGCGGCCATCGGCCGGCCGCCGCACGAGATCGCATTCGTTTCCGGCATCGGCTGCTCCAGCCGCATTCCCGGCTACACGACGGCGTATGGCTTCAACTCCGTGCACGGCCGCGCGCTTCCGATCGCCGAAGGGATCAAGCTCGCCAATCCCGACCTCCTGGTCCTCGTCGCCGGCGGGGATGGCGACGGCTTTTCGATCGGCGGCGGCCATGTGCCGCACGCCATACGCCGCAACATCGATCTGACCTACATCATGATGGACAACCAGATCTACGGCCTGACCAAGGGGCAGCTCTCCCCGACTTCGCCGCGCGGCACGAAGACGCCAACCTCCGTTTATGGCAGCATGGAGGATCCGGTGAACCCGCTCCTTTGCGTCCTCGCCTACGGAGCGGGATTTGTCGCGCAGGGCGTGCCCGCCGATTTGGACGGCCTGACCAGGATCATTGAAGAGGCGATCCGGTTTCCCGGATTTTCATTCGTCAATGTGCAGTCGCCCTGCGTCAGCTTCGGCGACGCGGAGAACCAGGGTAAGGTGCAGAAGGCCAGGATGCGGAAGCTCGAGGCCGAGGGCCACGATTCCGCCAACCGCCTTCGGGCCATGGAACTTGCCCAGGAGTACGGCAGGACCCTTTATACCGGGGTTTTTTACCGCAACCCGACGCCGGCCCCCACCTACGAGAGCCAGGTGAGAATCCTCCAGCGAAGCCAGCAGGCGTGATTCGTCAGGCGATGTCGAAGGCGTAGTCGTGCGCGGTCAGGGCGCGCCTGTCCAATGTGCCGGCGCCAACGCGCTCGACAATCGACTCGCGGGAGAGATCGAAGATCGCCTCCAGGATCTGCGCGCGTCCCGCCTTGTCCGCCTGCGCCACGATGAAGAGCACGCGGGCGCTGTGCTGGAGGTAGCGGGGCGAGAGGAGCTGCCGCTTCAGGAGCTCCATGATGACGGCGGCCTTCGATCGGTCGAAGCGTCCCGGGTCGCCGCGGCGGTCCAGTTCGGCGAAGAACGCGGCCGTCCATTCGTTGTGGAGCTCCCACACCTTTTCAAATAATTCGCGGGTGAACCGGGTGCCCGCCTTGACTTCGACGGCGTTTGCGGCCGGCTCGACACCGTCCCCGGTCAGGGCGGGGCGCTTGAGATGCCCGTCCCTTGTGATGGCGGCCTTGTGCCGGATCAGGGCCCACAGCCACGACACATTGATCCGGTAGGTGGCCAGATCGTTCATGAATCGGAGCTTGAGTTCATAGTCGTCGATGGCTGCGGCGAAGTTTCCATTCAAAATCTGGAAGCCGTAGTTCGCGGTCATGTAAAACGCGTGCTGGATGCGCTCGATTGTGACCTCGCCCGCGGGAACGCCGTAAATCGAGTCCCACAGCTCCGGGGTGAGGATGTTCTCGGGCGAATCCAGGCTCTCGCGCGGGAGAACCCGGGGCAGGATCCTGCCCTGCGGGTCCAGTATGCCGCGGGACTTCAGCAATTGCCGCTCGGATTCGATCAGGCCGCTTCGGGCCGTCGGCACCAGCCTGCCCTTGACGTCCACGGTCTCAATCGGCGCATCGATAAGCCCCTGGAGCTCTCCAACCGGCGCCTGGAGGGGGCCGTTGCCGGAGGCGACGTAGGCCGGTTCCGGACTGGCGACCCAGCTCTGCCGGTAGGCGTCGTAAAGGCGTCCCTTGACGCGTCCCGCGAGGATCTCGTCGAGCGTCGGGTTCGCGCCCGCCGGCAGCGGCTTCTCGGGAACGAACATGAGGCCCAGCAAGCGCTCGCGCAGCTTATCGCCGACCATAGCCCGCAGGGCCAGGGGATTGTACCGGGAGCGGCCGTACGGATCGCCGGCTTGGTAGATCATGACGGCGGCCATCCCGCCGATCGGGGCGCCCTGGCTCATTTCGCCGTCCTTCATTCCCGACATGAGCATCACCAACGCGTTGTACCGCTGGTACGCGATCATGCTGGGGGAGGCCATGCCTATCGACTGCGGATCGGGATAGATCCCGGCCGGGTCGTCCTTCCAAAGCTCGATCAGGCTGCCGAGGTAGTCCCAGCGGCCCACGTTCGTCCCCAGGAGCCGGCGGCGCAACACCCACGCTATCGCCGGCAGGAACCGGCCCGCATTTCCCTCCTCGTAGAGCATCTTTATCTTGACCGAGCCGATCGGGGCGCCGATCGCCGCCTCGAGGCCCGCCAGAAGCTTCTCGACGATCAGGGCCTCCCTTGGAGTCTGAAGCTTCGGGATGTAGAAATAGACGCCGGTGCCGGCCTTTTTTAGCGAGTCGTGGGTGTTGAGAAGCCAGAGGGCCGCGATTGCGATCAGCCCGGGCGCAGCCCTGCCGTCGACCTGAACGTGGTCGTACGTGACATGGATGCTGGGAGGCCGCGCGAAGCGCGTCGGCCACTGCGCGGGAGCCTTGTCGATCCGGTAGGTCCGCTTCGCGCCCTTCTTCATCACCTCGTAGGGGCGGCCCGCCCAGCGGCCCTCGAAGATCTCCTTCGCGTTTTGAATGGCCGCAAAAACCCCGACCGGCCTGTTGGCTGGCGCGCCGTCCGGCTGGAAATGCGGCGGCGAGGCGTCCTCGAAATCCGGCATGTTCATCGGAGCGGGGCTGTTGAGCGCGTTGAAGACCATGTCCAGCGGATGCCAGGGCCCGGTGAGTTCCAGCCCGGGATTCTTCAATGGGTGCGCATCCTTCGGAATCGGCGTTTCGTCGTTGAGCCTCCAGCGCAATTCGCTTTCGCGGCCGAGAAAATTGTCGACGAGGCCCTGGACGATCTGGCGGTAGGTCCTGGATTTCCCGCCGACGGGATCCTCAAACGACTCGTCCCATCCCGGCCAGCCGTACCTCTTTGGGACGGGGTCGGTGGACGCGAGCAGGGCCCGGCGCGCCTCCAGCGCCGCGGCGATCTCCGGGCGGAGTTCCCGGGTCAGCGCGGCGATCGTCCGTTCGACGTTCACCTCCCGGCCATTCACCGTCCTCGACCCGAAAAGGCCGGGAAACTGGCCAAGGATGTCCTCGCGGATCACCGCCGGCCCGGCTGCGTGAGTGGCGCGCTTCGTTGTCATTGCGCGACCCCATCCCGGCGGGACTTGCGAGTCAAACGGAGAATGGCGCCTCGACCAAATCTTCAATCGGTCTTGAGACATGATCCGGATCGGCGTAGCCGTTGTGCCGGCACGTTCATGCGATCACCCTTTATCACCGCCCTGGGCCGCCGTTTCTCGCCGTCCCGGTTGCTGATCGACGCGGCGGAATTGGCTCCATTCGAGTCGGATGGGCTGACGGCGTTCCGGGCCCGGCCGATCGCGGTGGTCGTTCCCGAAACCAAGGAGGATGTGATCGCTGCCGTCTGCCTGTGTCGCGACCACGGCGTGCCCTTTGTCGCGAGGGGCAGCGGAACCAGCCTGTCCGGCGGATCGGTGCCGGTGGAGGGGGGAATCGTCCTCGCTCTCAACCGGATGAACCGGATCCTCCGCATCGATCCGGTCCGCCGGATCGCGGTGGTCGAGCCGGGCGTGGTCAATTTGACGGTGTCGCAGGCCGCGGCGCGCCACCGCCTTTACTATGCCCCCGATCCGTCCAGCCAGTCGATCTGCACGATCGGCGGGAACGTCGCATTCAATGCCGGCGGAGCCCATTGCCTGAAGTACGGAATGACCTCCAACCACGTCCTGGGACTGACCGCCGTCCTGCCCGACGGCAATGTCGTCGAATTGGGCGGAGAGAGCCTGGAGGGCGCGGGCCCGGACCTTCACGGATTGTTCGTGGGCAACGAGGGGCTTTTCGGCGTGGCGGTCGAGATCACCCTGCGGCTGCTGCCGGTCCCGGAGAGCTATCGGACGATCCTCGCGGCCTACGACCGGGTCGAGGATGCGGGCGAAGCGGTTTCGCGGATCGTCGCAAGCGGGCTTTTGCCCGGCGCGATGGAGATCATGGACCGGCTTGCGATCGAGGCGGCGGAGGCGGCCGTTCACGCGGGGTATCCCCCGGACGCGAACGCGATCCTCATCGTCGAACTCGAGGGCGAGCGCGCCGTGGTCGATCCGGACTTCGCCCGCCTGAACGAGATCGTCCGACTGTCAAAGCCGCGGGAGGTCCGCGTGGCGCGGGACAACGCGGAGCGCCTGCTCTTTTGGAAGGGGCGCAAGAGCGCATTTTCCGCCGTCGGCCGGCTATCCCCCGATTACCTCGTGCAGGACGGAGTCGTGCCGCGCAGCCGTCTTGGCGAGGCGCTCGGCGAGATCGGAAGGATGGGCCGGGAACGCGGCATCCGGGTTGCGAATGTGTTTCACGCTGGCGACGGGAACCTCCATCCGCTCATCCTGTTCGACGGTCGCGTGCCCGGTTCGCTGGAAAAGGCCGAGGATCTCGCGGGGGAGATTCTCCGGCTCTGCCTGCGGCTGGGCGGCTCGATCACGGGCGAGCATGGCGTGGGAATGGAGAAGCGCGAATACCTGGCCGAAATGTTCACCCCGACCGATATCGAGGTCATGCACCGCCTGCACCGCGCAATTGATCCGGGGGGGCTGTCGAACTGCGGAAAGATGTTCCCGGAGGGCGGGGCCCCCGCGCTCACGGCGCACGGCCCGCATCCCCTTGAGCGCGCCGGCATCATCTCCCGGGAATGAGCGCCATGCCTCCCATTGCCGAAGGATCCATCCCGGCCCCGAAGAGCGTGGCCGAAGTGGTCGACCTTGTGTCGAGGATGCCGAAGGTGCTCGCCGTGGGCGCCGGAACGAAGCCCGTTCCATCATTCTGCCCGGAGGGATGCGCGCCGATAGCCATGCGGGGCCTGTCGGGCATCGTCGAATACGACCCCGGCGAATTGACCTTCACGGCGCTCGCCGGCACGCCCCTCGGGGAGATCGCAGCCGCCCTTGCCAGGCACGGCCAGCATCTTCCCTTCGATCCGCCTTTCGCGCGGGACGGCGCCACCCTGGGCGGGACGATCGCGGCGGGTCTCAGCGGAGCGGGCCGCCAGCGCTACGGCGGAGTGCGCGACTTCATCCTCGGCATCCGCTTCGTGAGCGGCCTCGGAGAGCAGGTGAGGGGCGGGGGGAAGGTCGTGAAAAACGCGGCGGGCTTCGATCTGCCGAAGCTGTTTGTCGGGAGCCTGGGCCGGCTCGGCATCCTGGTCGAGGCGACGTTCAAGGTCTTTCCCCGGCCGAAGGCGTTCGCGACGCTCCGCTTTGACTGCGGAAGCGTATCCGAGGCCATTCAGTTGATCGAATCCCTCAAGGCCGGCTCGTTCGATTTCGAGGCCGTCGAAATCCTGCCGGATGATTCCGCGGTCGCGGTGCGCCTGGGGGGGCCGCCCGA
Source organism: Opitutaceae bacterium (assembly GCA_050015855.1). Lineage (GTDB taxonomy): Bacteria > Verrucomicrobiota > Verrucomicrobiia > Opitutales > Opitutaceae > Palsa-1447. Next base: position 40,509 of record JBEKAO010000003.1, on the reverse strand, counting down.
GTCATTTTTGGCGCGGCTGGGGGCGGCCGAACGGGCTGCCGGGCGCGCCGCATCGCGGTTGCTGGAAGAGGCGGACGCCGCATTCTGGCGCAACCTCGAGCCGGCCAGGCCGGCGGGAGCCGATGCGATCCTGGCCAAGGTTCCGCTGACGACCGCGGAGATTCCCGCATTCGACAAAGACCTGGCCGCAGCGGGTGCGCGCCGGCGATACAGTTCGGGCGGCAATGTGGCCTGGGTCGAGTGGAGCCTCGGCTTCAATGCATTCGAATCGCTTTTGCGCGAGCATGGCCTTTCGGGCCTCGCCCTGGCCGGACCGGCGCCGCGCCCGTTGATCGGATCCTTTCGGAGCGAGCCATTCCGATCCCGCGTAAAGGCGGCACTCGATCCCAAAAACCGTTTTCCCGGCTTCTGATGCTCCACGCGATCAAGAAAGAATCCGGCGGGCGCCAGACGGCCGCCATGAGCCGGGCGATCGAATCCTGCGTTCACTGCGGCTTCTGCCTGCCCACATGCCCCACCTACGTCGCACTTGGGGAGGAGATGAATTCCCCGAGGGGCCGCATTTTTCTGATGAAAGAGACGCTGGAGGGCCGGCTGGCAGCCGATGAAGTCAAGCCCTTCGTCGACCTCTGCCTCGGATGCCTGGCCTGCGAAACCTCATGCCCCTCGGGCGTATCCTACGGCGAGTTGATCACCCCGTACCGCGCTTGGGCGGAGCCAAGGCTCAGGCGGACCTGGTTCGAGCGCGCGCGGAGGATGCTGCTGCTTCAGACCATTCCTTATCCGCGGCGGTTTCGCGCTGCCCTGGCCCTGGCCGGCCTTGCCCGTCCGTTTCGATCGCTGATGCCGGCGCGCATGCGGCCCTTGCTCGATCTCATCCCCGCGCGGGTTCCGCCGGCGGACCCCCTGCCCGGGATTGTCCCGGCCCGCGGTCCGCGCCGCGGGCGTGTCGCATTGCTTGCAGGCTGCGCGCAGCAGGTTTTGGCGCCCGGCATCAACCGCGCGACCGTGCGGGTGCTGGCCGAAAACGGAATCGAGACCGTGATACCGCGGGCCCAGGGATGCTGCGGCGCGCTCGCAATGCATGTGGGCGAACAGGACGCCGCCCTGTCCGCCGCCCGCCGGAATCTTGCGGCGTTTCCAGGCGACGTGGATGCGATCATCACCAATGCGGCGGGGTGCGGGTCCGGGCTCCACGAGTACGGCCTCCTTTTTCACGGACTTCCCGAGGAGGAGACGGCCCGTGCGTTTGCCGCCCGGACCGTGGATGTGTCAGTCTACCTTGACCGGATCGGCCTGGTCCCCCCGCCGGCCATTCCCGCTTTGAAAGTGGCCTATCACGATGCCTGCCACCTGGGGCACGCCCAGGCTGTTCGAAGCGAGCCGCGCCGCCTTTTGTCGCAAATCGGCGGCTTGCAGGTGCTCGAGCCGGCGGATTGGGAGATATGCTGCGGGTCGGCCGGGACGTACAACCTCGAGCACCCGGAGCTTGCCGCTACGCTGGGCCGGCGAAAGGCCGAAAACCTCATCGCGACGGGCGCCGAGGCCATCGCCACCGGGAACATCGGGTGCATGGCGCAGATCCAGCAGCACCTCCGGCTTCTCGGCCGTCAAATCCCGGTCCTTCACATTGTCGAGCTGCTTGCGCGAGCCTACGAATCCGGGAAAAGCTGGAATCGGCAGCCTCGCTAGACCGGTTGGAGTTTGCCGGTTTCGATGAGCACTTTCTTGACCGCGGCCAGAAGCGTGGGGAGGTCGAACGGCTTCCTGAGCGTGCAGTTGGCGCCAAGGGCTCCGGCGATCTTGAGATAGACGGGGGCGATCCCCTCGGCGTGGCCGGTCATCGCGATGATTCCGAGGCCGGGATAGTCGCGGCGCAGCTCCATGATGGTCTCCATGCCCTCCTTGTTGGGCATCACGAGGTCGGTGATGACGAGATCGGTGGGCTGGGTGCGAAAGAGCCTGATGCCCATGTCTCCGTCGGTCGCCTCGGTGACCGTGTATCCGCGTCCGGCGAGCATGGTGGCGATGGCCTTGCGAACCAGATCGTCGTCCTCGATGAGGAGAATGGTGGGCATGGGGATCATGTTTTTTCAGGTGGATGAAGAACGTGATGCACGGTGGAGAGAAGGTCATTGGCCGTGAAGGGCTTGGGAAGAAACGCACGGGTCAGCTTCCGGGCTTCGCGGACGTCGGCCCCGTCCGTGTCGCTGCTCTCGAGCCCGCTCATTGCGATCAGCGGCAGGCTGGGCCGAAGCCGCAAAAGCGCCCTCGCGACCGCGGCGCCATTGAGAGCGGGCATGTCGACATCGATGACGGCCAGGGCGATTTCGAAAAAATGTGCGGTGAAGGCTTTGATGGCATCCACGCCGTCGACTGCCTGCATCGCCCGATACCCATGCTTGGTAAGGATCGAATCGAGGGTTTCGCGCACGGCCCGGTTGTCGTCGACGATGAGAACCAGTTCGCCGGAGCCGTTGAAGAGCGGCGGAGGCGCGGCGTCGCTCGGGGGGGGGAGGGTGCTTTTGACGGCCGGCAGATACACTCGGACGGTGGTGCCCTGGCCGACCGTTGTGAGAAGCTCGATGAAGCCAAAGTGACGATCGACGATGCCGCGCAGCGTGGACAGACCAAGCCCGGAACCCTTGCCCTCTCCCTTGGTCGTGAAGAACGGCTCCCAGATGTGGGGCAGCACATCGGGCGCGATGCCGGTTCCGGTGTCGCCCACCTCGAGCACGAGCCAGTCTCCCGCCCTTGCTCCATGAATCTCCTTGGCGCCCTCCGCCGTCAGGGTGCAGTTGGTGACGCCGATGCGCAGCGTGCCGCCGCGCGGCATCGCATCGCGCGCATTGATGCAGAGGTTGAGCAGCACCTGGTGGATCTGGGTGGCGTCGGCGATGACGGTCCACGCGTTCGAGAGAACATTTTGATCTATCTGGATCGATTTTGGGAAGGTCGCTTCCAGCATGCCGACGATGTCGCGCGCCACATGCTTCGCCTGGATGAGCTTCAGCTCCCCGGCGGTGCCGTGGGCGAAGGCGAGGATCTGCCGCACAAGCCCTGTCCCGCGCTCGGCGCTGCGCTCAAGGGCGTCGAGGATCTTGAGATCATGGGGCGCGGAGAGATGCTCGCGCAGCAGCGGCCCCACGAGGATGATCGGCGCCAGCATGTTGTTCAGATCGTGGGCGATGCCGGAGGCGAGCATTCCGAGGCTCTGGAGCCGCTGCGTGCGCAGCACCACCTCCTCCGACTGCCTGCGTTCCGTGACATCCTGCTTGATGGCGATGAACTGGGAGATTTCTCCGGATTCCGCGCGGACCGGAGTGATGGTCATCTCCTCGGTGTAAAAGGTGCCGTCCTTTCGCCGGTTGACGATTTCACCTCGCCAGACCTTGCCGGCGAGGATGGTTTCCCAAATATGTCGGTAAAACTCCTGGTCGTGCCGGCCCGACTTGACCAGGTCGCGCGGATTCCTGCCGATGGCTTCGGCAAGACTGTAACCGCTGAGCGCCAGAAATGCCGGATTGGCCCACTCGATCACTCCGTCACGGTCGGTGATGACGATTCCGTTTGCGGCGGCCTCCAACGCGGCGCTTTGCAGGCGAAGCGCGGCTTCCGCTTTCTTGCGGCCAATGGTGCCGCGCGTGAGCCAGGAGAATGCCGCGCATGTGCCGGCAAAGACCGCCGCTCCAAGCCAGTCAACGGCGTCCTTGACCAGGGAATGGTGGACAAATGGCGGAAGCAGCCACAAGACGGCGACAAGCGAAAGGGCCGTCCCAAGCATGCCGGCTGCGACGCCTCCGTACAGGGCCGCCATCATCACGGCGGGGTAAAACGTCAGCCAGGGGAGACGATCCACCAGGACCTGCAATGGCCATAATCGCAGGAGCGCCGCAACGGCGATGAAAACAAGGGCCGTGGCGCAGGATTGCCAGGGGCTGCGAGATGGAATTGTCGGGCGCATTTCCGCTCCCTCTCCCGGGAGGCGTCCTTGCGGTCACCAATAGAAATAGTTCTCGTTCGGGCTGAGAAAGGCGTCGGACGGAGGGCGGAAGGCCACCCGCCAAACGGTTGCATACTGCGACCAGGGCCCCGGAATCTCGCGATCGCAGATCGGCTCGAACCGGTGGATCGATTTTGCGGCGGGGCGTTGCAGCCTGTCGGAAAAAGTCTCGAAACCCTCCTTCGAGGAAAAAAAGAGCGCCCGGCGTTCCAGGAGGTTCGCCGGAGGCGGCGTTCCGATCGGCTGGCCGAGGTAGCGGCGCACGGCCCGATCATGGCGCCCCATTTCGACATATCCCTTTAGGATGGCCTCCGAGATCGTTTCGCTTGCGCCGTTGCCGAATGCATAGGTGCCGAATTGCGTTCGTGTGAATACTATCGCCACAAATGCGCCCCCGGGCGGAGACAGGATTACGGCATGGGTCTCCGGCCAATCCGTTTCGACCACCCGTCCGTCGAGGAGACCGTCCCACCATGCGAAGACAGCCGCCCGTTCAACACCCTCGAGCCGGGCGGTTTTCCGAGCCTGGCGCGCAAATAAACCCGGGTACGCCGCCATCCCGTTGGATGTCGGATCGATGTCGAAGCCGTAGAGACAGGCATTCGCTGAGGCGGCGGTTTGGTAGTAAGCCCATCGCTCCATGGCCTCCGATATCGCCTTGTGCGATGCGATGATCCAGGTCGGATCGGCGCCGGTCCCGTCCGCCTGACTATACAACTCGTGATTCCGGTTCGGGCGAATGCTGTCGGCGAGGAAGGCATTGACCTGATGCCAAGGCCTTCCACCGACGTTGATCTCGCCCGTTTCGAGCCTTGCGACGGGCCCCCGATCCTCTTCGAACGCCCGCCGAAATCGCAAGCCCGCCAGGCTCAGGACCATCGAGTAAGGTTCTTCGCGGCCGTGGCGCTCAGGTCGTCGCAGGGGCTGGTGCAGGGACCCGGCTCCGTGAATGCTGAATGCGAAGCTGCACGCGCGCGGGCGGCGGTCGAATCGACTTGAGAGGCAAGACGGGTGAGTCCGACACAGAGAAGCAGGGCCGATGCGAGCCCGAGGAGCAACTTTTGGAATGATTTCATGGCGAGGGCATTGGAAGACTCGCGCGTGCGCGATTCGATAGCTCCGATTGCCGGAAATCCCGTAGGGCTACGGGTTTTTCCGCACGGCAAAATTTGGATCGCCCGCGTTGGGATGCTCGCCTAGTTTCCGCAACCTCCCCTCGTGCCGCATAATAGGCAGTTCCTGGCATCCTTTTGCGTACGCGCGTGCGCGCTGCTCCCGCTCGCAGGACCGGGAGCATTCGCGTTCGATGGCCAGGCGACCGGTGCTCCGCTGGTCACCACGTTCGCGTCACAAAAACTCGGGAGCGACGCGGTGGGGTGGCGCTTTCTTCAGGATTCGGACGGGACCCTCCTGATAGGCGGCGATGGCCTGACCGCTTTCGATGGCGACCGGTGGCAGAGCTTCGCAATTCCGAACACGTATGCTCTCCGCGGACTGGATTTCGGTTCCGACGGGCGGATTTGGGCGGCAGGCGCGAACGATTTTGGCTGGTTTCAAAGGGACGAATCGCGCGGACTCGAGTTCCACTCGCTCAAGGAATTCGTTCCTCCGTCATCCGAGCCGCCCAGCGACGCGTGGGCGGCATTTGCCACCGCCCAGGGGGCAATATTTGTATTCAAGAGCCAGGTCCTCTTTTGGGATGGCGCAGGCCTCACGGCACGGCGCTTGCCCGGCAACTATCGCCTAAGTGGCATCAAGGCGGGCGGGGAGATATTTATTGATCACAAGGATTCAGGATTATACCGCGTGCATGGTGCGGATTTGGATTTGGTCATACCCGCGGCGGTGCTGGGCGACAAACTTGTGTTGTGGATGGAGCCACGGGCGAACGGCTGGCTGATGGCAACCTCACGCGGCATATTTGAATGGGATGGCTCGATTCTCAGCCCGGCGGCCGGCGAAGCCTCCGATTTTATCAAGGAACATCACCTCACGTCCGCCGTGCGGCTCGCCGACGGCCGCCTGGCCCTCGGCACTTTTGACGGAGGAATCGTGATCATGGGCAAGGGTGGGAACATTGACTCCGTCCTCAGCAAGGCGTCCGCCCTGCCCGCGAGCGATATCTATGCGATCATGCAGGACCGCGAGGGCGGGCTTTGGGCCTCGTCCAGCGCCTACGTAATGCGGATCGACCTTGCCTCGCCCGTCGAATCCTTGGCGCACATTTCCGGGCTACCGAGCGAACCGGTAGCCGCGCTGGCTCGAACGGATGCTGCGCTGTATCTCGCGACACGGACTGGGCTCTTCAAGTTACGGGACGGCGACCGGCAGGCTAGCGCGATCGAAATTCCTGGAGCCCGAGTTCTGACGCTCTACGGAGAAAATGACCGCCTTTTTCTGGGGCTCGACCGCTGCTTGGCCGTATTGGACGGCCCGGGGATTCGCGTTTTGTGCAGGACCCAAGAGGATGTCTTTGCGATTTGCCGCTCGGCGACTGCTCCAGGGAGAATGCTGTTTTCATGCAATCGCACGATTTTCACATTTGATGAGAATTCCGGTGTAGCCGCCCCGATTGCGACCAATCTCCCCGATATACCTACATCGATTACGCAGGATTCCTCGGGCAGGATCTGGATGGGAACGACGACGGCGGGGTTTCTTGCGATCGATGCCGCGGGAAACCCTATCCGAGATGCCAATGCGCTTGGGCTGCCGATTTCCGCCGGACCCGCCAAGGTCGCCCGCGCCGATGATGGCGCGATCCTCGCATTCACCTCTTCGGGCGGATTCGTTCTGAAGCCGGGCGGCGAACGGTTCCAGGCGATCGGCAATTATCCCCCCAGAAGCGTCGGATCGATTGCAACCCGTGGCAACGGCCACACGGTCTGGCTGCTGCACCCTGAAGAAGACCGCCTTCTCCCCTGCGCCGCCTTCGTCGATGTTTCAGCGGAGTCACCGGTATGGCGCCCTGCGGAGATCGAGGGTCTGGCCACGATTGGGAGCGTGGGAGCGATGACGTCCGCCGTTGCCGATGGCGAAACCGCGCTCTGGATAAACGGAAGTTCCGGCATGATCCGGACGCATATTTCGAAAAACCCCGCCGCGCCCGGTCCGCCGGCGCCGCGCCTTCGCGTGTATTACGAGCCTGGCAACGGGGCGGACGTTCCGCTTTCAGGCGACGAGCCCCACTTTTCGCACTCCGCCCGCATATTCCGAATCGTGGTCTCCGTGCCGACATTTTCGCGCCGCCAGGACCTGCGGCTTGAAACCTTTGTGGAAGGTGTCGACAAAGGATGGGTTCCAATGGACTCGACCTCGGCGCGGGAGATCACGCTGATATCGCCGGGGCGGTTCACCGTCCGCGCGCGGGCCGTCGCCGAGACGGAAGTAGGCAGCCCTGAAGCGACCCGTTCATTCGTGATCCGGCCGCCCTGGTGGCAAACATGGCCGGCGATGACCGGCTTCCTGGCCGCAGCTGCCGTGTCGATCACCAGCATTCACCGGCTTCGCGTGAGAGGACTGAGAAGGCGGACCGCGGAACTCGAGGCCATTGTGTCGCGGCGAACCGAGCAGGCGGAAAGGGCCAATGCGGCAAAGACTGAATTCGTGGCCAATATCAGCCACGAGATCCGCAATCCGTTGAATGCCGTCGTGGGCCTGAGCATCGCCCTTGAGAAGACGAATCTGGGCCCTGAGCAACGCACGTATGTCGAGGCGCTTCGCGGCTGCGCCGACTATCTGGCCAGCCTGATTGACGAGGTTCTCGATTTTGCAAAGATCGAGGCCGGCAAGGTCGAACTCCACCCGGAACCCTGCTCGCCTCGCCAGGTGCTGGCGTCGGTCGCGGCCACTTTGCAAACGGCGGTGGCCGCGGCCGGGGCCTCGTTTGAAATTTCCCTCGACGGAGTGCCGGAAATGATCGTCGCGGATCCCGCGCGCCTTCGGCAGATTTTGATCAATTACGCGTCGAACGCGTTGAAGTATGCCGGCGGTCATGTGCTGCTTTCCGCCGCCATTCCGGCCGACCAGCCCGGGGAATTGGAGTTTTCCGTCAGGGACGGCGGACCCGGGCTGGACGAGGCCGAAAAGAACCTTCTGTTCACGAAGTTCAGCCGGTTGGGCGCCTCGAAGGGAGTCAAGGGAACGGGACTTGGGCTCGCGGTATGCAAGCGCCTCGCGGACCTGATGGGCGGATCGGTTGGTGTTGAAAGTTCGCCGGGAAATGGCGCAAGATTCTTTGTTCGCCTGCCCCTGGTGCTGGCCTCCGCCGCTCAAGACATGATTGCGTCCGCCTTCTCCTTCAGTCGCGTCCTCCTGGTTGAAGACACGGACTACAACGCCTACGCGAACAGCGCGATTCTCGCCAAGCTGGGAATCCCCGTTGCGGAGCGGGCGAGGACGGGCGCCGAAGCCATCGATTTGTTTTCGCGGCACCGATACGACCTGGTGCTTCTTGACCGCAACCTTCCGGATATGGACGGGACGAAGGTGGCGCTCCGCCTTAGGGCCCTTGAGCGGCAGGCTCCGCCGGCGCTGATCATCGCGGTGACCGCCTATTCGACGATGGAGGACCGCCGGGCCTGCCTGGAAGCCGGCATGGACGGTTTCGTCTCAAAGCCGCTCAGCCCCGAGAAGCTCCGCCGGGCCCTGGTGAGCGTCGGCACCGGCGCTCCGACGGCGCCGTCCGTGCACCTGACGCCGCCGACGCCCGGCCGCTACAATTTTTGGATGTTGAAGTACCTGGCGAATAACGAGCCGGCGGAGTTGAAGGCGCAGGTGGTGCGATATTCCGCCGCGTTGAGGGAGTTTCTCGATTCGCTGCAAACCGCGGCGCGCGCTCGCAAATGGAGGAATATGGGTTCGATCGCGCACCAGATCCTGGCCCATGCCCGCGTGGTTGAGGCCAATGACCTCGCCAAGGCGGCGACCGAACTGATGCTGGCGGTGAGGGCGGGCAGCAAGGACGGAATCCCGGAACTCGTCGACGCGCTCCTGGCGCAGGCCAACCTTCTGCTCAACGAGCTGAATCCGGAGTCGGTCGGGCGACCGACTGGGTAAAACCGTGTTTCCGTGCGTAGCGCACGAGGGCGCGGGTCGATTTCAGCCCGAGCCTTTCCTGGATGTTGAACCGGTGCTTCTCGGCGGTTCGATCGGAGATATTCAGCCGCTCCCCGATTTCCTGGTCGCCCAGGGAGTCCCCAATCATGCTCAGGACGGCGATCTCACGTTCGCTCAGCACCTTGTCGAATGAATTTGGATCGGCGTGGCGGGCCGCCTTGCTTTTTTGAAACGCCTCTGAAAATCGGGCCTCGCCCCGGCTGACCGCCCGGATCGCGGCTGCGACGGACGCGACATTGTTTAGGTTCTTGTCCAAAAAGCCATGAACCATGGCCTTTTCGATGCGGTACACGGTATAGTCGTCGAGGAAGGACGAGATTACGAGGATGCGGGGCGTCAGCCCCGCCCTTCGGACGAGGTCGATCACCGTGAATCCGTCGGTCCCGACCAGTTCCAGGTCCAGCAGTACCAGATCCGGCTGGGCCCTGAGGATTTCACCGACCGCCTGCTTTCCGTCCGACGCTTCGGCGACAACGTCAAAGTTCAGCTCCGACGAACATATCTTCCTGAGAATATCGCGGATAAAAAGGTGGTCCTCGACGATGACCGTTTTCACAAGTGGGGCGAAAGTGGCAGCCAGTGGCGCCCGATGCAACGCTCCCATGCGCCAGGCTGGCGGAGCCTCTGGCGGATATGGCGCGCCCGGATTGCCTATGATCCGGGCTAATTCAGTAGGAATTATTAATTCATCAAAGTTCTATCGTGTGACGATGTTGGGAACGGATGAACTCAAGCTATGCTTGGAGCGTGGAGACTAGAGCCGTTACCCCTGACGCTCCGTCCGGACCAACTCCCCACCCCCTGCGATCCCGGGTTGTGCGCTGGGCGTCCCGCGCGGTCTTGTCCGGAGGGCTGCTGATCCTTGGCCCCGGGGCGCTGTGCAGGTACATCGTCGTGCGCAACGACAGCTCCTTCCTGGACGAGATCGAGCAGCGGGCGATCGGTTACTTTTCCGAGCACACGGATCCGGAAACGGGCTTGACCCGCGATCGGGCGCCGGCCGACGGCTCCCCGAGCTTTGCGCCCGCCAGCATAGCTGCTTCGGGTTTTGCGTTGACGGCCTGGTGCATTGCCGCCGATCGCGGCTGGCTCGACAGGCAGGAGGCTCTGCAAAGGACGCTGACCCTGCTTCGTTTCGTCGACCGGTCGGTGGATCAGGAACGCGGATGGATTTATCACTTCGTCGACATCCATACCGGGGCGCGCGTGTGGCGCAGCGAGGCATCGACGATCGACACCGCGCTGTTTCTCCAGGGGATGCTGCTGGCGCGGGAATATCTCGACAATCCGGAGGTGAGCGCGCTGGCGAACAGGATCTACGCGCGGGTTGACTGGACCTGGGCGCTCAACAAAGGCCCGACCCTTTCCCATGGCTGGACGCCGGAAGCGGGATTTCTCGCCGATCGATGGGACAGCTACAGCGAACTGATGGGAATGTACCTGCTCGGAATCGGGTCGCCGGTGAACGCCCTGCCTGCGAAGAGCTGGGGTGCCTGGCGCCGTGGGCCGGTGGAGATCCGCGGCACCCGGACGTTCGTCAGCTCTCCGGCCTTGTTCACCCACCAGTATTCGCACGCGTGGTTCGATTTTCGCGGGCAGCACGACCAGTTTTTGGACTATTGGGAGAACTCGGTGGATGCCACCCTGGCCCAGCGCGACTGGTGCGCGTCCCTTTCGGACAGGTTCAGCCGCTGGTCGGGCGGCCTGTGGGGCCTGACCGCGTCGGACAGCGCGCGGGGCTATGTCGACTGGGGCGGCCCGGAGGAATCGTCCGATCAGCTGGACGGCACGGTGGTCCCGTGCGCGCCGGGCGGATCGCTGCCTTTCGCCCCGAAGGAATGCCTGCAGGACCTGCGCGAGATGCTTGAGGTCGGCGGAACGCGCGTGTGGGGGCGATACGGCTTTGCCGATGCGTTCAATCCGCAGAACGGCTGGGTATCGCCGGATGTCATCGCAATCGACCTGGGCATCACCCTGGCGATGGCGGAGAACCTTCGCAGCGGCTTTTGCTGGAAATATTTCATGCGCGCCCCCGAGGTGCGGCGCGCGTTTGCGCTTGCGGGTTTCAAGCCCGATTCTTCGGAGAGTCCGTTCAGGAGCCCGGTCTTGGCGAAGGCAACCCGGGCGATCAGGCGCGTTCAGCCGGTTTCGAGCGGCCGGGGCGGCGGCGCGATCGCCGAAACGTCGCGCGCTGCGTCGCCCTAGCCTTCCCGCGGTTACGCCATCACCGGCGCTGCGCCGGGTGCGGGGATCTGCGGCTCTTCGCCTCGATGAATTCGCGGATGACGGCCATCCGCTTCCGGCTGCGCTCCTCCCGCTCGAGCTCATCGGCCGAGCGGATCGAATCGCTGATGCTTATCGCCTTGCGCATCTTTATCAGCGCGACGCGCTCGAGCTGCCGGATGCGCTCGCGGCTGACATTGAAGCGCTTGCCGACCTCGTCGAGCGTCAGCTCGTCGCGGCCGTCCAGCCCGAAGCGGAAACGGATGATCTCCGCCTCGCGCCTGTCGAGCGAACTTATCATGGCGTGCAGGTCGGCGCTCCGGTTTTTTTCGCTCAGGCCCTCGAGCGGGCTCACCGCGTTTTCGTCGCCGACGATTTCCCCGAAAGTGGTCGAATCGGGCAGGTCCCCGACCGGAGCGTCCAGCGAGGCGGGCCGGACGCTGACCGATTTCAGATGGGCGATCTTCGATGTCGGAATCTGCAGCTCGGCGGCGAGCTCCTCGTCCGAAGGATCCCGGCCGAGGCGTTCCGACAGGCGCAGCGAGGTCTTGCGCATGCGCGAGATTTTGTCGACCAGGTGCACCGGCAGGCGGATCGTCTTCGATTGGTTGGCCAGGGCCCGTTTCACGGATTGCCGGATCCACCAGGCCGCGTACGTCGAAAGCTTTCCGCCCCGGCGCGGGTCGAAGCGCTCAACGGCCTTGATGAGCCCGATGTTTCCCTCGCTGATCAAATCGAGGAGCGGAAGCCCGAACAGCTTGTAATCCATCGCGATCTTCACGACCAGGCGAAGGTTGGCCCGGATCATGTGATCCCGCGCCTCCTTGTCGCCGCGGCGGATGCGCCGGGCAAGCGTCACCTCCTCGCCCACGGTCAGAAGGGGGGTCTTTCCTATTTCCTGAAGATACAGCTGCAGGTTGCTGCGCTCCAGCGGGGCGGCTTCAGCCTCCATCGGCTCCGGTTTTTCGAGGAACGAGGGCGGCCCCCCGGGATTCGAGATTGATTCAGCGCTCTCGCCCCCGATCGATAAATCATGAAACTCGAGATTGTTCATCGTGGTGTGATCTTCGTAAGAATTGAACGGTGCGGGGAATGATCGCAGGGGGACGCAGCAGGGGATTCCTATGCGCCGGAGGCGATTTTGGCCGCCATCGCCGGTCGGGCCCGGTCAAGTACGTGGCGCAGATGACGGCGAACGGCGGCCAGCAATGTCTCCATATCGAGCGGCTTCTGGAAAAATTCCGTGGCGAATTTATCGGCTCCGCCGACCGCGTTGATGGAGAGGGCTGAGATGACAAAAATCGGAAGGCTGGGATGCTGCAGGGCCTCATGAAACAGAATGTCCCAACCGGTTATTCCCGCCATGCGAAGGTCGGTGATGATCAAATCCACCTCCTGTTCACACAGCCGATCCAGGGCCTCGTCTCCATTCCTTGCGGTGACCACATCCCACTCCCCGGTCGCGAGGACGCGCCGAAGGCTTTCAAGCACGGCCGGGTCGTCATCGATCAACAGAATCGCGGCGGAGCCGCGTGGTGCCGCCCGGCGATTGGCCGCCCCAAGCGCCTGGGAAGGGCGCGTTTCGAGGATCGTATGGGTCGCGATGGCGTCCGCCTGGAAATCGTGATTTCGAAATCTCATGGATCTCGTATCGCAAATTTCATGCCCTTCGTTGCGGTTTCTGTTATATATTTATAAACAATGTCTTGTAAATTTTATCCGCGCATGAATGGAAGCACCACTGTTCAGTCGCTGGCCGCTTGCTGGTAAGCTCCTTACCAGCGACAGATGCCGGAACCAGTGTCTCGCGCCATCGGCCTTGCCCGGGCTCGCGCTCGGATTGGGCGTTCGGCCGGGTGCCTCGGTTGTGATTCCGCTGCAATGACGTTAATTACCGCGTCCCTGTGGATTCCGACGTCTCAAATTCTCCCCGATGGTGGATGTGGCCCACGATCCTCTCGCTCGACGCCCCGGTTGTGGCCGTCCTTTGGCAGCGACTCATGGCGAGAAGCTCCTCGGTCGGAATCGGGGCGCCCGAGATGTTTGTGCTGGGATGCTCCGTGTGGCTCGCGTATGCCGCCGACCGATGGATCGAGGCGTGGCGGCTCTCCCCCGAGCGCATCCGGACGCACCGGCATGACTTTTACCGAAAAAGGCGCTGGCCCATCGCCGTTGTCTGGGTCGCCGTGCTCGGGCTGGACCTCGGCGCCGCCTTCGGCGGGCTGTCTCCCCTGGAGCTAAGGGCCGGCGCGATCATGCTGCTCCCGGTCGCCGCCTACCTCTTTTCGCATCAGCTCTTGCACCGAAACGTCCGGTGGCGGCTTCCGAAGGAGGTGTGCATCGGAATGCTCCTGGGGGGCGGCGCGGTCCTGTTCCCCGCATGCCACTCCGCACCCGACGTCCGGAAAATGGCGATCCCCCTGGCGCTCTTCGTCCTTCTCTGCTTTTCCAACTGCGCATTGATTTCAGTGTGGGAGCGCGAGGTGGACCGCAGCCACGGACAGACCTCGTTGGCGATCCAATTCGGACCGGCAGCCGCATTCAGCAGGGCCCTGCCGTGGGCATTGGCCGTTCTTTGCGCGGCGGTTTGGATTGCGGCCGATCCAAGGGCGAGGCCCGCCGCCGCCTGTGCCGCGTTCAGCAGCGTGCTGCTCGGCGTTGTCGGCCTTGTGGGCGCGCGAATCGGCCGGGCTCTTGCCCGCGTGTTGGCGGACCTGGCGCTCGTGACTCCCCTGATTCCGCTTCTCGTCAGGGTGATCCCATGAATGGTCCGGGCGCGGGCTTCGACCGGCTTGCGCGGTGGTACCGCGTCCTTGAATTCATGGCCTTCGGACGGGACCTTGAACGCGCCCGGTTTGAGTTCCTGAACCATCTCTCCGGAAGCCGCGATATCCTCCTGCTTGGCGAAGGCGACGGGCGGTGCGCGGGCCGGCTGGCAGGGCTCGTCCCCGAAGCGCGAATTCTTTGCATCGACTCGAGCCAGCGGATGGTGGAGCGCGCTTCGAGAAGGTTGGCGGGCATCGCGGAGGGGAGCCGGGTGACCTTCAAGTGCGCCGACGCTCTTGCCTTTGCCCCGGAATCCGGACGATTCGACGCGGTGGCGACCCTGTTCTTCCTCGATTGCTTCGATGCGGCCGGGGTTGCCTCCATTGTCGCGCGGGTGGACGCCTCGCTGCGTCCCGGGGCCCCTTGGCTATTCGCCGATTTCGCGCTGCCCGGGCGCGGAATTGCCCGCCTCCGCGCCCGCATTTGGCTCGGATTCCTCTATTCGTTTTTCAGGCTCACAGCCGGGCTGGGCGCATCGGAACTGCCGCCGTCGGAGGAGATCCTCGGGAGGGCCGGCTGGGATCGGATTGCGTGCCGGGACTTCCAGTGCGGGCTGGTTCGGAGCGCAGTTTACGCCCGGATTCAGGGCTAGTCTTTCCGAAATCAGCCAACCCGGCCGCCCGGACCCGGCGCGACGCTGACGGAGCCGGCCGAAGGCGTCGCGGGATTTGACGGACTATGCGTCGTCAACGCCTGATCCGGTCTTCCGGGGAGCGGCGCGCTCGATTTCAGCTCCCAGGCGACTATCGCTCCTGTCATCGCAGCGAGAATGGCGAGGAAAGCGAGGGCGTGCGGCCAAGGCACCGTCTTCTCGTCGGGCTCCATGCCGATTTCCCTGAGGTAATCATGGCTGTTCATGGCAATCCTTTCTCTATGGACGCGGCGGTGCGGACCGGGGAGGGTTCCGCCGGGGATCGTATCAGGCCGCAAAGGATGCAAATTCTTTTCATTGGTCACCACGCGAGCGATAGGAAGGGAACTCGAACCTGCATTTGCCCGCCGGCATCCTCGCCCTCGATCGGAGGAAGCGGCGCCCCAATGGCCTGCAACTGTGCCCTTCTTCCGAGGTTTTGCACGATCAGGTAGCTGGGGCTCGCAGTATTCCCAAAATCGATCGCGTCCCTTGCCTCGCGGTCGAGCAGGGTGTCTCGAATGTCGGAATCGGCCGCGGGCAATCCCTTTGACGGCGCTTGAATCGCCAAGCCATCGTTCGGGATTGCATGAGCCTGGAACGGCCAAGTGTAGACGTTCGGCCAGGCCCAAATGGTCGGGGCCGAAACCGGTCCGAGCGACACCGCCTTGGCAGGTGCGGCGCGGAGCATGAATGGAGCGTTCACTATGGCAGGCGCGTATGCGCCCGGAGTTGCCGCTGAGAGGGGTGCTGAGATGGCGATCGCAAGAGGGGCGAGCAGGAAGGGGAGTTTTGAGGTGAGGGAAGACATGATGACCGTTGTGATGCTTGGCTCATGCCACCGGCGGGAGTTTTATTAAGATATTGGTTTATAATATCTTATAAACCTTTCCAAACGGACCCGCGCCCCGCCCCTGGTCGTTTCGGTGCCGATGGGCGGTCACCCGATGACCACTCGACGCAAGACGATTGCGATTATCTTTGCCAAAGGATCTGGCCCGCTTCCAACGGAATCGCGACACCCGGAAAGCATGGGACGATTCGGGGCGTATAGTCCGAGGCGGGGCGGTTTGCCGGCACGCTCGCGCCATAGACGTATCCATTGACCGACCCCACCAGCTGCCGGAGGCGCTTCATTTCCTCGCGGACCCCGGGATTGCCGTCGCCTCCATCGGCATAAAGTTCGAGTCGAACGGTGCTCGCGTCGATCTCATCCAGGAAGGCCTGAATCTCGAAAATGTGTTTGCCGCTGGCGGTTCCGATCTTCACTTCGCCAAAACGCAGGTCGGCCCATTTCTTTTCCAGATCACGCTGCCAATCGAGAAACCGCGCTCCGAGGGCCCCCTTGTCGGCCATGCGCGCATTGCAGGCGGCCATGGCCGGCAAATAATACTGCTCCGTGTATTGGCGGACGGCCCGACTGGCGGAAAAGCGCGGGGTCAGCCGCACCATGCTCTCGCGCATGCGGGCCACCCAGGCCCGGGGGACCCCATCCTGGTCCCGGGTGTAGAACTCGGGAACAACCTCATTCTCAAGCAGGGTGTAAAGCGCATCGGCTTCCCTGTCATCCCAGGCCGGGTCGTCGTCGTGCTCCTGGCCGTCGCCCAGGGCCCAGCCAACCTCCGGGGAGTAGGCTTCCGCCCACCAGCCGTCCAACTCCGAGATATTGAGCGCGCCGTTGACGAGCACCTTCATGCCGCTCGTGCCGCAGGCCTCCCACGGGCGCCGGGGCGTGTTCAGCCACACGTCCACGCCCTGGACGAGATGCTCGGTCAGATGCATGTCGTAATCGCTCAGGAAAACCGCGTGCGGCCGGGCGTTGGTGCGCCTGATGAAATGTATCCATTGCTGAATCAGCGCCTGGCCCGACTCGTCGGCCGGGTGGGCCTTGCCGGCAATGATGAGCTGCACCGGACGCTGCGGATTGGTGAGCAGGCGCAGCAGCCGCTCGGGGTCGTGGAGCAGCAGATTCGGCCGCTTGTAGGTGGCGAAACGCCGCGCGAATCCCAGCGTCAGCACGTTGGGATCGAACAGATGCAGGGCCCGGTCCACGGCCTCCGGGGGGGAGCCGCCGAGAACGAGTTCCCGGCTCAGGCGGCTGCGCGTGAATTCAATGAGCGCCAGGCGGCTGGTCGTGCGCAGCTGCCATAGCCTGGCGTCGGAGACGCCGCGGAGGCCCTGCTCCAGCGTTTCCATCGTCCCCATCCAGCGGTCCTTCTGGCAGGCCTTGGTCCAGACCTCGTCGGCCGCCTTGGAATCCCAGCTGGGAATATGAACGCCATTGGTGACGGTTCCGACCGGCACCTCGGCTTCCGGCCATCGCGGGAAGAGGGGGGCAAAGATCCGCCGGCTCACACGTCCGTGCAGGCGGCTCACCCCGTTTACCGCTCCGCTGCCCCGGATGGCCAGATAGGCCATGTTGAACGGCTCGGAAGCGTCATCCGGGTTCAATCGGCCCAGGGCCAGCAGTTCGCGGCTCGTTATGCCGAGCCTTTGCGCGTATTCTCCGGTGTACTTTTCGATCATGGCCGGAGCGAACCGGTCAAACCCGGCGGGCACCGCCGTATGCGTCGTGAATAAATTGCCGGCCCGGGTGGCCGCCAGGGCGACCTTGAAGGGCTGGCCCGTCTCTTCCATGAAATCCCGGGCCCGCTCCAAAACGGCAAAGGCGGCGTGGCCTTCATTGAGGTGGCAAACCTGCGGCCGGATGCCGAGGGCCCTCAGGAGCCGCCAGCCGCCGATTCCAAGGGCCAGTTCCTGCTTGAGGCGCAATTCCGGGCCGCCGCCGTAAAGCTCGCTGGTGATGCCCCGATGGGGCGGAAAGTTTGCGGCGTCATTGCTGTCCAGCAGGTAGAGCTGCACGCGGCCGACCTGAACGCGCCAGGCCCGCAGCCAGACCATGTAACCCGGAAGCCTGACTTCCACTCGCAACCACTCCCCGTTGGGACCGCGCAACGGGGTGATCGGCAGCTGGCCGGGGTCGTTGTACGGGTAGAGCGCCTGTTGGGTTCCGTCCTCGCCGATCACCTGCCGAAAATAGCCCTGCTGATACAGGAGCCCCACGCCGACCACCGGCAGGCCAAGGTCGCTCGCCGCCTTGAGCTGGTCGCCCGCGACGTTTCCAAGGCCGCCGGAGTAGATTGGCAGCGCCTCGCTCAGCATGAATTCCATGCTGAAGTAGGCGACGCAGTTCAGGCCCGCATCCGGATGATTCCGTTGAAACCACGCCGGCGCCTCTGCCGCCCTGCGTTTTTCGCCCACCATATCCTCGACCTTTCCCTGGAAGGAGGGATCGGCCAGATTTTTCTTGAGCTGGTCCCGGGAAACCGTTTGCAGGACAATCCAGGGGTTGTGGGTCGAATCCCACAACGCCGGATCGAGCTGGCGCCACAGTTCGTCCGCGGCATGGTTCCACGACCAGCGCAAATCCAGGGCCAGCTCGGCCAGGGAGTCGACGCCCTCGATTTCAAAGGGCAGAAGACCGTAAGCCGGGCGGCCGGCAGCCGCATTCTTGCTCGCGGTTGGAGGGCGGCCCATTGAATGGTTCAGGCAAGGGGGTTGGACGACCTTCAGCAGGCGCGCGGGCCCCGGCTAACGATGGCCGCCGCCGCCACCGTGAAAACCGCCACCGTGAGAACCGCCGCCGAAGCCGCCGTGGAAGCCGCCGCCCCGGAAACCGCCGCCGCCGAAGCCCCAGCCGCCGCGGAATCCGATTCCAACACCATACCCGTAGCCGTATCCATAGTAGGGGCCGCCATACCATCCCCACGGATAATAATAATCGTACGGATAATCGTATGCGTAGTCGGGCGCGGCGGGCTCGTAGACCACGGCCGGAGCCGGCGTCGACGGGGTCACGACCGTCGCCTGGCCCGCGGCGGCCACGGGCGCCTGGGCGGCCGTAGTCCCGGCCGAGCCTGCCGCCGGGAGCGCCTGGTATGCCACGATGTTGATTTGGCCGTTGGGCAGGCGGTAGGTGGCGATCTCCTCTCCGGCGGTTTGCTGAATCGACACGACAGTCAGGCCCCGGGCGGTCGCGCCGCTGGTGAGATCGGCCGCGGTTGGAATCTGGGGCAGGTAAATCACCTCGTTGGGGGCCGGAGTCTGGCTTCCGCCCGCGGTCTGTGCGAAGGCACCGGTGGAGAGGATCGCGGCGGCAAGGATGGCGGCCGGCGTCTTAAAGTTGGTTTTCATGGCAATTGATTTCTTTTTGCGGGGAACTGCGGCCTGGTCGGGGCGGCTGGATTCATGGCAGCCTTCCTGGGCTGGAATATTATCGGGCGTCGCCACATTGTCCATGCCTGCATTCCCTGCTGCTTTTATGCCTTTCCTGGGTTTATTTTTAAGATACTTGCATGTAATGTGTTGCAACATCGCCTCCGGGTTGTCCGGACGCGAAGGTGTTCGATAAATTACCGCTACCCGGTAAGTTGTTAGCCACTGATGAAGCCTCGTTCGCTTGCCTTCCCGCGGCGGTTTTTGGTGTGGGCTGTCTTGCTCGCGTTGGCCGTGTTGGCGTGCCTCTCCCTTGCGGTGACGACCCGGCGCAACACGAGCGGCACCGTGCGGGAGCTTGCCGATGTGGAACTCACGACGACTGCGGTGCGCACCCGGCAGTTTAACACGGACTTGGACGACCTGCACGACGCCTTGCTGAAAATGGGCGTCGCGTCGGCGGGGGACAGCCGGGTGATCATCCAGCTGCACCGCCAGCGATTGAACGAATGGCTGTCGAACCGGCTTACGGCGGCGCGCAGCGAACGCGAAAGGGAAATCCTGCTGCAAATGACGGAGGAGATGCGCTCCTATTCGGCGAAGCTGGACGCATTGCCTGCGCGTCCGGGCGGCCTGGGCGCGCCGCTCGACCTGAATACGATCGTCATGTTCAACGACTACGCGAACCGCCTGAGAAGCATGGCGAGGGAATTCGCGGCCGTGCGTGAAAACGACCTCCAGTATCTCCTTCAAACCTCGCTCGGCTCGGTCTTGTGGATGCGGGACCTTGTTTTTGCCTGCGTCGGCCTGCTGCTGGCGGCGATCGGCGCGCTGGTGGTGCTGCTTTACCGCGATGTCGTGCGCCCCCTCCACGGCCAGCTGGTCGAGAGCGAGGCCCTTCTGATGAAAAGCGAGAAGCTCGCGGCGCTCGGGACGCTCGCCGCGGGCGTCGCCCACGAGATCCGCAACCCGCTCACGGCGATCAAGGCGCGGCTGTACACGCTGCGCCGGACCCTGACGGCGGAGGACAGCAACGAGGACGTGAAGGCCATCACGTCCGAGGTTGACCGCCTGGAGCGGATTGTGCGCGATGTGCTCGAGTATGCGCGGCCCTCAAAGCCGGCACTGGGCAGCCTGGAACTGTCCGCGTGGCTTCGCGAGTTCCAGGCCTTCATCAAGGAGGAGCTTTCCGCGCGCAGCATCGAGTTCTCCACCGACATCGCCGCGACGGCGGTGGTTCGCGCCGACCCGAACCAGCTCCAGCAGATCATGCTCAACCTCGTCCGCAACGCGCAGGAGGCCCTCGGCGGCCGGCACGGGCGGATCGTGCTGGCCCTTCGCAGGGAGCGGGCGCAGCTTCGCGGCAGGGATTCCGACGTCGCCGTCCTCACGGTCGCCGACGACGGCCCGGGCATCCCGGCCGAGGTCCAGGCGCGGCTCTTCGACCCATTCTTCACGACCAAGGCCGCGGGCACGGGGCTCGGCCTTTCAATTGTGGCGCGGCTGGTGGAGAATCAGGGCGGCGAAATCGGGTTCCAGACCGGACCGCGCATGGGCACGCGATTTGCCGTGCGCCTGCCGATCGGCGAGGAAGGGCGCCAGGCTGTCCAGGCATGAACGGGCCCCACCGCATTTGCCTCATCGATGACGACGTTTCGGCGCGGGAATCCCTGGAGCGCGTCCTCACCGGGGAGGACTTTGAAGTCATCTGCTTTCCCAATGGAAAGAGCGGGCTTGCAGCGGCGCTGGAGCAGGATTTCGACTGCGTTCTCACCGATTTGCGCATGCCCGACATTTCCGGCCTGGAGCTGATCGACAAGTTGCGCGAGGAATTGCCCAATCTCCCGGTCGTGCTGATGACTGCGCATGGGACGACCGAGGCGGCGATCGAGGCGACCCGGCGCGGCGCATTCGACTACATATTGAAGCCCTTTGAGATGGAGGAACTGCTGTCCGTCGTCGCCCGGGCTGCCGACGCCGGGCGGCGCGGCCGCATCAAGGTCGTCCTGGGCGCCGCGCAGCCGCAGGAAATGGTGCTCGTCGGACAGAGCCGCGCCATGCAGGGCGTTTACAAGGAGATCGGCCGGGTGGCCGGGCGGCCGGTTTCGGTCATGATCCTGGGCGAGACGGGCACGGGCAAGGAGCTCGTCGCCCGCGCCCTCTGGCAGCACGGCGACCGGGGGAGCAAGGCGTTCGTGGCGGTCAATTGCGCGGCGATTCCGGCGAATCTTCTCGAGAGCGAGCTTTTCGGGCACGAGCGCGGAGCGTTCACGGGCGCCGAGTCCCGGCGCATCGGGCGCTTCGAGCAGGCCGAGGGCGGCACGCTCTTTCTTGACGAGATCGGCGATCTATCGCTCGAGACTCAGGCGAAGCTCCTTCGGGTGCTCCAGGAGCGGGTGATCACGAGGGTCGGCGGGCGCGAATCCATTTCCGTCGACGTGCGGGTGGTCGTCGCGACGCACCGCGACCTGCCCGCGATGGTCGCGGGAGGGAAATTTCGCGAGGATCTTTGGTACCGGCTGAATGTCGCCGTAATCACGGTTCCGCCGCTGCGCGAGCGGCGCGACGACATCCCCGCGCTGGTGGGCTATTTTGTGAGCCGGCACGGCGCGGATCTCGGCGGGGTTGCGGCGGTGCAGCCGGCGGCCATGAAGCTGCTTTCCGCCCAGCCGTGGCCGGGCAACGTGAGGCAGCTTGAAAATGCGGTGAAGCGCATGCTCCTGGTCGCGCACGGATATGCCATCACGGAGGACTTGGCGCGGGCGTCCCTGCTGCAGGGGCCCTTGTTTGGAGCGGTCGCGGATACGGCCGGGCGCACGCTGGCGGCGCTTTGCGGGGAGGCGCTCGCCAACGCGAGGAGCAAGCCGGGGTCGGGGGCGATCACGACGGTGCTCACCGCCGTCGAGCACGAACTGCTCGCGCAGGCGCACGCCTCGGCCTCGGGCAACATCACCCAGATGGCGCAGCTCCTCGGATGGTCGCGCCTGACCGTCCGGGAAAAACTGACCCTGCATGGCTTTCGGCCCAGGCCGGGCGTAGAGGCGGGCCCCGCGGAAAAGGACGGCGGGAACGTCTCATCCTGATCCCCGGGGATCGTCCCGCGGGCGGCGCGGGATGCGGGATTTCGGTTTGAGACGCGGACGCCGGGCGGACTTGGGGGTCAACGGCTGCGTTCGAGCCGGTCCGCCTCCTCGAACTGAAGCGACGCTTCCCGGCTCTCGCCCATCGCCTGCAGGGCATGGCCCAGGTTGCGATGCGTGCCGCTGTTGCCGGGATCCAGCTGCAGGGACCGCTCGAATTCGGCGACCGCCTCATGCAGGCTGCCTGCGCGGGCGAGCGCGTTTCCGAAGTTATTATGCGCGACGGCCAGGTCCTTGCGCGCCTCGGGGTTTTGGGGCTGGAGGCTTAGGACCTGTTCAAATTGGGCGACGGCTTCCGACCCGCGGCCCGCGGCCAGCAGGGCCCTTCCGAGGTTGAGGCGGGCTCCGGCGAGATTTGGGTTCAGGCGAACGGCCTCCGTGAGCTGGTCGATCGCTTCCGGCAGGCGGTGGGCCTCGGTCAGGGCCAGGCCGAGATTGCTGCGGGCTTCGGGAAAACCGGGCTGCAGGCGCACGGCTTCCTCGCCGTGCGCGATGGCCTCGCCCAGCCGTCCCGACTGGGCGAGCACGATGCCCAGGTTATTGTGCGCAAGCCAGGCCCGCGGATTGCGCTGCAGGGTATAGACCCAGAGGTCCTCCTCGCTTGCGAAGTTCCGGGCGTAGCGCCGGCTGGCGCCAATGCAGCAAGCGACGGTCAGCACGGCGCAAACCCAGAAAACGGACGGCCGGGCCGTGGCGCGCCAGCGTCCCGCCGCCGCGGCCGCGAGCCCGGCGAGTCCGGCGAGGGGCAGGTAGGCAAAATGATCCGAAACGGGCGAGATCCGCAGAAATGCCATGGGAACGACCCCAAGAACGGGGACCAGGTTGAGAAAAAAGAATCCAAGCCCCAGCAGGGCGTGCCGTCCCCACGACGCCCGCCTCATCCAACACAAAAGCAGTCCCCCAATGACCGCGCACCACGCCAGGGCCTTCCACGGGACGGGACCATTCAGGCCAAAGGGCGGATATATGGGCAGCAGTCCCGCCGGCAGGACGGCCTTGATCAGGTAAAACAACAACGCCGGGCCGGCCGCTGCGACACGGCTCGCCAGGCCCTCGGCCGGGATCGGGAGCTGCGCCATGGCCCGGGTCGTCTGAAATTGAATCGTAATCAATCCGAGCACGATCGAGACGACGAAAAACGGCGCGCTCGCCCCGAGGTCCCTCCAGTCGACGCGGCCCCGGCGCCACCATGCGTAAAGCAGGAGAATCACGGGAAACATGACGACCGAGCTCTTGCTGAGCATGGCCAGGACAAACAGCGCCAGGGACAAGCCATGCCATCCCCAAGCCGCGGCGGCTGGGGCCGAATGGCCGGGCCTCCTCTCGTCATACTCCAGGTAGGCCAGCGCCGCCAGCAGCAGCAGCGGCAGGGACAGGGTGTTCTTGATCTCCGACATCCACGCCACCGATTCCACCACCAGGGGATGGACGGCGAAGAGCAGTCCTCCCAGCCAAGCCGCGCCTGCTCCCAGCCTTTGGAGCACCCGCCAGAGGAGAAGCGAGCCAAGGACGTGCAGGACAACATTGGTGATGTGATAGCCCGCCACCTGGCCTTGCCAGAGGTGCCATTGGACCCATTGAAGGGAGGTTGTGAGGGGAAAAAAATCCTGCCCGGCTTGTCCGGTCCAGATTTTCCAAAGTCCGCCGGGGTCGCGCAGAACCGGGTTTTCCGATATCTGGGTCGGGTCATCCCACAGCCACGTTCCGCGAATTGCCGGGGCGAAGACAAGCCCCGCGGCTGCCGCGATCGCCGCCGCCTTCAGGCTCGTGAGCATGGCGGAATCAAAGCGGCGGTTCATTTCATGCTGCATGCCCCCGGGGCTTGCAGGTCAGGAGCAGCCCGAGCCAGCCGGCCCATGCGAGGCCGGAGATTGCGATTCCGGCCCAAAGCCCGGTCGGCACGTATTCGAACCGGATCAGGTGGTGTCCGGCGGCGAGGGGGGTCGCCCGCAATGCGTAATCGGCGGGCATCACTTCATAATGGGACTGGCTGCTTCCCGCGAGTGGTTGCGCACGCCAGTCCCGGCTGTAGGCATCCGTGACCAGGAGCAGCGAGGGAGCCGCGATGTCGGCTTCGACGGTAAGCTGGTCGGGGGAGGAGGCGACGATCCGGATACGGCCGGGATTTGGATCCTGCGACGGGCTGAATCCGGGCTCGCTTTCCAAGAGCACCGTCTGGCGCGGATCGAAGCCGGGCTGTCCCATTGCGGAGAAGAGCGTGTCCCGATTTGGCAGGACCCGATAGCTAGGTACGAGCTGGATCCGCTCCATCGCCCCGGGGATCTCGTACACTTTTGGGCCGGAATCGGTGCCGGTGAACACATAGCGCAGCCGCAGCAGGCCGTAGAGCGGCGGCAGGGATCGGAACGTCACATTCTGGGTGGCCTGGCCGGGATTCCCGCCCTGGGTGAAGGTGATCAGCTCGGCGTAGCGCCTGAGCAGTCCGGGGTCGTTGCCCCACAAGTCGGGTGCGCCGATGAGAAAGCCGTTGTTGGGTTCCAGAAGATTCTGCACGCGGTAGTCGCCGGGATGGGCGGCCACGAATGCGCTCAGTTCGGGCGAAACCGCCTCCGCGCGGCGAAAATGCGCGAACTGGGTCGCGGCGAAGCCGATTCCTTCGAGCGGCAATAGGCCCAGCACGACCCATCGCAGCGCGGGCCTGCGCCCGGCGAATGCCAGGCTGCCGCCGGACAGGAAGGCCAGGGCGCCCGCGATCGCCAGGGACCGGCCCGCCTGAATGCCCGCCCCGCGGATGATCCCGGGATCCGTAAAATCGGCCTGCGGAAGGTAGCTTTCACCACTGTCCCGGATCCGGGCCAGAAGCGGGGCTATCGACGACGGATGGGACCAAAGCCACAAACCCGCCGCGGCGGCCAGGAAACCGGTCGCCACGGCACCCGCTGTCACGACCCGTCCCGGCGTGCGCCCTCCGAGCAAGGCGTCCGCTCCGATTCCGATCGCAACGACGATGAATGCGACGGCCGGGAACGTGAATTTTGACCAGCCGCGGAAACGGTCGAAGCCGGGCATGAATTCGAAGAGGGGCCGAAAAAGCGGTGTGTGCATGCCCAACGCCGGCAAAAGGAGGACCGCGGCGATTCCGAGGCAAAGGCCCGCCGATCTCCTGCGCTGCGGGTCGGCGAGCGCCACCCCCGCGAGCACCGCGCCGGACACTCCGGCAAAAATCGACATTTCCCACGGATAACACCGGCCCCAATAAAGGGACCCGACGGGACCCCCGAAGAATCCCGGGACGATCAGGGTCAGCAGATTTTCCGGCGGAAACGAAAACTGCCCGGCAAAACCGATATCCAGGCGGGTCTGGCGCAGGCCTTCCGCGGCGGCGGAGAGCCCGGGGATGAGCTGCGTCGCCGCAAGGGCAGCCGCCCCGCAGTAAATGCCCGCCGCCGCCGGCAATGCTCGGGTCCGCGCCGCGGGCGAAGCGAGCGAGAAGGCGACGGCATGGATCCCCGCAGCGACCGCAATGTAGAAAACATACTGCATCTGCCCGGCGAGAATCTGCATGCATGCCGAGGCGCTCGCGAAGAGCAGGCTGCGGCGGCTCCCGCCCTGGTACCAGTCCTCCAGGCAGGCGAATATCCACGGCGCCCAGGCGAGCGTGCAGAGGTTGGACAGGTGGCCGGCGTAAACGTGGGGGAACACGGGCCCGCTCAGGGGAAGGGCCAGGGCGCACAGACCGGCGGCCACCGGATGCAGGCCGCGCCGCGACGCCCAGCGATGCACGCCCGCGCCCAAGATGAACAGGTGAACGACCAGCGAGAGGTTGACCGCCCTGCACAGGGGGAGGACGAGGAAGATGAGATTGGGCGGGTAAAACAGGGCGGACTGAAATCCGCCGAGGAACGGCTCGCCAGCGTAGCTGTACGGATTCCAGAACGGCACGCGGCCCGCGCGCAGATTTTCAGCCGCGAATGCGCGCCACGCGAGAAACTGCTGGCCGATGTCCGCGCGGGGCGAGCCGATCAACAGATCGGACGGCGCAAGGAAGACCGCAGCCGCGGCCCCGAGGAACAGAATCGCGAAGACCGTCTTGCAGATCCGATTCCATTCCGGGGGCGCGGGCTGAAGGTCCATCCTCCCCGCTTGTTAACCCCAGATATCTCCTAGTGCACGAATTATTCGCTCGCGCGGGCCGGCTTTGCCGGGGTTAGAAGTTGAAGGTGCACGTTCCGACCACCTGGAACGGCGCGCCGGGGACTCCGGAACCGTAGGTGTAGGCGCGATTCAGCAGGTTCTTCACGCCGACCTGGAAGGTGGCGGTATCGCGGTGGAAGATGAAGTGCGTATAACCGACGCCGACGTCGAATACCGCGTAAGGGGCGTTAAAGTTGAGCTCGCGGCCGTCATCCACGTACACGCCGGTCGGCTCGCCGACGTACACTCCGGGCACCGCTGGATTGGCCAGCGGAAGAGGAGTGCCGCCCTGACCCACAGGGAAATTGATCAGCGCATTCGCGGGCTGGTTCGGATAGGGAAGCAGGCCGTTGCCGGGGAGCGGGACATTGTTGAACGGAGTGGCGGTCAGCTTGAGTTCACCCGAAATCTTGGGATCGGTTCCGGCCGCGTACGCATACGTCGTATTGGTGGCGGCGACGTAATACATGCTAAGCGTGGATCCCGACGTGGCGCTGGCCGGCCCGGGTATCAGGCTCTTTCCCGATCCCAGGTTCACCAGGGACTTCGTGTAGTATTTGCCGTCGGCCGTGAGGAACAGGCCCTTAAGGGGACCGCGGCTGAATTGATAACGCACGGCCATGCCCACGTTGTCGGTCGGAACGCGGCGGACGGGGAGCTCATCGTAGAAGGTGAGCGCGTAGCCGTTGATCGTCCTCGCCACGGCATAGCCCCAGTCGGCCTGGACGTAGAAGTCGCTCGTGACCTGGTAATTCAGGTCGCCCTCATAGCCCTTGGATTGTTCCTGGCCGTTGAGGATGGTGTCCTTGATTCCAGTGACCGGATCGGTCTCGGTCACCGCCAGGTTATACTCGTTTATGAGGAATCGGCTGACCTCGACGTTGAGCCGGTCCTTCAACAGGTCCGCCTTGAATCCGAATTCATACCCGTTGCTCGTGTTGTTCGGCAGCGCAAGCCCCGTCACCGTGTCGATCTGGGGCTGCGGATTGAATGCCGTGCTCTTGTTGGCAAACAGGTTAATGCCATCGGTCACCTTGAACGACGCGCCCATCTGGTAGGTCCAGTCCGATGTGTTGTAATCGAAGGCCTGAAAATTCGTGGGTTCGGCCGCTCCCAGGGCGGGATTGGATCCCGTTGCGGCCAAGTTGTAATTCTTGACCTGGTTCTTCACGTAGTCGTAGCGACCGCCCACCATGAGAATCAGGCGATCGTCGAACATTGTCGCCCGCTCGCTCCCAAACAGGCCGTAGTCTCCGTCGGCAATCCATGAGTCCGTTGCGGTGCCGGTGTAGAGGCTTGGATTCTGGTTGTACATGGTCGTATTCCAGCCGTAGCCCATCGTCGCCGGGGTCCATTGCGTATACGGGGTGTAATAGGGGGCGCCCGACGGATTGTAGGGACTGTACAGCGCATAGTAATCCGTGGCCTGGGTCCCCACGGCGTATAGCATGTCCTGCGTGACGGTCCGCTGCGTGAGTTCGTAGTAGTCCTCCGTCAGCAAAAACTTGTTCTTGATTGGGCCCGTGTTGAAGCTGAACAGGTTGTCCAGCTGCAGTCCGCCGCCCCGTTGCGGCTTCCAGTCCGCCGCCGGCTGGTCCTTGACGACCGGGGCGAAGGGCTGGTTGACCACGCCGTTGGTCACCGTGATGTTGCCCGTCCCGTACGGATAGTAGGCGCCGCTCCCGATCATCTGATCGTTGTACGGATTGGTGAATTCGTTTGCGCCGAACTTGAGCGACCAGAAGTCGCTGAAGCGGTGCTCGAGGGTGAGTGTCGCGCTGTCCACCCGGTTGTGCAGGTAGCTTTCGGGCCCCGCATAGTTGTAGTCGAGAAGATCGCCGGTCGTGGTCATGCCGTAGTACTGGCTTTCCGTGATGTTGTTCGCCGCCCAGGGCATGGTCTGCTTCTCGGTGACGGTGAGCACCTGGTTGAACGGATGCTCGTAAAGATCCGAGTGTTCCAGGGCGAGCGTGATGCTCGTGTCGGCGTTGGGCTTGTAGAGCAGCTTGCCGGAGATGTAGTCGCTGTGCTTGCTCGAAAACTCCTCGGAGTACTTGTTGAACTGATCGGACATGTCGACACGGTAGAACAGCTTGCCGCTGTCTCCGAGCGGGCCGGAGGTGTAAAGCGCCGCGCGGTAAAAGTTATCCGATCCGCCCCCGAACTGCAGGCTGTCGGTCTGGGTCGTCGTCGGCTGGGGGGTGAGGAAGTTGATCACGCCGCCCGGCGCTGTCGCACCGTAAATCGAGGCGTCCGGGCCGTGAATGACCTCGATCCGGTCGATGTCGACCGTGTCGACCAGGCCGACGCGGCGAAAGCCGTCGACCAGGGAAACGGTCTGCGGGAATCCGTTGAGCTGGTACTGGGCGTCGAGTTCCGAGGGGGTGAATCCCGGGACGAACGCCAGCTGGGAGTTCATGTCGTACTCCTGGAAGTCATTCAGGAAGGTGCTGGTCACGACATTGACGGAGAAGGGGAGGTCGGAGATCTTGGTCGCGATGCGCGTGCCGGTTTCCGACTCGGAGGCGACATAGCCGTGTTCGCCCTGCCCGTTGACCTCGAATGCCGACAGGGTGACCACTTGATCGGCCTGTGCGGCGGAAACATCGCTCGGGGAAGAGGTTGCGGCCGGAGTGGGTCCGGTTGCGGCCGGTGTTGCCGGAGCGGAGGGGGCGACTTGGGCGAATCCGGCCGGTGCGACAGTGGCGATGGCTATGGCGGCGGCGAAAAGCAGTCCGGGGTATGAGTTGCGGTGTGTTTTCATGAGGCGGAAAATTCGATATTTAGGACACCTGTCCTAGTCAAGAGATATTTTCCTCCCGAGAGGGGGAGGACACGTATCCCAACCAGGGTCGGATTCCCGCGGCCGCCGCCCGGGGAGGCGGCTCCCGGAATGGCGGTCTAGCGCGGCGCCGGGCCGGTGGACGCCCGAAGGACCAGCAGGGGCCCGATCAGCCGCACGGACGCACGGGGGCGGGGCTTCCGGCCGATGTTTGCGAGCAGGAGATCGACCGCGGTCCCGGCCGTGCGCTCGATCTGCTGATCCACGCTCGTGAGGGCGGGCGTGGGCATGAGGCATATGTCCTGGTTGTTGAAGCCCGCGACCGAAACATCCCGCGGCACGCGCACCCCGGCCTCCTGGAATCCGTGCAGGGCGCCTATGGCGATTTCATCGTTGAGGGCGACGAACGCCGTCGGCCGGTCCTTTTCCCCGGCGAAGCTGCGGGCAAGAAGGCGTCCGTATTCGAAGTCGTTCTCCCGCGGGTGCAGCGGGTCGAGACAGCGGGTGGCCCCCGCGAACGTCAGGCCCCGCGTGGCAAGGGCCGCCTCGATTCCGGAGACGCGGTCGCGCACGGAGCGGGTGGTGCCGGTGATTCCCAGCAGGCCAAAGAGCCTGTGGTCGAACTTGAGCAGGTGCCCGACCAGTTCGCGCATGCCCCGCTCGCGGTCCAGGGCCACCGTGTTCGCGCCGGGAATGCCCAATTGGTCGATGACCATGTGGGGCGTGTCGTGCGTCTCGAGCTCGCGCACCCGCTGGGCGATCTCCTCCTCGATGAAATGGCCGACAAAGATGACCGCGTCCACGCGCAGGGAAAGGAAATGGCGGATCACCTGGCGGCTGCCGCCCGGCTCGAGCACCTCCATGAGCGAGGAGTAGCCCCGTTCGCGCAGGCGGCGCTGAAGTCCGGCCACCTTGTACACGGCCGTCTTGGTGAGGAGGGTCTCCATGCAAAAGCCGATGGTCGCCGTCCGCTTTCCCTTCAGGAAGAGGGCGTGGGCGTTGGGAGTGAATCCCGTCCGCTCCATCGCCTGCTGCACCCGGGTGATTGTCTTCGATTTCAGGCCGGGCTGGCCGTTGATCACCCGGGAAACGGTCGTGCGGGCCAGCCCCACGTGGCGCGCGAATTCGGCGACGGAACGCATGACCGGCGGGGCGGAGCGGGCGGAGGCGGGCTTGATCACGAGGCGAGCAGGCAAAACGGAATTTGGGAAACGTCAAAACAATCGTCGCTTCGGCGGCGCCGTTTGCCACTGTGGACCCAGGACCGACTGACACGGATGCACCCCCTGGACATCGCCATTGTCGCCGCCTACCTGGGCATCGTCCTTCTGCTCGGGCGGTGGGCCGCGTCCCGGGCCCGGAGCGAGGAGGCGTTTTTTCTCGCCGACAGGAAATTCGGCAAGCTGTGGCAGTTCTTCTTCAATTTCGGCAATACGACCGAGGCGAACACCGCGGTCAGCACGGTCAGCTTCGTCTATCGCGAGGGTGCGTCCGGGGCGTGGCTCCCGCTGCAGATGATTTTCCTGAACCCGTACTACTGGTTCATGAACGTGTGGTTCCGCCGCGTGCGCCTCATGACGACGGCGGAACTTTTCGAGACCCGCCTGGAAAGCCCGGGCCTGGCCTATTTTTACGCGATTTTCCAGATCGGCGTGGCCGTCATCGGAATCGGGTTCAATAATTTCATATCCTACAAGGTAATGTCCGCGTTTGTGCCGCGGATGTCCCCGGCCGCGTTTTATGCCGGATACGTCGCAATCATCGGCCTTTACCTCGCGATGGGCGGGCTCGTGGCGACCGTCCTCACCCAGGTTTTCCAGATCCTGCTGGTCCTCTTTTTCTCCCTGATGCTGCTGCCGTTTGGCTGGAGGGCCCTGGGCCTGGATACGCTGCGCGAGCGGATCCCGCCGCGGATGTTCGACCTGTTCGGCGCCCCGGGCGGGGACCAGTACACCTGGTACGCCGTGCTCGCGCTCCTGTCGGTGAGCGCCATCCAGGCCAACGGGCACGTCATGAACATGGGCCTCGGCGGATCGGCGCGGAATGAATTCGCCGCGCGGTTTGGCGCGGTGTCCGGCACATTCGGCAAGCGGATCATGATCGTGCTCTGGGCGTTTCTGGGCCTGATCGCCGCGGCCGTCTTCCGCGGTCCCACCCAGCTGGCCGACCCGGACCTGGCCTGGGGCGTCCTTTCCAGGGAATTCCTCGGGCCCGGATACCTGGGCCTGATGCTCGCCGGCGTCCTCGCAGCCAACATGCCCTCGACGGCGAGCAAGACCCTGGCCGCGTCGGCCCTGTTCGTGCGAAACCTCTACCGCCCGTTCGTCCCCCGCTTCGGCGATGCGGGGTCGGTGCTCGTCGGCCGCATCGCCGTGCTTGCCACGCTCGCCGCGAGCGTGGCGGCTGCGCTCGCCATGAGCCATGCGCTGACGATCATGAAGATCATCCTCACGATCAACCTGCCGTTCGGCGCGGCGGTGCTGTTCATGTTTTTCTGGCGGCGCGTGACCCGCGCCGCCGTGTGGTGGTGCGTGGTTCTATCGATCGCGGTGGTTTTCGTGGCGCCTTTCGGCATCCAGGAGGTGCCGGCGCTTAGCGGGTCCCCGGCCCTGCTGGTCTCCACGCAGGCCAGGGGATTCGAGGGCAGGGTTCCCCTGTACTTCGACTCGGTCGGGCGCAGGGACCCGGACAATCCGGCCAGCTCCCTGGCGGGGCGCGGCCGGTTCAACCTGGAGGCCTGGATGCTGGAGCGGGCGGGATTGCGCCTTGAGCGGACAAGCCCGAGCGGCCTGCTCGCCGTGCAGTTCTTCTTCGACGCGGCCTTCCCGCTGGCGATCCTGTTCGCCGCAAGCCTGGTCACGCGTCCGCCCGGGCGGGAGACCGTCGATCGTTTCTTCGGCACCATGAAGACGCCGGTGGGAGCGACGCCCGAACTCGACGCCGCCGGCCTGGAGGAGACCGGCCGCGATCCCCGCCGCTTCGATCACTTGAAGATTTTTCCCCGCTCGGATTGGGAGTTCACCCGCTGGGACCGGACGGACACGGTGGGGTTTTTCGTTTGCTGCGGGATCTCGGCGTCGATTCTCGGCTTTTTCTGGCTTGTCCTGCGCCTGCTGCGATAGGGACTCAGGGCTTCCATCCGTCCGGGCCTGCGAGCACCCGTTCGGGCGTGATCGCCGCGGCTTCGGCGGCGGAGAGCGACCGGCTCCACGGCGCGCGCGCGGAGGGGTCGGCCCCCTCTCCGGTGCTGCCGAACTCGGCATAACGCGCGGTTTTCTCGCGTGCCGGCCGGTCCCAGTTGTGCCAGCCGGACGGCCGCACCACCTGCGTCATCCGGGTGTCGAGGAAGGTGACGCTGGCGAAGTCCCGCCACGGACGCCCCAGGTAGGTGCGCACGGAGGGATTGTCCCCGGTGATCTCGCAGTTCGCGAAGACAAAGCCGTACGGCTCGCCGGCGGGCGTCGAGGCGGCGGTGATGTAACCGTCCCCCAGGCACCGAATCCGGCATGACTGGTAAAACTCCGTGGCCGCCCCGAAGATGAAATCAATGGCGCCCGCAATCGTGCATCCCTCGAAGCAATGGCGTCCCCGATTACCAAGGATCGTATCCTGCCAGCCGAGAAAACGGCAGTTTTTGAACACGACGCGGTCCCCGTCGACGCGGAGCGCGAGGGCCTGGCCCTTGGGGCCGGCGGTATTGGCGATCGTCATGTTCTCGATCCCGAAATCGTCGGCGTCGATCCACACGGTCGGGGTGAGAAACGTCCCGATCGGCTTGCCGTCCGGCCCGGGGACGTTCGCATACAGGTCGAAGGCGATCTCCGTGCTCCCGGGATCGTCGCCGACCAGGCGCACCAGGCGCTTCTCCCGCTGGACGTAGACCCGCTCCCGGTATAGGCCCGGCTTGACGCGGATGATCCAAAGCGGGGAGGGGGGGCTGAGCTGGGGGGCGGCGTTGATCGCCGCCTGCACGCTCGTGAACTGTCCGCTGCCATCGGCTGCGACGACGGCGCTGAATCCCGCCGGCGGATCGAGGGGGCCGGCCCGGACGGCGGCAAGGGTCCCCAGCGCGAGGGCCGCCGCGGTCCATCGCAGCTGCGCCGGAAGGGGGGATTGTGCGATTCTCATGGTGGGCGAAGTTTGCGTAATATCAGGACACGTGTCCTAAATTGAAATTGACTTACGTCCGGCAAATATCGAGGACATTCCGGACGGTGCCAGTTTTTTAGCCTTACTCCAGCCAAGCTGATGAACATTCGACCCGCCTTTGTTGCATTTCTCGGCCTCACCCTGCCGCTTGCGGCGGCTCCCGCCGCATATTTCAACGTCGTCGACTACGGCGCCGTTGCGGACGGCCGCACAAAGGACACTGCGGCGATCGCCAAGGCGGTTGCCGCGTGCTCGGCCGCGGGCGGGGGAACGGTATTCTTCCCGGCGGGCCGCTATCTGACGGGCTCGATCATGCTCGAGAGCAACATGACGCTGTGGCTGGATGCGGGCTCGGAGCTGCTCTACAGCGGCGATCCGGCGGATTCGCCGATCGTCCAGTCCCGCTGGGAGAGCACCAATGCGTACACCCACGCGCCGTTGATCTACGCGAATGGAAAGGAAAACATCGCGGTCTCGGGGCGCGGAACAATCAACGGCCAGGGTTCGAACTGGTGGTGGCGCAACGGCACCTACGACCGGTCGCGGGCGGCCGAGACAAAGCCCGCCCTGGATTCGTGGCTCAGGCTTTACGACCGGATCGAGGCCGGGGAGAAGCCCGGCCCCGCGGAATTCCGGCTGGCCGCGGAATACCTGCGCCCATCGCTCGTCCAGCTCTACAATTGCAGGAACGTCCTCGTCGAGGGGGTGACCCTCACCGAGTCGCCGATGTGGCTGCTCCACCCCGTTTACTGCGAGAATGTGTCGGTCCGCGGCGTCTCCTTCCGACAGCTTTTTCAGCACCGGCGACGATTGCATCGTCATCAAGTCGGGCCGCAACGCCGACGGGCGGCGGACGGCGCGGCCGACGGAGCACGTGACGATCACCAACTGCGTCATGTACAAGGGCCACGGAGCGGTCGTCATCGGCAGCGAGACCTCGGGCGACATCCGCGACGTGGTGGCGACCAACGTCATCGCGCGCGGGACCTGGTTTGGCATCCGCATCAAGAGCGCGATGGGCCGGGGGGGCGTCATCGAAAACATGCGCTTCGACAATTTTGTGATCGAGGACGCCGCGCAGGAGGCGATCGAAATCACGTCGCTTTACCACGACAAGGGGGAGGGGCGGGCCGCGGGCATGCCCGGCGAGCCGGTTTCCGCCCTCACGCCGGTGTTTCGCAATCTCGCGTTCAGCAGCATCACCATCGCAAATGCGAACCAGGTGGCCAGCATCGAGGGCCTTCCGCGGATGGCGATCCAGCAGCTTCGCTTTACGGACATCGTGGCAAACGGGGCCGCGGGTTTTGTGTGCGATCACGCGGCCGACGTCGAGCTGCGGGGCGTGCGCATCGATGCGAAGTCGGGGAAGCCGCTCGTCCTCAATGACGTTCACGGCATGAGGATCGACGGTGTGCCGCAGCAGGCCGCCCCCTGACAGGCCCGGCCGCCGGCGCCGGAAGGCGCGCAATCAGTTCCCCAGGGGAATGGGCGGCGAAAGCGGGACCGGCTGGCACCAGGTATCCCGGCCGTCGTAGACGGACGTGATCAGGCAGGTGATGGCGCCATCCTCGACCAGCAGTTGCGGGCGCTCGCGCCTCGCGCACTGCAGAGTCGAGCCGTCCGTGTAGCGCAGCGTGTGATCGTAGGCGGGCGCCGTTCCGTCCGGCTTCCAGCCCGAGATTCCGTCGTCGGAGACGAAGACCGCGCCCCACCGTTCGTGCCCCGTCACCTTTCCGACGTTGTCCTCGCAAATGAAGCGGTATTTTCCGCCGGCCTTGTACAGTTCGAAGTCCTCCAGGCGTGCTTCCGGCCAGACATTGTCGTTCCTGACGACATACGGCGCGTCAAAGCGCGGAGCCTCGGCGACATAGATCCGCAGGTCCGTGTCCCGGTAGAGCAATTTGACACGGCCGTCGGGTTCAACGTAGACCGCGGGATTGTTCGATTCGGTGGGGATGACCGGCTGGTCCACGCGGACCCACGGCCCTGTGATCGATTTCGATGTGGCGTATCCCACCCGCCGCATCGGCAGCCTCCCATTGGGCATAAGGATGTTCGCATTGCTGCCCATGTAGTACAGCACATAGGTGTCCCCGATCTTGTGGATGTTCGGATTGTGGGCGATCGTGGCGTCCCAGTAGGACGGGTCGCGCTTTCCGAGGACCACCTCCTTGAACTCATAGGGACCGAGCGGGTTCCTGGACACGGCCCGCACGATTTCGGAGTGCAGCCGGTAATCCTCGGGAAACGGGTGACCCTTGGGCCAGCGCGCGGCGAAGAGATGGTAATCGTCGCCGACCTTGATGATGGAGCCGTCCCAAACCCAGTATCCGTCCATCTTGAAGCCGCTGTTCCGCGGCACGGGCTGGATTCTCCGGTAAAAGGCGTCGCCGTTCCAGTCGTTCGCGCCGGCGCGCGCAAGGCAGCCGGCGGCGAGCATCAGGACGGTGCCGAGGAAGGCGTTGGAGCGTGCGCTCATGGCACGAATCCGCGGTCGCGCATCCACTCTTCAAGCCGCTGGGGCCAGCTCGAAACGGGCATCGGCCGGTTGCGGATGCCAAAGCCGTGCCCGCCCCGGTTGTAAATATGGATTTCCGCGGGGACGCCCGCCGCCCGGTATTTTAGAAAAAGCGAGGCAATCGTGCTGGAGGTTCGGGCGTCGTCGTAGGCGCTGAACATGAAAGCGGGCGGCATGTCCGCCGTGATGGTGACGGTTTCCGGCCTGATGCCGGGATAACCCAGGCACGTGAAGTCGGGCCGCGAACTGAAGCGCTCGATTGCGTCGTCGGCGCCGGGCTTTCCGGCGTCGGAGTGCTCGCTGGCCAGCACAGCCAGTTCGCCGCCGGCTGAGAAGCCCAGGAACCCGATGCGGGCCGGATTCACGCCCCATTCCGCCGCCCGGCTTCGGACTAGACGGATGGACCTCTGGGCGTCGGCGAGGGCATCAACCTCCACCTTGTAGGTCGAGCCGCCCGCCTGGTCGCGGGCGAGGCGGTATTTCAGCAGGAAGCCGGCGATCCCCTGCTGGCTCAGCCATTCGGCCACCGCGCTGCCTTCATGGACGTACGATAGAAACTGGTGCCCGCCGCCCGGCGCGACGATGACCGCCGCGCCCGTCGCCTTGCCCGCGGCCGGCAGGTAAACGGTGAGCGAGGGATTGTGGATGTTGTAGACCGCCGGCGTATTGGCGTCGTGCATCGTGACGACCTCCGCCTCGTTCATGCGGGCCTCCGAGCCGGGCGCGCCGTGGATCCAGAGGGGGACGACCAAGGGGGCGTCGGCCGCCGTGGCGGCGGCGGCGGTCGACAGAAGAAGGGCGAGCCAGGCGGCCGGAGAGGGGGGGGATCTCATGACTCCAGCATGCCCTAAAGAATCGACTCGGGCAACAGGATCCGGGTCGTTTCGCGTCTTACGGCGCCAGTGCCTGGAGATTACCTGTAGCGGTAGATCCTGACCTTCTGGATGCCGCGCTCACCGGCCGAAAGACGCACGCCGCTGCCGGACTGGTACGAGGCCGCGACCGTAACCATATTGTCGAACCTCAGCACCGAATCGTCGCCGCCCAGGATGCGGTTGCGCATCCACTTGCCGTTTTCGAACCGGCCCGACTCCTGCCAGGCAAGGCCGGCGATCGGCGGCCCGGGCGTGTCGGGCGTGAAGGTGACCTGGATGTTGTTTCCCGCCATCAAGTATTCGTTGGTTCCCTCGAGCATGAATATTCCATAACCGGTGAGGTCGGGCACGACGTCGTACGAGCGGGGGTCGCGCTGCAGGGTGACGCTCAGGATGTAATCGCCCAGCTTGATCCGCATGAGCGGATTCTGTTTGTTCACCGTCGCCGCGGCGATCGTGCCCCTGCTTTGGTGCTCCAGGATGAAGGGAGCGAGCTGCCCCAGGGTTGCGTAGGCCATCGGAAGGGGCCGGGCCTCGATCGGAGGCTGCGTAGCCGTCGCTTCTCCAAAAAAGTCGGGACCTTCGACCGTGAGGCGCGCCATCGAGTCGATTCCCATGGACGAGTAGCCTATCGCCCGTTGTTGTCCGATCGCGTAGAAGGCGTTGGCGGCACCACGGATGTCGCCTGCCGACTCGGGGACGAACAATGGGTTTCCAGAGCGGCTGTACCGCGCCGTCAATTCGACGAAATTGGGCAGGTAGATATCCGGGCAGAGCATGTCGATTTGCGGACCGCCCGCGCGCCAGATGTCGTGCATGTGGTCCTGGGGCCCGCCGCTCGGATAGTCGCCGGGCACGCTGTCGGTGGGCTGGACGATCCAGGCGTTCACAAACATGGGAATGGGGTATTCCTTCTTGCCCGCTTCGGCCACGCGGCCGATGTAGCGCGAATAGTTCCAGCCCATGAAGATCTCGTCCGCCTTGCCGGGGCCCTTGCCGAACACCTCTTCCCAGGTTCCGGAGGTCTTGAACCCGGCGGCTTCCCAGATCTTGCGGAACTCCGGCAGCAGGCTGTCCCTGTTCCTCTGGAGATAATCCGTCAGTTCCGAGGGGACCGGCTTGGCAAAGGCTGCATTTCCCAAAGGGGACCGGTCGCGTGAGTCGCCTATCAGGCCGACCTCGTTCTCCAGTTGGACCATGATGACGCGGTGGGTCGTGTCCACCTCGCGGGTGTGGCGCATCAGCGCCGCAAATGCGCGGGCGTCCGCCTCCCGGTTGTTCTCGCTGAGTGTCGAAAGGACTTCCACGGACTTGCCGTCGGTGATCTGGGCGCGGGGAAACCTGTCCTGGTCCGCCTTCACCCAGGGAGGGGGAAAACTTGAGAGACCGTTTTTCCAGCTTGCGAACCATAGCCAGACGATATGCACGTTGTTTTGCCTGGCGTTCTCGATGGCCGCGTCCGCAATGCTGAAGTCGTACTTGCCCTCCTCGGGCTCGACCCAGGCCCAGGCCATGCCCGTCAAGACGGTGTTCAGGTGGACTTTTTCGGCCAGCACCGGCCAAACCGTCTTCATGTACTCCAGATTGGAGGAGATCGTATTGCTCAACTCGCCGGAAAGGGCGAGGTAGGGCTTGCCGTCCACGATCAGCTGTGTGGCCGCCCCGCGTTTCTCCAGATGGGGTATGTTTGGGTCGGAGGCCGGGGTCTGTGGGTACGCAGGCCCCAGCGCCAAGAGGATTATGCAGGGAAGAAGAGTCCGTGATTTCATGTATGTCACCTCCTGAGAGTAGGTTAGTCTGACAGGTTCTGTTTCCGATAGGAAGCGTGATCTGTTTGCAAGCCGGGCGCCGATCGCAGTCGAGCCGGGTGCAACGGGGCCATGGAATCCCGGACCGAATTCCGGAGCGTGACCGGTCGGCGCGCGATCACCCAACGCGGGAGTTTTGGTTGCAACGGCGGTGGTGTCATAATCAGGTTTACGGGCATATGCCCCGACCGATTTCCGTCCCACCTGTCCGCGGGTTGTTGCTCGCCCTGTTGATTCCAGCCTGCGCGCGGGCCGAGCCTTCGGCGGGGTTTGCGGCGCCGGAGATGACGGCCCGGGCCGACGCATTGCTGGCGCGAATGACCTTGGAGGAAAAGGCCGGCCAGTTAAACCAGCTTTCGGCCTCAGATCTCACCGGACCCGGCTCCGCGGGAAGGAGTGCCGATGAACTCATCAGAAGCGGCCTTGTCGGGGCCATTCTGAATTCCGTCACGGCGCAGGGCACCAACGCTTATCAGAAGGAGGCGGTCGGGCAATCGCGGCTGGGAATCCCGATCCTGTTCGGCCTGGACGTGATTCATGGCTTCCGCACGCTGTTCCCGATCCCCCTCGGTCTTTCCGCAACGTGGGACACCGGCCTGATCGAGCAAACGGCGCGTTTTGCGGCGGGGGAAGCCTCGCGGCAGGGCGTCAGGTGGACCTTTGCGCCGATGGTGGACATTGCCCGGGATCCGCGCTGGGGACGCATTGCGGAGGGGGCGGGCGAGGATCCCTATCTCGGCTCGGCGATCGCCCGCGCCTACGTGCGGGGATACCAGGGGACCCGCCTGGACGATCCGACGTCGATCCTGGCGTGCGCCAAGCATTTCGTCGGATACGGGGCCGCCGAGGGAGGGCGCGACTACAACACGACCGAGATTTCGGAGCGCACGCTTCGGCAGGTTTACCTGCCTCCGTTTCACGCCGCGGTGGACGAGGGCGCGGGGACGATCATGTCGGCTTTCAATTCGCTCGATGAAGTGCCGGCGAGCGCGAACGCGTTCACGCTGACGCGGGTGCTGCGCGGGGAATGGAAGTTTGAAGGCTTCGTCGACAGCGACTGGGCGGCGGTCAAGGAGATCATGGTCCATGGCATCGCCAATGACGCGCGGACGGCCGCCCGGAAGGGGATTCTCGCAGGCGTCGACATGGACATGGTGGACAACCTGTATGCGGGCGAACTGCCCGGGCTCGTGCGCTCGGGGGCGGTGCCGATGCAGCGCCTGGACGAGGCGGTGCGGCGGGTCCTTCGAATCAAGTTTGCGCTTGGGCTTTTCGAGCGTCCGTATGTCGCGGAGCCCGCGGCGCCTGCGGATATCGAAGGGGGGCGCGCCCTCGCGCTGCGGGCGGCGGAGGAATCGTTTGTCCTCCTGGAAAACCGGCTGTCGAACGGCTCGCCGCTGCTTCCGCTTTCGAACTCCGCCGGGCGGAAGATCGCCCTGATCGGGCCGCTTGCCGACAGCGCGGGCGAGATGAAGGGGTCGTGGTACTGCCAGGCGCAGTCCAAAGACGTCGTGACCCTGCGGAGCGCCCTCGCCGAACGGGCGCAACAGGGCGGGATGGCCCTTTCGTATGCAAAGGGGACGGACATCGACGGCGCCACGGAAGCCGGATTTGCCGAAGCTGTGGCTGCGGCGAAAGGGTCCGATGTCGCCGTCCTGGCCCTGGGCGAGTCGGGGGAAAGCACGGGCGAGGCGTCGTCCCGGTCCAGGATCGGCCTGCCGGGCAACCAGGAGGAGTTGCTCGAGGCCGTCGCCAAGACGGGCACTCCCATCGTCCTCATCGTCTTCAGCGGCCGTCCGCTCGCGACGCCCTGGGCGGCCGAACATGTGCAGGCGCTCCTTCTCGGGTGGTTTCCCGGCATCGAAGCGGGGCCGGCGCTTGTGCGAACGCTGTTTGGCGATGCCGAGCCCCAGGGCCGCCTCACGGTCTCCATTCCGCGTTCCGTGGGCCAGATTCCCGTCTACTACAACGCCCTGAACTCCGGCCGGCCGAAGGCGGATTCCATCTCCCCGGATGCGCCGAAGCCGGGAGACCACTACGTCAACGGCTATATCGACGAGGACAAC
>JBEKAO010000002.1:0-149745 GCA_050015855.1 Opitutaceae bacterium | reverse complement strand
GGGAACATCCACAGCGGCACCATCGCCGGAAAATTGAAGGGCGTTATCCCCGCGCAGACGCCCAGCGGCTGGAGGAGGGTCTCGCAGTCGACCCCGCGCGCGAGGTTTTCGAGGGTGTCCCCGAACAAGAGGGAAGGTATTCCGCAGGCGTACTCGATGTTCTCGATCCCGCGGTAGATGCTGCCCTTGGATTCGGCGAGGGTTTTCCCGTGCTCTCGCGAGATGCCCTGGCATAGGCGGTCGAAATTCTTTTCGACGATCTGCCGGTATCGGAAAAAAACCCGCGCCCGCTCGACGGACGGGGTGTCCCGCCAGGCCGGAAATGCGGCAGCGGCGGCCTCCGCGGCGGCATTCACCTCGGCCGCGCCGCCGGCGGGGCACTCGGCGATCACTTCGCCTGTCG
The DNA here is from genome assembly GCA_050015855.1 of Opitutaceae bacterium. Lineage (GTDB taxonomy): Bacteria > Verrucomicrobiota > Verrucomicrobiia > Opitutales > Opitutaceae > Palsa-1447. The sequence goes on along the minus strand of JBEKAO010000002.1, from coordinate 149,342 downwards.
AGGGATTGAAAACCGGAGTTGTCGGAAGCTTGGGATCGATCCACTCGCCGTTGATGAACAGCGGGCAGCGGGTTGGGGTTGTTGAAACGGCCATGATGAGGTGGGCGTGGGTGCGCTTATTTTTTGGTCCGCGACGCCGGTTTGAACATCCTATCACCAATCTTTATCGCCGCCAGCGTTTCCGGCGAACCGGCGATATCCGGAAAGGCGTGCGGTTCCTCGGGCGGATTGACGGGCTGCTGGAGCGCCAGGCCCCACCAGGAGACGTCGTGCCAGGCGCCGACCTTGTAGCCGACCTCTTCGTAGACGCCGACCATCTTGAATCCCATGGCGGCGTGAAGGCCCGTGCTGCCCGCATTGGGCATGGTGATGCCGGCGTAGGCCTTGAAATAGCCCTGGAGGCGGAGCAGGGCGAAGAGCGAGGAATAGAGCGCCCGACCGACGCCCCGGCGCCGGAATCCGTCGCGGATGTACACGGTCACGTCCGCCGACCACCGATAAGCCGCCCGCTCCCGATGGGGAGAGGCGTAGGCGTAGCCCGCGACCTCGCCGTTCTCGTCGGCGACGAGCCAGGGAAAGCGGCGCGAGATGGCATCGATGCGCCGGGACATTTCGGCGGCGTCGGGCGGCGCGATTTCAAAGGAGACGGGGGAATCCCCGCAGAATGGGGCGTAAATGTCCGCGATCTGCGCGGCATCGGCGGGTCGGCACAAGCGAATCTTCATAGGCTGCGAATCTTGTAGCCCCTTGCGGGACGGCCGCACCGGCGTTTGCGGCGCGGCTGGACCGTCATGCGTAGGACCCAAATGCGACCAATGCAAAGCAAACGGCGAACCCGCGCTCAGCCCTTGGACAGGGCGTCGGACTGCTTCACGAACTCGTCCCCGCTCCATTCGCCGTCGCTTTTGACGACCTTTGCGATCGCCTGGCGCGCGGCTTTGCGCGCGGCCGAGCGCTGCACGAGGTCGGCGTGCGTCGTGAAAAAGCCGAGGCTCTTGCCCTTGAAATCATCGAGGGTCTCGAACTTGTGCTTTGCCATAAATGCGAGCAGTTCCTCGCACATGGGCTTTACGCAGCCGTAGCCGAACTTCATGACGCCGGTGCAGACCTGGACCGTGTCGGCGCCCAAAAGGATGAACTGCGCGGCGTCGCTTCCGCTCTCGATTCCGCCCAGGCCCGAGAGGGTCCGGCCGGGAAACTCGGCCCGGATCATCGTCGCCAGTTCCATGACCATCCGGAGCGCGATCGGCTTCACCGCCTTCGACGAATAGCCGCCCGGGGTCGTGTAGCCCTCGACCGTCGGCTCGGGGCGCAGCGTGTCGAGATTGACCCCGATCACGCTGCGGATCGTGTTGATGGCGCTAAGCCCGTTCGCCCCTCCGCGCAGGGCCGCGCGGCCGGGCTCCTCGATGTGGGTGATATTCGGCGTCATCTTCGCCCAGACCGGCTTTTTCGCTGCCGAGGCGACCCAACCGCAGACCTCCTCAAGGATGGCGGGATCCTGGCCCATCGCCGCCCCCATCTTGCGTTCGGGCAGGCCGTGCGGGCAGGAGAAATTGCACTCGAAGGCGTCCACCCCGGCGTCCTGGCAGCGCTGAACGATCTCGATCCAGGCGTCCTTCCGGTACTCCTCCATGATGGAGGCGATGAGAACCCCGGAGGGGTTCGTGTCCTTGCATTTTTTGAACTCGTCGATCCAGATGCTGAAGGGGCGGTCGCTGATGAGTTCGATGTTCTCCCATCCGATGACCTCCCCGTTTTCCGAGTAGAGCTTGCCGTAGCGGGGCGTGACGTTGACGACCTTTGAGGCGTCCAGGCTGACGGTCTTCGCAATGACGGCGCCCCAGCCTTCGGCGAAGGCGCGATTGATGACGCTCAGGTTTGTTCCGGGAGGACCGGATCCGATGACGAATGGATTCGGCAACTTAAGTCCGTTAACGGTCGTGGATAGAGTGGGCATGGGATAATTCGGATTGGGTTCATTGCCTGGCCGGGGGGCGCAGGCGGGGTTTTCTGCCTTGGCGCGATCCGGCTTCTGGCATTAGAAGTGGAACGCACGGATCATGACGAAAAGCAAAATCCAGCATGAAACGCCCCCGCTGAATCCCTACGTGCGTGTCTGGCTGGCAGATCGGTTCGTGGGATCAACTCGGAGGCAGTTTCAATCGCTGGACGTTAGTTTGCTCGAATGTCCCAATAAAGCAAACTTCATGCCGAGTTGCTCAGGGCCCCGACACCTTCGGGGCGGATTGCCTTAGTTATCCTGAATCAACAAGAAAGGTGACTATGAACGCACACGTAGACCCGAGAAGGACCATCGATGAGTTGAAGGAGCTGCGAGGATTCACGGCGGATGCAAACGGCGCGCAGCGCATCGCATTCACTAAAACATGGGTCGAGACAAGGGCGTGGCTCAGGAAAAAACTTCAGGCGCTTCCAGTCGAAGTCCATGCCGATGAGGCGGGGAACCTGTGGTCGACTCTCCGCGGGGAGTCCGAACGCGCGCTTTTGATCGGCGGACACATGGACTCGGTTCCGAACGGCGGCTGGCTGGACGGGTGCCTGAACGTTCTCGCAGGTCTTGAGATCCTGCGGCGGATCCATGCGCAGCACGGCGCCCGGCCGCCGGTCACGGTGCGCCTGGTGGATTGGGCCGACGAGGAGGGGGCGAGGTTTGGAAAGAGCCTTTTCGGATCCTCGGCTTTCTCGGGCAACCTCGACATGAACGAGGCGCGCGGGCTCAAGGACAAGGACGGCATCCTTCTGCCGGATGCGCTCAAGGCGGTGGGCGTCGATTTCGAGCGGGTCAAGCAATGCGGGGCGGAGCGCGCCAACGCCGCGGCCTACCTGGAGCTTCACATCGAGCAGGGGCCCGTCCTCCTCGATCTCGATCTGCCGCTGGGAGCCGTCCTCGGCACCTTCGGGGTCGAGCGCCACGCGATCACCTTCAAGGGCCAGGCTGCCCATTCCGGAAGCACCCCGATGGCCAGGCGCAAGGACGGGTTTCTCGCGGCGGCAAAGATGAGCCCTGAGATATACAAGATCGCCGAGCGCCACGGCGGAGTCTGCACGATCGGATCGTGTACGACCCGGCCGGGCATCGTGACGAGCGTCGTCGAGGAGTGCCGCATCACGCTGGACCAGCGCCATCTGGACGCGGCCGGGCTCGCCCGGATGCTTCAGGAGGCGAGGGATGCGAGCGAACGGTTCGCGAAGGAGGGGGGCGTCTCGGTCGCCTGGGAACGGATCTGGCAGATCGAGCCCGTCCTGTTCAACAGGGACCTCATCGGCCTTTGCGACGCGTCCATCCGGGAGACCTGCGGGAAATCGCACCGGTTGCCGTCCGGCCCGCTTCACGACGCGGCCGAGGTCTCCCGCGCCGGGGTGCCGACCGTCATGATGTTTGTCCAAAGCCTCCGCGGCATCAGCCACAACAAGATCGAGGACACGAAGGAGGAGCACCTGGAGCTTTGCGTGAAAGCGTTCGACTCGCTTGCGGAAAAAACGATTGGGTGGATCCGGGATGCCAAGGGCAAATGAGCTGAGCCTCCCCGCCAATGGCAGAACTTCCTCCAAAGATCCGGATCATGCGCATCTCCGATTACGGGAGAGTGCATGCGCTGTGGAAAAGGACCGAGGGCATCGGACTCAACGAGTCCGACACGCGCGAGGCGATTGGCCGATTCTTGCGGCGGAATCCGAATCTGAGCCTTGTGGCGACAGCCGGGCGCCGGATCGTCGGCACGGTCCTTTGCGGGCACGACGGCCGCCGCGGCTACCTGCATCACCTCGCCGTGGTTCCCAGCCGCCGGCGCCGGGGGCTGGGCCGGGAACTTGTCGCGGTGTGCCTCGACAAGCTTCGCTCGGAAGGCATCCCGAAATGCAACCTGTTCCTGTTTGCCAGCAACACCTCGGGCAAGGCCTTCTGGCGCCGCATCGGCTGGAATGTCCGCTCCGACCTGCGCCTGGTCCAGAAAAACACCGCAAGCTCCTGCGGCTCCAGCCGGACAAGCTGCTGAAAACTCTCGCGTATTGCGAGGGGTCAGCTCTTCGGCTTCAAGTATCGGTTTGGAACATTGTCCAAAGGTGGAGTCTTTCGACCGGATGCATTTAGCAAATGGGTGATGTTCGCGTAAGTGTCGCTCTCGGATCGATGCATTTGGGGCAGGAGTCCGAATTGGGCGTAGGAGAGCGGGGTGACGTCGAAGAGGGTCGTCTCCCATTCGAAACCCATGCCCCATGTGATACCCTGAAGGCGTATGTCGGTCTTCGCTCCGGCATCCAGGAGCAGCCGCAATATCGGCGCGGAGCGGTTCCCGATTGAATTGACCGTATGGAACAGAGGGGTGTGTCCGTTGAGCCCAAATTCATCGACGGCAGCGCGCGCATCCACCTCGGCGCCCATCTCGATCAGGGTTCGGGCGACTTTCGCGTTTGCGTATTCGGCGGCGACATGGAGCAACGAAGCACCGACCAACGGAGTGAATGCCGAGATCATCGTTGTGCGGTGATGGATAAGCGACGGACTGGCCCGGATCGCCGCTTTCAAGGCGTCGGCGTCATCCAGAAGGACGGGCGCGACGAGGGGATCGTCGAGCACGGCTCCACGATCCAGCAAGATTCGGAGGCACTCGGGAAAATTAGGTGATCGAGAGTACATCTCCGTAAGCCAGCTGACCGGAGACTTGCCCCGAATCGGCGCGCGAAGGTCAAATCCAGCGTCGAGGATCGATCGAATCCCATCGGCCGAATGCAATTCAAACGCTGTCAGGAGCTCGTCGTTGGTGGCCATCGGCAGAATCTGTCCAAGCGTGTCCGCCAAACCAAGGCAACCCCGCTTTGAGCCTTTTTTAAATCGACTTTATGTTCAAATGCCGGTGTGGAGTTGACAAGACATCCAGGAGGGGAAATGCCGAACAAGTTTTTCGTTTGCAGCGCCGGGTTTTCGCGTCCCGCCGAAAATGTGACCATCGCCAATGTGCAGGTGAGCGGCTGCGATGTCGGCTCGCTGCCAAATCAAAGCAATAGCGATTCTTCCGGTGAATGCATCACTGGTCCTGCTTGGACGGCCACTGCCGTGCGGCCGCCTTCTTCCGCTTGCTGCGGGTGAGCGAGCGGTTCGGGGCGCACGGATCGGTCTTCCGCTTCATGGCATTGACCGCGTTTAAATTGATTTGATGGGCGTTTCCGGTGGGCTTCATGTGTGCTTCGAAGCGCGTGGTTCCGCAGTCAACGCATCAAGGTCACTTTTTTTCTTCAGGCCTCGGGGCCGGCGGCGCCCAATTCTTGGGATAGCTCTTGGTTACGGCGTCGTGATGCAGCTCCGGCGAGTCATGGAAATCCATTCGCACCGATGGCGCGGCCAGCATCGCTTCCGGGGTCATCCCCCTTGGCTCCGGCCGCCGGACCCATGCGGGGCCGTCGCGGTACACGAATTGGTGGCTGGTGCGATTGTAGTAGGTCTCGTAAGCGGGGAAGTAATCGTAATTGTCCTGGATGATTACGGCCGGAGGTGCCACCGCCACGGCGGGCCCCTGGACTGCGTTGGGCTGGGCCGACGCCGGGGAGGCGCATACAGCCAGGGTTAGCGCGGCCAAGAATGCCGAGGCGGCCATGATTCCGGCCCGATCGGCGGTGAAGGGGTTTTTATTCGTCATCTCATGACCCTACACCCTGCGCGACGGGGCCGCCATGGGGTGTTAAAAGCATTTCGAGCGCGTGGCCGAAACTTCCAGCCACGTTACAATGGCTGGATGAAAGATCCTAGACGAAAGGCAACGGATCAGCGACGGGGAATCCGGTCGCGTAGATAGCCCCTTTGACGCGCCCAAGCACGGAAATGGCGCACTCTCTGGCCTCCAGGTAACGCATGACAAAGTACTCCTGAAGGATGTAGAAGCGCTTGCACAAACTGTGGACGACTTCAGCCGTGGGGCCGGTCAGAAGCTTGTTCAGAATCTTGACGGCTTCGCGGTGAATGGCCTGCAACTCACGGAGACTTTTTTTTAATCTTTGGAGGCTTCGGGTCGGAATCGAATTGGCCGGATGAGATCGTAATCTCGGGCTCTTTTTCACTCCCAAAGCGTACGCCGACAGCCACCGCAACTCCAATGGGGTTTTACCCGCACCTAGATCTGGGGGGGGAGACAACCAGTGCTTGCTCTTTTCGCTGCAATGATGGGGCGGCGGTTTATAACGAGCGAGACATGGGCTAGTTCAGGCCCCGCCGAAGAACTTGATGATCCTACGAAGCGAGGCGACGAGGACGTCGATCTCCGCCGCGGTATTGTAGACGTAGAAGCTCGCCCGGACCGTGCTTGTCAGGCCGAGCCGCTTCATCAGGGGCTGGTTGCAGTGGTGGCCGCCGCGCATCGCGATTCCGTCCTCATCTGCGAAGGTCACCACGTCGTGGGCATGCACGTCGTTCAGGGCAAAGCACACCAGGCCGCCGCGCTCGCCGGGCGGGCCGATGAGCCGAATTCCGGGCAGTTCGGAGAGCCGGCGGTAGGCCTGGGCCGCCAGTCCGCCATCGTGGCGCTGGATCTCCAGGCGGCCGAGGCCGTCCAGGTAGTCGCAGGCGATGCCAAGGGCGTAAGCGTCCGCAAAATTGGGCGTTCCGGCCTCGAACCGCTCGGGACTCGGCTTGTACGTGGTCGCGAAGAAATCGACGTTCGCGATCATGCCGCCCCCTCCCTGCCAGGGCGGCATCGAATCGAGGAGTTCCTTCCGGCCGTACAGGACGCCGATCCCGGTCCCGGCGGCCATCTTGTGGCCCGAAAAGGCCAGGAAGTCGCACCCGATCTTTTGCACGTCCACCGGCATGTGCCCGATCGACTGGGCGGCGTCGACGAGCGTGACGGCCCCGACCTTTTTGGCCCGGGCGCACAGTTCCGCGACCGGGTTTATGGTCGCGAGCGTGTTGGAGACGTGGGTGAAGGCGAACAGCTTCACCTCCGGGGTCAGCAACCGGTCCAATTGCGAAAGATCGAGCAGGCCCTCGTCGCCCGTGACCGGCAGGTAGCGGAGCCTGGCCCCGGTTTTTTGCGCGATGAGCTGCCAGGGGACGAGATTGCTGTGGTGTTCCATCTCCGTCAGCAGGATGGCGTCCCCGGGCTTGAGTTTGGCCGCGCCCCAGCTCCCTGCGACGAGATTGATGGACTCGGTTGTCCCCCGCGTGAAGAGGATCTCCTCGGGTTCCGCCGCATGGATGAACCGGGCGATCCGGCTGCGGGCGCCCTCGTAGGCGTCCGTCGCCCGCATCGAAAGGGCGTGCAGGCCGCGGTGCACGTTGGCGTTGTCCGTTTGATAGAAGCGCGAAAGGGCGTCGATGACCGCCCTCGGTTTTTGCGTCGTAGCGGCGTTGTCCAGATAGACGAGCGGCTTGCCGTTCACCGATTGGTGAAGCGCCGGGAAGTCGTCGCGGATGCTGTCCCAGGGCGAGGGCATGGGGCTAATCGACGTGGGTCTCCGTCGTCGCCTGGGAGTCGTCGCCCTTGAGGGCGTTCAGGGCCGCGTGCCATCCGAGGGTGGCGCACTTGATCCGGGCCGGAAAGGCATGGACGCCGGCGAATGCGGCCAGGTCGCTGATCTCCTCCGGCTCCTTTCCCGACGTGATGATGTCATGGAATCTCCTGTAGAGTTCCTCGGCCTCAGCCGCGGTCTTGCCCTTGATCTGGGTCGTCATCAGGGAGGCGCTTGCCTGGGATATGGCGCATCCGGAGCCCTCGAACGAGACGTCGGCGATCCGGTCCCCCTCCATCCGGAGATAGACGTGGCACTGGTCCCCGCAGGTCGGATTGTCTCCGTGCGCGACCCGGTTGGCCGTGGGCAGCCGGCCCTTGTTTCGGGGTCGCCGATTGTGGTCGAGGATCACCTGTTGATAGAGCTCGGTTAAGTCGGAAGACATTGGTCAATGGCATCCTAGCCGAAAGAATCGCCAGCGCAAAGCCCGGTTTTTGCCTATTATCCCCGCCCGGGGCTCATTTTAATTCGGAATTGGCCGTTATTATGCTTTGAGAGGCTCACGACCATGACAGACAACGTGCTCATCCCACTGCCCAACTTCGCCCTTCCCGTGGACCTTCCGTGGCGCGTTCATTTCATCGACGCCGTCAACGACCAGCTCCACCGGATGCACGCAACGGGGTATTTCGTGCCGCCGAGGTTCTTCGGGTATTACTTTCAGGGAGGGACTCCCGTAAGCGTAAGCGGAAGCTGGACCGTCTCGCTCGACCCGGTCCCCATCCTTTCGCGGATTCCGAACGACCTAAGGCGGGCGACCCAGGGCAATTACAGCATTACGACGGACGATCGGGACCTGGATCCGGAGTTTCTTCTCGTGCACGACCGGCGCGACGGAGCATGCTGGCTGTGGCGGTTCCCCTACGGCATGCGCTTTGTCGAGGCGACGGAAGCCTGCACCGGCGACGACGACTACGGGCGGGGCAATTCCGAGAACCGGAAGCTCCTGGGGCCCTGAGCTTATACGGGGAGCGCCGGCAACGGCACGTCCAGCGAGGCGGCCATCGCCCGGAAGAGTTCGATCTCGCCGGGGAGCAGGACGCCGTCGGCATTGACGACGTAGGCGGCCGCTGTCAGCAGCCGTCTCTTGATCGGACCGCTGGCGGCGGAAAGCCGGTCGAGGGCGGCGTCCAACTGGGCGAGACCGCAGGCGGCGGGCGCGAGCAGGGTCAGGCGGCCCTGGAGGAGATGGAGCTGGGCGGCCCCTGAGGCAAATGCGCGGGCGGCCTCCGCTTCGTCGTCGCTCGAACTCCTGGCAAGCGCCGAAAGGGCCACGCTGATTTCGTTGGAGACATCGGAAAACGAATAGGTGCGGGCGGCTGTCGCAGTCGGATTGTCGCCGGCGGCGAGGGTGCGCCGGACAATCTTCTGCAGGGCGTAACCGAACGTTGTCAGTCGGCCGTCCGTGTGCACGAGGCGGTCCAGGGTCTGGTCGAGATTCGTGCGCGCGGCTGCATCGAGGGCATTCAGCGCGGGAAGGGATAGGAGGACCAAGGGGAGCCTTTGGGAGGCGTCCAGCCCGCGCACCACGGGCTCGATATCGGTGACAACGCCCGCAACGCCGGCGCCCGCGCTGGCCGAGATGGCGGAAAGCTGGTGGCTTTTGACCGCGGGGTCGTCATGGAGAAGGAGGGCAAAAAGAAGGGCTGGCGCGTCAGCCGGGGAGCGGGCGGCCGTTCGAAGGCGCTCGGGGATCTTCTGGAGCAGACTGCGGGCGTCGTTGACGGACGCAGCCGGGAGGGTTCCCGCCGTGGCCAGGAGGGCGAGGGGATTGATCGAGGCGGCGCTTCCGATGGATCCCAGGACCGGCGCAATCGGCGGCGGGGCGGGGGACGCGGCCGGCGCAGTCGGGGCCGGGGAGACCGCGGCATGCGCGACCGGCGGTGGCGCCGTGAGTTTTCCGTCGAATTGCGGGTCGATCGCCCGAATGCGCGCCTCCAGGGGCGGGTGCGTCGCGAGGAGCCCGCCCAGGCTGGAACGGAAGCTCTGCGCAAAGAAGAAGTGCCCGATCGCGGTGGTCTGGTGGTGCTCCAAGGCGGAGCCGCTCGCACCGATCCGGCGCAGCGCTCCCGCAAGGCCCGCGGGATTGCGTGTGAATTGCACCGAGGAGGCATCGGCGAGGAATTCCCTCTGGCGGGAGATGGCGGCCTGGATCAGCCGGCCGAAGAAGTACCCGACGTAGCCCAGGACAAGGAGCGCCAGTCCGATCGCGAGGATTGCCGCCGCTCCCTTCCCGCGGTTCCGGCGCATGCCGTACAGGACTCCCCGGCCGATGATCGCAATGACGAGAATCCCGAACACCATCGCGGTCAGGCGCATGTTCATATGCATGTCCCCGTTCAGGATATGGCTGAACTCGTGGCCGATGACGCCTTGGAGTTCGTCGCGCGTCAGCCGGTCCAGTGCGCCGCGGCTGACGGCCACGACTGCGTCGTTGGTCGTCAGACCGGCCGCGAAGGCGTTGATTTCCGGCTCATCCTCGAGGACGTAGACGGCGGGTACGGGCAGGCCCGCGGCAATCGCCATTTCCTCGACGACGTCGAGGAGGCGCCGTTCGGCGAGATTGGTGGAGTGCGGATCGACCCGGCGGCCGCCGACCCCGGTCGCGACTGCCGCTCCTCCCTGGCGAAGCTCGGACCATTTGACCAGGGAGGCGATGCCGACCACCACGCACGTGATCAGGGCCACCTCAGCCATCAATCCCGGCTGCCACAGGGGGTAATCCGCGGCTTGAGGCTCCCCGTATCCGTTGTCGGCGGCGTAACGGTTGTAGTTGTAGCGGACCCTGTGGGTGGAGGAATTGGAGACAAAGCCCTCCGCCATCCGCGCAAATCCGTAGGCGGCGACGATCGTTCCCGCCAGGCCGAGCGCAAAGAGGAAGACCAGATAGCGGGTGCGCTTTTTCGCGCGCTCCTCGGCGGCGAAGAAGTCCATGGCGTCCGTTCCCGGGCCCTTAGAACTGAACCTTGGGCGCGTTGCGCTCGGATGCGTCCTCGATCTTGAATAGCTCCGCGGGCTGGAACCCGCCGAATCCGGCGATCACGGAATTTGGGAAGGTTTCCCTCGAGGTATTGTAGACCATGACCGAGTCGTTGTAGGCCTGGCGGGCGAAGGCGACCTTGTTCTCGGTCGAGGTCAGTTCCTCGGTGAGCTGCATCATGTTCTCGTTGGCCTTGAGGTTGGGATACTGCTCCGAGACGACCATCAGGCGGCTGAGGGCGCCGGCGAGGCCGCCTTCGGCGCTCACCAGGCTCTTCATCGCGTTCCCGTCGGCCGGATTGGCGGCCGCGGCCTGCGATGCGGCGTAGGCGATATTGCGGGCCTTGATGACATCCTCGAGGGTCTCGTGCTCGTGCTTGAGATACCCCTTGGCCGTCTCGACGAGGTTTGGAATCAGATCGTACCGTCGCTTCAACTGGACGTCGATCTGGGCGAAGGCGTTCTTGAAGCGGTTGCGCAGCCTGACCAGCGAATTGTAGATTCCGACGGCCCAAAAGACGGCGATGGCGGCGATTGCGACAAGGACGACCAGGATTAGGAGGGCGGACATGGCGTGCGGGGGTTTGTGGATGGCGAATCGGCCGAAATATCTAACAGGCAGCCGCGCTTATGCCAGAGCAAACCTGCGCGGGAGGGAACCTCCGTGGGGCGATGGAAGTCACATCGCGGTTGATTGTTGCGTTGAAAATGACAGGCTCGCCGCGGCCGGTATGCCCAATCGAAGACTCATTTTTCTGACTCTGACGGCGGCGGCATTGACGCGGGCCCAGGAACCGCTGAATCCGCCCGTACCCCTGGCGCCCGCGCCGCCGGCCCTTTCGGCGGGACAGGCCGGGCTGTCCCTGGTCGCCGGGCGGCAGGCCGAGGAACTGGGATTCCCCAGCGTTGCCGCCGAATTCTACGAGCAGCTGCTGGCCGCCCCTGGGACGGACCGCCGGGCCCTGACGCTGGCCCTGGCGACGGCCCGGCTCGACGAGGGCAATCCGGACGCCGCGCTCAAGGCGCTCAACGGAATGGCGGCGCCGCACACTTCGGCGTGGCATTTGCGGGCGGGGCTCGCCTATGCGGCGTTGGGGCAGATGCAGCCGGCGCGGAACGAGTCGGCCGCCGTCAGGGCGGGCGAGCTTTCGGCCGAGGACCGCCCCTGGGGCACCTTCCTGCTGGGATTGCTGGCCCGCTCCGCGGGCGAGTTTCCCAGGGCGGTGGAATTGTTCGGGCAGGCGGAGTCGCAGGCTGCGGCGGGCGGAACCAACCTTACGCGCGCCCGTTTCCAGCTCGCACGCGATCAGGCGGACCTGCAGCTCGACCATGTCACACCGGAGGAGGCCGAGCAGGCGCGAAGAAACGCCGAGAGCAATCCGGGAAGCGTCGGCTACGAATTCGAGCGATCGTACGCGGTCATGCTCAACGCGCTCGGCCGGACACCGGCGGCGATCGAGGCCCTGCAGGGCGATTTGCTCACTCTTCCGGCCCGCGAACACGCGCGCGCGGATGATTTCCGGCTCCTGCTCGGCATGATCGCCGGCGCGGGCAGCAGGCCCGGCCGGACCGCTCTCTTCCAGCTTTTGGAGACCGGAGTCGATCTCGAACGCCAGAGGCAGGCGCTGCAACTGCTCGCCCGGGGCCTCGCCGCGGGGCCGGACCGCGCCGCTTTCAGGGCGGAACTGGACAAACTCATCGCGGGGGCGCCTCCGCACCCGATCCTGGACGATCTCCTTCTGGTCCGGGCGGAATGGGCGCTGGGCGACAAGGACTACGCCCGGGCCGAGGATTCGGCAAGCGCGCTGCTCGACCGGTTCCCCGGCTCGCCCCTGAAGCCGTATGCCCTGGGCGACCTGACGCGCGCCGCGTGGGAACAGCAGCACTACCGGACGGCCGCGAACTACGCGCGCCAGACGCGCGATCTGGTTCCGGACGGGGCCGGGGATTCGCTCGGCGTCAGGTCCCAGCTCAACCTGGCCGTCGCCGAGGCCTGGTATCGGGCGCGGGACTACCGCAACGCCGCGGACGCCTACGCCTCGGTCGTGCGCAGCCCGCCCCCGGGGGTCCGGCCGGGCGATCTCATGTTTCAGCGTGTGGAGGCGGAAATCAAGGCGGGCGCCCTCAACGAGGCGGCGGGCGTCCTGGACGAGGAGGCGCGCAGCCCGCAATTCGACGCGGTCAGCCGCTGGGAGGCCGAGTGGAACCTGTCCAGGGCCCTCGAATTGGCCAATCGAAGCGCCGAGGCGTACGACCGCGTCAACCGTCTGCTGTCCGGCCGGCCGTCGCCCGGCCTGTCCGCGGAACTGCGCGCCCGGATGGCGTGGCTCCAGGCGCGCCTGGCCGTCGATGCGCGGGACGAGGAGCGCGCCCTGAAGCTCGTGGACGGACTGGGCCAGCTCCTGTCCGGCCTCGATCCGGCCCTGAGGGAGGAAATCGCCAGCGGCAGCCTGCTATTGAAGGCGCAGACCTCCTTCGACCTCAAGCGCGAGACCGATGCCCTTTCGATCCTGAAGCAGCTTCGCGCGGAATACCCCGACTCCGACGCGGCCGCCAAATCCTACTTTGACGAGGCCAATTACGACGAGCGCCAGGACAAGCTCGTCGAGGCCCAGCAGCTCCTGACCGGCCTCGCCGACAAGTTCCCGCACAGCGCCTATGCGCCCTACGCCCTGTACCAGGCCGCGACCATGGCCGAGCGGCTCGGCCGGGATCAGAACCTCAAGGAGGCCGACAGGCTGCTCGACCGGATAGCCACGAACTATCCCGACGACACCCTCGTCTTCGACGCCAGGATGAAGCAGGGCGACGTCCTGGGCGAACTGGACCAGTTCCCGCAGGCGCAGCAGGCGTACGAGTCCCTTGTCAAGAACCCCGCCTACGCCGGAACCCCCAACGCGATCATCGCCCAGCTCGCGCTGGCCAGGTGCGACAACGCGCAGTCGGCGGGGGGAAAGGATTTCAATCACCAGGAACAGGCCCGGGGCCTCTTCGAGGATTTGTGCGACCGGGTCGATGCCCCGCCGGATGTGAGGGTTGAGGCCGGATTCAACCTGGGGTTGATCTACATGAGCGGGGGGCGGCTGCAGCAGGCGAGGGATGTCTGGTGGGGCGACGTCGTCTCGAAGTTCCTTTTGAGCGGCGGGCAGGGCGCCCAACTCGGCGAAAAGGGCCGCTACTGGATGGCGAAGACCCTGTTCGCGCTGGCCGATCTCTTCGAGCAACAGGGCGAGGCCGACCAGGCGGTGCAGGCCTGGCAGCTCGTCATCAAGAAGGGCCTCCCGTTCGCTGCGCTCGCGCAGTCCGACCTGGCGAACCTCAATTCCCCCCACTCCCGGCCATGAGCACCGTTTGGAATTTGCGCCGGCCCGCAAAACGAATGTAACGCTTCCCTCCGCCAATGTCCGTCTTCAACTTCAGCCTTTTTGCAAAGGGCGGCCCAATGATGGTGGTGCTGCTCGTCCTCGGCCTCGCGGCATTCGTCCTCTTCGTCGAGCGAACGCTCTATCTCCATCGGGTGCAGATCCGGTCCACGGCATTCATCAACGGGATCAAGAACATTCTCGCCAAGCGCCGGCTGGTCGAGGCCCTGACCGTTTGCGAGGAGACGCCCGGACCGGTGGCGGCCGTCGTCAAGGCCGCCCTTCTGCATTCGGAGGACGACGCCGAGACGATGCGCTTCAACGTCCGGGAGGCGGCCATCGTCGAGGTGCCGGCCCTCGAGCGGCGGCTCGGCTCGATCGCGGCGATCGCCCAGGTGGCGCCGCTCGCGGGGCTGTTGGGGACGGTTCTCGGCATGGCGTACACGTTCAACGCATTTGAGAGGGGCGGCGACTACGCGACCCCGCACGCCCTGGCGGCCGGGATGTGGCAGGCGCTTTTGAGCACCGCCGGCGGCCTCATGCTGGCGATCCCGGCCCATATCGCCCACCATTTCCTCGCCGGCCGTGTCCGTTCGATCGTGCGGGACATCGAATGGGCGGGCAACGAGATCATGAAATACCTCCTTGTGGACTACCGCGGGAACCCGGCGGGGTCCCCGGAGCCCCCGGGGGAGCCGAAATGATCACGCGCCCGCTCGAGATCGCCTCGCATCTGCCGCCGCAGCCGCGGAATTTCGACGTCCTGTTTTACGTGAATGTCGGCGTCCTCGCCCTGTTTTTCTTCCTGTTCGGCTCCCGCTTTGTGCTGGCGCCGGGGCTTGTCCTCGGAGAGCCGATTCCGACCATGGAGGGGGCGCGCGCGGGCGCGAACCGCACGACCTGCAACCTTCGGATCCTGGGCTCGGGGCAGATCCTGACCGATCAGGGCATCCTGACCCGTGCGGAGCTTCCGGGATGGCTGCGGGACCAGGGAAAAAACCAGAAGAATGCCGTGCTTCTCCTGCAGGCCGGCGGCGATGTTCCGATGGGGGAAATCATGCGCATCCAATCGATGGCGATTGGCGCGGGCTTCGCGTTCGTCGAGCTCGCGGCCCAGGAGCCCCAGGCCGGCGCCGCCGGGCGTTAGCCATGACGCCGGACAAAGGCCTTTTGAACGCGGCGCGGCGATGGCTGCCGGCGATCGCGGCGGGAGCGGTCGTGGCGGCGCTGGTCCTGGCGCTTTTTCGCGCTCCCTCGCCGCAGCCGGCCGCCCAGCCGGCGAGGCCGCTTTCCCCCGTTCGGCTGGTGCGCCCCGAGGAAAGCGGGGCGAATCCCCTGGCCAGCGGCGACCTGGCCGGCTACGCGGCCCTGCACGATCCCACACCGCTCTTTTTGCCCACGCACTGGACCAGCGCGCAGAAGGACAATCCCGCCCCGCCGCCCGAGGGGTCGTTCAAGGGGTACGCGCCCAGGCTCGAGTTCGCCGAGGACAATCTCGCGCTCGGCCTCGCCCCTGCCGGCCCCCCATCGCGGCCCGCCGAGGCGCTGCAGACAAGCCCTCTCGGAAGCAATCCGCTGATTGGCATAGGCAGGACCGACGCGCCGGTGCCCGCCCTGGAATCGCGCCTCGCCTTTGTTTCCGTGGCGGAGGCCCGGTCGGGCGCGATTGCATTGACGGAGTCCTTGCATGATGCGCCGAACGTCTCCCCCGGGCTGCGCAACGGGGACTGGTCGCCGCTCGAATTCATGGCTGCGGTGGATTCCGCGGGGCTCGTGCGGCCGCTCGTGCTCACGCAGAGGACGGGCACCGCCGCGGACAGTTTCTTCCTCGATTATCTGTCCAGGGATTATCGAATCGGCGACCGGCTGGCGCCCGGTTTCTATCGAATCTCCGTCGGGCCCTAAGCACACGGGCAAATCGGTGGTTGCCCCCTGTTTGCGGCCTTGTCAAGTTTGCTGTTGACGGGCCCGTGCGCGGCGTTCACTTTCTTACCTCTTTCCCGTTTTTTGACCGCAGCTTCGACATCTGCGTGCCAGAAGCCTATGATTATCAACTATAGGCGTTTGGCAAGCACGCCCGGGTCTGCCCAGATAGCTCAATTGGCAGAGCACGTCCTTGGTAAGGACGAGGTCGCCGGTTCAAGTCCGGTTCTGGGCTCCAGGGCAAGGCAGTAGAATCACGGTCGCATCATCTCGATCCAAACCCAACCACACGTCTCCCTCCTCCACTCATGGCTAAAGGAACATTCGAACGCAAGAAACCGCACGTCAATGTCGGCACGATCGGTCACATCGATCACGGCAAGACGACCCTGACCGCAGCGATTTTGGCGGTGCAGGCTCGAAAAGGCCTCGCCGAGGTAAAATCCTACGCGGATATCGCGAAGGGCGGCACGGTGCGCGACGCCACCAAGACGGTGACAATCGCGGTGTCCCACGTCGAATACGAGTCCGACAAGCGCCACTACGCGCACGTGGACTGCCCCGGACACGCCGATTTCGTCAAGAACATGATCACCGGCGCCGCGCAGATGGACGGCGCGATCCTGGTCGTCTCGGCCGCCGACGGCCCGATGCCCCAGACGCGCGAGCACATCCTCCTCGCCCGCCAGGTGGGCGTTCCGAAGATCGTCGTTTTCCTGAACAAGGTCGATCTGATCGACGACAAGGATCTGGTCGATCTCGTCGAGGAAGAGATTCGCGATCTGCTCACCAAGTACCAGTTTGACGGCAAGAACGCGAAGGTCATTCGCGGCTCCGCGACTGCCGCCCTCGAGGGCAAGCCCGAGGGGATCAAGGCCATCGGAGACCTGCTCGAGGCGGTCGACTCGGAGATTCCGATTCCCCTCCGCGAGATGGACAAGCCCTTCCTCATGTCCGTCGAGGACGTGTTTTCGATCACGGGCCGCGGCACGGTGGCCACGGGCCGCATCGAGCGCGGCGTCGTCAAGCTCAACGAAACCGTCGAAATCGTCGGACTGCGCGACACCGCCACGACGGTTGTCACCGGCATCGAGATGTTCCGCAAGCTGCTCGACCAGGGCCAGGCGGGCGACAACGTGGGGATTCTCCTGCGCGGCGTCGAAAAGGAGGGCATCGAGCGCGGCCAGGTGGTCGCCGCCCCGAAATCGATCACCCCGCACACGAAGGCCAAGGCCGAGATCTACGTCCTTTCGAAGGACGAGGGCGGCCGCCACACGCCCTTCTTCAACGGTTACCGCCCGCAATTCTACTTCCGCACGACGGATGTGACCGGGGTCGTCGAACTGCCCAAGGGCGTCGAGATGATCATGCCGGGCGACAACATCAATATCGACATTGCGCTCATTCAGCCGATCGCGATGGAGAAAACCCAACGCTTCGCCATCCGTGAGGGCGGTCGCACCATCGGCGCAGGCCGCATCACAGAAATTGTCGAATAAGCCGCGCTCCAACCGTTTAACCGCATCTTCGGGGTTCTCCCTGGAGGAGCCCCGGCGGCGCCGCATAAAATCCACGTCACTAGGGGTGTAGCTCAATTGGTAGAGTAGCGGTCTCCAAAACCGTCGGTTGGGGGTTCGAGTCCCTCCGCCCCTGCCACCTTCCAAGCCATTCATGAAAAACCCGTTCAGCAGCACGCGCATACTCTTCACCCAGATGGTCGAGGAGCTTCAGAAGGCCACGTGGCCGACGTGGCCGGAATTGCGGGATTCAACGGTCGTGGTTATCGTTGCCTCCGTAATCCTGGGGATTTTCACGAGCATCAGCGATTTCTCGCTGATCCAGGTCGTCGGATTCCTGCACGACCTGGTGCGCTAAGGCAGAGAGAGCCCATGTCCGCCCAAATCTCAGCACCCGCAGACGCGCAATGGTTCGCGCTCCACACGCTCTCCGGCCAGGAGACGAAGGTGAAGCTGTACATCGAGAAATTCAAGACGGCCGAGGAGTTGGACGACCAGATCTTCGAGGTGCTCCTTCCGACCGAGACCGTCTCCGAGGTGAAGGGCGGAAAGAAGTCGACCAAGGTGCGCAAGCTCTACCCTGGCTATGTCTTCGTGCACATGCGCCTGTACGGCGAGGACCAGAAGCTGATCAACAAGCCCTGGTACTTCGTCAAGGAGGTCGCCGGCGTAATAGGCTTTGTAGGCGGCGAGCATCCCGCGGCGCTCCGGCAGTCCGACATCGACGAGATCCGCGCCCGGATCGAGGCCGCCAGCGGCAAGGAGGTGCCGAAGGTGCAGTACTCGGTCGGCGAGGAAGTGAAGATCAACGACGGCCCGTTCGCCAATCTCAACGGCCGCATCGACGAGGTCGACCCCGAGCGGGGCAAGCTCCGCGTCTCCGTTTCAATTTTTGGCCGGTTCACCCCGGTCGAGCTCGAATATTGGCAGGTGCAGCGCCTCACGGAGTGAGGCAACAGCCCGCCCCCGGACCCCCAGTCATTCCATGGCCAAGAAAATTCAAGGTTACATCCGTCTGCAACTCCCCGCCGGTGCGGC
The DNA here is from genome assembly GCA_050015855.1 of Opitutaceae bacterium. GTDB lineage: Bacteria > Verrucomicrobiota > Verrucomicrobiia > Opitutales > Opitutaceae > Palsa-1447. The sequence goes on along the minus strand of JBEKAO010000002.1, from coordinate 131,002 downwards.
CAATCCCGCGCCGCCGGTCGGCCCCGCGCTGGGCGCGCAAGGCGTCAACATCATGGCGTTTTGCAAGGACTTCAACGCGAAGACCAAGGACCAGAACGGGATGATCCTGCCGGTCATCATCACCGTCTACGCGGACAAGAGCTTCACCTTCATCCTGAAGTCGCCGCCGGCCTCCGTGCTCCTTAAGAAGGCCGCCAACATCGCCAGCGGCTCGGGCAAGCCCAACCAGGACAAGGTCGGCAAGGTCACGCGCAAGCAGCTGCTCGAAATCGTGAGGCTCAAGCAAAAGGACCTGAACTCCCACTCGGACGAGGCCGGCATTCGCATCATCGCCGGCACCGCCCGAAACATGGGGATCGAGGTCGTCGACTGATCTTCATCGCAAGCAAAAATCCCGCGGGAGGCCTTCGACCCGGTCGGAGGCCGCAACCACCGCAAGGAGGAAAAAATGGAAAAACACAGCAAACGTTATCGCGCCGCGCGACAGGTCGCCGACCTGATGAAAGAGCATCCGCTCAAGGAAGCGGTGGAGATTCTCCACAAGTTTCCGAAGGCCAAGTTCGACGAGACCGTCGAGCTTTCGCTGCGCCTGGGCGTTGACCCGACCGTGGGCGACCAGATGATCCGCGGCACGACCCCGCTGCCGAACGGATCGGGCAAGAAGGTGCGGGTCCTCGTCTTCACGGACAATCCAAAGGCGGCGCTGGACGCCGGGGCGGACCACGCCGGGCTCCAGGACATCATGGCCAAGATCAACGAGGGCTGGCTCGATTTCGACGTCGCCCTGGCGACGACGGAGGCGATGAAGACGGTCCGGACGATAGCCCGCGTCCTCGGCCCCAAGGGCCTCATGCCCAATCCGAAGAGCGGCACCGTGACCGACGACCTCGTGAACGGAATCAAGGCCGTCAAGGCCGGCCGGGTCGAGTTCAAGATGGACAAGACCTGCAATATCGGGGTCGGAATCGGCAAGCGCTCCTTCACGGCGGCGCAGATCATCGAGAATGCGCAGGCCGTCATCGACGCCGTGGGCAAGGCCAAGCCCGCCTCATTCAAGGGCCACTACATCAAGTCCGTCGCGCTCTCCGCATCGCAGAGCCCGGCCGTGCGCATCGCGTCGGCCGAATACAGCAAGTTCTGAACCGAAAGCCTCCGGATCCCATGAGAGCCGAAAAACAATACCTGATCGCGGAAGTCGAGAGCCACCTGAAGAAGTCCGACTACGTTATCCTCGCCAATTTCACCGGCGCGACCGTCGCCGACGTGGCCGCCCTCCGCGGCAGGCTCGCCGCCGAAAAGGCCGAGTTCCACGTCATCAAGAACAGCTCGCTGCGCGTCGCTGCGAAGGCCCTCGGCCTTCCGGACATCGAGGGGGCCCTGATCGGCCCGACCGCCATCGTCGTCGGGGGCCGCAATTCGCCGGGAGTGGCCAAGGTCCTGAAGCAATTCTTCAAGGAAAAGCAGAAGGTCTCGGTCAAGGCCGGGGTCCTCAGCCGCAAGCTGATCACGCCCAAGGAGGTCGATCTTCTGGCCGAGATGCCTTCGCTCGACAGCCTCCGGGCGCAGCTGCTCGGGTTGTTGAACCAGCCGGCGGGGGCCTTCGTCCGGGTCATCAATGCCGTTCCGCAGGGCATCGTAAACGTCCTGCAGGCGAAAGTCCGCGCGGCGTCGTGATGATTTTCGATGCAGCATCCGAAACCTTTGTTAAACGAACCATCAAACGCGGCAGGCTAGGGGATACGTCCCTTAAACGGGCCCTCCAATCTCAGGGCCGCTAATCTGCCGCAGGAGAAAAACATGAGCGACATCACAAAAGACCAAGTCATCGAGTGGCTTTCCGGCCAGTCGGTTCTCGAAATCGCGGGCCTTGTCAAGGACCTCGAAGCGAAGTGGGGCGTTTCCGCCGCCGCGCCCGTGGCCGCCGCGGCCGCCGCGCCCGTGGCCGCCGCCGCCGCACCAGCCGAGGAAAAGACCGAATTCACGGTCGTCCTCCTCGAAAGCGGCGCCAACAAGATCGGCGCCATCAAGGAGGTGCGCGCGATCACCGGCCTCGGGCTCAAGGAAGCCAAGGACCTTGTCGAGGGCGCCCCGAAGCCCGTCAAGGAGGGCGTTTCGAAGCAGGAGGCCGAGGAGATCAAGAAGAAGCTCGAGGCCGCGGGCGCCAAGGTCGAGCTCAAGTGACCCAAGCTTCGCGAAGCGAGACAACGCCAATGATGCCAGGGCGCCACAAAGTGGCGCACAATTAAAGTAAGACTATATTGGCGAAAGCCTTGCGCACACAATCATCCCATTCCGGACAGGCCGTGTCGTTCGCGGCCTGTCCTTTGCCTTTCTCGAATTTGTCAGTTTATTGGAGCACGCCTCCGCCCGTCCGTCCCTTCTGCCACGCAGCAGGTCCTGCCGTGTGCGCATTTCGTTTTCTTTAACCCGCTCCGGCAGGAGCGGGCAACTTTAGTTTCGTCCTAATTTTTCCTCAACGACCATGGCCGACCGCAACAAGTCCGAGCGCATCAATTTCGGCAAGCTCCGTGAAGTCCTCCAGCCGCCGAACCTGATCGAGATCCAGATCAACTCCTACCTCGACTTTCTCCAGAAGGGCGTCCCCGAGAAGCAGCGCAAGCCCCAGGGCCTGGAGGCGGTCTTCCGGGAGGTCTTCCCGATCCAGTCGTACGACGAGCGCCTGGTGCTCGAGTACGTCTCATACACGCTGGGCGACCCCAAGAATTCGGAGATCGAGTGTATCCGTGAGGGAATCACCTATTCGGTGCCCCTCTACGTGAAGCTGCGCCTGCGCGAGGAGGATTTCATCAAGGACGAGGACATCTACATGGGCGAGATCCCGATGGTTACCGAGCGGGGCTCGTTCATCATCAACGGCGCCGAGCGCGTCGTCGTCTCCCAGCTCCACCGCTCCCCGGGCATCGCCTTCGAGGTGACCCCGCACCCGAACGGGAAGCTGCTCCACTCCTTCCGGATCATCCCCGACCGCGGCACCTGGCTCGAGGTGCAGTTCGACAACAACGACCTGCTCTACGTCTATCTCGACCGCCGCCGCCGCCGCCGCAAGTTCCTGATCACGACGCTCCTCCGGGCCATCGGCTACAGCGCCGACGTCGACATCCTCAACCTTTTCTACGAGATCAGGGACCTCAAGGTCGCCAAGGCCCTCGACATGGAGAACGTGAGCACGCTCGTCCTGGTCGAGGACGCGATCGACGCCCAGAAGGGCGTCGTCCTGGCCCGCGCCTTCGAGCCGCTGACCAAGCAGATCGTGCGCACATTCGAAAAGCACGAGATCGCCGCGATCCGCGTCATCGACACGGCGGTGGACGAGGGCGCCATCATCCGGGCCCTCAAGAAGGACCCGAGCCGCAACGAGGAGGAGGCCCTCAAGGAGATCTACAAGCGCCTGCGCCCCGGCGAGCCTCCGACGACCGCGAACGCGAAGGCCCTGCTGAAGCGGCTGTTCTTCGACCCGAAGCGCTACGACCTCGGCCGCGTGGGCCGCTACAAGGTGAACCAGAAGCTCGGCCTCAAGGCCGAGCTCGAGCAGCGCGTCCTCGAAAGCGCGGACATCGTCGCCGCGACAAAGTACCTCGTGCGCCTGAAGAGGGGAGAGGGGGTCGTCGACGACATCGACCACCTGGGCAGCCGCCGCGTGCGCACCGTGGGCGAGCTTCTCGCCAACCAGTGCCGCGTGGGCCTTTCCCGCACGGAGCGCCTCGTCCGCGAGCGCATGACGATGTACGACCAGAGCGTCGACTCGATCACGCCGCAGAAGCTCATCAACCCGAAGGCGCTGACGACCGTCATCCGCGACTTCTTCGCCCGCAGCCAGCTCTCCCAGTTCATGGACCAGATCAACCCGCTGGCCGAGGTGACGCACAAGCGCCGCCTCTCGGCCCTCGGGCCCGGCGGCCTCAACCGCGAGCGCGCGGGATTCGAGGTGCGCGACGTCCACCCGTCGCACTACGGGCGGATCTGCCCCATCGAGACGCCCGAAGGCCCGAACATCGGGCTCATCAACTCCCTCTCGACGTACGCGCGCGTCAACGAATTCGGCTTCATCGAGACGCCGTACCGCGTCGCCAGGGACGGCCGCGTCACCGACAAGATCGACTACCTCACCGCCGACCAGGAGGAGGCCAAGATCATCGCCCAGGCCAACGCGGAAATCGACGACAAGGGGCACTTCGTCGGCAAGGTCACCGTGCGCAAGGACGGCGAGTTCCTCGAGGTCAGCGCCACGGAGGTCGACTACATGGACGTGTCGCCGAAGCAGGTCATTTCGATCGCGGCGGGCATGATCCCCTTCCTGGAGCACGACGACGCGAACCGCGCCCTCATGGGCTCCAACATGCAGCGCCAGGGCGTGCCCCTCCTGCAGGCCGAGGCGCCCTTCGTGGGCACCGGGATCGAGGAGCGCGTCGCGCGCGACTCGAAGATCGTGGTCGTCGCCGAGGAGGGGGGAATCGTCGCCTCCGTCGACGCAAAGCGGATCGTCGTCACGAAGGACGGCGAGATGCCGCGCCACATCAAGCACGACCCGAAGAACCACGTCTACATCTACGAGCTGCGGAAGTTCATGCGCTCGAACGCGGGCACCTGCTTCAACCAGAAGCCGATCGTCAAGCGGGGCCAGAAGGTCAAGGCCGGCGAAATCATCGCCGACGGCCCGTCGACCGACCAGGGGGAGATGGCGCTGGGGCGCAACGTCCTCGTCGCCTTCATGCCCTGGAACGGATACAATTTCGAGGACGCGATCCTGATCTCCGAGAAGGTGCTCAAGGAGGACATCTTCACCTCGATCCACATCCAGGAGTTCGAGGTCACCGCCCGCGACACGAAGCTCGGGCCCGAGGAAATCACGCGCGACATCCCCAATGTCGGCGAGGAGGCGCTCAAGAACCTCGACCACAACGGAGTCATCCGCATCGGGGCCGAGGTGAAGCCCGGCGACATCCTGGTCGGCAAGATAACGCCGAAGTCCGAGACCGAGCTCGCCCCCGAGGAGAAGCTCCTCCGCGCGATCTTCGGCGAGAAGGCGGCCGACGTGAAGGACACCTCGCTCGTCGTCCCCTCCGGGGTCGGCGGGATCATCATGGACGTCAAGGTGTCCTCGCGGATCGACAACCAGCAGGAGCGCCTGTCGCCCTCCGACCGCCGCCGCCAGATCAAGCAGATCCAGGAGGACTACAAGACGCAGATGGACAAGCTGCGGGAGGGCCTGACCGAGGCCCTTTCGAACATCCTCCTCGGCGAGAAGATCCCGCTGGACGTCGTCAACGGCGAGAACAGCGAGATCATCATCCCCGCCAACCGCAAGATCACGAAGACCCTCCTGCGCAAGCTCGCGGCCGTCTCCAAGCACGTGCAGATCGACCCGTCGCCCGTGCGGATCAAGATCATGGAGATCATCGGCTCGTACCAGTCGAAGTTCGACGAGCTCGAATCGGACCGCGAGCGCAAGATCGCCTCGGTGGAGTCCGGCGAGGGCTCGGCGGACGGCGCCATCAAGCAGGTGAAGGTCTACATCGCCACCAAGCAGAAGCTCGAGGTCGGCGACAAGATGGCCGGGCGCCACGGAAACAAGGGCGTCGTCGCGAAGATCGTGCCCGAGGAGGACATGCCGTTCCTTCCCGACGGCACCCCGGTCGAGATCTGCCTGAACCCGCTCGGCGTGCCTTCGCGCATGAACGTCGGCCAGGTCCTCGAAACCCACCTCGGCTGGGCCTGCAAGAAGCTCGGCCTGCACGTTGCGACCCCGGTCTTCGACGGAATCCCCGAAAAGCGCGTCCGCGAGTACCTGAAGGAGGCCAAGCTTCCCTCATCCGGAAAGAGCGTCCTGTCGGACGGGCGCACCGGCGAGAAAATCGACCAGGAGGTCGTCGTCGGCTACATCTACATGATGAAGCTGAACCACCTGGTCTCCCACAAGATCCACGCCCGCGCGGTCGGACCCTACTCCCTCGTCACCCAGCAGCCGCTGGGCGGCAAGGCCCAGTACGGCGGCCAGCGCTTCGGCGAAATGGAAGTGTGGGCGCTGGAGGCCTACGGCGCCGCGCACACGCTCCAGGAGCTGCTCACCGTCAAGTCGGACGACGTGCAGGGCCGGACGAAGATCTACGAGTCGCTCGTCAAGGGCGACAACACGCTGCAGGCCGGCACGCCGGAGTCGTTCAACGTTCTCATCAAGGAAATCCAGTCCCTCGGGCTGGACATCAAGCTCCAGAAGCGCGACGCGCTGAGCCTCGGGGCCTGAGGGCTCCGGGGATCCGCCCGCGCGCACAAATTTAACACACCCAAGGGAAACACCCTCCATGATCCAACCCGCCGATTCAGCCGCCTCCACCCGCGAGGAGGCACGCAGCGTTCTCGGTCTCGACGAAAGCCCGTTCGACTGCGTGTCCATCACCGTCGCCTCGCCCGACACGATCCGCAAGTGGTCGAAGGGCGAGGTCAAGAATCCCGAGACCATCAATTACCGCACGTTCAAGCCCGAGCCGGGCGGCCTTTTCTGCCAGAAGATATTCGGCCCCGTGCGCGACTACGAGTGCGCCTGCGGAAAATACAAGCGGATCAAGTACAAGGACGTGATCTGCGACCGCTGCGGCGTCGAGGTGACGATCGCCCGCGTGCGCCGCGAGCGGATGGGCCACATCGAACTCGCGGTGCCCGTCGCCCACATCTGGTTTTTGAAGAGCATGCCGAGCCGCCTGGGCCTCCTCCTCGACATGACCGCCCGCGCGCTCGAGCGGGTGATCTACTACGAGAACTACATGGTCGTCGATCCGGGCAAGACGCCGCTCGAGCCGCGCCAGCTCCTCACCGACACCGAGTACCGCCAGGCGATCGATGAGTACGGCGACGGCTCGTTCGCCGCGAAGATGGGAGCCGAGGCCGTCCGCGACTGCCTCACGAAGATGGATCTCGAGGCGACGGTCGCCGAGCTGCACGAGCAGATGCGCGCGACCAAGTCGAAGCAGATAAAGAAGAAGCTCTCCAAGCGCCTGAAGGTGATCCAGGGCTTCATCCACTCGAAGTCGAAGCCGGAATGGATGATCCACGAGGTCCTGCCCGTCATCCCGCCGGACCTTCGCCCGCTCGTCCCCCTCGAGGGCGGCCGCTTCGCCACCTCCGACCTGAACGATCTGTACCGGCGCGTCATCAACCGCAACAACCGGCTGCGCAACCTGATGCAGCTCAAGACCCCGGACGTCATCATCCACAACGAAAAGCGGATGCTGCAGGAGGCGGTCGACGCGCTCTTCGACAACGGCCGCCACGGCCGCCCCGTCACCGGGGCCGGCAACCGGCCGCTCAAGTCGCTCTCCGACATGCTCAAGGGCAAGCAGGGGCGCTTCCGCCAGAACCTTCTCGGCAAGCGCGTCGATTACTCCGGCCGTTCGGTCATCGTGATCGGCCCGGAGCTGAAGCTCAACCAGTGCGGGATTCCAAAGAAGATGGCGCTCGTCCTTTTCGAGCCGTTCATCATCCGCCGCCTGAAGGAGCTGGGCTTCGTGCACACCGTGCGGGGCGCCCGGAAGATGATCGAGAAGAAGTCCCCCGAGGTCTGGGATATCCTGGAGGAGGTCACGAAGGGCCACCCGGTGCTGCTCAACCGCGCGCCGACCCTCCACCGCCTCTCGATCCAGGCCTTCGAGCCCGTCCTGATCGAAGGCGAGGCCATCCGCATCCATCCGCTCGTTTGCACGGCGTACAACGCCGACTTCGACGGCGACCAGATGGCGGTCCATGTGCCGCTGTCCCTCGAGGCCATCATGGAGTGCAAGCTCCTCATGATGGCGACCTCGAACATCTTCTCGCCCTCGTCGGGAAAGCCCATCCTGACGCCCTCCCAGGACATCGTCCTCGGGGCCTACTACCTGACGATCGAGCCGCGCAGGAAGGTGGCGAAGGACCAGCGCATTCCGCTCCTTTCGGGACTCCAGGAGGTGCTATTCGCCAAGGCGGACGGAGCCCTGCGCGTGCACGACTGGGTCGACATTCCCAATCCCGACTACAAGCGCGACACCGTCTACGGAAACAAGGAGAAGAAGATCCTCCGGACGAGCGTCGGGCGCGTGATCTTCAACCAGATCTGGCCGGCCGCCCTCGGATTCGTCAACTTTCCCTGCGCGAAGGCCAAGCTCGGCGACCTGATCCTCAACACGTACAAGGTCGCGGGCAACGCCGTGACCGTCGAGACCCTCGACAAGCTGAAGGAGCTCGGCTTCACGACGGCCTTCCAGGCGGGCATCTCGATCGGGATCGACGACATGATCATTCCCGAGGCGAAGAAGGAGATCGTCGCCGACTCGCGCAAGAAGATCGCCGAGGTGGACGCCCAGTTCAACAAGGGCATCATCACCGACGGCGAGCGTTACAACAAGGTGATCGACATCTGGACCAACGCCACCGACCGCATCGCCAAGGAGGTCTTCATCGGGCTCGAGATCAACGAGGGCAAGCCCGAGATCAATCCCGTCTTCATCATGATGGACTCGGGCGCCCGGGGCAACAAGCAGCAGGTCCGCCAGCTTTGCGGCGCGCGCGGCCTGATGGCCAAGCCCTCCGGTGAAATCATCGAACGGCCCATCCTCTCCTCGTTCCGCGAGGGCCTGACGGTGCTGGAATACTTCATCTCCACCCACGGCGCCCGCAAGGGCCTCGCCGACACCGCCCTCAAGACCGCCGACGCCGGCTATCTCACCCGCAAGCTCTGCGACGTGGCGATGGACGTCATCATCGGAGAGGACGACTGCGGCGCCCGCGACGGCGTCTGGAAGAAGGCGATCATCGAGGGGGACGACGAGATCGTCGCCCTCAGGGAGCGCATCATCGGACGGTGCTCGAGCGACGACGTCTTCAATCCGCTGACGCCCACCGAGCTGATCATCGGCTCCGGCGAGCTCATCACCGAGGAAATCGCCGCCAAGATCGACGACATCGGCATCGAGCGCGTCAAGGTCATGTCGCCCCTCACCTCCACCAGCAAGATCGGGATCGACGCCAAGTCATACGGCATCAACCCGGCCACCAACAAGATGGCCAAGGTGGGCGACTCGGTCGGCATCATCGCCGCCCAGTCGATCGGGGAACCCGGAACGCAGCTCACCATGCGCACGTTCCACATCGGCGGCGTCGCCTCCGGCGGATTCAAGACCCCGGAAATCCGCGTGCGCACCGCCGGCAAGGTCCAGTACAAGGGCCTGCGACTTGTGAGCACGGCCGACGGCGGAAGCATCGTCCTCAACAAGACGGGCACGATCGAGGTCGTCGACGACGAGGGCAGGGAGCTCGAGACGTACAACATCGTCGTCGGCTCCTTCCTCCACATCGGCGACGGCGAAAAGATCGCCAAGGGGCAGGTCCTCGCGCAGTGGGATCCCTACAACATCCCGGTCCTCTCCGAGAAGGGGGGGGTCCTCTCGTTCAAGGACATGATCCCCGGCGTCACCGTGAAGCGCGAGCTGGACGAAAGCTCCGGCCGCATCGCCACGGTCGTCATCGAGCACAAGGAGGACCTGAACCCGCAGGTCGAGGTCCGCGATTCGAAGAACAAGCCGCTCGCCTCGTACTCGATTCCGGTCGGAGCGCAGATCGCCGTCAACGAGGGCGACATGATCGCCCCGGGCGCCCTGCTCGCGAAGACCCCCCGCCAGGCGTCCAAGACCAAGGACATCACCGGCGGCCTTCCCCGCGTCGCCGAGCTCTTCGAGGCCCGCCGGCCGAAGGATGCCGCCGAGATGGCGCGCATCGACGGCATCGTCTCCTTCGAGGGCACCGTGCGCGGCAAGCGCAAGCTCGTCGTCAAGAACGAGGACACCGTGCAGGAAGAGGAGCATCTCATCCCGGCCGGCAAGCACATCATCGTGCAGCCGGGCGACGTGGTCCACAAGGGCCAGCACCTGACGGAGGGCGCCGCCGATCCGCACGAGATCCTCGAGATCCTCGGGCCCGCGGCGCTGTACGAGTTCCTGATCGGCCAGGTCCAGGAGGTCTACCGCCTCCAGGGCGTGACGATCAACGACAAGCACATCGAGATCATCATCCGCCAGATGCTCCGGAAGGTCCGCATCACCGATCCGGGCGACAGCGAGTACTTCTGGGGCGAGCAGGTGGACCGGGCGGTTTTCCTGACCGAAAATCGCCGGATTGACGCGGCGGGCGGCAAGCCCGCCGAGGCCGAGCCGATCCTGCTCGGCATCACGAAGGCCTCCCTCGAGACCGAGAGCTTCATCTCTGCTGCCTCGTTCCAGGAGACGACCCGCGTCCTCACCGACGCCTCCACGCTCGGAAAGGTCGACCTGCTGAAGGGCTTCAAGGAAAACGTGATCATGGGCCACCTGATTCCGGCGGGCACGGGCCTGCCGCAGTACAAGAAGCTGAAGATCAGTCTGCCCTTCGGCGCCGAACTGCCGACCGAGGAGCCGAAGCCGGCGGAAGTCACCGCGAGCTAGAGGGCTTCCAGTTTCCTATCCAAGGGCCGCTGCGGAACTTCCGCAGCGGCCCTTGTTCTATTGACCCGCACGGCTTGCGGAAAATGGCGTTTCGACATTGCTGGGTCATAGCATAACATCGTCCAAACCAGACCGTTGCGTTAATCCCATGGAAAAACGATTGACCTGTCATACCAATGGACTACCGATTTGGTATGCCGGCAACTACCATAAAACTAGAGGCTGATTTGGTGAAAAAAGTCGCTGCCTTGAAGCCGAAGGACGAGAGCATTTCCGGCTATGTGCGGGAACTGATAGAAAAGGAGCACCGGGCGCGGGAGCACCATTCTGCCGCAGTAGTGTATCAGCAGTTCCTGGAGAAGAACCCTGAAGAGCGTGCGGCGATGGAAGTTTGGGAATCGGCTCCGTTGGTCGACGATATCGAGGCAAAGAAGCGATGAAGCGCGGCACAATTGTGTGGGTGGATTTGAGCGACACGGCCCCGCCTGAGATGGGCAAGGTGCGGCCCGGTATAATTGTTTCGGCCACGGCGCACAATGAAGTGCTCAATACCGTGGTCATTGTGCCAACCTCCAGCGTCGCGCCGGAAATATGGCCGCTGCGAATATCGGTCGGGAACTTTGCGGGTAAAGCAAGCTACGCGGTCATTCCCGGAATCCGCCAGGTGAGAAAGGGACGCTTGCGCGGCGCCATCGGGGAGCTTTCGCACGAGCACCTTGCGGCCATCGACAAATGCCTGGAGGAATACCTCCGCTGAATAGTTGACCCATTTATGGAAGAGGCCGGCGGTGAGGAACTTAGTCACATGCCGGCGTTTCTTTTCGCCCATGGCGCTTTCTTGAATTGGGTGCGGGGGTGGATTTGGTGCCGAGCGAAGCGACATTAGCCACCAATGACCTCCAGAAGGCCTGCAAGGGCGATTGCCGGAAGCGCGCCGCAAAGCACGAAAAAACTGCTTGTCAATTAGCTTTTCGTTTTCATGATGAACAATCCTCCCGCCATAAAACTCCATGTTGAGCCTAGCTCCGTGGAGTTTAACGCCCGGCCTTCAAGGCCGGGCGTTTTTTTAGCCGTAAAGACCTCTGGCCTCCAGGATTGAAATCCGGTTTTCGGAGGCGGATCCGAACAGGGGGCAAAAGCTCTTTTTCCGGGCCTTTTTCGATTGAGCTTGCGCGCCTGCGCCCGCTTGGGGTTAGATCTCCGGTTTCTGCAGTCTTTAGCACGTCGCCGGGCCAATCCGGTGGACGTTTTATTCTTCGCGGGGCGGGGGTAAAATCCCGGTTTTCGCGAGAGATGGTGCTTTTCGCCAAAAAGTTCTTGCCGGGCTTTTAGCGGAAGGTACGATTCACCTCTTTTCCCAAATTTTCACACCATAACTTTCTGTCCATGCCGACTATCAGTCAGCTCGTCCGCTACGGCCGCCGCCAGGTCCGGGCCAAGTCAAAGTCACCGGCTTTGACGGGCAACCCGTTCAGGCGGGGCGTTTGCGTGCAGGTGATGACCCGCACCCCCAAGAAGCCGAACTCCGCGATCCGAAAGGTCGCCAAGGTCCGGCTGACCAATGGCAACGAGGTGATCTCCTACATCCCCGACGAGGGGCACAGCCTGCAGGAGCACTCGATCGTGCTTGTGCGGGGCGGCCGCGTGAAGGATCTGCCGGGCGTGCGGTACCACATCGTCCGCGGAACGCTCGACGCCACCGGCGTCGAGAAGCGCCGCCGAAGCCGCTCGAAATACGGCGTCAAGCGCCCGAAAGAGGCCAAGAAGCCGGCGGCTGCGCCGGCGCCGGCCGCCTAGCGAAGAGGAGCCCGATCCATGTCACGTCGTCACAGAGCAGAGAAACGAGTCCCCGTCCCCGACATCCGCTACCGGAGCCCGCTTGTCGCGCACCTGGTCAATGTCGTCATGAAGGTCGGCAAGAAGAATCTCGCCCAGCGCATCGTCTACGGCGCCTTCGAGAAGGTGTCGGAAAAGCTCGAGAAGGGCGATCCGGTCGACCTCCTCCTGGGCGCCCTCGAAAACGCCCGCCCGCGCCTCGAGGTGAAGAGCCGCCGCGTCGGCGGCGCCACCTACCAGGTGCCGGTTGAAATCTCGTTTGAGCGCCAGGAGAGCCTGGCCCTTCGCTGGATCGTGGACGCGGCCGGAAGCCGCAAGGGCATCACGCTCAAGGACGCCCTCGCCGCCGAGATTGTCGACGCGTACAACAACACGGGCAGCGTCGTGAAGAAGAAGGAAGACACCCACAAGATGGCGCAGGCGAACCGCGCCTTTGCGCACTTCCGCTGGTAAGGAAACGAGACATGCCCGCCGTAGAAGAACTTCCCGCGATGTCAGACGTCGTCACCGACAAATCCAAGATCTCCCCGGTCAATTCCCCGAACCGGCCGTTTCCGCTCGAATGGACGCGGAACATAGGCATCGCCGCGCACATCGACGCCGGGAAGACGACGACGACCGAGCGCATCCTTTTCTATTCCGGCGCCGTCCACAAGATGGGCGAGGTCCACGAGGGGACGACCGTCACCGACTGGATGGAGCAGGAGCGCGAGCGCGGCATCACCATCACCGCGGCCGCCATCTCCTGCGCCTGGAACGCCTCCTGCGGACCCTGGAAGGGGATCAAGCAGCGCATCAACATCATCGACACCCCCGGGCACGTCGATTTCACGGCCGAGGTGGAGCGCTCGCTGCGCGTCCTCGACGGAGCGATCACCGTCTTCGACGCGGTCGCCGGAGTGCAGCCGCAGTCCGAGACCGTGTGGCGCCAGGCGAACAAGTACCGGGTGCCGCGCATCGCCTTCATCAACAAGATGGACCGCGTCGGGGCGAATTTTCACGGCGCGATCGACGACATCCGCAGCAAGCTCAAGGGAAACGCCCACGCCCTTTTCCTGCCGATCGGCGCCGAGGACAATTTCACGGGCCTGGTCGACCTGGTCCACATGGTGGCCTACATATTTCCGCCGGAAAAGGACGACCCGCTCGGCCTGAACCCGGTCACGACCGGGATTCCGGCCGAAATGCTCGATGAGGCGAAGGCCTACCGCGAGAAGCTCGTCGAGGCCGTGGCCGATTTCTGCGACAGGGTCGCGCACAAGTTCCTCTCCAGCGAGGTGGTCGGCGCCGACGAGCTCATGCTCGCGATCCGCAAGGCCACGATATCCCTCGGCTTCTGCGGCGTCGTCCCCGGCTCTGCCTTCAAGAAGAAGGGCGTCCAGCGCCTGCTCGACTGCGTCGTCAACTACCTGCCGAGCCCGATCGACGTGCCGCCCATGAAGGGCCAGAACGCCGACGGCGGGGAAGCCCTGGCTGTGGTCGACGACAAGGGCCTTCTCGCGGGCCTCGCGTTCAAGCTTTGGAGCGATCCCTTTGTCGGGAAGATCGTCTTTTACCGCGTCTACACGGGCATGGTGAAGCGCGGCATGTCGCTGTACAATCCGCGCACCCGCCGGAGCGAGCGCGTCTCGCGCCTCCTCCTGATGCACGCGATCGACCGCGAGGAGATCGACGCCGCCTACTCGGGCGACATCTGCGCCCTGGTCGGCATCCGGGACGTCATCACGGGCGACACCCTCTGCGATGAGGATTTCGACATCCGGCTCGAGCCGCCGTCCTTCCCCGAGCCCGTCATCTCGATGTCGATCGAGCCCGACTCGAAGTCCGACCAGGAGAAGATGGGCGCCGCCCTCCAGCGCCTGGTCGCCGAGGACCCGACCCTGCGCGTGTCGACCGACCACGACAGCGGGCAGACCATCCTCTCGGGCATGGGCGAGCTGCACCTGGACATCATCCGCGACCGGATGAAGCGCGAATTCAAGGTCGAGGCGAAGTGCGGCAAGCCGCAGATCGCGTACCGCGAGACGGTGACCAAGCACGCCGACGGCGAGGGCAAGTTCATCCGCCAGTCGGGCGGCAAGGGCCAGTACGGCCACGTGTGCGTGAAGCTCGAGCCGAACGCCAAGGGCAAGGGCATCGAGGTCGTCGACGAAATCGTCGGCGGCGCGATCCCGAAGGAATTCATCAAGCCGTCGATCGCCGGAATCATGGAAGGCTGCAACAACGGCTCCGTCGCCGGGCATCCGGTCGTCGACGTGATCGTCCGCATCGTCGACGGGTCGTTCCACGAGGTCGACTCCTCCGAGCTCGCGTTCAAGATGGCGGGAATCTTCGCCTTCAAGGACGCGATGAAGAAGGCCGGCCCGATCCTCCTCGAGCCCATCATGGGCGTCGAGGTGACGACCCCCGAGGAATACCAGGGCGACCTCATCGGCGACATCAACCGCCGCCGCGGCAGCGTGAAGGCGATGGAAAACAAGGCGGGGGCCTGCATCATCGCGGCCGAGGTGCCCCTCGAGATGCTCTTCGGCTACGTCACCGACATCCGCTCGCTCTCCAAGGGACGCGCAAGCGCCTCCATCACACCCTCCCATTTCGAGCAGGTTCCCAACTCGCTCCTCGCCAAGATCGTCGAGTCCACCTCCAAGGGCCCGGCGCGCAGCTAATATCCCCGTTCTTTCCCGCCATGAAAGGCCAACGCATCCGCATCAAGCTCCAGGGCTTCGACTATCGCGTCATCGACCAGTCCGCCCAGGACATCGTCGAGACGGCCAAGCGGTCCGGCGCCCGCGTTTCGGGCCCCATCCCCCTTCCCACGCGCATCGAAAAGCTCTCCGTCAACCGCTCGCCCCACGTGGACAAGAAGTCGATGGAGCAGTTCGAGACGCGCACGCACAAGCGGCTGATCGACATCATCGAGCCCACCGCCCAGACCGTGGACGAACTCAAGAAACTCAACCTGCCCTCGGGCGTGGACATCACAATCAACGTCTGACCCATCCAACTCCCCAAAGTCCAACGTTAGCCAGATGCCCGGCCGCCGCCGCCCCCCCAGGGGGGCCAGGCGGGATTCACGGGCCCTCCCTAATGTAGGTCTCAAAACGGAAAACTTTCCACCTACCGCTTAGCCATGATCTCCTCCCTCCTCGGCAAAAAAATCGGGATGACCCAGGTCTACGACGCCCAGAACGTCCTGATCCCGGTCACCGTGGTCGAAGCCGGGCCCTGCTCCGTGGTCCAGGTGAAGACCGAGGCCACCGACGGCTATAATGCCGTCCAGCTGGGTTTTTCGACCAAGAAGGCGAAAAACACGAGCAAGGCCGAGCTGAACCACGCGAAGGCCGCGAGCCTGGCCGTTGCGCCGCGCGTCCTCGGCGAAGTCCGCCTGGACGGGGCGCCGACCGCGAAGGTGGGCGACGTCGTCACGGTCTCGATCTTTTCCGAAGGCCAGCTGGTCGACGTCTCCGGCGTCAGCAAGGGCAAGGGATTCCAGGGCGTCGTCCGCCGCTTCCGGGTCGCGGGCGGCCCCGCCGCCCACGGCTCGATGTTCCACCGCCGCATCGGCTCGATCGGCATGCGCCAGACTCCGGGCCGCTCGTGGAAGAACCAGAGGATGCCCGGCCACATGGGAGGCGAAAGCCGCACGATGCAGAACCTCCGGGTCGTGAAGGTGATCGCCGACAAGAACCTGATCCTCGTCAAGGGGGCGGTTCCCGGGGCGAACGGCGACGATGTCATCGTCCGCAGCGCGATCAAGGGCCAGCCGAAACAAGCCTGAGACCGGAGGAATCACCGAAATGAAACTCAAGATCTTCAGCCCCGACGGGACGCAAAGCCGCGAACAGGATTTCGACGGCCTGCCGACATTTGAGGGCGACAGGGGCCGCCAGGCGGTCAAGGAAGTGATCGTCGCGATCCAGGCCAACCGCCGCCAGGGCACGCATTCGACGAAGACCCGCGGCGAAGTCCGCGGCGGCGGCAAGAAGCCGTGGCGCCAGAAGGGAACCGGCCGCGCCCGCGCGGGCTCGATCCGCTCGCCCCTCTGGAGCGGCGGCGGCGTCGTCTTCGGTCCGAGGCCCAGGGATTACTCGAAGAAGATCAACGCGAAGGTGAAGGCGCTCGCCTTCAGCCGCGCCCTCTTCGACCGCGCCTCCGCCGGCGAAATCGCCGTCATCGAGGCCTTTGCCGCGAGCCCCGCGAAGACGAAGACCGTCGATCAGGCGGTCCTGCGCATCGCTCCCGAGGGCAAGGTGCTCCTGGTGGACGCTCCGTTCGCCGCGGAGACCCGCCGCGCCGCGCGCAACATCGCCCGCGTCTCCCTCCAGGAGGCCTCCAACCTGAGCACGGTCGACCTCGCCCAATACCGCGCGATCATCGTCAGCACGAAGGCCCTCGAGGCGATCCTTTCGCGGGTGAACGGAGGAAAGAACTGATGAAATCCGACCACGTCCTCAAGTCGGTCCGCCTGACCGAAAAGGCGAACAAGCATTCCTCCGAGCTGGGCCAGTACACATTCGAGGTGGCCCCCGACTCCACGAAGCACTCGGTCGCCTCCGCGGTCGAGCGGGTCTTCAAGGTCACCGTGCGCCGGGTGAACGTCATGAACTACCGCGGCAAGAACAAGCGGGGCCGCAGCGGCCTCCCCAGCACGACCTCCGACTACAAGAAGGCGATCGTGACCCTCAAGTCCGGCGACAAGATCGAGCTGATCTGACGCCAAGCGCAAGACCACCACCATGGCCATCAAGTCATTTCGCCCCCTAACGCCCTCCGGCCGCTTCACCTCGCTGAACCGGCGGGTCGGCCTCTCCAAGAAGCGGCCCGAGCGCGGACTGATCGAGTCCGAGTCGAAATCCGGCGGACGCAACGTCTACGGCCGCGTGACCTCGCGGCACCGCGGGGGCGGGCACAAGCACCTCTACCGGCGCATCGACTTCAAGCGCGACATCCTCGACCAGCGGGCCCGCGTCCAGGCGATCGAATACGATCCGAACCGGACCGCCAACCTGGCCCTGGTCGCCTACCTGAACGGCGAGAAGCGCTACATCCTGGCGCCCGAGGGGCTGGAGGTCGGCGCGACGGTCCTCGCCTCGAACCAGGCGACGACGAACGACTTTCTGGTCGGCAACAATTTTCCGCTCGAGATCATCCCGCCCTCGACCCGGGTGCACGCGGTCGAGCTGACCCCGGGCCGCGGCGCGCAGATCGCCCGCTCGGCCGGCGCCTCCCTTGAGCTGGTCGCCGTGGAAAACGGCCTGGCGCAGCTCAAGATGCCCTCCGGCGAGCTGCGCTTCGTGCACCCCAGGTGCCGCGCGACAATCGGCGTCGTCGGCAACGGCGACCACAACAAGCAGTCGCTCGGCAAGGCCGGGCGCAAGCGCTGGCTCGGCGTGCGCCCGCACGTCCGCGGCATGGCCATGAACCCGGTCGACCACCCGAATGGCGGCGGCCAGGGCAAGTCGAAGGGCGGCGGCGGCCGCCAGCAGCTCGTCTCCCCCTGGGGCCAGCTCGCCAAGGGATTCCCGACCCGCCACCGCACGAAGAGCTCCAACCGGCTCATCATCCTCCACCACAACGGCCGCAAGCCGCGCGGCCAGAAATAACCCCACCGACTTCCCTCCATGGCCCGTTCCATCAAGAAAGGATTCTTCGTCGACTACCACCTTTTCGAAAAGATCGAAAAGGCGAGCAAGTCCGGAGCGAAGAAGCCGATCCAAACCTGGTCGCGCCGCTCGACCATCACCCCCGACTTCGTCGGCCACACGTTCAACGTCCACAACGGCAAGGTGTTCATCGCCGTGTACGTCACCGAGAACATGGTCGGCCACAAGCTCGGCGAATTCGCCCCGACCCGCATCTTCAAGGCGCACGGCGGCATGACCCGCAAGGAGATCTAGCCCCATGGACATTCAAGCACTCTACCGCAACGCGCGCATGTCCCCGAAGAAGGTGCGCGAGGTCGCCCGCACGATCCAGGGGCGCAGGGCCCCCGAGGCCGTCGAGTACCTGGCGCTCATTCCGCGCAAGTCCGCCCGGCTCCTGGCCAAGACGCTGCGCAGCGCGATCGCGAACGCCGAGAACAACGCCAACCTTTCCGCCGACAACCTGTTCGTCAAGAGCGCGATCGTCGAGAACGGGCCGGTGCTCAAGCGCTTCAAGGCCGGCGCCCGCGGCACGGCCATGCCCCGCCGCAAGAAAATGTCCCACCTGCGCATCGTCCTGTCGGACGGAAGCGACAACTGAAACAACCACCATGGGCCAAAAGACCAACCCGATCGGCTTCCGCCTCGCCGTCCGCCGCAACTGGCAGTCCCGCTGGTTCGCGAGCAAGAAGGAATTTCCGAAGCTCCTGCACGAGGATCAGGTCATCCGCACGATGCTGATGGACAAGCTCAAGCAGGCCTCCGTGCCCCGCATTTTCATCGAGCGGGCCTCGAACCGCGTCCGCGTCAAGATCTACACCGCCCGCCCGGGCATCGTCATCGGCCGCAAGGGCCAGGAGGTGGAGAACATCAAGCTCCAGCTGGCGAAGCTGACCGGCCGCGAAATCCTGCTCGACATCCAGGAGGTCAAGAAGCCCGAGATCGAGGCGCAGCTCGTCGCCGAGAACGTCGCCCTCCAGCTTGAGCGCCGCATCGCCTTCCGGCGCGCGATGAAGAAGGCCGTGGAGATGGCGATGACCCTCGGCGCGGACGGAATCCGGATCCAGTGCTCGGGCCGCCTCGGCGGCGCCGACATCGCCCGCCGCGAATGGCAGCGCAAGGGCCGCGTCCCCCTGCACACGCTTCGCGAGAACATCGACTACGGATTCTCCGAGGCGCAGACCCTGTACGGAAAGATCGGCGTCAAGTGCTGGATCTGCAAAAAAGAGGCTGACGCCGCCTGAACTGAAGGATTTCGACCATGGCCCTCGCCCCCGCACGCACCAAATACCGCAAGTCGCAAAAAGGCTCCCGCGCCGGAAACGCGAAGCGCGGCAACACGCTCGCATTCGGCGAATTCGGCCTCCAGTCCCTGGACCGGGGCCCCATGACCGGCCAGCAGATCGAGGCGGCGCGCGTGACGATCTCGCGCCACCTCAAGCGCAAGGGAAAGCTTTGGATCCGCGTTTTCCCGCACAAGCCCGTCACGAAGAAGCCGGCCGAGGTCCGCATGGGCCAGGGCAAGGGCCCGGTCGAATACTACATCGCCGTGATCAAGCCCGGCGTCATGCTCTTCGAGCTGGCCGGCGTCCCGGTCGCCGTCGCGAAGGAAGCCTTCCGGCTCGCCGACGCAAAGCTGCCCTTCCACTGCCGCTTCATCGTCCGCGAGGGGACCGAGACCTGAAGAGGGACCGCCCGGCCCGAAAACACGCCACACCATGACCGCCAAAGAAATCCGCGAACTCTCCCCCGGGGAGATCAGCACCAAGATCCGCGAGGCGCGCGAGCAGCTCCTCCAGCTCCACATGCGCAAGCAGACCGGCCAGGTCGAGAAGACCCATGAGATGCGCAGCCTGCGCAAGGACATCGCGCGGCTGGAGACCATTTCCAAGCAAAAGCAGCTCGGCGCCGCCCCAACACCTTAAGCCATCATGTCCTCCGTCACACCCGGTTCGCGCAACATGCGCAAGACCCTGATCGGCTTCGTCACCAGCCGCTCCGGCGACAAGTCGATCAAGGTCACGATTCCCTACAAGACTCCGCATCCCCTTTACCACAAGGTCATCAATCGCAAGACCGTCGTCCATGTGCACGACGAGAAGAACGAGACCAAGGTGGGCGACCGGGTGAAGATCATGGAGACGCGCCCGCTCAGCCGCCTGAAGCGCTGGCGCATCGTCGCCGTGGTCGAGAGTTCTGCGGGAGCGGTCCCCGAGGCCATCACCGAGGCCGATGTCGCCGCCCAGGTCCCGACCAAGGCGGTCCAGCCCGTTCCGCCCGCCGAAGCTTCGCAAGACACTGCAGAGGCGGGCGCCAGCCGCGTCGAAGCTTCGCGGAGCGAAGCGAAGACGGGAGCGCCAAAAGGCTGAATTATTTTTTCCAACACCCGCGTCCCCCCTTCCGAGGAGGTCCACCATGATCCAACTTCGCTCCATCCTTGAGGTCGCCGACAACACCGGCGCCCGCAAGGCCGCCATGATCAGCCGCAAGGGCCAGAACACCGACGTCGCGCACGTGGGCGACATCGTCACCGTGCACATCAAGGAGAGCACGACGGACGCGACCGTGAAGAAGGGCGAGGTGGCCAAGGCCGTGGTCGTCCGCACAAAGGCGCCCGTGCGCCGCTCCGACGGCAGCTACCTGCGCTTCGACAGCAACGCCATCGTCATCATCGGGCCCGACAACAACCCGAAGGGCACCCGGATTTTCGGCCCCGTCGCCCGCGAGCTGCGGGCGAAGAACTTCATGAAGATCATTTCGCTCGCGCCGGAGGTTCTGTAATTCCATGCAAAAGTTTCACATCAAACGCAACGACCCGGTGGTCGTGATCGCCGGCTCCCACAAGGGGAAGGAGGGCAAGGTCCTCGAAATCCTGCCCGGCAACGGCCGCGCCCGCGTGGAGGGCCTGGCCATGACCAAGCACCACCTCAAGAAGTCCGAGAAGAACCCCCAGGGCTCGATCGTCGAGCGCGAGGGCTCGATCCATATTTCGAATCTGATGCTCAAGACGCGCCATGAGGCGAGGCTCGCCCGAAGGGGCGCCTCCGCCGGCCCGGGCGAAGCCCCGCAGGGCGCGGCGGCGGGCGCCGAAGCCGCCCCGGGTGAGCCCTCCAAAACCTGAAGCCCGGACAAGCCATGAGCTACACTCCCGTCCTCAAGAAGAATTACCGCGAGCAGGCCGTCCCCGAACTCGTGAAGCGCTTCGGCTACAAGAATCCGCACGAGATTCCGAAGCTCGACAAGATCGTCCTCAACTCGGGCATCGACGCCGAGGCCGACAAGAACCAGATCGCCGACGTCCAGCGCGACCTCGCCCTCATCGCCGGCCAGAAGCCGGTCCTTGCGAAGGCGAAGAAGGCGGTCTCGAACTTCAAGCTGAAGGAGGGCCAGATCGTCGGCTGCCACGTCAACCTGCGGGGCAACCAGATGTGGGAGTTCCTCTACCGACTGGTCGCGGTGGCCCTCCCGACGATCCGCGACTTCCGCGGCGTCTCGCCGAAGTTCGACGGACAGGGGAATTACAACCTCGGAATCGCGGATTTCACCATCTTCCCGGAGATCATCGAGCACAAGAAGGGCATGGGCCTGGACATCACGATCGTGACCTCCGCGGGAACCGACGACGAGGGCCGCGAGCTCCTGCGGCTCCTCGGAATGCCCTTCCGCCGGATCGATCCCGCCGATTCCGCCCGCGGCAAGACCGCCAAGCCCGCCGAAACCCACGCCGCCTAGCCAACCTTTGCCCGCCGTTCGCGGCGGGCCCGCCAAACCATGCCGAAGACCTCAGCCATCGAGCGCAACAAGAAGCGCATCAGACTCGTCGCGAAATACGCGAAGAAGCACGCCGAACTCAAGGCGATCCTCAAGAACCCGGCCACGACCGACGAGGAGTTCTTCTCCGCCCAGAAGAAGCTGCAGAAGATACCGAAGAACGCCCTGCGGGTGCGCATCCGCAACCGCTGCTCGATGAGCGGCCGGCCGCGCGGCTACCACCGCAAGTTCGGCGTCTCGCGCATCACGTTCCGCGAACTCGCCCTGGCCGGCAAGATCCCCGGCGTCATCAAATCATCCTGGTAACCTTCCCTGGCCCGCGGGGGTCGGATATGACCCGAGGGGCCGCCTCCACAAAACATCCGCCATGACCGATCCGATCAGCGACTTTCTCACGCGCCTGCGCAATGCAAGCAAGGCCAAGCTCGAGGAGTGCGCCTGTCCGCACTCCCGCCTGAAGGAGAGCATCGCCTCCATTCTCAAGGCCGAGGGCTACGTAAGCGACTTCAGCCAGGGGGTCGACGATCGCCATCATCTCGACCTCGAAGGGCCTGATGAAGGACGCCGACTGCCGCCGCCAGAAGGCCGGGGGCGAACTGATTTGCAACGTCTGGTAAAGGAGCCCGCACCATGAGCCGAATCGGCAAGCAACCCGTACCCATCCCCGACAAGGTGAAGGTCGACATCAAGGAAACGACCGTCCACGTCGAGGGGCCGAAGGGCGCGGTCGTGAAGACCTTCGCCCCCGTCGTCTCCATCGAGATCTCCGACAGGAAGGTCCATGTGAAGCCCCTCGAGGCGACCCGTTTCGCCAACGCGATGTACGGCACCGCCCGCTCGGTGATCGCCGGAATGGTGAAGGGCGTGACGGTCGGCTACCTCAAGGAGCTCGAAATCCAGGGCGTCGGATTCAAGGCCAACCTGAAGGGAAAGCAGCTCGACCTCGCCCTCGGCTACTCGCACCCGATCCTCATGGACATTCCCGACGGCATCAAGGTCACCGTCACCGACAATACGAAGATGAAGGTGGAGGGCTGCGACAAGCAGCTCGTGGGCGCCGTCGCCTCGAAGATCCGCAGCTACTACAAGCCCGAGCCCTACAAGGGCAAGGGCGTGCGCTACGTCGGCGAGCGCGTCCGCCGCAAGGAAGGCAAGACCGTCGCCTGAGCCGGAGGAAAAAAGGATTCAAATGAACACCGTCCGCAAGTCCCTGCTCCTGCAGAAGCGCCGCTGGAGGATTCGAAAGAAGGTCTCCGGCACCGGCGTCCGGCCCCGGCTGAGCGTCAAGTTCAGCGCGAAGCACATCTACGCCCAGGCCGTCAACGACGACACGGGCGCGACCATCGTCTTCCTGTCGAGCCTCGATCCGGAGCTGCGCAAGCAGAAGCTCCACGCCAACCTCGACGGAGCCCGCAAGCTCGCCGCAGCCTTCGCCGCGAAGGCGAAGGCCGCCGGGATCGGCCCCGTCGTATTCGACCGCAGCGGCGCGCGCTACCACGGCAAGGTGAAAGCCTTCGCCGACGCCGCGCGCGAAGGCGGCCTCGCATTCTAACCGCCACCCGAATGAGCACTGATTCAGATCCTACAAATCCCGCACCCGCCACGCCCGCTCCGGTCGAAGCCACCCAGGAGGCGGTGAAGGCTCCGCAGGAGGCGGCGAAGGCCCCGCAGGAGGCGGTGAAGGCCCCTGAGACGGCAAAGGCACCCCAGGAGGGTCCGAAGTCCGGCGGCAAGTCCTACGGGGGGATGGGCGGCCGCCGCGACATGCGGCGCGACAACCGCCGCGACAATCCTCGCAGCGACGGCGACGACGGACCGTCGATGGTTGAGAAGGTCGTTTTCGTGAACCGCTGCGCCAAGGTGGTGAAGGGCGGCCGGCGGTTCAGCTTCGCGGCCCTGGTCGTCGTCGGCGACCAGAAGGGAAACATCGGCGTCGGCTACGGCAAGGCAAACGAGGTGCCCGACGCCATCAAGAAGAGCACCGAGCACGCGAAGAAGCGCCTGATCCACGTGAAGCTGAAGGGCGACACGATCCCGCACGACGTCTTCGGCGAATTCGACGGCGGCAAGGTCCTCCTGAAGCCCGCATCGCCCGGCACCGGCCTTATCGCCGGCGGCGGGGTCCGCGCCGTGCTCGAGGCGGCCGGCGTCAAGAACGTCCTCACGAAGTCGATGGGCTCGAACAACCATATCGCCGTCGTCAACGCGACGGTGGACGCCCTCCGCCAGCTGCGCCTGTCGCAGGATATCGCAAACGTCCGCAAATAATCGTCATGAAACTCCACGAACTTTCAAACGTCGCCGGCGCGATCCACCGCGGGAAGCGGGTGGGCTGCGGCGAAGGCGGCGGCCACGGAAAAACGAGCGGCAGGGGCGGCAAGGGCCAGACGGCCCGCTCCGGCGGCAGCATCCGCCCGGGATTCGAGGGCGGCCAGATGCCGCTCTATCGCAAGCTTCCCCACCGCGGATTCAATCAGGCGTCCTTCCGGCCCGAGTCGTCGATCGTCAACGTCGGCGACCTCGCCGCCCTCGAGGCCGCTGTGACGGAGGTGAACGCCGGCGTCCTCGCCAAGGCGGGGCTTGTCCGCAAAGGGGAGGTCCCCCTCAAGGTGCTCGGCGGCGGCGAGATCTCCCGCGCCCTCAAGGTCACCGCCGCCAAATTCTCCGCCTCGGCGAAGGAGAAAATCGAAAAGGCCGGCGGCCAGGCGCTCGTCGAATGATTCATCGGCCGCGACGGCGATAATTCCGAAATCGCATCCCGTCCTCAACCCCACCCACCGTGTTCTCCGCCTTTACCAACTGCCTGAAGATCCCAGAGCTGCGCTCGCGCATCTTTTACACGCTGGCGCTGCTGTTCGTCGCCCGCGTCGGGGCGCACATTCCGCTTCCTGGGATAGACATGACCCCCGTCACCGCGTTCCTGGCGAGCCAGTCGTCGAGCGGCATCGGCGGCCAGCTCATGGGAATGTACAACATGTTCACGGGCGGGGCCCTCACCCGGGGCGCCGTGTGCGCCCTGGGGATCATGCCCTACATCAGCGCCCAGATCATCTTCCAGCTCATGACGGCGGTCGTTCCGACGCTGAGCCGCCTTCAGCAGGAGGGCGACGTCGGCCGCCAGAAGCTGACCCAGTACACGCGCTACGCCACGCTGTTCATCTGCATCGTCCAGGGCGGGCTCCTCATCCTCGCCCTCGAGACGCATCCCGGAAGCCTGATCTCGGGATACGACGTAAATACGTACGGCCCGATCGTCATCGTCGGCAAGTTCGGCTTCCTGATCTCGAGCGTCGTCCTGATGACGGCCGGCACCATGCTCCTGATGTGGCTGGGCGAACAGATCACCCAGCGCGGCATCGGAAACGGCGTCTCGCTTTTGATCACGATCGGCATCCTGGCCCAGTTCCCCGGGGCGATCGGAGCCGCCTTCAACATGTTCTTCAGGCCGGTCGGGACGGGCGATGCGATCGGGCTTCCGACGGTGGCCCTCATGGTCATCCTCTTCATCATTGTCACGATGGGCATCATCCTGGTCGTCCAGGGACAGCGGAAGATCCCCGTGCAGTATGCCAAGCGCGTGGTCGGCAACAAGGTGATGGGCGGGCAGAGTTCGTTCCTTCCCCTCAAGGTCAACTATTCGGGCGTCATGCCCGTCATCTTCGCCGCGGCCATCCTGATGTTCCCCGCCCAGATCATGAGCCAGCTCGGGGCGTACCTGAACCAGAAATTCCTCCTGGAATTCTCGCAAAACCTGATGCGCGGCCATTGGACCTACTATACGGGATACTCGCTTCTGATCCTTTTTTTCAGCTATTTCTGGGTGTCGGTCATGTTCAAGCCGATCCAGATCGCGGATGACCTGAAGAAGTACGGCGGATACGTGCCCGGCGTGCGCCCCGGCGAGCCGACGGCCAAGTTTCTCGATTTCATCATGACGCGGCTCACGCTGGCCGGCGCCATCTTCCTCACGATCATCGCGGTCATCCCGGACGTCCTCTACTGGCATTTCAACATCAGCTACCAGATCGCGTATTTCTTCGGCGGCACCGGGATGCTGATCACGGTCGGCGTCATTCTGGACACGATGCGCCAGGTGGAAACCTTTCTCCTTCAACGGCATTACGACGGCTTCCTGCGCAAGGGCCGGCTGCGCGCCCGGAGCGCCAATCCCCAGCAGGCGATGATGGGCGACGCCCTGGCGGTGGACGCCGTGATGAAGCTCGTGTGGCCGCTCCTGGGAATGCTCACCCTCGGGCTGGCGATCGCGCTGGTTCGCTACATAGTCAAATAGTTCTTTACTCCGATGGCCATTCCCGCCATCAATGGACCCTTTTCGCATATCGGCACTGACGCCTATTCGAAATTCCTCCTGCTCGGTTCCTTCGGAGTCGCATCCGACCTGTCGGACCGGGCCCGTTCTTTGCACATTGAGCACGTCTCTTCCGAAAGCCTGACAGGCCGGGAGATTTCGCGCACGCCCCGGGCGAACCTCCGGGCCGAAGCGGCCACCCTCGCAACCCTGCGCCGGTGGTTCTTTGCGCGCAAACCTGATGCGGGATTCATCCTCACCGGATTCCCGGCTACGCTGCTCCAAGCGAAGGTGTTCGACGAATGGCTCGACGCCCGGGACGAGACCCTTGACGGGGTCCTTGAGTTTCCCGGCGCCCCCGATGCCCTTGCGGCCCACTATCGCACGCTGGGACTCCTGCAGTCGCCATGATACCGATAAAGGACCATGCCGGGATCGCCCGGATGCGTGAAGCGTGTGCCGTCGCCGCCGCGGTGCTTGATTCGCTCAAGCCCCTGGTCAGGCCCGGGATCACCACGCAAGACTTGGAGGAAGCCGGCCGCGACGCAATCGAGCGCCTCGGCGCCCGCAGCGCCTGCCATGGATACCAGCATGAATCCCGCCGCTACCCGGCGCACACCTGCATCTCGGTAAACGAGGAGGTCGTCCATGGGATTCCGTCGTTTCGGCGCGTCCTTGCCGAGGGCGACATCGTCTCCCTGGACATTGTGATCTCCTACAACGGATACATCGGCGACAACGCCGCAACGGTGCCCGTCCCGCCCATCGCGCCTGCCGTCGAAAGGCTCCTGCGGGTCACCCGCGAGGCGCTCGAGATCGGGATACAGAAGGCCCAGGTCGGAAACCGGATCGGCGACATTTCGGCCGCCATTCAGGGATTCGTCGAGGGCAACGGTTTCAGCGTCGTCCGCGACATGGTCGGGCACGGCGTCGGAGTCGAGATGCACGAGCCCCCCGAGATTCCAAACTTCGGACGCCACGGAACCGGCCCCCGGATAAAGCCGGGAATGACGCTCGCAATCGAGCCGATGGTCAACCTGGGCGGGTACAGGACGAAGACGCTCGGCGACGGCTGGACGGTCGTCACGGCCGACGGATCTCCCTCCGCCCACTTCGAACACACGGTGCTCACGACGGGGCGGGGCCCCGAGATTCTGACGCTCCCGCGTCCCGTCAGGCCCCCGGCCCAACCGGCGGCCCAAGGGCAGGCCTCCTGACCGGCCCGCCCATCCACTCCCTTTCAGTTTCATTCACTCTCAAAAGCCCAATTCCCGCAAACAATCATGCCACGCATCCTCGGTGTAGAAATTCCAGCGAAGAAGAAAGTAGCCTATTCGCTTCGTTACATCTACGGCATAGGGCCCGCCCTCGCCGACCAGATCGTCGTGGAGGCCGCGCTCAATCCCGCCATGCGGGCCCAGGACCTCACCGAAGAGCAGCTGAACAAGATCCTTCACGTCATCACGGAGCACAAATGGGTGGTCGAAGGCGACCTCCGCCGTGAGATCGCCAGCAATCTGAAGCGCCTCCAGGCGATCAATTGCTACCGCGGCATCCGCCACCGCCGCGGCCTGCCCGTCCGCGGCCAGCGCACGAGCACAAACGCCCGCACCCGCAAGGGCCCCCGCAAGACCGTGGGCGTCACCAAAACAGCGGAATAATCCCCCCACATGGCCGAAGAAAATTCAGAGTCCAGGAAAGAGAAGAGCCCGTCCGCCGAGCAACCGGCTGGCGCACCGGCGAAGGCCGGCGGCCCGCAGCGCGGCGAAAAGAAGGGCGGCAAGGGCCAGCCTGCGTCCGAGAAGCACGGCGACGCCCCCCACGGCGGGGCGAAGAAGGGCGGAAAGCCGGACGCCGCGGCGGATGCTCCCGCGGAAGCGGGGGCGAAGGAAGGGAAGGCCGGGGCCCCCAAGGGCCAGCCGGCGGAGCCCGCCGCGCCGGCGAAGCCCGTCGAGATGATCGGCGGCGTCGCCAAGCAGCCGACGGCCGAGGATCTCCTGAAGGAGGAGATGGGGGCGATCAAGGTCCGCAGGGCCAAGGGCTCGAAGAACGTCGTCTCCGGAGTGGCCAATGTCCTTGCCTCCTTCAACAACACGATCGTCTCGATCACCGATTCCAAGGGCCAGGTGATCGCCTGGTCGAGCGCCGGCAAGTGCAATTTCCGCGGCTCGCGCAAGTCGACCGCCTACGCCGCGCAGATCATCGCCCAGGACGCCGCGCGCAACGCGATGGCCCACGGCCTGAAGGACATCGTGATCCGGGTCTCCGGCCCCGGCCTCGGCCGCGACAGCGCGATCCGCGCCCTCCAGGCGATCGGGCTCGAGGTCACCTCGATCGTCGATGTGACGCCGATCCCGCACAACGGCTGCAGGCCCAGAAAGCGCCGGCGCGTGTAATCCCCCCGCACTTCCCGCCCGCCGACAACCCGGGCGCGGCCCGCCGGAGGATCCGGCCGGACCCGCGTCAATCCGAAGATCGAAGTCGAAACCGTCAAAAACCCACCCTCTCCCGTCCCTCTCCCTCATGGCCCGTTACATTGGTCCCAAAACCCGCATCAGCCGGCGATTCGGTCAGTACCTCCTCGGCTCCGGCAAGGCGCTCGAGCGCCGGAATTTTCCGCCCGGCCAGCACGGTCCGAAGAGCCGGCGCAAGTTCACGGAGTACGCCGTCGGCCTGAACGAAAAGCAGAAGCTGCGCTACATCTACGGCCTCCTGGAGCGCCAGTTCCGGCGCGTATTCGAGATTGCGAAGAAGGAGCGCGGCATCACCGGCGAGCGCTTTCTGCAGCTGCTTGAGACCCGCCTCGATTCCGTCGTGTACCTGCTCGGCATGGCGAAGACCCGCGCCGCCGCGCGCCAGTTCGTCAACCACGGCCACGTCCGCGTCAACGGCCACAAGGTCGACATCGCGAGCTACAACGTGCAGCCCGGCGACACGGTCGAGATCAAGAACACCCCCGCCTCCCGCCAGATGGCCACGCGCAACCTCGAGGAGAACCGCATCCGCAACGTCCCCGGCTGGCTCAAGCTCGACGCGGAGCAGTTCAAGGCGGGCGTCGTGCGCCTGCCCACGCGCGAGGAGATGGACCAGAACATCAATGAGCAGCTCATCGTCGAGTTTTACAGCCGCTTCTGAAGAAGCGCCCCACATCCACGTCTAACCTCCAAACTCTCACCGTCCGCCCCCCCACTGTCATGTCCAAACGCCTCGGAAAGTTCGAACTTCCCAACAAGCTCACCAAGGTCGAGGAAGGCGCCACGCCGACCTACGCCAAATTCATCGCGGAGCCCTTCGAAGCGGGTTACGGCCATACGATCGGCAATTCGCTGCGACGGGTGCTCCTAAGCTCGATCGAGGGAGCCGCCATTTCGTCGATCAAGATCGACGGGGTTAACCACGAATTCCAGAGCATCGAGGGAGTCGTCGAGGACGTCACCGACATCGTTCTCAACCTGAAGAAGGTCCTGATCGTCTCCCACAAGCGCGAGCCGGTGACGCTTCTGATCAAGGCCAACAAGGCCGGCGCCGTCACCGCGGCGGAAATCCAGGCCGACGCCAACATCGAGATCGTCAATCCCGAGCAGCTGATCTGCACGCTCGACACAAAGCGCCCCTTCGAGGCCGAGATCGAGATCAAGACCGGCCGCGGGTACTACCCCGGTGAGCAGAACAAGAAGGAGGAGCAGGCGATCGGCGTCATTCCGATCGACTCGCTCTTCAGCCCGGTGCGGCTGGTCAAGTATTCGGTCGAGAACACCCGGGTCGGGCAGATCACCGACTACGACAAGCTGATCCTGGAGATCTTCACGGACGGGCGCATCACCCCGGACGACGCGCTGAAGCAGGCCTCCTCGATCCTCAAGCACCACCTCGACGTTTTCGACCGCGTGAGCCAGGAGCAGTTCGAGTTCGAGAGCCAGCAGAGCGAGGTCAGCGAGGAGCAGAACAAGCTCCGCAAGCTCCTCAACATGTCGGTCAACGAGATCGAGCTCTCGGTCCGCGCCGCCAACTGCCTGAACAACGCCAACATCACGACGGTCGGGGAGCTGGCGATGAAGACGGAGCAGGAAATGCTCAAGTACCGCAACTTCGGCAAGAAATCCCTCAATGAGATCAAGGAGAAGCTCGAGGCCCTGGGCCTGTCCCTCGGAATGAAGTTCGACGAGCGGCTCCTGGACACGAAGAAGGAAGCCTAACAAGAAGCCCGGGCCCGGGGCGTCCCTGCGATCCCCGGCTCTCGCGCCGTCCGCGCCGCATCGCGCTGCGACCGGATTGCCGATCGGGAGCCGCCCAGACACAACCTACCATGCGCCACAAAAAACACCACGCCACCCTCGGCGTCACACGCGAGCATCGCCGCGCCATGATGTCCAACCTCGCGGCCGCCCTGATCACCCACGGCCGCATCCAAACGACGCTGGCCAAGGCGAAGGCCCTCCGTCCCTTTGTCGAGAAGGTCATCACGAAGGCCAAGAAGGCCGCCGGAAAGACCGACAAGAAGGATGCCCTCCACCTTCGGCGCCTGGCCCTCCGGGACGTCCGCGACGAGGACGCCGTGACCCTTCTGTTCAACGAAAAGCACAAGGAATTCGCCAATCGCAACGGCGGCTACACGCGCATCTACAAGCTTGGCCCCCAGCGCATAAGCGACGCGGCCGAGCTTGCGCTCATCGAATTCGTCAAGGCCGAGGACACGGGCTACAGCAAGAGCAAGGGCCGCCGGCCCTCGAAGGGCAGGAAAGCCCCGAAGGCGAAGGCTGGCGAATCCGCGGAAGCGGCTCCGGCGGGCGAGGGAGCCGCGGCGGCAAAAACCGCCGCGGAGACCGCCCCGGCCGGAGGCGAAGCCCCGCAGGGCGGGGAGAAGACCGCGGTGGAGCCCCAATCGAAGGCCGAAGCCCCGGCCGATCCCGGGGACGGAGTCAAGAGCTGATGCCCGCCTCCGGGCGGGGCGCGCGCGCCCCGGGCGACCCCGGTAAACGGATCCTCCGTCCATGTTCGAACTTCGGACAGCCGGCGCCATCTTCTGCTCCCTGGTCGCTATCGCGTTCATCGGCGTCTGGCTGTACTACGACCGCCGCGACCACGAGCGCTTCGAGCGCGAGCG
The DNA here is from genome assembly GCA_050015855.1 of Opitutaceae bacterium. Taxonomy (GTDB): domain Bacteria; phylum Verrucomicrobiota; class Verrucomicrobiia; order Opitutales; family Opitutaceae; genus Palsa-1447. The sequence goes on along the minus strand of JBEKAO010000002.1, from coordinate 99,877 downwards.
GCGCAAGGCGACGTTCCATTGCATCCGCTGCGGCCGGCTGTACACAGCCCCGGGCGGCGCGGAACTTTGCCGCTGCCCGCGCTGCGGGCACGAGAACACGCGCCTGAGATTCTGAGGAGCTTTGCGTTGCAAAGACCGCACAATTGCGCTTGCCGCCGGCCCCCGCTTTCGCTCTGAAGTAATATGGCTCAAACGATAGCCGTCCTCGATTTCGGCTCGCAATACACGCAGGTGATTGCGCGCCGCGTTCGCGAGTGCCGCGTGTATTCGAAGATCTATCGCTTCGGGACGCCCGCCGCGAAGCTGGCCGGCGATGGCGTGATTGGAATCATCCTTTCGGGCGGGCCGAGTTCGGTGTTCGCGAAGGATGCGCCGATGCCCGATCCGGCCATCTTTGAACTCGGCGTGCCCGTGCTCGGAATCTGCTACGGGCTCCAGCTCATGGGCCGCATGCTGGGCGGGGGCGTCGCGCGCAGCGCCCACCGGGAATACGGGCGGGGAGTCCTCTCGATAAGGAGGCCGGGGCGGCTCTTTGCGGGCCTGCCGCGGCGGCTCAAGGTCTGGAACTCGCACGGCGACAGGGTCACCCGGCTGCCGCGCGGATTCGCGGCCGTCGGGGCGACCGAAAACTCGCCCTTCGCCGCGTTCGAGGACGCAAGGCGCCGGTTTTACGCGATCCAGTTTCACCCCGAGGTGTTCCACACCGAAAACGGGGTCGAAATCCTCCGCAACTTCCTGGTCGGCGTATGCCGGGCGAAGCAGGACTGGACCATGCGCGACTTCATCGCGCATGCGGTCGCGAACATCCGCGCGACGGTCGGCGACTCGCGCGTCATCCTGGGCCTTTCCGGGGGGGTGGACTCGTCGGTCGCGGCGGCCCTCATCCACAAGGCCGTGGGGCGGCAGCTCACCTGCGTCTTCGTCGACAACGGCCTCCTGCGCCTGGGCGAGCGCGAGGCGGTGACCCGGCTCTACCGGAGGAATTTCCACTTCGACGTGCGCGTCGTCGACGCCTCCCGCACGTTCCTTTCCCGCCTGCGGGGCGTCGGCGACCCGGAGAAGAAGCGCAAGATCATCGGCCGCACGTTCGTCGAGGTGTTCGAAAAATCGCTCCGCTCGATCGGCCATGCCCGCTTCCTGGCCCAGGGCACGCTTTACCCGGATGTCATCGAAAGCGTCGCGATCGGCGACAATCCGGCCGCCCTCATCAAGTCCCACCACAACGTGGGCGGGCTCCCCGCCCGCATGAAGCTGGAGCTCCTGGAGCCCCTGAGGGAGCTCTTCAAGGACGAGGTCCGGCGCGTGGGCAGGGAACTGGGGCTTCCGCGCGAGGTCGTGTGGCGCCAGCCCTTTCCCGGCCCGGGCCTCGGGGTGCGCATTCTCGGCGAGGTCACGGCCGACAGGCTGGAAATCCTGCGCCGGGCGGACGCGATCCTCCAGGAGGAGATGCTCAGGACCGGATGGTACTGGCGGGTCTGGCAGTCGTTCTGCGTGTTCCTTCCGGTAAAGTCGGTGGGGGTCGTCGGCGACGAGCGCAATTACGCCTTTGTCGTGTCCCTGCGCATCGTCGACAGCATCGACGCCATGACCGCGGACTGGACGCGGCTGCCCCACGCGCTTGTGCAGCGGATTTCAAGCCGGATCACGAACGAGGTCCGCGGCGTCTCCCGCGTCGTCCTCGACGTCAGCTCGAAACCCCCGGCGACGATCGAGTGGGAGTGAATTTCATGCTACCATTCAGTGGAACCCCGCCACTCGGAGCCGCGTCCAAATTCATGTTGGAACCTTTCGGGCAACGTATTTGAATACCAATCCTCAATGAAAACCTCCACCTTTTGCGTCCTGGCCGCGTTCGCCGGCCTTTCCCCGCTCCTGCGGGCCGACGAGCCGGCAATCGTCGCCAAGGCCCGCGCCTACCTGGGCTCCGAATCCGCCCTCAATGCCGTGAATTCGGTTCACATGACCGGCAACATCAGCGGCGCCCTGGACGCCTCGGGAACGTCGTCGCAGATGTCGGTCGACATCATCGTGCAGAAGCCGTGGCAGGAAAGCATCACGATGCTCGGAAAGGATCGCTTTGTCCACATGGCGCTCGACGACTTCGAGGCCTCGCAGCAGACGCAGGAATCACCGTCGGCCAATCAGACCGTGATCGACCCCAGGAAGCCGTGGCGCCTGACAATACTCGGGCCCGACCAGGTGAGGGCGCTGCGCGTCGATGTCTCGGAAAGCCTGTGGTTCTACCTTGGCGCCGAGCGCGCGGGCGGAACGGTCGAGGACCGGGGCGCGGCCACCGTGGACGGGATTGACACGGAAAAGGTGGCCTTCGTGTATGCGCCAAACGCCACCTACATCCGGTATTTCGACCGGTCCACCGGACGGCTGGTCTTCACCGAAACCGAAAGCGGCACGAAGATCCGCGAGTCGGGGGAGATCATGGCGGGCGGCATCCGGTTCCCCAAGCAGATTGCGGTCACCGATACCGTGAACGGCAGGGAATCGACGAAGACGTACAGCTTTGACAAGATCACGCTGAACGAGAGCTTCCCGGCGGCCCTCTTTGCCGTCCCTGACCTGCCGACTCCCGCGAGCTTCCTCACCGCCCCCGGCCAGCCCGCCCCCGCGCACTGAGGCGCCGCATGCGCCTGATCCGTCACGATGAGAGGGGCTTCGACCGCAGGCTCGCCGAATTCTGCCGCGGCGCGTCCGTGCCGCGGCGGCTCGCCCGCTCCGTAGGGTCGATCCTGGAGGACGTGCGCAGGCGGGGCGACCGTGCCATCGCCGCGCACGCCGCGAGATTCGACGGAGCTCTTCTGCGCCCCCGCGATTTCCGCGTTTCGCAAAAGGAGCTTGCATCCGCCGCGCGCCAGATCTCCGCGTCCGACCGAAGGGCGATCCTGGCTGCGCGCGCAGCCATCGAAGCCTTCAACCGCCGCGGACTGCCGCAGGAATGGCGGATGCGCAACCGGCATGGCGCCTGGGTCGGCGAGAAATTCGATCCGATCCGCCGCGTCGGCCTCTATGTTCCCGGAGGGGAGGTCCCCCTGGTCTCCACCGTTCTCATGACGGCTGTCCTGGCCCGAATTGCCGGCTGCCCCGAGGTTGCGGCGTTCACTCCGTCCAAGGCCGGAGGCGCGATCGCTCCCGGCCTGCTTGCGGCCCTGCATTTCGCGGGCGTCGGGGAAGTCTACCGGATCGGGGGGGTCCAGGCAATCGGCGCGATGGCCTTCGGCACCGAGACGATTCCCGCCGTGGACAAGATTTTCGGCCCCGGAAACGCCTACGTCTGCGAGGCCAAGCGCCAGGTCTTCGGCACGGTGGGGGTCGATTCCCTGCCGGGCCCCAGCGAGATCATGGTCATCGCCGACGCCTCCGCGCCCGCGGAATGGGCGGCCGCCGACCTCATGGCGCAGGCCGAACACGGCTCGGGCCGGGAAAAGATCTATCTTGTCTCGACGTCCGCGCGCGTGATCGAGTCGATCGCCCGCGAAATCGGATCCCAGCTCGGCTCGGTGTCCCGCGCTGCCAGGATTCGCCGGGTGCTCGCGGGCGGATTCCTCGCGGTTCAGGCGGGTTCGATCGCCCATGCGGCCGAAGTGGCCAATTACGCGGCACCCGAACACCTTCAGCTCATGGTGAAACCGTCCTCCGCGGCCACGCTCGCGCGGCGGATTACGACGGCCGGGGCTATCATGATCGGGCACGAAACGCCCACCGTCCTCGGGGATTTTGCCGCCGGCCCGAGCCACGTCCTTCCCACGGGGCGCTCCGGGCGCTACTTCGGCGGTCTGCGGGTCGCCGACTTCCTTCGCCGCACGAGCCTCATCCGCTACGACAAGGCGAGCCTTCGCCGCGCCACCCCGACGGTCGCCGCATTTTCCGCCATGGAGCGCCTCGACGCGCACGGCCGCTCGGCGGAGATCCGGCTTCGCGGCCGATAATGCACGCCGCGGAAGACTTCATCTTCCATCTCGATCTGCCGCGGGAGCAGCCGGAAGCGCGGCCTGTCGAGTTGCTGGGCTGGATTGCCGCCCAGCATCCGATCGGGCGCGTCCGCCTCGGGGGAGCGGCGGCGCGGGATCTCGAATCGATTCCGCGGCCCGATGTCCAGGCGGCGTACCCCGGTCATTCTTCCATCGCAGGATTCCGTGGACTTGCGACGGCGGCCGATCTCGCGGAGGGCTCCCTGCACTTTTCATTTTCAGTCGGCGTGCGCGGTCGCGCGGTGGTGGAGGCGCTTCCGCCGCGCCCGGAGCCGGCCCGCGGCTGGCTTCGGGGCGCGCTCCTGCTCCGGGCGGCCCTCGCACGCCTGAGGTGCCGCGGCTCGCGCTCCGAAAGGGTTCGCTGGAACTCCGGCTTGAAGCTCCTGCTGGCCGAGATCCGGCTGGAGCGCGGCGATTCCTTCGCCAGGCCCGAATGCGACCGCGTCCTGGAGCTATTTGCCCGGACTTTTCCGAATGCGGCCGTCCTGCAGATCGGGGCGAACGACGGCGCGACCGGGGACCCGCTCGCGAGGTGGTTCGGCGAAACCCAATGGTCGGGCGTCCTCGTCGAGCCCATCCCGCACCTGGCCGCCGCCCTCGCCAGGCGTTACACCGCGCGGGAAAACATCGCTGTGGAGCGCAGCGCCATCGGCGAGAGCGACGGCGAGGCCCGCATGTTCCGGATCGCCGACTCGCCCGGCGCGCCGTCATGGCATCAGCAGCTGGCGAGTTTCGACCGGTCGGTCCTCCTCAAGCACACCGGCGCGATTCCCGGACTCGACTCCCTCGTCGTCGAGGAGGCCGTGCCGGTGATCAGCGTTAAGACCCTGCTATCCCGCCACCGGATGAGCCGGATCGATCTGCTCGTCATCGACACCGAGGGGCACGACTTCCGCATCCTGAGGCAATTTGACCTCATCGCATTGGCTCCGGTGCTTGTCATGTTCGAACACCAGCACCTGAGCCCCGCCGACAAATCCGCCGCGTATTCGCTCTTGAGACGGGCGGGCTACTCATGGCGTGAGGTGCCGGAGGGCGACACCTTGGCGTGGCGCTGGGTTTGATATGGGCGAAGTAGCCCGCTCCGCGGCTATTCCATCCATATCACACATTTGCTGCGTCTTATTGTCGTTCACGTTTCGATTGGTTTGCCCTTTTCCGCCCGAGCCGGTTAGCGTGTGGAGATGTCCTTGCCGTCGAAAATCTCGAAGCTGGCGCTGGCGCATGTGCCGGGGCTCGAGGCCTATACGCCCGGAATGCAGCCGCGCGGGGCAGGTTGGGTGAAGCTGAACACGAACGAATGCCCCTATCCTCCGAGCCCGCGGGTGGGGGAGGCCCTCCGCCGGGAAATAGGCGAGGACGGGAGTTCGCTCAGACTCTACCCGGATCCAACCAGCGGCCCGCTGCGCGCCGCGGTGGCCGCGCTGCACGGCCTGACGGCCGAGAACGTCTGCATCGGGAACGGCTCCGACGACCTGTTGAACCTGCTCGTTCGGTGCTGCTGCGATGGAAAGGCTCCTGCGGGTTTCACCCTGCCGAGCTATTCCCTTTATCCGGTCCTGGTCTCCACCCAAAACGGCGCGGCCCTCCCGATTGAGTTCGACCGAAGCATGCGCCTGCCCGTCGAAAGGATCGCCGGTTCCCCGGCCAGGGCTTTTTTCCTGACATCGCCCAACGCTCCCACGGGTGTTGGATTCCCCCGCTCCGGGATCGAGGCGGTGCTAAAGTCGTATCGGGGGCTTCTGATCATCGATGAAGCGTACGCGCCGTTTGCGGACGAGGACGCGATCCCCCTGCTCGGGCGATTTCCGAATCTCGTCGTCCTCCGCACGCTCTCGAAGGCCTATGCCCTTGCGGGAATGCGGGTCGGATACGCCCTGGCCGCTCCGGAGGTGATCGGCTGGCTCGATCGCATCCGGGACAGCTACAACGTGAACCGATTGTCCCAGGCGGCGGCCGTCGCGGCGCTTTCGGACGCCGATTACCACGCGGGCATCGTCCGCAGGGTGAAGGCCACGCGCGACCGATGTTACGAGGAATGGACGGGGACCCGGGGCTGGTTCACCTACCGATCGCAGTCCAATTTTCTCTTCGTGGAGCCGCGGACTGCGCGGGGCGAGACCGGACCCGCCGTCGCCCGTTCGGTTTACGAATTCCTCTTTTCGCGCAAGGTCCTCGTGCGCCTCTTCCCAAGCCACGCCTTGACCGCACCGTTCCTTCGGGTCAGCGTCGGCACCGACGACGAGATGGGCGTCCTCAACCAATCCCTTGACGCATGGCTAAAGCAAGCACCCGACGCATAGCGACGGTCAACCGCCGGACGGCGGAGACCAACATATCAATCACCCTTGCGATCGACGGCCGCGGAAAGGCGCAGATCGACACGGGGGTGCCGTTCTTCGACCACATGCTGACCCTGTTTGCGAAGCACGGCCTGTTCGACCTCACCGTGAAGGCAAAGGGCGACGTCGAGATGGACTACCACCACACCGTCGAGGACGTGGGCCTTGTCCTGGGCTCGGCATTCAAGGAAGCGCTCGGCGAAAAGCTCGGCATCCGGCGCTACGGATTTTTCGTCCTCCCCATGGACGAGGCGCTCGCCCGGATCGCGGTCGATATCGGCGGCCGGCCCATGCTCGTCTACAATGCCGAGGCGCCCTCGACCTTCGTCCGGGATTTCAATCTGATCCTGATAAAGGAATTCTGCCGCGCATTCAGCAATTCCCTCGGGGCCAACCTGCACGTCCAGCTGGTCTACGGGGAGGAGCCGCACCACGTGGCCGAGGCGATCTTCAAGTGCCTTTCCCGCGCGCTGGACGCGGCCACGCAGATCGATCCGCGTGCGGCCGGCGAATTGCCGAGCACCAAGGGTTCATTGTGACGCCGGGTTCCGATCTGCCCGTAATCGCCGTAATCGACACCGGCATCTGCAATCTCCGAAGCGTGACCAAGGCCCTGGAGGCCGCGGGCGCATCGCCCCTGGTCGTGCGGAAGCCAGAGGACCTTTCCACGGCCGCGCGGGCGCTTGTCCTGCCGGGGGTGGGCGCCCTCCGCGATTGCGTCGGCTCGCTGAGGGCGAGCGGGTTTGACCAAACCGTCCGGGAGTGGATTTCCCAGGATCGGCCGTTTCTCGGCGTCTGCCTCGGCATGCAGGCCCTCTTCGACCACTCGGAGGAGGGCGATACGACCGGACTCGGGATATTTCCCGGCCGGGTCGTCCGGTTTCGCCGCCCGCCCGAGTTCAAGATCCCCCACATGGGCTGGAACACCCTTCGGTTCCGGATTGCCGGCTCGCCGCTGGCGGCGGGGCTGACCGAGCGCGACGCCTTTTATTTCGTCCACAGCTATTATTGCGAGCCGGCCGATCCCGGGCTTGTCCTGGCCGACTGCGACTACGGCGGCCCGTTCACCGCGGCAATCGCCCGCGGCCGCGCCTTCGCAACCCAATTCCATCCGGAAAAGAGCCAGGGCAAGGGACTCCGGATCTACCAAAACTTCGTCTCGATTGCGACTTAGGCCGGGGCATTTGAGGCGGTTTTTCGAAACTTGTTTTGCATCCGGCGTGAAAGTCGCTTCGATGCTCGTTCATCATGGATCACACCGCTTCCCTGAAACTGGACGGCAAGGAACTTCCCCTTCCGGTGCTTGTTGGAACCGAAGGCGAACTGGCGGTCGACACGCGCAAGCTGCGCGCCGACACGGGCTTCATCTGTTACGACCAGGGTTACGGAAACACGGGTTCGTGCGAGAGCGCCATCACCTATTTGGATGGGGACAAGGGCGTCCTGCGCACGCGCGGCTACCCGATCGAGCAGCTGGCGGAGCACAGCAATTTCATCGAGATGGCGTACCTGATCATTTACGGGGAGCTGCCGAACGCCGCGCAGCGGAAGGACTTCGGAATGCGGTTGAGGGCGCACTCGGCCATCGAGACGCAGATGCAGCGCATATTCGAGGGCTACCCGAAGGATGCCCCGCCGATGGCGATGCTCTCCTCGATCTTCGCCTCGCTTGCGGCGTACTATCCCGAACTGGCGGCGAACGATTTCACCAAGGACCTGGCTTCGTTCGACCTCGCCGCGGTGATGGCGATTTCCAAGGTCCGCACGATAGGCGCGATGATCTACCGCTATATCAACGGCCTGCCGTACGTGTTCCCGAAGGATCTTCCGTACGTCGACAACTTCCTGCACATGATGTTCACGGAGCCGTACAAGGAGTACGTGCCGGTTCCGGAGGTCTCGCGCGCCCTCAACCTGCTTTTGCTCCTCCACGCGGATCACGAGCAGAACTGCTCCACCTCCACCGTGCGCATGGTCGCCTCGAGCGCGGCGAATCTCTTTACGTCCGTATCGGCCGGAATCTGCGCACTGTCGGGTCCCCTGCACGGAGGCGCGAACAGCGCCGTCCTGAACATGCTCCAGAGCATCCACGACGAAGGGGACGACGGCACGCGCTTCATCGAGGCCGCGAAATCCGGAAACAAGAGCAACCGGCTGATGGGGTTTGGCCACGCGGTGTATAGGAATTTCGACCCGCGGGCGAAGATCATAGGCAAGGCCTGCGACGAGCTTTTGGAAAAGCTCGGGATTAACGACCCCCTGCTCGACATCGCCAAGAAGCTCGATGAGACCGCGCTCAAGGACGAGTATTTCATCTCCCGAAAGCTGTATCCGAACGTCGATTTCTACAGCGGGCTGATCATGCGCGCCCTCGGGATTCCGAAGAGCATGTTCACCGTCATTTTTGCCATCGGTCGCACGCCCGGCTGGATCGCCAACTGGCGGGAGGTCGCCGCCAATCCGAAGGGGCGGATCTACCGCCCGCGCCAGATTTACGTCGGTCCCACCAGGCGCGAGTATGTGCCGATGGCAAAGCGGCCGTGATCCTGCTCGGGGTAAACATCGACCACTGCGCCACGCTCCGGCAGGCCCGCTATCGGAACGCGGCCCCGGCGGGCGGGGCCGTTGAGCCCGATCCGGTGGCGCTGGCGCTTTTGGCCGAGCGGGCCGGGGCGGACGGGATCACCGTCCACCTGCGCGGGGACCTGCGCCACATCCAGGAGCGCGATGTCTGGCGCCTGCGGGACGAACTGGCGACGCGGCTGAACCTCGAAATGAGCTGCACGCCGGCGATGGTCGAGTTTGCCGTGAAGCTGCGGCCCGACTCCGTTTGCATCGTCCCGGAAAACCGCGAGGAGGTGACGACCGAGGGCGGGCTCGACGTGAAGGAGAACCGCGACCGGGTGCGCGCATGCGTGGAGGCCATGAACTCCGCCGGCATAAAGACGAGCCTCTTCATCGACCCCGAGGAGGCCCAGATCGAGCTCTCCGCGAAGCTTGGCGCCCCCTGGGTCGAGTTGCACACCGGCGCCTACGCGAACGCCTACCACGCTTCCCGCCGCGCGGCGGAATTCCAGAGGCTGCGCCTGGGCGCCGTCCGCGCGCATGAGATGGGACTCGCGGTCAACGCGGGCCACGGAATCAGCTACGTCAACATTTCCGAGGTGCGGACGCTTCCCCACCTGCGCGAACTGAACATCGGCCACAGCATCATCAGCCGGGCGCTGTTCACGGGCTTTGAGGAAGCCGTCCGCGAGATGAAGGCGCGGATGAACCCATGACGTTCAGCCTGCCCCCCGGCGGAATTCTGCTCGGCCTCGGCTGCGACGTGATCGAGGTGGCGCGCGTAAAGGGGGTTGTCGAGCGCCAGGGCGAGCGGTTCCTCCAGCGCATTTTCACCGACGAGGAACGGGCGTACTGCTTTGGCATGGCGCGCCCGTATCCGCACCTCGCCGCGCGCTTTGCCGCCAAGGAGGCCGTGTCGAAGTGCTTCACGACGGGAATCGGCGCGCAACTGGGCTGGAAATCGGCCTCGATCCATCACGGCGCGCGCCAGGAGCCGCTCGTGCGCCTGGACGACAAAGGGGAGGCGCTTTTGCGCCAGCTTGGCGCGACCCGTGTGATCGTCAGCCTTTCGCACACCGACACTTTCGCGATGGCCGTGGCCGCCCTGGTGCGCGCCTAGGCGGACCTGCGCATTGCCTTCTTGCGTCACGTCCCGGACGCAATCATTGATCGGTTGAAAGGATTGGGATTCATGGAAGAGGAAACACCGGCTCCGCCCCCGCCATCCTCCGACAAGCCGTCGCAGGCGCCGTCGTGGGCGATGGTCGGCTTCCTGCTCGGCGCGCTCTTCGTCCTTGCCCTTCCGCACCATGAAACGGAGGAGCCCGCCGCGGCGGTTCCACCGCCGCCATCCTTGGCCGAGCCACCCGGCAAAAAAGTGCCGCTCACGCCGCCCCGCATATCGACCATCGAGGCCGTGTTTGACGCGTACGGACAGGACGCGGTATGGGACCATGACACGACCCAGGTAGCGCTATGGAACTCCGAATCCGACAGTTTCGCGGACTGTTTTGAGGTGTTGCGCACCCCCGAGGGCTACTTTTTCCGGTCCATTCCCAAACTCACCCATCCGGTGCTGACCCATGGCGTGAAGCCGGACAGCCCGCTTCGCTTTACGGAAACGGCCGACCAGCGGGCCGAGTGGCTGGGGGAGAAGAACGAGGAAGACTGGCGCGCCCTTCAGGACACGATCAAAAACCAGACCTCCCACGATTCGCACTAGTTGTTGTTTGCCGGCAATGAATCCCGCGAGCCACCCCATACTGCCCTCCGAAGAGGCCGGAGTCTTCGAAAAGGAGCTTTTTGCGGGGAGCGAAACCGCGGAATGGGGCGCGATGCGGGACGCCGGGCGGGCGGTCGCCGCGGCGGTGCTTCGCGATTTTGCGGAAATCGGGGGGTTGTCCGGGGCGCCCCGCATCCTTGTCCTTGCCGGAAAGGGCCACAATGCCGGGGATGCCATGATCGCGGCCCGCGCAATTATGGAAAAGCTGCCCGGCGCCGCAGCCGACGTGGTGTTCGCTTTCGGAGAGCGGTCCCTTCGGCCCCTCGCTCAACGGGCCTGGCGCGAACTCCTGGAGGCGGCGGGCGGCCGGGTGAATCCGGGCTCGGGAGGGAGTGTTGACGGCGCCAAGGCCTTTTTTGGGGCGAACCGCCGCTATGACCTGAGCCTGGACGGCGTCTTTGGCTATCAGTTCCGCCCGCCTCTTTCTGACGACACCGCCTCCCTCCTCCGCCAGGCAAATGAGTTGAGCGTGCGCTTCCGCGCCGCGGTCGACCTGCCGAGCGGGCTGAACGAAGCCGGCGCGTTTCGGGCCGACTTCACCTACGCGACAGGCATCGTGAAGTCGCAGCTCCTCAAGTGCGCGAACGCCGGGCGGCTCCGGTATCTCGATCTCGGCTTTTTCGAGTCCGAGGAGGAGGTTCCCGCGGCCGGTTTGCCGGGCAAGCCCGCAGATGGAGACCGGGTTCTGATCCCGGGGGTTCTTGCGCCGCTGCGGCGTCTCAGGCCTTCGCAGACCGACAAACGCGCCTACGGCCACCTCTTTGTGATCGGCGGCTTCCATGGCTATCCCGGCTCCGTCCTCATGTCCGTTCTCGCCGCCCTGAAAAGCGGCGTCGGACTACTGACCGCCTTCGTGCCGCAATCGCTGGTGCCCTCCTTCGCGGCGCGAGCCCCCGAAGCCATGTGGGTGGGCTGGCCCGGGGATTTCGGGGCGGGCCTGACCGCCGACGGCCTTCCGCTCCTGACGCAGCTTTGGGGCCGCGCATCGGCCCTGCTCGCGGGTCCCGGCATGGGCCGGGAACCATCCACGCACGAAATCCTCCGGCAAATCGTGAAATCCGCACCGATGCCGCTCGTCCTCGACGCCGATGCCCTGCAGCCGGATATCGTGCGCGAAGCCCGGGTGCCGATCATCGTAACGCCCCACGCCGGCGAATTTGCCCGCATCGCGCGGGGCGCCGACTTCAAGGCCTTTCGTTCCGAGACCGGAGCAACCGTGGTCCTCAAGGGCCCGGTGACCCGAATAGCCTCGGCGGCGTCGCCCGTCTACCACAGCTTCTTTGGCGGCCCGGTCCTTTCGAGGGGTGGAAGCGGCGATGTTCTTTCGGGCCTGACGGGTGGTTTGCTTGCGCAATCTCCAGGAAATCAGCTACTTGCCGCATGCCAAGGGGTGGTTTGGCACGGGCTGGCGGCGGATTCGCTCGCAAGGGCCCATGGCCAGACGTCGGCGCGGGTGACCGAGCTCATCGAGCATCTGCCGTCGGTCCTCATGGGCGAGCTATAGTAAAGGCACGAAACTCACCGATCGACAGGCCTATTTGATTCTCAACGCCCTTCCGGGAATCGGCCCCGTGGCCTTGAACCGGCTGTTGGCTGCATTTGGCGGCAATCCCAGGGCGATTCTCAGGGCGGAGCCGCGGCGTCTTGCTTCTGTCGAGGGCATCCGACCGGAGGCGGCGCGCGCAGTATCCGATTGGCGCACGCAGTTCGACCTCGCGAAGGAGGAGCGGAACCTGGCCTTGAGCGGCACAAGCTTCATAATCCGGGAAGACGAGGGGTATCCACGGCTATTGCGGGAGATTCACGACCCTCCGATCGGTCTCTACAGGAAGGGAGCCTGCAACCTAAAGGATTCGTGCATCGCCGTGATCGGCAGCCGGCGAACGACCCTTTACGGAATGAGCGTCGCCAAGCGCCTGGGATCCGAACTTGCGGGGATGGGCTTCTGTGTTGTCAGCGGGCTGGCCCGGGGAATCGACACCGCGGCGCACGAGGGCGCCCTTGCAGCAGGCGGGCGGACCGTGGCGGTCCTTGGCACCGGCATCGACACGGTTTATCCCCCCGAGAATTTCGATCTCTGCGGCAGGATCGTCCGCGCCGGGGCCGTGCTGTCCGAGTTTCCATTTGGACGGCCCCCCGACCGCCAGACCTTTCCAATGCGCAACCGGATCGTATCGGGACTTTCCGAGGCGGTCGTCGTGGTCGAGAGCGACGTCGATGGCGGCGCCATGATCACCGCCCGATTTGCGGCCGAACAGGGCCGGACGGTCTTTGCCATTCCCGGCCGGATCGACCAGCCGACGAGCGCCGGATGCCATCAATTGATCCGTGACGGGGCGACCCTCCTGACGGGGGTGGACGACATCCTTTCGGAATTGAGCTACCTGAAGGGCTTCCGACCGGCGCTTTCCACCTCGAGACCAGGGCCCAAGGAGCCGGTGGCGCCCGCGGGCCTCGCTGAGGAGGAACGGCTGATCCTGGAGTGCCTGGGCGGAGGCGGAATTCTGACGCCTGACGCGATCGGCGAGCGCTCGGGCCTGGCCTCACCAAGGCTCTCCGCGGGTCTTATGATGCTCGAATTGAAGCGGCTGGTTTCCAAGCGGGTGGACGGCGCCTACGAGAGGGTGGTCGCATGAGCCAACATTCACCGCGGCGACCCTTCTCGAACGGGGCGTCACGCTCGGTCATGCAACGCAAACCGATCAGACAATGTGCGCTTGCAACGTCCCCGGCGGCCGCAAGGATCCACAACCCGACATTTGATCACTGGCGGGGAGCCTCCAAAAAGGGGAGATCCAATGAGAACTACAGAGGTGAATTGCGGCACTCAATTGCGGATCTCCGCGATCCCAAGGCTTGGCCTGGCAATCGGAGCATTTGCATCCGGCTTCGGCCCGGCGGCGCAGGCGTGGACCCCTCCATCGTCTTACATGGTCAACCTTCCCGGGCCTCCATTCGGGGTGGTCATGACTCCCGACCAGAAATGTGTGTTCGTGTCGCTGGCAGGCCTCCGCAACCGAATGCCGATGGGAATCGCCGTGCTGGGCGCCGCCGGGGATCGTTGGAGGCTGGTCCGTGAGGTCCCGATGCCGGCGCCTGCCACCGAAATGGTGCTCACACACGACGGGAAGGTGTTGATCGCCGCCGCGTCCGACACTCTCATGATCGCCGATGTGGATCGGATGACGCGGGGGACCCGGAATCCCATACTGCAATCCTTTCGCGGCGGCGCCGGAAATATCTATGTGAACGTAACCTCCGACGATCGGACTTTGTTGGTCAGCGAGGAGCGCGCCGCGGCGATCATGGTGGTCAACCTGGAGAAGGTCCGCGCCGGCGGATCCGATGCCACGGCGATTATTGGGAAAATTCCCGTCGGCGACGCTCCCATCGCCCTGACATTTTCTCCGGACGAACGCTGGCTGTACACGACAAGCGAGATCGCGCCCAGGGCCTGGGGTTGGCCCGCGGTGTTGAAGCCCGAAGGCTCGATGTCCGGGGGCCTGGTGCCTGAAGGAGCGGTGCTCGTGGTCGACATGACGAAGGCGAGGAGCGACCCCGGGCACTCGGTTGTTGCGAGGGTGCCCGCGGGCGGCAGTCCGGTGCGGCTCGCCCTCTCGTCTTCCGGAGACCGCCTTTTCGTAACGGCCAGAAACAGCAATTCAGTCTTGGTTTTCGATACGGAGAAGCTGCGTTCCGATCCGGAGCACGCACGAGTGGCGAGAGTGCCGGTCGGATCCTCGCCCGTGCCGATCGCCTTGGTTGACGGCGGCCGAAAGCTGGTGGTCGGAAACTCCGATCGGTTTGAGGCAACGCGCGGCTCGGTTTCAACGCTGTCGGTCATCGATGTTGATCGCGTGTCGGAGGGCGCAAAAGCGGTGCTGGGAAGCATTCGATGCGGAGCGTTTCCCCGTGAATTGAGGCTTTCTCCCGACGGGCGGACGCTGTTTCTCACAAATTTCCTATCGCAGAGCCTGCAGATTATCCGGGTGGAAGGCGACCTGGCGACGCAATAGGCCGCAGCAGCCGAGTGGCGGCCCGCGACCTGGCAGGATGGAAAACCGCCAAGGGCTGTTTGGGCCGCTATCCCGGCGGCCACTTCATCTGGCGCTTGGCGAGGAGGTGAATGTGGAGATGGGGCACGCTTTCGCAGGCGTCCGGCCCGGTGTTGATCACAAGGCGGTAACCGTTCCCCAGGTTGAGCTTTTTTGCGACCGCCGCGGCCGTGAGCAGGAGGTGTCCGAGCAGCGCCTGGTCGCCCTCCTGGGCGGCTCCCACGCTCGCGATGGGTTTCTTCGGAATGATAAGAAGATGAACCGGCGCCTGGGGCCCGATATCGTGAATGACGATGCAATGCTCGTCCTCGTGCTCGATCTTTGAGGGAATCTCCCGGTCGACGATCCGCTGGAAAAGGGTTTTGGCCATATTGGTGGGGATTGAGGGTCCGCTCTTTCGGCTACAGGAAGAGAATCTGCAAATCGGCATGGCGCGTAGTCCGCGCCGCCGCAAGCTCCCCGATGTAGCCCAGGATTTCGTCATACTCCTTCTTGCGCCGCGGCGTGGCCCTCCGGTCGGGCGGCAGGATGGCGGGGCGCAGGTTCGTGACGAGGAGGGTGGACTCGCGGTACGCCGCCAGATGCTTGAGTCCGGTCATGATTTCAGCCCGTGCGAACAGGGGCGTCGCGGAATGCAGGGTTCTCGCCGCGTCCCAATGGAAGAAGCCGTGGGCGGGGCTTTGGACGCAGAACTTCTCGAGGAGCCGCGCCGCGGCCGCGTTGAAGGCCGCGTCGAACTTTGCGGCAAATTCCGGGTGCTCGGCCGCCTGCCTCTCGAGTTCGCCCAGGCTGAATGCGATCCCCGTCTTTATCTGGTGGGCGAGATAGAGATCGTGCCCCGTGACATGCGCGAAAAGGGCGTTGATGAAATGGAGGCGGCGCAGCTCGTCGCTGGAGGGTGGGCCGTCCGGCTTCACCTGCTCACCTCGGGTTCGGCCGGGTCTTTGGCGGCGCGCCGGCGCCGCGCGCGGCGCCCGACGCGTCCCGGAATTCCCTGTAGGCGCTTGCATAGCGCACATACGCCACCGGGTCGACATTGCGCAGGCGCTGCATCACGCCCTCGCCGATCGCCCGGGACGGGATTTCGCTCTCGAACTGGGCCCCCAGGGCGTCGATGACATCCTCCACAAGCATCGCGATCTGCTCCGAATCGACGGGCCGCTTGTGGCATGCGGCCCGGACGGCGCGAACGAGCTTCTCGCGGTCAAATTCCTCCCGCCGGCCGTCCCGCTTGATGACGACCATTCCATCCAGGACGAGCGTCTCGGTCGTCGTGAAGCGATGACCGCACTCCAGGCACTCGCGCCTGCGCCGGATGGTATTCCCATCCCTGGCGATCCGGGAATCGATCACCTTGTCGTCCAGGGAAGTGCACTTGGGACAGCGCATGGCCTCAATTCAGCTCGAGGAAGTTCTGCAGGATCCTCATCCCGCCCTCGGTTGCGATCGACTCGGGATGGAACTGAACGCCCCAGATGGGAAGGCTCCGGTGCCGTAGGCCCATGATCTCGCCCTCGGCCGTCTCGGCCGTGATCTCCAGTTCGGCGGGAAAGCTCGATCGCTCCACGAGAAGCGAATGATAGCGGGTCGCCTGAAAGCCGTTCGGCATCCCGCGAAACAAGTCGGTGTTATTGTGGAGGATGGGGGACAGCTTGCCGTGCATGAGCCTGTCTGCGCGGACGACCTTTCCTCCGAAATAGTAGCCGATGGCCTGGTGCCCGAGGCAAACGCCGAAGATCGGCTTCCTGCCGGCAAATGCGCGGATGATTTCAAGGGTCGCTCCGGCCTCCTTCGGCGAGCAGGGCCCCGGCGAGAGCAGCACCCGGTCCGGGTTCATCTCCAGCGCCTCCTTGGGGTTGATCCCGTCGTTTCGGAATACCCGTTGTTCAACCCCCAACTGGCCGAAATACTGGACCAGATTGTAGGTGAACGAGTCGTAGTTGTCGATGACCAGGAGCACGATGCACCTGTAGCCGGGGAGCGGGCGAGGGTCAAGGTCGCGGAAAAAGCGGCGGCGGGGTACCTATTCGGCCACCGGGCATGCCTTGGCGGTTCCCTGGAAGCGCGCACGCCATTCCAGCGCAATCATCGCCGAGGCGACGCCCAGCACTCCTCCCGAGATCCAGAATGCGGCCGGACTTGCCGCAAACAACCGCATGCCCATCGCGGGCGCCACGACCTGCGCCAGGGTCCATGTGAGCCCGTACGTCCCCATGTATCGGCCCCTCAGGTTTGGCGGGGCCAGCTCCGCCACGTAGGCCGATGCGACCGGCATTGCGCACATTTCACCCAGGGTGAATACCACCACGCAGGCCGCCAGGGCCGGGATGGCGGTCGCAAGCGCGTTGGCTGCAAAGCCGAGGCCGGACAGGAGAAATCCCAGGGCCATCATGCTCTTGGCCGGATACCGCCGCGTCACGGTCGTGAGGGGAAGCTCGAACAGAACAATCAAGGCGCCGTTCAGGGAGATTAGCGCGCCGTAGATTTTCGGGGAGAAGCCGAGGTGGATCACTGCGATCCCGTAGGTCGAGATCATCTGGAAAAAGACCAGCGCCACTCCAAAGGATGCCAGCAGGACGCGGTGGAGCCTCTTGTCCTTCAGCAAGGCCCGGTTGGCGCTGGTGAAGCTGGAGTTGCCCGACGGATGGCGGGCGGTTTCGGGCAGCGCGAAAAAGGCCACCGCTCCGAAAAGCGCCGAGGTCGCCGCGTCGCAGGCGAACAGCCAGAAATAACTGTGCCCGGCGATGAATCCGGCCGTCGCCGGACCGAAGGCCCATCCCGCGTTGATGGCGAGGCGATAGGCCGAATAGGCCGGCACGCGGTTGCCGGCCGGAACCAGGTCGGCGAGCAGGGCGCTGCTGGCCGGACGGTAGAGCTCCCCCGTCAGTCCGGCCAGCGCCGCCAGGGCGAGGATTTGCGGAAAGCCCGCGGCTTGGGATAGGAGCATCATGGCTCCAGCACCCGAGAACATCGACAGGACGATGGTCTTCCGGCGGCCGATCCCATCCGCCAGGATTCCGCCGAGCAATGTCGCAATCATGTTTCCGACGCCGTAGGCGCCTATGGCGGTCGCGGCCTGTCCCATGGAATACCCCTTCCGGGTCAGATAAAGCGCGAGGAACGGCACGACGAAGCTCCCGAACTTGTTGAGGAAGGTTCCGGCAAAAAGAATCCATGCCGCGGGCGGCAGCGCGCGGAGACTTGTGCGCAGGGTGGGGGTTGTAGTCATGAACGAAAAAAACCCTGCCCGCCTTTCGGCAAGCAGGGTCAAAAATCTTTGTTCGGCTTTGTTAGATTGGATTCGACCTATTGCCTGCCGGTCTTGCTTCGCAATGGGCGTCGGTACCGCGCATGGAGGAAGCATCACGTGAAATGAGGATCCACGGGTTGGCTTGTATCGAGCGCTCAACTTTGGGGTGGATGGTCATCGGCTTCGGTATCGGTGCCCTACCAATAGGAGGCATGCAATAGAAAAGTGGCGGGGCTGCCCCGCGTTCCGGGTTGCGGAACTACGCCGCAAGTCTTTGCCTCGCTGGCGGTGCCGTCCCCATTTCAACTCCTAAAGACCGACTCCGCGACGGCAGCCCGCCGAGGCAGGCTGAACACGCTGCACGGCGCCGTCGACACCCCCGTCTTCATGCCCGTCGGGACCCAGGGCACGGTCAAGGCGGTGACTCCGGACCACTTGCGCGAGATCGGCGCCCGGATTGTTCTCGGCAACACCTACCACCTCAACCTGCGTCCCGGCAGCGAACTCATCCGCGACCTGGGCGGGCTGCACCGGTTCATGGGGTGGGAGGGTGCGATCCTCACCGACAGCGGGGGCTTCCAGGTCTTCAGCCTGGCGAAACTTCGCGACATTCGCGACGACGGCGTCGCGTTCTCCTCCCACCTGGACGGATCAAAGCTTTTCCTCGGGCCCAGGGAAGTCATGGCGATCCAGGCAAACCTGGGCTCCGACATCGCCATGGTTCTCGACGAGTGCCCTCCCTGGCCCTGCACGCGCGAGGCTTGCGAGTCCGCCGTCGCGCGCAGCCGCAGGTGGGCGGAGCAGTGCAGGCGGATCGCCGAGGATTCCGGCTTCCTTGCCTCCGGGCGCCAGCTCTTTGCGATCGTCCAGGGCTCGACATTTGACGACCTGCGCCGCGAGGCGGCGGAGTCCCTGTCCGCGCTGGACTTCCCGGGCTATGCGATCGGCGGGGTGAGCGTGGGCGAGCCTGAGGCGGAGATGCTGAAACAAGTCGCCGCAACGGCGCCCTTTCTTCCCGCCGGCCGCCCGCGGTACACGATGGGCCTCGGGACGCCGCCCCAAATCCTCAAGATGATCGCCCTGGGCGTGGACATGTTTGACTGCGTCATGCCGACCCGCGTCGCCCGGAACGGCCTGGTCTTCACCCCCGACGGCCCGATCAACCTGCGAAACGAACGCTTCCGGGACGACCCTCGCCCGATTGTCGAGGGCCTGGACAACTATACGTGCCGGAACTTCTCCCGCGCCTACCTTCGCCACCTCACGGCGGCCGGCGAGATGCTGGGAGGCACCCTTCTGACGATCCACAACCTCCACTTCTTCCTGGACCTCATGGCCCAGGCCCGCACTCACATCGAGGCCGGCGACTACGCACCCTGGCACCGGGCCTGGATCGGCCGCTACGAGGCCGGGACAGCGTAGGCCCAAGCCAGGCTCGCCAACCCCGCGCCTTTCCCTTTCATTATGGCCACCATGCGCATCCTCGTCACAGGCGGAGCCGGATTCCTGGGCTCCCACCTTTGCGACCGCCTGATCAAGGAAGGGAACGAAGTCGTCTGCCTCGACAACTTTTTCACGGGCCGAAAGCAGAATATCGCCCACCTGGTTGACAACCCCCTGGTCGAAATCGTGCGCCACGATGTCATCGATCCCTTCAAGTTTGAAGTGGACCGCATTTTCAACCTGGCCTGCCCGGCCTCGCCCCCGCACTACCAGTACAACCCGATCAAGACGGTGAAGACATCGGTCATGGGCGCCATCAACTGCCTGGGCCTCGCCAAGCGCGTGCGCGCCCGGGTGCTCCAGGCGAGCACGAGCGAGGTCTATGGCGATCCCCAGGTGCACCCCCAGCCGGAGACCTACTGGGGCTATGTGAATCCGACCGGGAAGCGCTCGTGCTACGACGAAGGCAAGCGGTGTGCGGAGACCCTGTTCTTCGACTACCACCGGGAAAACAAGGTCGATATCCGGGTTGTCCGGATCTTCAACACCTACGGTCCCAGGATGCACGAGGCCGACGGGCGGGTCGTCTCGAATTTCATCGTCCAGGCGCTGCGCGGCGAGGACATCACCATTTATGGCGACGGGAGCCAGACGCGCTCGTTCTGCTATGTCGACGACCTGATCGAGGGCATCGTCGGATTCATGGACCAGACGAAATCCGTCGGGCCCATGAACCTGGGCAATCCCGGGGAGTTCACGATCCTGGAGCTGGCCGAGCTGACCCTCAAGCTCGTCGGCGGGCGCAGCAAGCTCGTCCACAAGCCCCTTCCATCTGACGATCCAAAGCAGCGCCAGCCCGACATCACCCTCGCGCGGCAGCTGCTGAAGTGGGAGCCAAAGGTGCCGCTGGAAGAGGGCCTTAAGCGGACGGTGGCCTACTTTCGCGGGATGCTTTGAGAATGCCGCGGATTGGCGGCACCTGACGGGGGCCGGTATGTCCACGTCAACCGGGCGCCGCGCAACCGCGCTTATTTGCCATTTGCCAACCCGGACCGGGCCGCCTATCCCTTGCCTTTCATGCTCTCCTTTTTGTTCAAGCGCCTCGCCGGCAGGCACTACAGGAAATTCCTCATCGCGTGCGCGCCTATCGTTTCACGCATCAATGAGATAGAACTTTCGTACCAGTCCCTGACCGACGAGCAGCTCCGCGCGAAAACCGACGAGTTCATGGCGCGGCTGAAGGCGGGCGAGACCCTGGACCAGATCCTTCCGGAGGCGTTTGCCGCGGTGAAGAATGCGGCCCGCAGGCTGTTCGGCCGGACGATCGTCGTTTGCGAGCACGAGCTGACCTGGGACATGATCCACTTCGACGTCCAGCTGATCGGCGGAATCGCGCTTCACCAGGGCAAGATCGCCGAGATGGCGACCGGCGAAGGCAAGACCCTGGTGGCGACCCTTCCCCTTTACCTCAATGCCCTGAACGGGCGAAACACCCAGCTCGTCACCGTCAACGACTACCTGGCCCGCCGCGACTCCGAGTGGATGGGCCATCTGTACGGATTTCTTGGAATGACCGTCGGGTGCATCCAGCAGCAAATGGTGTCCACCCTGCGCCGCGAAATGTACGGGAGGCACATCACGTACGGCACGGCGAGCGAGTTCGGCTTCGACTACCTGCGCGACAACGGCATGGCCACCCGCAGGGAGGACCAGGTCCAGCGCGACCATTGGTACTGCATCGTGGACGAGGTCGATTCGATCCTCATCGACGAGGCGCGCACGCCGCTCATCATATCCGGCCCGGCTCCGATCGAGCGGGAGCAGCCCTTCACGAGGCTCAAGCCCGGCATCGACCAGCTGGTCTCGGACCAGATGCGGCTTTGCAACAAGCTGGCCGGCGAGGCCAAGGAAATCCTGGAAAAACAGGACCTCTCCCACGACGACAGGGACCGGGCCCTGCGCATGCTCCTCCAGGTCAAGATGGGCAGCCCGAAGAACAAGCAGCTCCTGCGCCTGATGGAGACCGCTGAGTGGCGCAAGCTCCTGGACAAGATGGAGACCGAGATCAATTCCGACCTCAACAAGGACGAGGCCTACAAGCTCAAGGAGCAGCTGTACTTCGTGATCGACGAGCGCCAGCACCAGGCGGACTTGAGCGAGATCGGCCGCACCAAGCTGCGCCCCGACAATCCGGACGCCTTCGTCCTGCCCGACCTCGCGACGGAATTCTCCGACCTGGAAAAGGACGCCTCGTTCACCCCCGAGCAGCGCGAGGCGAAGAAGCTCGCCGCGCAGCAGCGCTTCGCCGAAATCTCCGAGGAGATCCACACGATCTCGCAGCTCCTGCGCGCGTACACGCTTTACGAGCGCGACGTCGAATACGTCGTCACTCCGCCGCCGGACAGCAAGGTGCTGATCGTAGACGAGAACACGGGCCGGGTGATGCCGGGGCGCCGCTGGTCGGATGGACTGCACCAGGCCGTGGAGGCCAAGGAGAATGTCGCGATCGAGCGCGAGACCCGCACGTATGCGACGATCACGATCCAGAACTATTTCCGGATGTACGAGAAGCTCTCGGGCATGACGGGCACGGCCGAAACGGAGGCGACCGAATTCAACGAGATCTACAGGCTGGCGGTGCAGGTGGTGCCGACCAACAAGCCCTGCATCCGGCTCGACAAGAACGACTCGATTTTCAAGACCCGCAGGGACAAGTACAACGCCGTCGTCCGCGAGATCGAGACGGCGAACAAGCGGGGCCAGCCCGTCCTGGTCGGCACGACAAGCGTCGATTCCTCCGAGGTGCTCTCCCGGATGCTCCGCCGCGCCAACATCATCCACACCGTCCTGAACGCCAAGTTTCACGAGCAGGAGGCCGAGATCGTCTCACGCGCCGGCCTGCGCGGCTCGGTGACGATCGCAACCAACATGGCCGGGCGCGGCACCGACATCAAACTGGGGCCGGGTGTCCGCTTCTCCATCTCGATGGAGGACAAGCCGGATGGAAAGGGGCGGCAGTACATCCTCACCGAGCCGGCCACGGGCGAGAAGCGCGCGGTGGACGAGGGCGGCGACGAGGCGGCGGCCCTCGGGCTCGCATCCCAAACCGGGGGGATGACGGGCGGCCTGTACGTCATCGGAACCGAGCGCCACGAGTCCCGCCGCATCGACCGCCAGTTGCGCGGGCGCTGCTCGCGCCAGGGCGACCCGGGCCTGACCAAGTTCTTCCTTTCGCTGGAGGACGACCTGATGCGCCGGTTTCTCCAGGGCAACATCGCCTCGCGCCTCATGGAGGGATCCATGCAGGAGGGCGAGGAGCTCGAGCATCCCTGGCTCAACCGTTCGATCGAATCCGCGCAGAAGAAGGTCGAGCAGCAGAATTTCGCGATCCGCAAGCGCCTCCTCCAGTACGACGACGTCCTGAACCAGCAGCGCGAGGTCGTCTATGGGATCCGCAACGGCGCAATCCTTTCAGCGCGCCCGAAGGAAATCATATTCGACCAGATCGAGGAGGAGATCGCCACCCGGGTGGAGGTCGCGGGCTTCGGCCAGAGGGGCGGGTCGAACGCCACGGCGGTCGACAGCATGGTCGGCTGGATCAACGCCCACTTCCCGATCGGTCTGAAGGCCGACGAGCTCAAGGGCGAGGACCCGGTGGCCGTCACAAAAACGATCCTGGAGCGGGTCCAGAAGGCCTATTCGGTGAAGGAGTCCGTGGAAAACCCCGAGGCCCTGGGGGCCGTCGAGCGCTATGTCGTCATCAACGCGATCGACCACCACTGGCAGGAGCACCTGACGGAGATGGAGGAGCTGCGCAAGGCGATCGGGCTGCGCAGCTACGGGCAGAAGGATCCGCTGGTGGAGTACAAGTCCGAGGCCTACACCTATTTCGAGCAGCTGATGAACAACGTGCGGCTGCAGATCTGCACGGGGCTCTTCCGCAGCGCCTCGAATCTCGAGTCGTTCGAGAACATGCTCGCCATCCTCGCCCGCAGCGCCCGGACGATGGGGCCGGAGAACGCGCCGCCGGCCGAGGTCGAGCCTCCGCCCGGCGCCGGAGGCCAGGGCGGTCCGAAGCCGGGCGCGAACCCGCCCGCCCCCGAATCGGACATTCAATTGCCGAAGGTCACCGTGCGCCGGGATATGCCGAAAGTGGGACGCAACGATCCCTGTCCCTGCGGAAGCGGCAAGAAGTACAAGCATTGCCATGGCGCCTGAATCGGTTGCTCCGGATCCCTACGAGCCGAAGACGCCGTTTTGGCTGCGCCACGAGGAGGCCGCCTGGGCCGGGGCGGTGTTCATTTGCACGGTCGCGGCGACGGTGTGCGCGTTTCCGCCCTTCAAGGCTCCGGAGCTCGCCTATGTCTTTGCCTCTGCGGCCATTTTCTGGGCCTATCGGCGGCCGCGCCTGAAGCTGTTCGCCTGGACCCTGTTTGCCGCGCAGGCCGTCGCCTGGATCCTGCTCCTCGGCTGGCTCCGACATGTCACGGTCGTGGGGCTTCTTCTCCTGGGGCCGTTCATCGGCGCCTGGGTGGGGGTCTGGTACCTGGCGGCGTGGTGGGCGATGCCGCGGATGTGGAGCCGGTCCGTGCCGGTCCGCCTGTGCGTCCAGCTCGGGCTGGCCGGGCTCTGGGTCGTGATCGAGTGGACGCGCACCTGGCTTCTCACCGGGTTTCCCTGGCTGCCGCTCGCCGCCAGCCAATGGCAGAGGCCGGCCGTTCTTCAAATCGCCGCATACACCGGGGCGGAAGGGGTCTCCTTCGTCCTCATGGTGATGAACGTGGGCTTTGCAGCCTACGCCCACAGGCTGTTCTTCGAAGGGAGGGAAGGGGCCGCCGGACGGGAGGGCGATGCCACCGTCTTTCAGGATGGATTCAGCCTCCTGCGCAAACGCAGCCAGGAATTCTGGATGGCGGTGTTTCTCCTGCTGGCCTGCCTGTGCGTCTTCCTCGTGCAGGTGCAGCCGTTTGCGCGAGCTGCATTTTCACAGCCGCTCGCCCGGGTCGCGTTCGTGCAGCCCTATATACCGCAGTCCGTAAAGTGGGATCCCGCAAAGGCCCCGGAAATCCTCTCCACGTTGAGGAGCCTGACCCTGTCGGCGGGCGACACCCGCCCCGATCTCATCCTCTGGCCCGAGGCATCGACCCCCTTTGAGGTGAAGGGCGACCCGAACATGCAGAGTTTTGTCCAGTCGCTTTCGACGCGCGCCCGCGCGCCCATCCTTCTCGGCTCCATTGCGACCGAGACGAGGGGAAGCAAGGAAGACTGGTACAACGCCGCGTTTGTCGTCGCGCCCGACCTGGGGCTTCAGCACGATTACTATGCGAAGCGGCATCTCGTGCCGTTCGGCGAATACATTCCCCTCGGGCCCCTCCTGGGGTGGATTTCGAAGTTCGTGCCCATAGGGCCCGACGGGTTCACGCCCGGGGATGACGCCTCCCCGCTCCTCGTCAGCCTGCCTGCGGGTTCCACGGCCTTCGGGGTCCTCATCTGCTTCGAGGACATCTATCCCCGGCTTGCGAGGGAGAGCGTCCGGTCGGGCTCGGATGTCCTCTTCGTTCCGACAAACGACGCCTGGTACGGCGAGGAGGGCGCCGCCTACCAGCACGCGGCGCACTCGGTCCTCCGGGCGGTCGAGACCCGGCGTCCGGTCCTCCGGTGCGGAAACGGCGGATGGAGCGGCTGGATCGACGAGTTCGGGGCAATCCGGCTCCCGATGGAGAACGACGACGGGACCGTGTATTTTCGTGGGGTGGAGACGGTGGCGGTCACGCGCGACTCGCGCTGGATCGGGCGCGACAGCTTTTACGTGCAGTACGGCGACTGGTTTGTCCTCGCCAGCGCCGCTTTGGCGGTTCTCGGATGGGCCGTCCTCGCGAGGGGCAGGGCCGGACAATAATCGGCTGATTCAGGTCCGCCGCGGGTTGGTGGGCGGGCAAGAAGTGCCCACGAAAAGCCAAGGCACGCACAGCACAATTGCCGCGGGCCGCTAGCCTCCAGGCCAGGATGTCCGTCGTCGGAATCAACATCGGGGCGCTTGCGGTCAAGGGGGTCGCGCTGAGCGGCGACGGGCGGAGCGCCGCGATTGTCGCGCACCAGGGACGGCCGCTCGAGGCTCTCGGAAGGCTGCTCGCCACGGAGCCATTCGCCGGCGCGGAATACTTCGGCGTCTGCGGGGCCCTCGGCCACATCACCGAGGTCGCGGCGATCCAGCGGGCCCTGCGCGAGGCCGACGGAGCCTACGACGCGGTCGCCTCGCTCGGCGGGGAGTCCTTTCTGGTCTACACCCTCGCCGGCGGGCGGATCACAAACGTCCTCTCGCACAACAAGTGCGCGGCCGGCAGCGGCGAATTTCTTGTCCAGCAAATCGGCAGGATGGGGCTAAGCCTCGACGAGGCGATCCGGCGCTCGTTTGACGGCAGGGTCGTGCCGCTGGCGTCGCGCTGCTCGGTCCACTGCAAGTCCGACATCACCCACAAGCTCAACCGGCATGAGGCCTCGCCCGAGGACATCCTGCGCACGCTGCACGACAGCATGGCGACGAAGGTCGCGGCGCTCCTCGACAAGGCGCAGGGCGACCTCCGGCGCGTCCTCCTGATAGGCGGAGTGGCGCAAAACGCCGCCGTCCTTGCCGCCCTGCGCGGGAAGCGTACCGAAACGGAGATCATCGTTTTGCCGGAAAGCGCTTGGTTCGAGGCCTGGGGCTGCGCCCTTCTGACGCGCGACGAGCCCGTCCACCGGATGCCGCAGACGACTTCGCCGCGCCCCCTCGACAGGCTCCCGCCGCTCAATGCCTACGCGGCGCAGGTGCGCGTGATGGCCGCCCCCCCAGCCGGAGCCTGCCCGGGGTCCGGCCCCGTGATCCTCGGCATCGACGCCGGCTCGACGACGACAAAGGCGGTCCTTCTCGATCCTGCGACCCGCGGACTTGTCGCTTCGCACTACACCCGCACGAACGGCGACCCCATCGCCGCCGTCCGGAGGTGCCTTCGCGTCCTGGCGGAAAAGGCCGGCGACCGGCCGGTCGGGCTTGCCGCCGCAACCGGCTCCGCCCGCGAACTTACCGGCGCCTACATCGGAACGCAGCACGTTTATAACGAAATCTCCGCCCAGGCCGCCGGCGCGACGCACTACGACCCCGGGGTCGACACGATCTTTGAAATCGGCGGCCAGGACTCGAAGTACATCCACCTTCGCAACGGGGTGCCCATCGACTACACGATGAACAACGCCTGCTCCGCGGGCACGGGCTCCTTCCTGGAGGAGAGCGCGCATGGGGATCTCGGCATCGAAGTCGGCGAAATCGCCGGCATCGCGCTGGGCGCCAAGTCTCCGGTCCAGTTCAAGACCACCTGCGCCGCCTTCATCAACTCGGACATCCGCATCGCGCAGCAGCAGGGGCACTCGCGCGACGACATTGTCGCGGGCCTCGTCTACTCGATCGCCGGCAATTACCTCGATCGCGTCAAGGGACCGAGACCCGTCGGCGCAAAGGTGTTCCTGCAGGGCGGCGTCGCCCTGAACGCGGCCGTCGGCCATGCGTTCGCGCACAGCGCGGGCCGCCCCGTCGTCATTCCGCCCCATCCGGAGTTGCTCGGGGCCCTCGGAGTGGCGCTATTGGCGCTCGCGCGGGCGGGCGGGGCGTCCGGCGGGACGGCAAGCCTGCCCGCCCTGGCCGGGCCCGAGATGAAGCTCTCGGGGCGCTTCACGTGCAGGGCATGCGGAATGTTCTGCGGAATCGACCGCTTCGAGGTGGCGGGGAGGCGCTTCCCGTTTGGCGGACGCTGCAGCCTCTTCGAGCATTCCTGGAAACGCGGCGCGCGCGGGGCCCTGGCGCCCGACCTTGTCGATAGGCGCGCCGCGCTGGTCTTCCGGGCGCCCCTGGCCTCCCCGCCGAGGATGGCGCCGGCTTCCGCCCCATCCACGCGCTGGCGCCTGGGCGAGAGGATGGCCGAAGCCAGGACCTATCTTGAGAGCCGCTTTGGCGCCGAGACCCCCGTTTCCCCCTCCGGTCCCGGCCGGATCGGGATTCCGCGGGCCCTGACGACGCACTCGCTGCATCCGCTCTACGCCGGATTCTTCGCCGGAATCGGGATGGAGGTAGTCCTGTCGGGCATCGATTCGGATGGCGACATGAAATCGAATTCGGGCTTCTGCTTTCCGGCGCAGATCGCCCACGGCGCCGTGCTGGACCTCGCGCGAAAGAAGGTGGAACTCGTCTTCCTTCCGCACGTCACGCGGATGCCGCACCCGAACGCGTGCCGCGACTCGCTTTTGTGCCCGATCACGCAGGCGAGCCCCTATTTCCTGGCGAAGGCGTTTCCCCGGATGCGCCTGCTCTCGCCGCTGCTCGACTTCACCCAGGGCTACGAGCGATGCGCGACGCTCGTGGAACTGGCCGTGCGCGAGCTGGGCGTGCCGCGGTCCGTTGCGGAGCCGGCGTGGGCTGCGGCGGTGGGCGCGCAGCTGGAAACCGAGCGCGCCATGCAGGAGCTCGGCCGGCAGGCGCTCGCCGAAGCCGTCGCGAGCGGCCGGCCGGCCATCCTCCTCGCCGGCCACAGCTACAACGCCTTTGCGCCCGAAGCCTCGCAGTCGGTCGGCCGCAAGCTCGCCAGCATGGGGATCGTGGCGATCCCGGCGGACTGCCTCGCGCCGGGCGAGGCGGGCCCGACGGCGTGGCATTTCGCGAACCAGATCATGAACGCGGTGGCGCTGGCGAAGAAGCATCCCAATCTGTTCCTGCTGTGCGTGAGCAATTTCAGCTGCACGATCGATGCCTTCACGCACTCGATGCTGGCCTCCGAGCTCGGCGCAAAGCCGTACCTTTTCCTCGAAATCGACTCGGCAACGGCCGATGCCGGCGTGCAGACGCGGCTCGAGGCCTTTCTCGACATCATCCGCAATACGGGCGCCGTTTCCGCGGCCGGCCGCCGGCCGTTCAGTCCGGCGCAACTGGCGGGAGGGGGCATCGTGATCGACTCCAAGGGCGAACGCGTGCCGCTGACCGACCCGCGGGTGAAGCTGTACCTGCCGAACTTTTCGCAATATCACACCCAGACTCTGAACCTGGCGATGCACTGGCTCGGCCTGCATCCGGGCCGCGTGGCGCCGCTCACCCGCACGCAGCTTGGCCGCGGGCTGCGGCACACCTCGGGCCGGGAGTGCCTGCCGCTTCCGATCAGCGTCGGGGAGATCCTCCAGATCCATGAACGGCGGGAGCCGGGCGAGATCGTCGGCTATTACACCGTGCGCGGAGGGGCGCCGTGCGTGAGCGATGCCTACGAGGGCTATTTCCAGCGCCTGATAGCCGAGCGGCAGCTGCCGGATATCTTCGTTCTGAACGCCTCGGCGGAGAACGACTATCTGGGTTTCTCCGCCGAAACATTGGCCAGGCACGTGGGGCCCGCGGTCATTCTCGCCGACATCCTGGTCGAGCTGGATCACGTGCTGCGGGTCGTCGGAGCCCCGGGCACGGTGAAGCGCTTCCAGAAGGAATGGCTTCGATTCGCGGCCGCGAGCGATTCGCTGGACGAGTTCAATTCCCGGCTGCCGTCGCTCGTCCGGAGGATCGCGGCGCTCCCGCGCACGCGCGACCCGCAGGCGTGCCCGCGGGTGGTCGTCACCGGGGATTTTTTCACGCGATTCAGCCCGTTTTTCATGGAGGGTGTGCGCGAGCTCTATGCCGCGCGCGGAATCATCCTGAAGCCGGTCGATCTCGCCGACCTCATGCTCTACGGCGCCTACGACGGAATCGCCGGCACCGCGACGACCTGGGGATTGAAGCCGGGAGGCCTCGCGTTCGCGAAGGCGTGCACGCGCATCTTTCAGCCGGACGGAAAGCAGTACCTGCAGAGCTGGCTCGCCTATCAGGCGCAGCGCCGGGTCGAGGGGTACTACCGGGATGTGTTCAGGGAGAGCGGCCTGCTCGTCGCGGGAAACAACGATGTCGCCGAGCTCTTCGACCGCGCCGCCGAGCACGTCTCCCCGACGATCTTCGGAGAGGCGATCCCCTCCGTGGGGAAGGGGATCGAGGCCGCATCGGAGGGCTACGACGGAACGCTGCTCATCGGCCCCTTCAACTGCCTGCCGTACCGGATCGCGGAGGCGATCCTGCGACCCTTGAGCCTCCGGCTCGGCATGCCGACACTCACCTACGAGAGCGACGGCTACGCGGTCGCGCCGGCGTTTCTCCGGCAGGTGGACGTGCACATCCAGCAGGTCCTGGACCGCGCCGCGAGCCGGGCCGCCAATACGGGCTATTCTTAGGTATTGCACAGCAGGAACAAGCAATGACAGGCACCGTTATTTGCTTGTTTAAGTAATGCTAACCGCTTAGCTTAATATCGTGCTTCATTCAACCTTCAGCCGCAGGGGAGGGAAGGCTCGATCTGCAGCAAAGACAGCTGCCAACCGGGCAAAAGCGGCGTCGTTTTGGAATGCCGTGCGGGCCGGGCAGAGGCAACCGCCGGCGCGCCCCCGGACTCCTCCCGATCCGCAAAGCATCGCGCGATTGCTTGCACCCTGCTTCCGAACCGAAGGCATTGAACGCCTTGAGATATTCGGCTCCGTCGCGCGGGGAGAAGCCCGTCGCGGCAGCGACGTGGATCTGATTGCCAGATTCACCGAGCATCCCGGTCTGCGCATTGTCTCCATTGAAGAGGAGATGGCCGCCCGCCTCGGGGTTCCCGTTCATCTTTTGACAGCCGAGCAAGTCGCTGAGATGGACAATCCATTTCGCAAAGCCTCGATCGAAAACGACCGAAGGGTGATTTATGAAGCCTGATGCGAGGTCGCAGGATGCTTTTCTGTACGACATCCTAAAGCATGCCAAGGCGATCCAGAGGTACACCACCGGTGTGACGCCCGATGGCTTTTGGGCGAATGAAATTCTCCGCGATGCCGTCGCTATGCGCGTCGCCGCCATCGGTGAAGCGGCCCGTCAGATCAATTCTACGACGGAGCGCGCGCTTCCAAAGGTGCCATTCAAGGAAATCCGAGGAATGAGAAATCGAATCGCTCACGACTATGGCGGAATCGATTTTCGAGAGGTGTGGAAGGTCGTGGAGCAAAACATCGAACCTCTAATTTCGAGCCTCGACGGTTATGTCGAGGCGAAGAAACAGGCCCTCGACAACATTAAAACAAAGAGTTAACAGGAGACGTCCGCACCTCGGGCGCTATATGCCCGGGACAATCTTGCTTCAACCCCATGACAACGCCCCCAATTGTCCCTGAATACCGCAATCGTCAAACCGGCCTGATTATATTCGGAATATTCGAGATTCTGCTCGGCCTTCTTTCCGCATGCCTGATTCCGCTGATGATGTTCAGCCGGGCGATGGCGATCCGGCAGGGGCATGCGGCCGCCGCGACGCCGCCGATCGCGCCCGGCATTGTTGTCTACGGACTGGCTTCCGTTTCGTTGATCTGGCTCGGAATTGGCTCGATTCTCGCCAGGCGCTGGGCGCGCGCGCTGCTGCTGTGCCTGTCCGCGGTTGCGCTTGTCTGCGGGCTGGCCGGTTGCGTCGTAATGGCCTTCGTTCTGCCGCATATCGGCGAAGCCATGGCCCAGGCGGGCAAGTCCGCCGCGCCGCCCGCAGCGGTCTTGGTAGCGCAGATCGTCATGGTGGTCTTCATCCTCGCCTTTTTCATCGTCATTCCCGGCGTGATTTTCCTTTTTTACCGGAGCCCCCATGTGAAGCGCACCTGCGAGGCGCGCGATCCGGCGGAGCGGTGGACAGACCGCTGTCCGTTGCCGGTTTTGGCCACAAGCTTGATGATGGCTTTTGGCGGGCTCTGTCTGCTTGGCATGACGGGCAGTTTTCGCGCCTATCCCGTATTCGGCTTCTTTCTCCCGCACGCAGCTTCCGCCGCCCTGATGTTCTTGATGGGGGCCCTGCTGTTGTACCTCGCCCGGGGGATCTACCGGCTGCGTCTCAGCGCCTGGTGGATCGCGCTCTGTTTTCAGGGTCTCCACTTCATTTCGAACGCATTCACCTTTTGGCGCGGGGGACTGGAGACTTGGTACGCGAAGATGGGCCTTGGTCAGAACACGACCGCCGCTTCCGCACAGTTTCTTCAGACGCCCGTGTACAAATGGATGATGGTGGCAAGCATCGTGGCCTCGTTCGCGTGGTTCATCTGGATCCGAAGGTACTTTCCGAAACAGGTGGCGGCCGGCGCGCCCCAGGTCGAGGGATCAATCTGAACTCCGCGGAGCGCCGGATGGCCGGCCTCAGGCCGGATCGTAATCGAGATTCGGCCCCAGCCACTTCTCGGCTTCGGAGACGGGCCAGCCCTTCCGGCGGGCGTAATCCTCGGTCTGGTCACGTCCGATCTTCCCGACACCGAAGTACTTCGAGTCCGGGTGGTTGAGATACATGCCGGACACGCTGCTCGCGGGAGCCATCGCGCAACTCTCGGTCAGCGTGATTCCCGTGGCGGCCTGCGCGCCAAGGAGCTCGAAAAGAGGGGGCTTTTCCCGGTGGTCCGGGCAGGCCGGATAGCCGGGGGCGGGGCGGATGCCGCGGTAGCGTTCGCGGATCAAGTCCTCGTAGCTCAGGTTTTCGGTGCGGCCGAACCCGCATGCCTCGCGCGCGCGCTTGTGGAATTTCTCGGCCATCGCCTCGGCGAGGCGGTCGCCGAGCGCCTGCGCCATGATCGCCGAATAGTCGTCGTGCGCCGCCCTGAACTCCGCGGCGAATTCCTCGACGCCGTGCCCGGCCGTGACCGCGAATCCGCCGATGTAGTCAATCCGCCCGCATTCCCTCGGGGCGATGAAGTCCGAAAGCGCGTGGTTGAACTGGTCCGCGGGCTTTTCAAGCTGCTGGCGCAGGGTGTGAAAGACGGTGGCCACGGAAGTGCGCGATTCGTCGGAATAGACCTCGATGTCGTCGCCGACGGAATTGCAGGGCCAGAACGCGATGACGGCCTTTGCCGTGTAGCGCTTTTCCCGGACGATGCGGTCCAAAAGGGCGCGGGCGTCGTCGTAGAGCCTGGTCGCCTCGGCCCCCACGGTCTCGTCCTTGAGGATGTCGGGAAAGCGGCCGGCTAATTCCCAGGCGCTGAAAAACGGACCCCAATCGATGAAGGGCACGATCTGCCCAAGCGGCACGTCGGAAAACACCCTTGGCCCCAGGAACTCCGGCTTCGGAATGTCGATTTTAGCCCAATCGAACTTTTGCCGCCGCTCCCGGGCCGCGGACAGGGAAAGGAGGGGCTTGCGCGCCCGCCTCGCCGCGAACTCCTCGCGCTGGCGGGCCTGCTTCGCCGCATTTTCGGCGAGGAAGGCGGGCTTCTGTTCCGGCGAGAGCAGGGCGCTCACGACGTTGACGACGCGGGAGGCGTCCAGGACGTGCACGACGCCGTGGGGGTATTCCGGGGCGATCTTCACGGAGGTGTGCGCGACGCTCGTCGTCGCCCCGCCGATCAGAAGCGGCACCGTGAAGCCCTCGCGCTTCATCTCCCGGGCGACATGGACCATCTCGTCGAGGGAAGGGGTGATCAGTCCGGACAGGCCCACGACGTCGGCGCCGATTCGGCGGGCTTCGGCGAAAAGCTTCTCGACCGGCACCATGACGCCGAGGTCGGTGACGTCGTAGTTGTTGCAGGCGAGGACCACCCCCACGATGTTCTTGCCGATGTCGTGGACGTCGCCCTTGACCGTCGCGATCACGAATCTTCCGTTGGGCCGGGCGGTGCCGCCGCCCGCGATGTGGAGGCGCTTCTCCTCCTCCATGAACGGGGTCAGGTGGGCGACGGCTTTTTTCATGACGCGGGCCGACTTGACGACCTGGGGAAGGAACATCTTGCCCGCGCCGAAGAGGTCGCCGACGACGCGCATCCCGTCCATGAGGGGGCCCTCGATTATGGCGAGGGGCCGGGGGTATTTGGACGTGTTCAGGCGCGCCTCCTCGACGTCGGTCTCGACGAAGGCGTCGATTCCCTTGACGAGCGCGTGGCTCAGGCGCTCCTCCACGGGAAGGGTTCGCCAGGCGCCCGCCAGGTCCCGCGCCTCGGAGGCGGGTCCCCGGCCGCCTGGCTTGGCGGCGCCGTCCCCGGGCTTCAGCCCCTCCGCGAATGCGACCAGGCGCTCGGTTGCATCCGCCCGCCGGTTCAGCAAAACGTCCTCGATCCGGACGAGCAGGTCCTTCGGAATTTCCTCGTAGACGCCGAGCATGCCGGCGTTGACGATCGCCATGTCGAGGCCGGCTTCGATCGCGTGGTAGAGGAAGGCCGTGTGCATCGCCTCTCGCACGGGATTGTTCCCCCGGAACGAGAAGGAGACGTTGCTCACCCCGCCGGACACCTTCGCCCCGGGGAGGGTCTCCTTGATCATCCGCGTCGCCTCGAAGAAATCGACGGCGTAGTTGTTGTGCTCCTCGATCCCCGTCGCGACCGTGAGGATGTTGGGATCGAATATGATCTCCTCGGCGGGGAAGCCGATTTTCTCCGTGAGGAGCCCGTAGGCCCGCGTGCAGATGCGCACCTTTGAATCCCGGTCCGACGCCTGGCCGTTCTCATCGAAGGCCATCACGACCGCGGCGGCGCCGTATCGGCGGACCAGGCGCGCGCGCCTGAGAAATTCCGCCTCGCCGTCCTTGAGCGAGATCGAGTTGACGATGCCCTTGCCCTGGAGGCACTTCAGGCCCGCCTCGAGGACGCTCCACTTCGAGGAATCCACCATCACGGGCACGCGGGCGATCTCCGGCTCGGTGGCGATCAGCCGCAGAAACTTGCCCATCGTCGCCTCGCCGTCGATCAGCGCCTCGTCCACGTTGACGTCGATCAGGTTGGCCCCGTTCTCGACCTGCTGGCGCGCGATCGCGACCGCCTCGTCCCAATTTCCGGCCTTGATCGCCCGGGAGAACCGGGGCGAGCCGGTGATATTGGTGCGCTCGCCGATGACGAGAAACGAGGCGGCGGACTTCTTCATCCGACCGAGAGGGTCTCGAGGCCGCTCAAGCGAAGGGCCGGATCCTGCGAGGACGGCCGGCGCGGCGGCAGGCCCCGGACGGCGGCGGCAATCGCGGCGATGTGGTCCGGAGTCGACCCGCAGCAGCCGCCGACCAGGTTGACCCAGCCGTTCTCGGCGAATTCGCGCAGGACGGCGGCCATGTCGGCCGGAGTCTCGTCGTAGCCTCCGAATGCGTTGGGGAGGCCCGCGTTCGGATAGCATGTCACGTAGCAGGAGGCGATCCGGGAGAGTTCCTCGATGTACGGGCGCATGGCCCGCCCGCCCAGGGCGCAGTTGATTCCGACGCTGAAGGGCCTCACGTGCGCGATGCTTGCATAAAAGGCCTCCACCGTCTGGCCCGAAAGCGTCCGGCCCGAGGCGTCGGTGATGGTCACCGAGATCATGACGGGGACCCGCCTGCCAAGCTCATCGAAAAGCTCCTCGATCGCGAACAGCGCCGCCTTGGCGTTCAAGGTGTCGAAGATCGTCTCGACCAGGAGGGCGTCCACCCCGCCGCCGAGGAGAGCCCGCGCCTGCTCGACGTAGGCGCCCACAACCTGGTCCCAGGTGACGGCGCGGTAGTCGGGCCGGCTCACGTCGGGCGAAAGCGAGAGGGTGCGATTCGTTGGGCCGAGGGCGCCCGCGACGAAGCACCGGCGGCCGGGCGCCGCCTTCTCGGCCTTGAACGCCGCCTGGCGGGCCAGCCGCGCGCCGGCTGCGTTGATCTCGGGGACGAGCGATTCGGTCTTGTAATCGGATTGGGAGATCGAGGTCGAATTGAAGGTGTTGGTCTCGACCATGTCGGCCCCCGCCGCGAAATAAGCCGAATGAATCCCTTCGATGAGGTCGGGTCGGGTGAGGCAGAGCAGGTCGTTGTTCCCCTTCAGGTCGTGGGGGTGGTCGCGAAACCGCGCGCCGCGAAAATCGGCCTCTTCCAAGCCATGGGTCTGGATCATCGAGCCCATAGCCCCATCGAGCACGGCGATCCGGTTTTCGAAGAGCTCCCGGAGGGGCTCGAGCGAAGGGGGCTCCGCGGGGCGGGTGGCGGCGGTGGGGCTGGATTTCATGGCGGGAATCAGGCCGACAAGAGGAGCAGGAGCGGGGGCATTTGGCAAGCAACATATCTTCAAATCAGCATATGATGATATATTATGTTCTTGCCTCGCCGATCCGCATTTGCTCGCCTCGCACCGCCTGCCGTTCTTTTGCACCGCCGGAAACCAGGGAAGGCTGTGAAATTCAGCCACAGTTGCGCTGCGGTAACGCATCACAGACCCCAACCGGGTTGTAGGCAGCCCGGGCAAAGCCAATTCCCGAACCGTTCGGGGGTGAAGGCGAGGGGCGAGGAGATTCTAATAGTCGGAACATTGTTTCAGCTAAAGAGTTACAAATGCGGAGTCCGAAAACCTGCCCCGGCAGTCTCACCCGTCCGACGCGAGTTTGCGCGCGCCGCGGCGAAAACCTTCATCGCAAAAATGAAGCGTGGGGGCGGCACTTCGGGTGTCTGCTCTTGGCGCGTCCCTCCCAGCAGTACCCATGAATGATCATCCCACACCGGCCCGGTTTTCGGTCCGGCTCGTGCCATTGGCCCTGGCCTGCGCGGCCCTTCCGGCCGCCCGGGCCCAATTTGCGCCGATCCAGATCGATCCGGTCGTCACCACGGCAACCCGGCTGCCCGAGCCCGTCTCCACGGTTGGAACGGACATGGACGTCGTTTTTTCCTCCGATATCGGGCGCCAGCAGCTTTCGACCGTGGCCGACGCCCTGGCGGAGGTCGAGGGCGCCCCGGTGTTCGCGGCGGGCCAGGCGGGCGCGGCGACCTCGCTTTTCCTCCGGGGTTCCAATTCGAACCAGACGCTGTTTCTCGTCGACGGCATCCGGATCAACGATGCCAACACGGACTACTCGGCCTTCATAGGAGGAGCGCGGTTCGGCCCATTCGACGCCCTGGAGGTGGCGCAGGGCCCGCAGGGCACGCTCTACGGCGCGGAGGCGGTCGGCGGCGTCGTCTCCCTGAAGTCCCAAAAAGGCTCGGGCCCTCCGTCCGAATCGGTTGAGGTGGAAGCGGGATCGTTCGGCACGATCGGGGGCGATGCGGAGGCCCAGGGCGCTTCGGGCCCGTGGGCGTATGCCGTTTCCGCGGGCGGCGGCGAGACGGAAAACGAGCGTCCGAACAACCGGTTCGACAGCGGCGATCTCACCTTCCGGCTCGACCGGTCGATTTTCAAGGACCTTTCGGTGGGGGCGACGATCCGGGGATATGTTGCAGATTACGGCGACCCGGGCGACGAATACACAAACGATTTGTTCGACCATGAGCGCGAGAGCGACTGGCTCGGCACGATATTCGCCGAAGGCCGCCTGAGCGAGAATTTCTCGACGCACCTGATCCTCGGCGGCCAGGATCAGCAGTACACCGCGGTGACCGAGTCGGGAACGACCGTCGTCACGAATGAGCGCGGGGTCGTCGACTGGCAGGTCACGGGCCAGATGACCGGGAACAACAAGCTGACCGCCGGGCTCACGGCCGAGGACGAAATGACCCGCAACCCCGGCTTTGGCGACATCGACAACCGCCAGACGCTCTTCGCCGTATTCGCCCAGGACGAGTGGTCGCCGATCAAGGATATTTATCTGACCGGCGGGGTGCGCCACGACGACTTCGACACGTTCGGGGGCGCGACGACTGGGCGGGCGACCCTCGCGGCGCTTGCCGCGGACCACGCGATCAAGCTCCGGGCGAGCTATGGCACGGGCTTCGATTCGCCCAGTTTTCTGGATCTGTACGGAGTGGGCGAGGGCTACGTCGGCAATCCGCACCTCCAGCCGGAAAAGTCGCGCGGATGGGACGCCGGATTGGATTTCTACATTCCGAACAACCAGGGCTATGCCGGCGTGACGTGGTTTCGAACCGACTATGGCAATCTGATCGAGGACAACTTCAATGTTTACCCCTTCACGCCGATGAACCTGGACAAGGCCCGGACCGAGGGGATTGAAGTTTCCGTGAAGACAGTCGTGGCCGGGTCGATCCAAGCCAAGGTGGCCTACACCTGGCTCCAGGCCGAGGACGTCACGGATGGCACGCCGCTGCTGAGGCGCCCCGAGGACAGCGCGAGTGCGGATCTGTGGCAGGACCTTGGCGCGGGATGGAGCCTTGGCGCGGGCGGCGCCTTTGTCGGACGCCGCGCCGACATCGACGCGCTCACCTACGCCACGGTCAGGGATCCCAGTTACACGGTCGTCCGGGCGTACGTGGCGTGGAAAGTGAGCCCGCACCTGACCCTGAGGGCCCGGGTGGAAAACCTCCTGGACCGGCGGTATGAGCCGGTCAACGGCTACCCGCAGCCCGGGACGGGAATCTACGGCGGGGCGGAGTGGAAATTCTAAAGGTCCCACCGGGGCACTAAGGCTTGCCCCCGGGCGCCGTCCCATGCCTGAGTTTGGAGGAATGGCACAGACTTTTGGTGGCAGAATTTT
The DNA here is from genome assembly GCA_050015855.1 of Opitutaceae bacterium. Lineage (GTDB taxonomy): Bacteria > Verrucomicrobiota > Verrucomicrobiia > Opitutales > Opitutaceae > Palsa-1447. The sequence goes on along the minus strand of JBEKAO010000002.1, from coordinate 62,020 downwards.
TGCGCTTGCTGCCCTGGCGTTCGCGTCGGCCGGCGGCGCGGCGCCATCGCCGGCGGCGGAGCCCGGGCGGAATCCCGCCGCGCGGGTGATCATCCTGGCCAATTCCGGCGATCCCGACTCCGTCGCAATCGCGCAACACTATGCCCGGGTGCGGGGCGTGCCGCCGGCGAATATTCTGTCCTATGAAATGCCGCAGCAGGAGGAGATCACGTGGCCCGAGTTTGTCGCCACAATCTGGGGGCCGCTTCAGGACGAGCTCGTGCGCAGGGGCTGGATCGACGCCCTCCCAATCGGGGATGCCGACGCGGTGGGGCGGAAGAAATATTCGGTTTCCGGCCACACCATTGCGGCCCTCGTAGTCTGCCGCGGAGTGCCGCTCAAGATCCGGGACGAACCGGCCTTGCGCGCGCCGGATTCGCCGCTGACCGTCCATCCGGAGCTGCGGACAAACGCGGGAGCCGTGGATTCCGAGCTGAGCCTCCTCGCCGCGGACACCGGGTACCCGATCAACGCCTACGTCCCCAACCCCCTGTTCGGAAAGGAGCACCCGAGCGATTTTGACCGGGCGAAGGTGGTGGAGGTGGGACGCCTCGACGGCCCGACCCCGGAGGAGGCGCTCGCGCTTGTCGATCGTGCCGTTGCGGCGGAACGCGCAGGCCTGGCGGGACGGGCCTACGTGGACATGGGCGGAAAGTTTCCCAACGGCGACCGGTGGCTTTCGGCGGCCGCGGATGAGATCGGGGCCCTCGGGTTCGACGTGGCGGTCGACCGGTCGCCCGACACGTTTCCGATCACGGCCCGTTTCGACGCACCGGCGCTTTACTTCGGATGGTATGCGCCGGACTTGAACGGGCCGTTCAAGCTTCCCGGATTCCGGTTTCCGCCCGGGGCGATAGCTCTCCATATCTACAGCTACTCCGCGCGCACGCTGCATTCCGCGACCGAGGGCTGGTGCGGCCCCCTGGTTGCCCTCGGAGTGACGGCGACCTTGGGCAACGTCTATGAGCCCTTCCTCGAATACACGCACCGGCCGGACATCCTCATGCGCGGGCTGGCCCGCGGCGAAACCCTCGGCGATGCGGCCTACCGCGCCCTGCCGGCATTGAGCTGGCAATGCATCCTCATAGGCGACCCCCTTTACCGCCCGTTTGCGGCCGCCCTTGGCGAGCAGATGAAGCATCCCGAGCGGCTTCCCTCGGGACTCGGGGGTTATGCCTCCATTAGGCTCGCCAACCTGCTGGATGCATCCCGGAAACCGGGGGATGCCGTCTCGGCCTTGCGCGGAGCGCTGGCCGGGGAACCCAGCCTGGCCGTCGGCGTGGCGCTCGCCGTGCGCCTCCAATCGTCCGGTTCATCGGACGAGGCGGTCCGGATTGTCGATTCCCTCCTGAAAAAGGACGCCCTGCCTTCGCAACATTGGGCGCTCGCGAGGGACGCCGCCGAACTTCTGGCGGCCGGCGGACGTCCGGACCTCGCCGTCGCCGCCTACAGGCGGCTATTTGCGATCGAGGGCCTGCCCGCCGGAATGCGCGCACAATGGCTTGTGAGCGCAAGGGCGGCCGCCATCGCGGCGCGCGATCCGGAACAGGCTTCCGCCTGGAAACGGGATCTAGACCGGACCGTCGATGGGATCCTCGCCGAAAAAAACTGACGGACTAGATCTTCTTGACGATGCTGTCCGCGAGTCCGTAGGCGATCGCCTCGGCGGCATTCAGATAAAAATCGCGGTCGCTGTCGTGCGCGATTTTCTCAATGGGCTGTCCGGATGCGTCGGCAAGGATCTGGTTCAACTCGCCGCGCAGTTTTTCCATCTCCTGCGCCTGGATGTTGATGTCGGTGGCCGGACCGATGAACCGCCCGGAAATCAAGGGCTGGTGGATGAGGACGCGCGCGTGCGGATAGAGGAGCCGCCGGCCCTTTGCGGCCCCGCATAGGAGCACCGATCCCATCGAAGCCGCCATTCCCGTCACAACGACCGTGATGGGCGAGGAGATGAGCCGCATCGTGTCGAATATGGCCATCCCGGCGGTGATGGAGCCGCCCGGCGAATTGACGTAAAATGTGATGTCCTTGCCGGGATCGGTCGCCTCGAGATAGAGCAGGCGCTCGCAGATATCCTTGGCCGTCTCGTCGGAGACCGCCCCCCAGAGGAATATCTTCCTTTGGGCCAAAAACTTCCGCTGGACGAGATGGAAGACCGGGGTGCGGTGCTCCTTCCGCGACGCTTCGACTTCCTCCTCGTCATCGTCATCGTCGTCGTCATCGAGGCGGGGAGGCGGTGCGGTCAAACCCGGTTGAAGGTTCTTAAAATGCATACGGAGCCACCATTATGCGGCAACCCACGATTGGCAAGTGCGCAGCTCGCCGGTCGATGTTGCGTTTGGCCGGAGGGAGGCCACCGTCGGCAGGCATGAGATTGCAGCGGGTTTCCGGCCGCGTGGTCGATGTCCTGAACCGGATCGAGTTCCCCGGGACGGTGGAGTTTTCCGGCGGAATCATCCGCCGGATCCGGCGCGATTCCAGGCCCCGGGGGACCGGGCTGATCATGCCGGGGTTTGTCGACGCGCACATCCACGTGGAGAGCTCCATGCTTCCGCCCGCCGAGTTTGCGAGGTGGGCCGTCGTCCATGGAACGGTCGGCACGGTGTCCGATCCGCACGAGATCGCGAACGTCCTCGGCGTGCCCGGTGTCGACTACATGATTGCCGACAGCCGCCGGACGCCATTTCACTTCTGCTTCGGCGCTCCGCCCTGCGTTCCCGCGACGGATCGGGAGACGTCGGGGGCGAGGCTCGGGCCGCGGGCCGTTGCGCGGCTCCTTGCCCGGCCCGAGATCGGGTATCTGAGCGAGGTCATGAATTTCCCCGGCGTATTGGGCCGGAACCCGGCGCTGATGGCGATGATCGCCTCCGCCGTGCGGCGGGGAAAGCCGGTGGACGGCCACGCGCCCGGACTCCGCGGGCGGGAGGCCGCGAGCTACGCCGCGGCGGGAATCTCGACCGACCACGAGTGCTTCACGCTCGCCGAGGCGAGGGACAAGATCCGGGCCGGAATGAAGATCCTCATCCGGGAGGGCTCGGCGGCTCGCAATTTCGAAGCCCTTGCCCCGCTCCTTGTGAGCAACCCGGACCGCTGCATGTTCTGCTGCGACGACCTGCATCCGGACCTTCTGGTCCGGGGCCACATAGACCTTCACGTCAGGCGAGCTCTCGCCCTGGGCGTCGATCGCTTTGACGCAATCGCCTGCGCGACGGTCAATCCGGTCCGGCATTACGGCTTGAAGGTTGGCCTCCTCAGGGAGGGCGACCCGGCGGATTTCGTCGTTGTCGACGGCTGGAGCAGGTTCCGCGTCCGCCGAACCTACCTGGCGGGCCGGCTGGTCGCAAAGGACGGAAGGAGCCTGCTTCCGCGCCTCCGGCCCAGGATTGTGAATCGATTCCGGGCACGGGCGAGGCGGGCGGCCGATTTTGCCGTGGCTGGCCGCTCCGGAAGGCTGAACGTCATCCAGGCCCTCGACGGGCAGTTGATCACCCGGGGGCGCCGCCTCAAGGCCAGGATATCCGGAGCCCTGGCGGTCGCCGATCCTTCGCGCGACCTGCTCAAGATCGTCGTGGTCAATCGTTACGCCGCACGGGCTCCCGCCGCCGTCGGCTTCATACGGGGTTTCGGCCTGAAAACGGGCGCCCTCGCATCGTCGGTGGCGCACGATTCGCACAACGTCGTCGCCGTCGGCGCGACGGACGAGGAAATTGCCGAAGCGGTCAACCTCGTCATTGCGCGCCGCGGCGGCGTGAGCGTGGTCGGAAACGGACGCCGCGAGGTTTTGCCGCTGCGGATCGCCGGGCTCATGGCGGCCGAGGATGGCCGCGCTGTGGCCAGCCGCTACACGGAACTGGACGCCCTCGCCAAGCGCCTCGGCAGCCGGCTGCGCGCCCCGTTCATGACGCTGTCGTTCATGGCGCTTTTGGTCATTCCCGACCTGAAACTGAGCGACCGCGGCCTTTTTTCCGGATCCCGCTGGAAATTCCAGCCGCTGTTCGAAAAGTGAGGGAAAAAGGGTCCAGCCTGCCTCAGTACGGCGTCTTGTCCTTCCTGGCCTTCCAATCCAGGAAGGCCTGCCGGGCCGCCTCGCGCATCATCGGCCGCATGGAGACGCTGCGCTTTTTGGGCGGCAGCGGGAGCTGGCGGTAGATAAAATCGTCGTCGAACCCGATCGCGGCCGCGTCGGCGCGGGTGTTGCCGTAGAACACGCGGGGAATTCGCGCCCAATAGATCGCCGAAAGGCACATCGGGCACGGCTCGCAGCTCGTGTAGAGTTCGCAGCCGGAAAGCTTGAAGGTTCGGAGCGCCCTGCAGGCGTCGCGGATCGCCACGATTTCCGCATGCGCCGTGGGGTCGTTCGCAGCAGTGACCCGGTTGTCGCCGCGGCCGACGATCTTTCCCCGCCGCACAACAACGCAACCGAACGGGCCCCCGCGTTTTGAGCGGACGCTCTTCTCGGACAGCCGTACGGCCTCCCTCATGAAAGTCTCCTGACCCTGGCTCATGAACGGGGAATGAAAGCAGGCCGGCGGCCAAGGGGTCAAATTTGAATGTCGGTCGATGGTGGTACGTTTTGACATGACCCGCTGGCATGCCGTTAGCTTCCAGCTGTCCGCCAATTACGGTCCTTCCATGATCCAGCCCGATTTCAGAGAGTGGCTCAACATCCTCGTTCGAATCGCCCATTTCATTGCGGGCATAATGTGGGTCGGGACCTCCTTTTATTTTGTCTGGCTCGATTCGGCATTCACGACCCCGGCCGCGGCTGAGAAAGGCGTCGAGGGCGAGGCCTACCTGGTGCACGGGGGCTTTTTCTATCGGGTGGAAAAACGCCGCTTTGGCGCCGGAGCGATGCCACGGAACCTGCACTGGTTCAAGTGGGAGGCGACGCTGACGTGGATCACGGGCTTCATCCTCCTTTGGGTGGTCTATTACACGACCGACGGGGCGTTCCTGACGGACCCGGCGGTCCGCCTGCTTACGCCGGCCGTCGCGACGGCGATCGGCCTTGCGGTGGTTTTCGGAGGATGGCTGGTCTACGACGGCTATTACCGGTTGCCCCTGTCCCGAAGCGGGTGGGGGAGCGGAGTCATACTGGCCCTGCTGGCATGCCTGGTCTATTTCCTCACGCACACCTTCAGCGGTCGGGGCGCATTCATCGAACTCGGGGCCATGTTCGGCACAATCATGGTCCTGAACGTGTGGGTGCACATCCTTCCCAATCAGCGCGCGATCATCAAGGCGGCCGACGAGGGACGGGAGCCCGACTACGAGCTGGGGCTCAAGGCGAAGCGGCGCTCGATGCACAATTCGTACCTGACGATTCCCGTCCTTTTCATGATGATCTCGAACCACTTTTCGTCGCTGTACGACCACAAGTACAGCTGGGTGCTCCTGATCCTCATCGTCCTGGCCGGCGCGCTCGCCCGCCACGTGATGATATCGGCGGACCGATGGCCGCTGATTCCCGCCGCCGCGGCAATCGGCGTCATGATTTACATGACCGGTCTGCCCCCGCGGATAAAGATCGACCCCTCCGGGCCGAAGGTCACGTGGGCCCAGGCGAACGAGATCATTCACAACCGATGCATGATGTGCCATGCGAAGCATACATCCGACGAGGTTTTCCATTCACCACCGTCCGGAATAGCCTTTGACAGTCCCGAGATCGTGAAGGCGATGGCGCCGCTCATCCTGCAGCGAGCGGTGTTCCAACGGACGATGCCATTCGGCAACAAGTCCGGGATGACCGACGAGGAGCGCGAGATTCTGGGGCGCTGGATAGTCCAGGGCGCTGAAATCCACTGACGCGTGGGCCATGCCGACGATCGACGAGATCAACGCATTCGACCGGCCGGCCTTTATCCGGGCGCTGGGCGGGGTTTTCGAGAATTCGCCGTGGATCGCCGAGGACACTTTCGATCGGCGCCCCTTCCGCGATGCGAGCCTGCTCCACTCGGAGATGTGCGCGGCCCTGCGGCGCGCGCCCGCCGGGCGGCAGCTCGACTTGATCCGGGCGCATCCGGACCTCGCGGGAAGGCTGGCGAAGGCCGGCGATTTGACGGCCGAGTCGGCGCGGGAGCAGGCGCACGCCGGCCTGGACCGGCTGCCTCCCGCGGAGCTGGCCGAGTTCGGGCGGCGGAACCGGGCCTATCGCGAGCGCTTCGGCTTTCCGTTCGTTATTTGCGCAAGGCTCAATGACCGGGGAGCCATTCTTCAGGCGATGGAGATCCGGCTGCGCAACTCGCCCGCCGAGGAGAGGGCGGCAGCCCTGTCCGAGATCGAAAAGATCGCATGGCTGCGCCTCCAGGACCTCATCCGTGCGCCGGCCCCCGGCACCGGCGATGCAGGCGGGCCCGGGTCTTGAGAAGCCCCCTCCTGTTCAAAGGCCCTCATATCGTGTATAAGTGCTGAAAGATGCCAGGAAAACTCACAACCCACGTGCTAGACACAGCATCCGGCCGCCCCGCGGCGGGAATGCGCATCGAGCTTTGGCGGCACGGCTCGATGGGAACGGCGACCCTGGTGAAGACCGCGGCCACAAATGCGGACGGACGGACGGACGAGCCGCTTCTGGGCCCCGGGGAAATCGCCCCGGGAACCTACGAGATCGTTTTCCTCGTGGGGGACTATTTCGACAAATCGCAGGGCGGCGGAAAAATCCGTTTTCTCGACCGGGTTCCGGTCCGGTTCGGCATAGGCGACGCCGGCGCCTCCCATCACGTTCCCCTCCTGGTGACGCCCTGGTCGTACAGCACGTACAGGGGTAGCTGAGCGCCAGGCGTTCTCGCGCATGAAACGGGATCCCTTCGGTTCGGCGGCCCTGATCCTGGACAGGCTCCTTCGGGAGCTCGGCCGGGTGAGCGATGATAAGGGCCGCCTGACACGGACGTTCCTTTCCCCGGCGATGAGGCGTGCGAACCGGCTGGTCGGAGGCTGGATGCGCGAAACGGGGCTGGCCGTCAGGGAGGATGCGCTCGGAAACCTGATCGGACGCCTGGAGGGTTCCCGGCCGGGCGCAAGGACCCTCGTCCTTGGCTCGCACCTCGACACGGTGCGCGACGCCGGCCGGTTCGATGGAGCGCTCGGCGTTCTTCTTCCGATCGTCGCCCTTCGGCATCTGCGCAGAGAGGGCGTGCGCCTGCCCTTCGCTCTCGAATTGGTCGGCTTTTCCGAGGAGGAGGGGGTGCGCTTTCCGGGCGCATACCTCGGGAGCAGGGGATACTGCGGCCGCATCCGGGCGGCCGACCTCGCGCTCCGGGATGAAGATGGAACCACCGTCGGCCAGTGCCTGCGCAAGTGGATTGACCCGCGCGGGCGGCGCGCCTGGAAGCGGCCCGAGCCCGCGCATTCGGCCCGCGATCTCCTGGGATACGTCGAGGTTCACATCGAACAGGGTCCGGTGCTCGAAAAGCGCGGCATCGCCTGCGGAGTTGTTTCGGCCATCGCCGGGCAGACTCGCGCGAAAGTGGAATTCCTCGGCCGCGCGGGCCACGCCGGAACAACGCCGATGGCGCTGCGGCGCGACGCCCTCGCGGGCGGGGCCGAGTTCGTCCTGGCTGCGGAATCGCTCGCGAGAAAGCGCCCTCCGCTCGTCGCGACAGTCGGGCGGCTCGAGGCGAGGCCCGGCGCCGGCAATGTGATTGCGGGCGGCGCGGAGCTTTCGCTCGATTTCCGGCATCCCGAGGACCGCCGCCGGCTGGAAGCGCTGCGGACCCTCCGCTTGGCCGCGCGGCAAATCGCCCGCCGGCGCCGCCTCGGGATGTCCTTCCAGGTGACCCAGGACAATCCATCGGTCGCCTGCTCGCCCGGCCTCACCGCCCTCCTTTCCAGGAGCGTGAAGGCGCGGCAGGGGCGGTCGATTTCGCTCCCGAGCGGGGCGGGCCATGACGGGGTCGTCCTTTCCTCGCTCGCTCCGATCGCCATGCTTTTCGTGCGCTGCCGCGCCGGGGCGAGCCATTGCCCGGCTGAGCACGTGAAGATCGGCGACCTGGCGGCGGCGCTCGAAATCGTCGACGATTTCCTAAGGCGCCTTGCGCGCGATTTCCACGGATGAAGGCGCACTACGATCTTCTTGTCCGGGGAGGCCGGATTGCCACGCCGGACGGCCTTGCCTCTGCGGACATCGCCGTCGCCGGGGGGCGGATCGAGCGCATCGACGGGTGGCTCGTCGAGCCCGCCCGGGAGACCGTCGACGCCGCGGGGAAGGTGGTCTTTCCGGGAATCATCGATTCGCACGTTCATTTCAACGAGCCGGGCCGCACGGAGTGGGAGGGGAGCGCCACGGGATCCGCGGCGCTCGCCGCCGCCGGAGGGGCCGTTTTTTTCGACATGCCGCTCAATTCGCTTCCCCCGACCATCGACGCGGAGGGATTTGCGGTGAAGAGGGCCGCGATCGAGCGGTCATCGCGCCTGGATTTCGCCCTCTGGGGCGGCCTGGTGCCGGGCAATTTGGAGAAGCTCCCGGGGCTCGCCGAGGCGGGAGCCGTGGGCTTCAAGGCGTTCATGTGCGAAAGCGGCGCGGCCGAATTCCCCCCGGTCGATGCGGCGGCCCTGAAAATGGGAATGGCGCGGGCGGCTTCGCTCGGGCTGCCGGTCGCCGTTCACGCGGAAGACGACTCGCTGGTCCGGCGCCGGACGGAGGAGGCGCGGGCCAGGGGCCGCGACATTCGGGCGTGGCTGTCGTCGCGTCCCATCGAGGTCGAGCTTTCGGCCATTCGAACGGCGCTTGAACTGGCCGGGGAGACCGGATGCGCCCTCCATATCGTGCACGTGAGCAGTCCGGAGGGGGCGGATCTCGCCCGCGAGGCCCGGAAGCGCGGCGTCGATGTCACGGTCGAAACCTGCCCCCACTACCTCCTTCTCACGGACGAGGACGCGGTTCGGCTGGGCGCCCCGGCGAAATGCTGCCCCAGCCTGCGCCCCGAGGAGCTGCGCCTCGGGCTTTGGCGCCGTTTCGAGGAGGGCCTGATCGACACCGTCGGCTCCGACCATTCGCCGGCCCCGCCGGAATTGAAGCAGTCGGAGGATTTTTTTGCCGTCTGGGGCGGAATCTCCGGCTGCCAGCACGGTTTTCCATTGGTCATTTCGGAGGCCCTTGCCCGCGGGCCGGAGGATCGGGCCTGGTCCCGGCTGGCCTCCGCCATGTCGGCAAAGGTGGCGGAGCGGTTTCGGCTCGACGATCGAAAGGGCCGCATCGCGGAGGGCATGGACGCTGATTTTTCGATCATCGACGCCCGCTCCGAGCACGTTCTCTCCAACGGCGAACTCCTTTACCGGCACCGCCAGGGGCCCTACGGCGGGAGGAAGTCGAGCGTGAAGATCGTCCAGACCTTCGTTCGGGGGAGGAGCATTTTCTCGGATGGACGGATTGCGCCGGATCCCGGAATCTGCCATTTTTTGCGTCCACGGTCCGCAGTTTCGCCTCGATCGGCGGCGATCGAAAACCGGGCTCCCGCCCGGACCGAAGCGGCGGCGCCCCAAGCATTAGACAAACCAGACCATGCCTGATCTCTTCGGCCACACCCGCGCCCGCATCGCCGCAAGGCATGCGCTGATCACACCCGACAACCACGTCCAGAGCTCGGTGCCCGGCATCCTGGGCGCCAAAGCCGTCGTGCTTGTGAGTCCGGCCATGGGAGCCGGCTTTGCCCAGGTCCTGCTGACGTTCGAATCCGGCGGGAGCGCTTCGGCGCAGGCCGGGGATTTGGAGACCTTTGGTTTCGTTATGAACGGCAAGGCAAGCGCCCGGGTGGGGGAAAAGGGGAAAAGCCTGGCCGAGGGCGGCTACTTTTTCTCGCCCGCGGGACACGCCTGGAAGCTGGAGTCGCCGGCCGCCGGCACGCAGGTGACGCTTTTCCAGAAAAAATACGCGCCGCTCCCCGGAGCGGCCGGGCCGGCACCCGTCCTTGGCGACGCTTCACGGATCGCCGGCTCCCCGTTTCTCGGTGACCCCGCGGCCAATCTCCAGGTGCTTCTGCCCGACGAGCCCTCCTTCGACATGGCGGTCAACGTGTTTTCATACGTCCCGGGCGGGCACCTGCCCTTCGTCGAAGTGCACATCATGGAGCACGGCCTCATGATGCTGGATGGAGAAGGGGTCTACCGGCTGGAGGATTCGTGGTATCCCGTGCGCAAGGGCGACGCGATCTGGATGGCGCCGTACTGCGCGCAATGGTTTGCCGCAATTGGCAAGAAACCGGCCCGGTACCTCTATTACAAGGACATCAACCGCCTGCCGCTATGACCGGAGCCCGGGTTCAAGTGTCTTCGTCAGCGCGCGCGCGCCGGTCCCGCTCCGACGATGGAATTTGAGTTCACCCTCAACGGCCGCACGGTCCGCGCGGAGGGCGTCCCTCCGACGACAACGCTGCTCGAATTCCTGCGCGAACGGGGATTGACGGGCAGCAAGCGCGGATGCGACGAGGGCGACTGCGGCGCCTGCACGGTCGCGCTTGTCGATCGCGACGCGGAAGGGCGGCCCTGTTACCGCGCGATCAACAGCTGCATCGCCCTTCTGCCGATGTTTGCCGGGCGCGAGATTGTCACGGTCGAGGGGCTCGCCCGCGGATCCGATCTCCATCCCGTCCAGGGCGCAATGGTTGACCATTACGGATCGCAATGCGGCTACTGCACGCCCGGATTCGTCGTTTCGATGTTCGAGGCCTATTACCGCACGGACTGCCGCGAGCCCTGGAGGATAAACGACCAGCTCTGCGGCAATCTGTGCCGGTGCACCGGATATCGCCCGATTCGCGACGCCGCCGCGTCGGCGCTGTCGCGGGGGACGGCGCTGGCGGGGGCCGATCCGTTCGCGGAGCGCCTGCTGGCGCCGATCAATCCGCCCGGCGCCTTGCGCTACACGGAGGGCTCCCAGAGCTTCTTTCGCCCCGCCTCGCTCGCGGAATTGTTCGAGCTCAGGCGGGCCCACCCGTCGGCGAGCCTCGTGGCCGGCGCGACCGAGATCGGCGTCGAGCTGAACAAGAAATTCAGGCGCTTTCCCGTCCTGATCTCGGTCGAGGCCGTTCCGGAACTGACCCGCGTCGTCGCTGAACCGGGTGAATGGAGGATCGGCGCGGCGGCGACGCTGACGGCGGTCGAGGGGGCGCTCGGCGGGGAATACCCATCGCTTGCGAAGATGCTGTCGGTCTTCGCCGGCCGGCAGATCCGCAACCGCGCAACCATGGGCGGCAACCTGGCGACGGCCTCTCCCATCGGAGACTGCGCGCCGGTCCTCCTCGCCCTTGACGCTGACGTCGTCCTCGCCTGCGCCGGCGGGCAGCGCACCGTGCCCCTTTCGGGATTCTTCACCGGATACCGCAGGACCGCGATGCGGCCGGATGAAGTCATCCTGGAGATCGTCCTGCCCCGCGGCCCCGGTCCCGCGGACGGCCTCGTCCGCCGCGAGGATTTCCTGAAGGTCTCCCACAGGCGCGAACTCGACATCAGCATCGTCTCGGGCGCCTTTTGCATCGATTGCGATTCCGCCGGGATCGTTCGGCGCGCGCGCCTGGCGTACGGAGGCGTCGCGGAGACGCCCCGCCGGGCGCCCCGCGCGGAGGCGGCCCTCGTCGGGAAGAGCCTGCCCGACGGCGCCGCGGGCGCCCTCGCCCTTCTCAGGGACGAGTTCACACCCATCGACGACGTGCGCGGAAGCGCGGCTTACCGGAAGGGCCTCGTGGTTTCGCTTTTCGAGAAGTTCGCCTCGGGGGAGACAAGCCTCGCCTGCGATGCAAGGCCCGGCTTTTCTCCCGGCGCCCGGTGGGAGGGTGGGGACCCGGCGCGGCAACTGCGGCATGAAAGTGCCGTGGGGCACGTGACCGGCGCCGCGCAGTACGTCGACGACGCCGCCCGCGGACGGCCCATGCTCGAGGTCTGGCCCGTGTGCTCTCCGCATGCGCGGGCGAGGATCCTGAAGCGCGACGCAAGCCGGGCCCGGAGCGAGCCCGGGATCGTCGCCGTCCTCATGGCGGAGGACGTCCCGGGGGAGAACGACGTGGGGGTCGCCCGGCATGACGAGAGCCTGTTCGCCGCCGGCGAAGCCTGCTACGACGGGCATATCGTCGCCCTGGTCGTCGGCGAGACGCTCGCGGCCTGCCGGTCCGCCGCCTCGCTCGTGGAGGTCGTTTACGAGCCCTTGCAGCCGATCGTCTCGATCGCGTCGGCGGTCGCGCAAAACAGCTTCCACACGGAATCCCATGTCATCCGCCGCGGGAACTGGGAGGACGCCCTCAAGCGCGCCCCCGGACGGCTCGCGGGCGAATTCTTCTCCGGGGGCCAGGAGCATTTCTATCTCGAGACCCATGCGGCGTGGGCCGAGGTCGGCGACGGCGGGGATATCCTGATTTCATCCTCGACCCAGCACCCCTCCGAGATCCAGGCGAAGGTCGCCGAGGTGCTGGGCATGCCGCGCAATCGCGTGATCGTTCGCGCTCCGCGCATGGGCGGAGGGTTCGGAGGCAAGGAGACGCAGGGAAACACCCCGGCGGCCCTGGTCGCCCTGGCAGCCCTGAAGACCGGGCGCCCGGCCCGGATCCAATTCGACCGCGACATCGACATGAGGGTCACGGGCAAGCGGCATCCCTTCCATTCGAGGTTCGAGGCGGGATTCGACGCGGATGGGAGGATTCTCGCCGCGGACATCCACCTCGTCTCGGACGGCGGCTGGTCCCTCGACCTTTCGCAGGCCGTGATGGACCGGGCCCTGTTCCACCTGGACAACGCCTATTACATCCCCGCCGTGCGCTTCTCGGGGCGCGTGGCGAAGACGAACACGGCCTCGAACACGGCCTTTCGCGGCTTTGGCGGCCCGCAGGGGATGCTCGTCATCGAGGAGATCATGGACCGCGTGGCCCGGAAGCTCGGGCTTGCGCCCGAGGTGGTCCGCGAGCGGAACCTGTACCGCGGATCGGGCGGGACAAACACGACCCATTACGAGGAGGATATCGGCGACAGCCGCCTGGAGACGATGTGGAGGACGGCGCTCGAGCAGTCGAAGTTCGGCGAGCGGCGCGCCTCCGTAGCGGCCTGGAACGGGAGCCATGCCCGGGTGAAGCGCGGCCTGGCGATAACGCCGGTCAAGTTCGGGATATCGTTCACGACCGCCCATTTCAACCAGGCGGGCGCCCTCGTTCTGATCTACCAGGACGGCACGGTCCAGGTGAACCACGGGGGGACTGAAATGGGGCAGGGCCTGCACACGAAGATCCTCGGAGTGGCGATGCGGGAACTCGGTTTGCCCGCGAATCAAATCCGCCTGATGCCGACGGCCACGGACAAGGTCCCGAACACTTCGGCGACAGCCGCCTCATCGAGTTCGGACTTGAACGGGGCGGCGGTGCGCGAGGCGTGCCGGACGCTGCGGGGGCGCCTGGCCCCGGTCGCGGCCGGATTGCTCGCGCACGCGCTCGGAAGGGAGCCGGCGCCGGAGGAGGTGAAGTTTGCGAACGGGGCCGCTTTTGTTCGCGATTCGGGGGCGCGCGTCACATTTGCGGAGGTCTGCCGGAAGGCGTATCTCGAGCGCGTGAGTCTCTCGTCGACGGGATACTACCGCACTCCCGACATCCATTGGGACTGGAAGACCTCGAGCGGCCGGCCGTTTCATTATTTTGCGTGCGGCGTGGGGGTCGCCGAGGTGGAAGTCGACGGCTACACGGGCATGTGCCGGGTGATCCGCGTGGACATTGTCGAGAATGTCGGGGAATCGCTGAATCCGGGCATCGATCGCGGCCAGATCGAGGGCGGATTCGTGCAGGGAATGGGCTGGCTGACGAGCGAGGAGCTGAAATGGGACGGAAGCGGCCGGCTACTCACCCACGGCGCATCCACCTACCAGATCCCCGCGATCAGCGACGCCCCGGCGGAGTTCAACGTGACTTTGCTTCCCAACGCGGCCCAGAACAACACGATCTACGGAAGCAAGGCCGTGGGCGAACCGCCCCTGATGCTGGCCTTTTCCGTCCGGGAGGCCATCCGCGACGCGATCGCCGCCTGCGGCAAACCGGGGGGAGAGGTGAATCTTCCCGTTCCCGCGACTCCGGAGGCGGTCTTCACCTCGGTTACCGCGCGGCTTCGGCGTTAAACTCGTCAATCAGCTTGTCGATCAGCACGGGCTCCTCCTCGAACAGCCGCCGCCAGGTGTCGGGCTCCCACAGTTCCGCCAGTTCGCGGCTGGTCTTTCCCTGCTGCTCGACCCAGGTGAAGTACTTGAGGTTGTGGATTGCCTTCCGGTCCCAGTAGCCCAGTTCCCGGAAATTGTCGCAGCCCTGGTGCGCGAGCGGGCCCGCGTGATCGCGGATGGCGTCTTGCAGGCGGTACGGGCCGCGCTCGGTCCGCAGTTCCTCCAGCCGCGAGCGGTAAAGGTCCGTCGAGTCGGTGAAGACGGTCAGGATGGCGTCGCGTTCGTCCAATTCGAAGTGCCTGGCCGTCTTTATCGAGGCGAGCACGTTGCAGATCCCCGAGATTCCGAGCCACGAAAGCTTGTCGAGGACGTTCGCCCCCACGCCGAGGGCCAACAGGTGGTCGCGGCCCGCCGGCTCGTTGAAAAGCCGGAGAACGCGCATGCAGTCCTCGTCGTCGATCGCGGCGACTCCGTCGGTATTCCGGACGTTGTGGACCCAGGGGACGTGCTTGTCTCCGATTCCCTCGATGCGGTGTTCGCCGAATCCGTTCAGGAGCAGGGTGGGGCACTGGAGAGCCTCGCTCGCGATGATCTTCAGGCCCGGGAACTGCTTCTTGAGGAAGTCGCCCGCGGCGATGGTGCCCGCCGAGCCCGTCGCGGATACGTAGGCGGCCGCCCGGAGCGCGGGGCCGCCCGCGGCTGCCACCGCTTCCGCGCACGCCGGGCCGGTGACCGCGTAATGATAGATCGGGTTTCCGAATTCCTCGAACTGATTGAAGATCGAGATGAGGGGATCCTTCTTCAGTTCCCAGCACTTGTCGTAGATCTCCTTCACGTTGGATTCGCCGCCCGGGGTGACGATGATTTCGGCGCCTATGCTTTTCAGCCATTCAAAGCGCTCGCGCGACATCTGCTCCGGGAGGATTGCGATGCCCTTGCACCCGAGGATTGCGCAATCGAACGCGCCGCCCCGGCAGTAGTTGCCCGTCGAGGGCCAGGCCGCCTTGTGCACGGCCGGGTCGAATTCCCCGCTCACGAGCCGCGGGACGAGGCAGCCGAAGGCCGCGCCCACCTTGTGGGCCCCGGTGGGGAAGAACCGGCCGGCGAGACCGATGATCCGGGCCTTGACGCCGGTGATCTCTCGCGGGATCTCGAGGAAATTGACCCCTCCGAATAGGCCCGAAACCGGGTCGTTCTTCCAGGTGATGCGAAAGAGGTTCAATGGATCGATCGCGTTCGGCGAGACCCGCGGCAACCGGGCTTTCACCGCCTCGGGAATCAGGCCGGGATCCCTCAATTGCCGAAACGTCGGGATTACGATCCCCCGCTCGCGGCACCGGCGGGCCGTTCGCCTCATGACCTCGGGATTCGGATGCCGTATAATCTGGGAATTCATGGGCTTGTCCTCCCGCCGGCCAGGGCGCCGATCGCGCCCGCGGCGTCCCTCACCCGGGACAAGAGGATCATTGCGGCGATGACGAAGGGCTTCTGGCTCGCCTCGCGGTAGGTGGGGATCCTGTATTTTTCAAAAACCGCCCGGGACACCTCGCCGCTTTCGCAGCTCAGCCCGGAGATGTCCGCCGGCAGGCAGTGCATATAAAGCGCCTTTCCGTTTTTCGTGAGCTCCATTTTCCGCTCGTTGCATTCCCAGTCCCGATGCTTTGCATTGCCGGCCAGGCATTCCTTTTCCAGCGCCTTCAGTCCGGCGGCGTCGCCTTTCCTCAGCAGGGGCGTTCGCCGCAGCATCACCTCGTATGGGGCCCAGGATTTGGGATAGACTATGTCGGCGCCGCGAAACGCCTCGTCCATCGAGGAGGAGACTTCGAAGGATCCACCGCTTTTCGCGCTGTTTTTCCGGGCGATTTCGACGACATCGGGGATGAGGCCGTAGCCTTCCGGGGATGCCAGGCATATCCGCATGCCGAACCGGCTCATGAGCCCGATGATCCCCTGCGGAACGGAGAGCGGTTTTCCATAGCTTGGGGAATATGCCCAGGTCATCGCCAATTTCTTTCCGCGCAGCGCCTCGAGCGATCCGAAATGGTCCTTCAGGTGCGCGAGGTCGGCGACGCTTTGCGTCGGATGGTCGATGTCGCACTGGAGGTTGATGACGCCCGGCCTCTGGTGGAGGACGCCCTCCCTGTAGCCCTCCTCGACCGCGGCCGAGACCTCGCGCATGTACCTGTTTCCCTCGCCGAGGTACATGTCGTCCCGGATGCCTATCGTCTCGGCGAGAAACGAGATCATGTTCGCCGTTTCGCGGACGGTCTCCCCGTGCGCGATCTGCGACTTCCCCTCGTCCAGGTCCGCGACGGCGAGCCCCAGGGCGTTCGCCGCCGAGGCGAAGCTGAAGCGCGTGCGCGTCGAATTGTCCCTGAAGATCGATACCGCGAGTCCGTGGTCAAAGATCCGGATGGATTTGCCCGCATTGTGGAGGCGCTTGAGGCATTCGGCGGCGAGCACGAGGGCGCGAATCTCCTCGTCGGTCTTTTCCCAGGTGAGGAGAAAATCCGTTCCATGGGAATCGATCTTCAGCCCGCTCAGCTGTTCTATCAGGGTTTTCATGAAATGGCCTTGTAAACGGGATCGCCCGACGGTCGCGGCGCGCATGTCAGCGGGGGCTGGGCATAATAGGGCGCCGCGGATTCGATGGCGTCGACGATCTGCTGATACCCCGTGCAGCGGCAGAGATTGGGGGATATCGCCCGGCGGATCTGGTCTCGGGTCGGGGCGGAGTTCTTCGCCAGGAAGGCATGGGCTGCGAGGACCATGCCGGGTATGCAAAAGCCGCATTGGATCGCGCCCGCGTCGATGAACGCCTGCTGGAGGGGGTGCATGGCCCCATCCTCACCCGCCATGCCCTCGATCGTGAGGATGCGCCGTCCGGCGGCGTCCCGGACCTTCTTCAGGCATGCCTTCACCGGCTCGCCGTCGATCAGGACGACGCATGCTCCGCAAACCCCGATGTCGCAGGCGTTTTTGGCGCCCGTCAGGTCGAGGTCCTCGCGGATGAATTCCAGGAGGGGCCTGTCCCCCGCGGCTTCGGGGGCCTCTATCTCGCGCCCGTTGACATTGAGTTTCATGAGGGGGCGAGCCGGATCGGCAGGGAGAAATGGCGGCGGCCGGTGGCGTGGTAGATCGCATTGGCGATGGCCGGGGCCATGATTTCGTTCGTGGGTTCGCCGATGCTCTTCGCCCCGGATGGCGATGAGGGATCGGGATTCTCGATGATGATGCCGCTCATTTCGGGAATGTCCGGGGCGCGGGGGATGCGGTAGGTGTTGAGATTCGATGTGGTGATCCTGCCCTCCTTCGCGCGTACCTCCTCGTGCAGCGCGTACCCGATCCCCATCGCCATGCCTCCGTAAAACTGCCCGAGCACCATGCCGGGGTTGATCGCTTTTCCGACATCGTGGGCGGCGAAGGCGCGGAGGAGCCTGACCCGGCCGCTTTTTTTGCTCACCGACAATTCGACGGCCTGGCACCCGTAGACCCAGGTGAAGTAGGGGTTTCCCTGGCCGGTCTCCTCGTTCCAGGAAACCTGCGGAGCGTGGAAGACGCCGAATCCGCGCGGCACCTCGGGGACCCGCCACATCACGCGGACCGCCTCATCGAAGGGAATCCCTTCGCCGCTGCGCCCTCCGTGGACCCGGTCGTCGAAAAAGCGCACGCTTGAGGGACGGCACCCGAGCTTCCGGGCGAGGGTTGCCGCCATCCTCGCTTTCAGATCCCGGGCCGCGAGGATGACCGCCCCTCCGCCGACCAGCGTCGCGCGCGAGGCGACGGTCGTGCCGCTGTCGGGAATCGTCGAGGTCGAGGCGGGACGGTAGTGGATGCGGCGCAGGTTCACGCCAAGCTCCTTCGCGCACAGGATGGACATCGCCGATTCGAGTCCCTGGCCGTTCTCGTGGACCCCCACGTCGAGAAGGATCGACCCGTCGGGCTGCACGTCGACCGCGGCCGCGCAGTAGTCGGCCCCTTCGCCTCCGAGCCCCACGCCGCGGTAGCTCATCGCGAGACCGATGCCGTAAAGCTCGTCGGAGCCGGAGATCCCGCGGGAGGCCCGGGTGAGCTTCGTTTCATAGCCGGACTCGCGAAGCACGGCATCGAGCACCTCGCCCATGGCGACCTTGTGGTTGTCGAGCTTCTGCCCGGTGATGGTGACGCTGCCCTGGCGCACGCAGTTTCTGCGGCGGAACTCGACTCCGGACAGCCCGGCCCGCTCGGCCGCGATCTCGACCAGCTGCTCGATTGCAAAATTAACCTGCGGGGAGCCGAAGCCGCGCATCGCTCCCGTGACGACGTTGTTGGTGTAAACGCCGAGGACATCGCAATGGACGTTGTCCACTTCATACGGCCCGCAGCATTGGACGGTGGAGCGCCAGGTGACGAAGGGCGTGACCGAGCAGTACGCTCCGGCGTCTGCGAGTATGCGGCAGCGCACGGCGGTGATCCGGCCGGCCTTGTCGACGCCCATCCTGTAGCGCATCCGGTAGGGGTGGCGCTTGTAGCTCTCCCGGAGGGACCATTCCCGCCGGTAAACCGTCTTCACGGGGCGCCCGAGGATCCGCGCCGCAAGGGCGGCGCGCGCGCAGACGATCGCCGCCGTGTCGTCCTTGCCGCCGAATCCGCCGCCCAGGGGAGTCCCGATGATCTCGACCATCCCGAGGGGAACCCCGAGGCAGTCCGACACAAATCGCCGCGTGCTGTACGGATGCTGCATGCTGCCCCTCACCTCCATCACCCCGTCCGGCCGGGGAGCGCAGACGGCGACCTCGGGTTCAAGGTAGGCGTGCTCGACAAACTGGGTTCTGAACTCCTCCTCCACGACGAATTCGGCCGAGCGGAATCCCGCCTCGGCGTCCCCGCGGCGCACCCGATGGGTGGCGACGACGTTCGTGCCGTAATCCTCATGGATCAGGATGGCGTCCTTGAGGGCCTCCTCAGGGTCCAGGACGGCGGGAAGGATGGAGGCCTCGACCCGGACGAGACCGGCGGCCCTTTCGGCGATTGCCGCGGACTCCGCGACCACCAGGGCGACGACATCGCCATGATAGCGTATCTTGTCGTCGGCGAATATCCTGAAGTCCTTCCGGATCTGCCCGCCACGGTTCGAGCCCGGAACGTCGCGAGCCGTCAGGATTTTCACGACGCCGGGCAGTTTCTCCGCCTCCGCCGTGTCGATGCGAATGATTCTCGCGTGCACGTGGTCCGAGTAGGCCGGGACGGCGTGCAGGAGATTGGCGAACTTCAGGTCGTCCGTGAACTTCGACCGGCCGGTGACCTTCGCCACGGCATCGTTTCGCCAGGTGGGGGCGTTCGGTCTCGTCACGGACCCCCTCCTTTCGAGGCATGCTTCCCGGCGAGAGCTTCGAGAGCATCGGGCGTCGGATCGATGGCCGGCGGAACCCTTACGCATTTCATCGCGGCGTCGACATCCTTGAGTCCGTGTCCGGTCACGAGCAGGACGACCTGGTCGCGACGGCCGAGGATCCCGCCGTCGCGCAGCTTGGAAAGGGCGGCGGCGGTCGCGGAAGCCGCGGGCTCGGCGAAAACCCCGGCCTTTTCGGCGAGCAGCCGCTGGCCTTCGAGAATCTCCTTGTCCGTGACGGTGAGCGAGCAGCCGCCGCTTTCCAGAATCGCCACCCGGGCGAGCCGCGCGTTGGACGGGACGGAGACCGATATCGAATCGGCAATCGTGGCGGGATTTTCAGCGTTCGAATACACGCCGGTCTTTACAAAGTTGTGAATCGCGTCGGACTTTTCCGCCTGGACCGCGATCAGCCGCGGGACATGCGAGATCACCCCGGCGGCCTGAAGATCGCCGAAGGCTTTCGACACCCCGGCGATGATGACGCCGTCTCCCACCGGGACGATCACGGCATCCGGGGCCTTCCATCCGTTCTGCTGGCAGATTTCGAGGCCGGCGGTCTTCTTTCCCTCGATCGTAAGCGGATGGTAGGCGGTGTTCCGGTTCAGCCCTCCGTACTTTGCCGTGAAATCGAGCGAAAGCCGGAACGCGTCGTCGTAGGAACCCTTGACCGGGATGACCCGGGCGCCGTGGCGAAGCATTTGGACGAGCTTGGCGCGCGGGGCGCGGGCGGGCACGAAGATGATCGCCTGCCTCCCGGCCGCGGCGCAGACGGCGGCCAGGGCGCTCGCCGCGTTGCCGGTGGAAGCGGTGACAATCGAGGTTTCGCCAAGGCGGTTGGCCTCGGCGACGACGAGGAACGAGGCCCGGTCCTTCAGGGAACCGCTGGGGTTCTGCCCGTCGTTCTTGATCCAGAGATTCTCGAAACCCGTCGCATCGGCAAGCCCCGGCGGCCGGAAAAAAGGCGTGTGGCCGACGGGATATTTCGGAAAAAAATCCTCCTCGACAGCCGAGAACAGGCTCCAGTCGGGCTGGCTCATCCTGAACGACTTGCGAATTGCGGCGTAGTCGAACTCAACGGTGAGAACCCCGACAAGGGGCATCCCCGGCGCGTATTCGGAGGCGCAGACCGGGCACAGGTAGCGAACCTCGTCGCGCCGGTATCGGCGCCCGCAGGTGCTGCAGAAGTAGCGAAAGTCGGTCATTTTCAGTCCGGCGCCGGCTTGGAATCCGGTGGGGCCCTTGTTTTCACAGCCTTTTCCATAAATCCTTCGCCCGTTCGCGCGCCCGCGCGTTCACCCGCCGCTCGTCGATGTCGATCGCCAGCCGCCTGCCTTCCATGAGGATCCGTCCTCCGACGATCGTCGTGTCGACGGGAGCCTGCGAAAGGCCGAAGATAGCGTGGCCCATGGCGTTCCCGGACTCCAGGGGCGTCGGCGGATCGTAGTCGAAAATCGCGATGTCGGCCATGGCCCCTTCGCGCAGCGCCCCGAGAGGGAGGCCGAAAATCCGGGATGCAATGCGCGGATTGTTCGAAAAAAGGGCCGCTCCCAGTTCCGAAAGTCCGGCGGATGGGTTGTCTGCCCGCAAATGCCGGGCCCAGAGGGCGACCCTCAGCTCCTCGAGCATGTTCGTCGTCATCGCGTCCGTGCCGAGGCCCACGAGGACCCCGCGCCCGATCATCGCCCCGACGTCGGCGATCCCGACCGCGTTGTTCAGGTTGGACTGGGGATTGTGTACGGCCGGGGTCCGCGTTTCGGCGAGTATGTCCATTTCCCGGCGGCTCACGTGCACGCAATGCGCGGCGAGGCTTCGTTCGCCGAGAATTCCGAATTTCTCCAGCCGTTCGACGACCGAAAGCTTGTGCTTGCGCCTGCAGTCGTCCTGGTCGCCCCGCGCCTCGGCCACGTGAATGTGGAAGCCGGATCCGAGTTCGCCGCCCGTTTGGGCGGCCGCGGCGAGCGTGCGGTCGGAGATCGTGAATGAGGCGTGCAGGCCCAGGAGTGCCCGCAATCCGGGCTCGTTCCGCCGGGCGCACCGGCGGATGAAGCCGGCGTTTTCATTCAGTCCCGCCTCCGCGATCCGCGGACCGTCGCGGTCCGAGATCTCGTAGCAGAGGCAGGCGCGAATCCCCGTCTCCTTGGCGGCCCGGGCGATCGCATTCAACGAACCCGCCACGGCGTTTGGGCTCGCATGATGGTCGATGATGGTCGTCGTGCCGTGGCGGATCGACTCGATCATCGCGAGCAAGGCGCTGATGTGGCAGTCCTCCGTCGTAAGGGCGGAGTCGAGCCGCCACCACAGGTTCTTCAGCACCTCGTCAAACGAGGCGGAGGGTTTCGCGCGGGTCATGCCGCGCGCAAGCGCGCTGTAGCAATGCGTATGGGCGTTGATTAGGCCGGGCATGACGACCTTGCGCGAGGCGTCGATCCTCCGGCCCTTGAATCCGCGGAAGGCTCGGGAGGGCCCGATCCGCGAAATCCGGTCCCCTTCGATCAGGACCGACTGTCCCGCGAGGGACGCGGCGCGGGAATCCAATGAGAGGACGGCGCCGTTTTCGATTAGGAGGGAGGGGATCATGGGCGCGGCTCTCAGGCATCCCGGAGAGTTGCGGTTTCGGAACGTGTCCTCTCGCGCATGAAGATCGCGCCGGCAAAGCACTCGAGGGCGCAGAGCGAGCAGCCGACGCAGCGGGAGGCGTCGAATTCGGGGACGCCCGTTTTTCCGAGCGCAATCGCCTGGTACGGGCAGCGGGCGCAATTTCCGCACCGTTGGCAAAGAATGGCGTCGACATCGGGGAGCTTCTTGACGCCCGAAAGAGAATCGAAGCCGGTGATCGGGTCGGGAAGGGCGGAGCCGACCAGGTCCGCGACGGAGCGGAAGCCGCGCCCGGCCATCAGGTGGCTGAGGCCCGAATGGAGCTCATCCACGATTCCGAGCCCGTATTTCATCACGATCGTGCAGAATTGGACGGTCTCCGCGCCGAGCGCCAGGAAGCGGGCTGCCGCCCTGTAGTCCATGGCGCCGCCGTTTCCGGAGATGGTGATCCCCATCCCCGAGGCCCGGGCAAGGGTCAGATTGCTGATGGGAAGGATGCCCTCGCCGGACAGGCCGATGACCACGCCTTCCCCCCAGCGCCGGCTCCCGGATGGACGGAAGGCGAGCGATGGAAAGCTGTTCGCCAATGTCACGCCGGCCTTCTTGCCGGGGTATCGGCCAAGCACCTCGCCCACCTTGGCCAGGATCGGCCGGATCGCAGTGACCGCTCCCGTGAGCTTGAATAGCTTGGGAATGCTGCCATCGCCATTTTCCATCACCCAGTCGATGACCCGGGCGGTGAGTTCGGCATTCTGCGAGACAACGTCGCCCGCGGTCCCGTCGCCCCCCTGCGGGCAGGAGAGGCTGTATTCGATTCCCATTGCGCCCGCCTCTTCGAGCTTGCGCGTATTCGCCTGCCACGCCGCCCGGTCGGAATCGTCGCGGCCCGTGATCGGGCCTCCCGTCGAGGCCAGGGTCAGCCGGTCGGGGAATTCCTTGATCAGCCGCCCGACTTCCCCGCAGACCCGATCCAGCGGATGGTCGGAGACGTTGTCGCAATTCCCAAGTGTCGCTCGTCCAATGCCGAACAAATACTCGCCCGGAATGTGGATCGGCTGATTGTCGAAGGCCGTCTTCATGACTCCTCCCGGCCACCCGCGCTCGTAGGCCTTGCGCATCTGGGCGTACCCGTCGGTGTGCGGAGCGGCCGACAGCAGAAATGGCGAAAGGATTTCCCTGCCGAAAAACCCGGCTTCGATTGGCACCGGCAGCCGCCTCGCCCCGGCGAGGATCGCCGGCCCGCGCGCGCCTCCGGCGGAGGGTGAGGCCGCCAGATACCGGTCCGCTTCAAGGGCCGCATTCTTGCCGCTTGCCACGGCTCCAACGACCGTGCCCTTCGAATGGCTCAGGTCCGGGCAGGCGCCTTCCTCCGGGACCATGTCGCCGGCGTGGAAGATCCCCGGCCGGCCCTCTTCCGCCGGCAGGCTCGAACGGCCGCCGATTGCGGAGATCACAAGGTCAAACTGGCGGAAAACGGGGCCCTCCTCCGCGTTTTCCCGGAAATTCTCCCTCCGCGGGGGCTTTCCCCTGGGGAGCTCCATCCGGGCCAGGCGCAGACCCCGGACCTTCCCGCCCCTCCGGACGATCGCGAGGGGCCTTGCGCAGGAGGTGATTTCAATCCCGTATTCCAAAATCAAATCGCGCTCGTGGCCGGTCAGCGGCATGTCTTCCAGGCGGCGCCGATAGACGATCTCGACCGAAAGCGCCCCGCGCCGTTTTGCCGTCACCGCGCAGTCCACGGCGACGGCGCCCCCGCCAAGGACCGCTATTCTCCTGTCTTTCACCGAAACCGCCGCCGGATCGGACAGGTAGCCCTGCCACGTGAGGGCAAGCCCTTCGCCCGGGATTCCGATCCGGGCCGGTTCATCGAGGCCCGCCCCGACGATCACGGCGTCGTAGGCCCTGCGGCGGGCATCGCCCGGCTTCCGCGGACCGTCGCCCTTGAGCAGCCCGGCGGGTTCCCCGATGCCATGCCCCATTCGAAACTCCACGGCCCCCAGTCTTCGGATGAAATCGATGTCCGAGCGGGTGACCGCGCGGCTGAGTCGAAACCCGGGAATGAGGTTCAGCATTCCTCCGGGCCGCCTGCGCTTGTCGAAGACCGTCACCCGATAGCCCTTTTGGGCAAGGACCGAAGCCGCAGCGAGCCCGGCCGGACCCGCGCCGATCACCGCGACTCTTTTGCCGTTCGCGGGGCAGGGGGTGAACGGCTTCAGGCCCGCCGCGCGGGCCCTTTTGATGATCGCCGACTGCACGCCCGGAATCTCGATCGGGCGGTCGAACTTCCTGCGCGCGCAGGCCTTCATGCAAAGGCTGTCCGGGCAGACCGCTCCGCACACCCCGCCGAGCGGATTGGCTTCCAGGATCATTTCGGCGGCCCGGCGGAAATCGGACGGCTCGCCCACCCGGGCGGCCATGATAAAATCCGCCGGGGAGCAATGGGCGGGACATGCCTCCAGGCAGGGCTTTTCCTCGCAGTATTCGCACCGCTCCAGCTCGGCCTGAAGCCGGGCATCCGTAAGCGGTTGATCGTGCAGTTTCATGCGCCTTTTCCTGGTTTTTCGAGAGCCTGATAAGGGTAGTTTATCGAGGCTATTCCCACTGCGCATTTCTTGCCGAAGGATGCGCACGGATTAATGGCCCGGCATCGCCGGCTCGCCCTTGTTGGTTTGTCCTGTACGGTCGAGCCGCGGAGAATCCCGCGACCCAGACAATTGAGGACCATCGTCATCGCAATAGGAGGGAATTCGCTCATCACCGATTCGCGGCATATGAGTGTTCCGGATCAGTATGCCGCGGTCGTAAAGACGGCCGGCCGCATGGCGGACCTGATCGAGCGCGGCCACCGTATTGTCATTACCCACGGGAACGGACCCCAGGTCGGGTTCATCCTCCTTCGAAGCGAGCATTCGCGCGGAGTGCTTCACGAGGTCCCGCTCGACTCGATAGTCGCGGACACGCAGGGCGCCCTGGGGTACCAGATCCAGCAGGCGCTCGGAAATGAGCTTCGGCGGCGCCACCTGAAGAAGTCCGTCGCCACCGTCGTGACGCAGACCCTGGTGGATGAAAAGGACCCGGCCTTCGGCCGCCCCGGAAAGCCGATCGGCGAATTTTACACCCGCGAGCAGGCCGAGGAGCGCATGAGGGTCGAACGCTGGTCGATGGTGGAGGACTCCGGACGGGGCTGGCGGCGCGTGGTCGCCTCGCCGAGGCCCCTTCGGATCATCGAATCCGAATTCATCCAGCACCTTGTCCGCGACGGCTACGTGGTCATCGCCGCGGGGGGCGGGGGAATTCCGGTCGTCGAGGGAAAGGACGGCCTGCGCGGCGTCGCCGCCGTGATCGACAAGGACCTGGCCGCCGCGGTCCTGGCCTGCGGAATCGGGGCCGACCATTTCGTAATTTCGACCGCGGTCGAGCGCGTCTGCCTCAATTTTGGCAAGCCCGGCGAACGCGCGATCGACGCGATGAGCGTCGCTGAGGCGAAACGGTACATCGCCGAGGGCCACTTTCAGCCCGGTTCGATGCTTCCCAAAGTTGAGGCCTGCATCCAATTCATCGAGGGCGGCGGACGCGAGGCGCTCATCACCCGCCCCGAGGCCCTCGCCGATGTCGTCGAAGGCCGCTCAGGCACCCGGATCGTGCCCTGATCGCCCGTCAATCGAGCGGCGTTAGTACGATATTGCGAAGCTCGTACGGCGTCCCCTCAAGCTGGATTCCGATCTGTCCCGCGGCCGGACGGCAGCCTGTGACCTTGTTTTGAAGGACTCCGTTCACCGTGCACTCGATCGATCCGTCGCGGCAGGTGATGTCGCATTCGTTCCACTCCCCGAGGGGCTTTTCGCTCGAGGGCTGGCGGCGGTCGAGCTGGGGCGTCATTGCGCCGGGCTTCGTCGAAAGCGGTTCGGCAAAGGTCGCCCCGGCCATCGGCAGCAGATCCCCGGCCCGGTTGAGCTTGGTCTGGACCTGGAAGCAAAGCGGCCAGGTCTTCCTGTCGATCGGGCCCGAACCGATGAAAACGAGGAAGCCGCTGTTGCTCGACTTGGCCGCGTCCGCGGGCCAGCGCCATTCGGCATGAAGGCGGTAGTTCGCATAGGTTCCGTCCGCCAGAAGATAGCCGACCGGCTTTCCCGCGACGGCGAGGGCGCCTTCGGCGGTAATGTGACAGACGGCGGCGATGTCCGACGGCTCAGGGGTGACGAGGGACCATCCGGACAGGTCCTTGCCGTTGAAGAGCTGCTTCGAGCCGGCGGGCTCCACCGCCCGCAGCGTCGCATTGCCGAGGGCAAAGAAGGCGAGCAGGGCCAGGGAGAAATGAGCGGAACGCGTGGGATGAGTCATGGCGGTTTCTGGGAGACTTTTAGACAAGGGGTTTTGGCTGGCCACCGGGCCGTGCACAAACATGAATCGCGACCCGCCTCATGACAAGCGCCGGGTCCACTCTTTGCAAGTTCGGCACCCTCTGCGGAGCGGTCGCCGCGCTCTTATGGGCGGGATGCGCGTCCTCCGATCTTTCGAAAAACGCCGAGACCACGGGCAGGGTCATTGAAGGCCTGCCCACCGACGCGCCGGCTCCGTCGGAAATCGAACGTGCGATCTGGTATCCCGATGCGAGGGGCTTCGGATCGACCGACGCATCCCGGTTGGGGCATGTGATGGGCGTCCTCGTTCTTTCGGGCGACAATCTCTACTTCATGTGGTGGAACGCCCCGGAGCACCATTACGACGTGTATCATGTCGTCGATTTCATGACGGCGGCCAATATCAGCGTCGCGCACCTCGGGCCTTCCGCGATGCTTGTCATCGAATCGAGGAACATGTCCTTCGATTCGTTCGAGCTGATGAAGGGGGGCCAGGTTCTCTCGGATCCGCAGGCGACCGAGGATCTTTGCGAGAAGCTCCAGGCCCTGCGGGCAAAGCATCCCCAACAGGACCCGTAGATCGCCTCGCATTCCGAATGACCTCCAGGCGAGTCCCTCAAATTCGGCCGGCCGGCTTCCATGGGTCCACCCTGCCATGGTCTGTGGCAACAATGGAAGCGGACCATGACTTTTGGCACATGCCGAACGAGCCATCGTTGTGGCAGGATTGGACATGACCTCCCCGAGGCGCTTTTTCGACTTGGGCTGCACCGCGTCCCTGGCGTTCACGGCGACGGTGGCCCTGGGTTACCTTTCCGCTCTCTGGGGAGGGGCGCTGCATCCTGCGCAGGCCCGCGGCGCGTGGTGCCTGGTTTTTGGGGCGGCCTACGCCGCTTTGGGAATGGTCGATTACTCTTACCTCCGAAATCGCGCGTCCAAGCCCGTCATCGCCCTCTACCTTTGCGTCCAAGGGGCCCTGCTGTTCGGGATATTTTTCACGAGCCGGCTTCAAGCCGAGATGTTCCTCTGCGCATTCCCATTGGTGGCCGCGACGGTTTCCCTCCTCCGTCCAGTGGCCGCTGTGCTTGGCGTTGCCTTGAACTATGGAATGATGATGGCGGTGGCGGTCCATTTTTACGGAATGGGCGCCTTTGTTCCCGATTCGATTTCGATGCTGCCGGCGTTTGGATTTGTCGTGATTTTCACCCGGATGGCGATGCGGGAAAAGGATGCCCGACACGCTGCCGAATCGCTTTCGACCGAGGTTGAAAAGCTGGCGGTGGTCCGGGAGCGCAATCGGCTCGCCCGCGAGATCCACGACAGCCTGGGGCATTTCCTCACGACAATCCACGTGCAGCTCCAGGCGGCCCGCGCGATCCATTCCACGGATCCCGGCAAGGCGCTCGAGGCGGTTGCCAAGGCGCAGGGTCTCGCGCATGACGCCTTGGCCGAAGTGCGTCGATCCGTGGGCGCTCTCCAGGCTGACCGGACACCGGCTCCCTTGGCCGCGAGCCTGCGCGACCTGGCATCGGCGACCGATGGCTGGGGCGCCGCGGTCTCGCTCGAGATTTTCGGCCCGGCCCGGGCGCTCGCGCCCGAGGCCGAACACGCCCTCTTCCGTGCCGCCCAGGAGGGCCTCACCAACGTGCGCAAGCACGCGCGGGCTCAATCCGCAGTGGTGACGCTTGACTACCGGGATCTCGGGCGGGTCTTTGTCCGCGTCGCCGACGATGGCTGCGGCGTGGCCGGCGATCCCGTTGGCAACGGACTGGCCGGTCTCAGCGAGCGATTTGCGGCGCTTGGCGGACGCGTCGTTACCGAGCGCCCTGCCGGTGGCGGCTTTCGCCTCCAGGCGGAGATTCCCGCATGAAGAAACTGCGACTGCTGCTGGTCGACGACCAGGCGATGTTCCGCGAAGGCTTGCGCCTGATCCTCGGCCAGCAGGCGGATTTTGAAATCGCGGGCGAAGCGGGCGACGGATTGGCGGCGCTCGAATTGACCCGGCGGAATGCGCCCGATGTCGTCCTGATGGACCTGCGGATGCCCAACCTCGGAGGCGTCGAGGCAACCCGCCGAATCAGGGCGCAGGCGCCGGACGTCAAGGTGATCGTTTTGACCACGTTTGAGGAGGATGAAGAGGTGTTCTCCGCCCTGAGGGCCGGAGCGGCCGGCTTTCTTCTCAAGGATGCATCATCCGAAAAGCTGTGCGAAGCCATCCGGCTCGCGGCTCGCGGCGAGACCTGGCTCCAGCCCTCGGTCGCCGCTAAGCTGGTCGCGGAATTCGGACGGCTGACGCCGCGTCCGGCGCTGTCCCGGGAGGGGAGTCTGCCCGAACCGCTTTCCAACCGCGAGCGGGAGGTGCTGCGCTGCCTGGCTGACGGGATGAGCAACAAGGAAATCGGCCGCAAATTGGCGATCTCCGAGGGGACCGTGAAAAACCACATGAGCCAGGTGCTGGGAAAACTGCAGGTGCTGGACCGCACCCAGGCAGCTTTGCGCGCAAGGGAATTGGGCCTCCTCTAGGGAGTTGGCAGCCAAAGGTCACGGTAGATGGCATGTCGACCGGCACATGCGAAAGGACGGCGCGCCTTGATAGTATGCGCACATGGAAACCTACGCAGCCATGTTACCGCGCGGGCACCGGCCCTTGTTCCGGCTGATCAGCGCGTTGGTCCTGTCGGGCGCTGCGTCGGCCTACCCGGAAACTCCTCCGAAGACTCCGATCCCCGCAACCATTCCCGAATTGCGCCGGCGGATCGAGAAGATCCTCGAGGATACGCATACGCCGGGCGCGGGAATCGCGCTGGTCGGCCGTGCCGGCCCCATGTGGGTGGCCGGCATCGGCCTGGCGGACGTGGCGCAGAATCGGCCCGCGACCGAGGACACGTTATTTCGCATCGGTTCGATTTCAAAGTCGTTTGTGGCACTTTCCGTGTTGAAGCTTCAGCAGGAGGGCCGGCTAGACCTGCAGGACACCCTGCGCTCGCGGGCCCCGGATGTGGAATTCAACAACCCCTGGGAGGCCGCCGATCCCGTTCGAATCGTCCATCTGCTGGAGCATACCGCGGGATGGGACGACAACTCCCCCCAGGAAGGGGATTGGAACCCGAATCCCGAACCCACTCGTCGTGAGGGGCTGGCCTTCTATCCTCGCTCCCGGACGTCGCGTTGGCGGCCGGGAACAAGCTTTTCCTATTCAAATCTTGGACCCGATGTGGCTGCCTACGTCATTGAAAAGGTCACCGGCGAGAGGTTCGAAGATTATGTGGCCGCCACCTGGTTCAAGCCTCTCGGCATGGCGGGGGCTTCGTATTTCGAGACGCCGGAAGTGCTCTCCAGACTCGCCATGAGCTACGGCCAAGGGGGCGAGGCGAAGCACCCGCATTCCAATGTTCTTCTGCGGCCGGCGGGCGCCATCGCGGCGTCGCCGCGCGACATGGCAAACTACGTCGAGTTTTATCTGAACCGGGGATCATTCAGGGGTGTCGAGCTCCTGCCGAAGGCTGCGATTGATCGGATGGAGCGCCCGACTTCGACCTATGCGGCGGCCGAGGGCGTCGATATTGGCTACGGGTTGGGCAACGCCGCGACTACTTGGAGGAATTGGGTCTTTCATGGCCACGGTGGCGGTGGTCCCGGCTACTGTGCCGATATGCTCTACCTCCCTGAGGAGAAGGTTGGGTACGCGCTGATGATTAATTGTGAAAATGGAGCGGCACTGAACCAACTGGAAGGGGTTGTCCGGGCTTACCTGCTCCAGCACGCGACGCCCCCGCCGCTCCCGCCCGCAGGCAGTGCGGACGAGGCCCAAATGACCGGGTATTCGGGATGGTATGAGCCGATCACGCCGCGCAACGAGAATTCAAGATACCTGGAGGAAATCTTGGGAGTGACCCATGTGACCTCCGCAAATGGGCAGCTTTTCCTCCGGGATCTTACCAATGGGAGATTCGCTTATGTTCGGGTCAAGGGCCGGCTCTATCGAAGGCTCAACAATTCCCGCAGCCTTGTCCTTGTCGGAGACCATTCAGACGGCACGCTCTTCCAGACGGTCGGTGGTCCCACGTTCCGTCGAATGCCCGCGTACGTCGCGGATCTGAAACTGGGGTTTGCCCTGGCGACGGCTCTGCTCATGTTCAGTTCGGCAATTTTCTCGATCGTCTGGCTGCCCAGAAGGCTCTTCGGCGACCTCAAGGGCGCGGAGTATTTCGGGGTCCGAACCGACCCGCTTTTGGCTGCGCTTTTCGGCAGCGCCGTCATTGCCCTGATTTGGAACGCCTCGGGAAACTACTATGCTCGTGGCGCGGGGCCAATCTGGTCCGGCACTTTGGCGATGATCGCCACAAACGTGGCGCATGGGCTATTCGCCTTCTTTGCCATTCGCGGACTGTCGCGGGCGCTGCGCCGCCGCCGCAGTCCGATGAACCGTCTGGTCTGGTGGCATTCCTTTGCCACCTCGCTCGCTCTGACCGTGTGGGCGGTCTATCTCTCATACTGGGGCCTGCGCGGGGAATTCGCGTCATGATGCCGTCTAAGGTCGTCAAATGAACACTTTCTCGGCGTCGGTCTCCCTTCGCTCGGCCTTCAAGCGCTATGGCGGCATCACGGCTCTGGATGGAGTGTCTCTTGAAATTCCCCAGGGCGAATTTTTCGGACTGCTCGGACCGAACGGGGCGGGCAAGTCCACGATGATGTCGCTCCTCGCCGGACTTCGAACTCCGGATTCCGGCGAGGCGAGGATCTTCGGCCGCAGGGCGGGCGATCCGCGGGCGCGCAGTGAACTGGGCCTCGTCCCGCAAGGGCTGGCGCTCTATCCGGATCTGACGGCGGCGGAAAACCTGGAGATTTTTGGCGGCCTCTGCGGCTTGGGACGGGCGGCCCGGCGCACGCGGACCGCTGAACTGCTCGAGGCGGTGCAGCTCTCCGACCGGCGGGACTCGCTCGTGAGAACTTTTTCGGGTGGCATGATGCGGCGGCTCAACCTCGCGGCCGCCTTGCTTCACCGGCCGCGGCTCCTTCTCTGCGACGAACCGACGGTTGGGGTCGATCCGCACTCCCGAAACGAGATCTTCGAATTTCTGCAGGGTCTGAACCGCGAGGGAGTGACGATCGTCTATACGACCCATTACCTCGAGGAAGCCTCGCGCCTTTGCTCACGAATCGGGATCATCGACCACGGGAAGATTCTGGCGCTAGGGACGCTCGATGAGCTGTTGCAAGGACTTCCCTTTGACGAGGAAATCCGCTTCCCGTCGACGGCGGCAACGGCGGGCCTCTGCGCCGAGCTGGCCGGCTCGGGCGAGCTGGCGACCAGGGACGGCCTGCACCGCTTTCGGCCGCATCCGGGCTTCCGCACCAGTGCATTCTATCTGGCGGCGGAGCGCCTGGCATTGCCTCCCCGGCTCTTTGCCAGCGAGCGCCCGACCCTGGAGGCGGTGTTTCTTCAGCTGACGGGCAAAAACCTGCGCGAGTGAACCCGCCGGTTCGAATTTCAATGCGCCCCATCATCGTTCTGCTCCGCAAGGACTTCGCCCATTTCCGCCGCGACCGCGGCGCCGTCGTTTTCGCGTTTCTCGTTCCGCTGACGATGATCTATCTGTTTGGGCAGATCAACGGGGTGGACCGGCGCTCCCCGATGGCGGCTCAGCTGGTTGGCGGATGGGCGATGCAGTTCCTGCTCTTCGTCCTGGTCTGGTCGGCAAACTCGCTCTTTCAGGAAAGGGATCTGGGTATCTTCAAGCGGATCCTTTCCGGACCGGTCCCGCGGTCGGCGAT
The DNA here is from genome assembly GCA_050015855.1 of Opitutaceae bacterium. Classification (GTDB taxonomy): domain Bacteria; phylum Verrucomicrobiota; class Verrucomicrobiia; order Opitutales; family Opitutaceae; genus Palsa-1447. The sequence continues at coordinate 29,754 of JBEKAO010000002.1, read as the reverse complement.
CTTATGGAGCAAATTCATCTACGGAGCATGCCTGGGTTTGCTTCAGCTTGTGATTCTATTCCTGGCGGGCCGCGTGCTCTTCGGGATCGAAATCCTGCCGCATCTGCCCCTGCTCGCCCTGGTCTGCGTCTGCGCCGCTGCCACTTGCTCCGCGTTCGGGATGCTTCTCGCCTCCCTTGCCAACACCTTGGAGGTGGCCCGCGGCCTGTCGACAATGTGCATTCTCCTTATGAGCGCGCTCGGCGGGGCGTGGTTTCCGGTCAACGTCATGCCGCAATTCATGCAGAATCTGAGCCGGTTTACTTTGGTCTTTTGGTCGATCAAGGGGTTTCGTCAGGTCCTGTGGGAGCAAGCCCCAATGGGGGAAATGCTGCCGACCATCGGCATCCTGGTTGCAATCGCCGCCGGGCTCCTCTCGACGGCTTGGTGGCGCTTTAACCGAAGCCAGATCTTCAACTAACAGGCTACTCATCCACAATCACGGGCATTCCCACCTGGACCAGGCCCTCGAGGGTGAGCGCATCCCAGTTGGCCAGCCGGAAACAGCCGTGGGATTCCGTGCGGCCGATGTTCTCCGGTTCCGGAGTCCCGTGGATTCCATAGCCCGGGCGGTCGAGGCCGATCCACACCAACCCGACCGGATTGTTGGGGCCCGGCGGAATGACTAGCCTCCGGCCGAGTTCCCTGCCTTCGGCGGACTCGGGAAACAGATCCGGATCAAACGTATAGTCCGGATTGGGAATGATGACCGTGACGTGCAGCTCGCCGACCGGCCGCTTCTCCGCCATGCGCGCGATGCTCACCGGAAAATGCGCGATCGGGCGGCTCAGTTCGTCGAGCACCTCGAGTTCGTGCGCGCCCAGGCTGATCACGATTTGCACGGCCTTTCCGCTGATGACGACATGGTCCGCCGCGGGGACGACGACCTTCCTGCCGGGCAGGACTGCCGACCAGTCGACATCGGGATTGAGGCGCCGGATCAGATTCGGATGGGCATGAAACCGCTCGGAAACCAGTTCGAGGGCGGACGCGTAACCCATCTCCGTCATCTGCGATTTGCCCAGCCAGGTGTCGGGCACGGGATGCAGCCCGCCCAGTTCGATGGCCGTGAAGCGGTATTCGCCGAGCGCGGGCGCGGTGAGGCGGACGTATTGTCTTGTGGCCGCATCCAGAATCCCAGTGTCGGCGATTCCGGCCGCGCGCTGGACGGCGCGAAGAGCAGCCGCCGTTTGCGCGCCTGCAACTCCGTCGATCGAACCGCAGGAAAACCCGTGCCGGTGCAGCTCGACCTGCAATTCAAGGGTTGAGGCGATCGGCCGCTCGGCCGCCGGCGCGGCCGCCTGGCTCCCATCAGTCGGTGCTGCGGGCGGCCCGCCCTCCTCGCCACGAACGAGAGCCAGGCTGGAGACGGACAACCCAAGCGCGATGCAGCGCAAAATCACGCCGTCACTGATAGCGGCATTCGTCCGGAAGAGAAGCCAGCAGTGCTGACGGAGCGGGCTTGTCAGCGGCTTCCGATGGGAGCGACGCCCTCGAAACGAAGGACGGGCCGGTTGGCCGCCCTCGAATCGATCAAAGACACCACGAAATGCGCCTCCCAGTCGTTCCTTTCCTTCGGGTCGACAAGCACCTGCGATACCCGCCATTCGGCGCTCTCCCGGTCCTCGTCCCAGAATGTGCGCGTGGATGAGCGCCCCTCGGGATCCAATCGGAATCGCTCCCTTGCCTCAAAATAGGCGGAAAACGCCACGGATAGGTTCCGGGCGTCCTCCGACGCGACCTCGCCTTCGCCGAGCACCTTGGACTCGCCGGTCCGGAGCCGCGAATGGGCGCTCTCCCAATCGCGGGTCGCCACGTCCTGAAGAAAGCCGAATATCGCCGTCCGGACGAGCCGCTTGAATGCGGAGGCGTCCCGGGTGACATCGAAGGTGGCCGGCCTCTCCGGCTTGTCCGTTCCTTCGGCGGGGATGAACGAAGGATTCCGAAGGCGTTCCCACTCTTCCAGCAGGCTTGAATCCACACCCCGGATGAGCTCCCGGAAATAGTCCTCCATCTCGGCCACTTCGGGCGTCTTGGCTCCCTCGGGGACCGTCTGGGCGAGCACCTTCCAGACCTGCGACAGGTGGCGCAGGAGCAGGCCCTCGATGCGCTGGAGGTCGTAGGCCCGGATGTATTCGGCAAACGAAAGATAGCGCTCGTACATCTCGCGGGCGACGGACTTGGGCCTTACCACCTCCTGCCCGGCCCACGGATGGGCCGCCACAAAGGCATTGAACGTCTCGTAGATGAATTCCCTCAAGGGCTTTGGGTGCTCGACCTCCTCCAGCTTTTCCATGCGCTCCTCATAGGGAATTCCGGCCGCCTTCATCTCCTCGATCTTCTCGCCCTTCAGCCGGTTCACCTGGCTGCGGAGAATCGGCTCGGGGTCCTCGACGATCGCCTCGCAAAGGGTCAGGACGTTGAAGGGATAGTCGGGGCTGGCCCGGTCGAGAAGGGGAAGCGTGTCGATGAGGTAGAGGGAAAGGGCCTGGTGAAGGGAGAAATCGGGCTGAAGCTCCAGGTTGACCCTGAGCTTGCGGCCGGAAGGCTCGCGGGGAATCCATTCGATAATCTTCCGTTCGATAAGAGCCCGGAAAAGCTGCCAGGCGCGATGCTTCAGGGCCTTCTTCCGCGGCGGGGTCTCGTGGCAGTCGTCGATCAATCGGCGCACGGCGCGGCAGCCGTCGGCCTCGCGGCTGAGGATGAGAAGCAGGATCCCATGGGAGATTGCAAAGCGCGATTGGAGTTCCTCCGGCGGAGCCGTCTTCAACCTCTCGTAGGTTTTGATATCCCAGCTTATGCTCCCTTCCGGGGGACGCTGTTTCACGAACTTCTTCGGTTTCCCGTCCCGTCCCGTCTTCTCTTCCGCCCGCCTGTTGGCGATGACGTGCTCCGGAGCCTGGACTACGACGTAACCCTGGTCGTCAAAGCCCTTGCGGCCGGCCCGGCCGGCCACCTGGCGGAAGTCGCGGACGCTCAATACCGCCGATTTTTCCCCGTCGTACTTCCACAATTGGGTGAAGACGACCGTGCGAATCGGCACGTTGATTCCCACTCCCAAGGTGTCCGTGCCGCAGATAAGCTTGAGCAGGCCCCTTTGGGTGAGATTTTCCACCAGAACGCGGTACTTGGGCAATAGGCCGGCGTGATGAACCCCGATCCCGTGCCGCAGCCACCGTTTTATCTCCTTTCCATAGGGGCTGCTGAATCGGAAGCGCTCGAGTTCCCCCTGCAGAACGGCCTTCTCCTCCCGGTTGCAGACATCGAGGCTCATCAGATCCTGCGCAGCCTCGGCCGCCGAACGCTGGGTGAAATGGACCAGATATATCGGAGCCTGGTTGCCCGCCAGAAGGGCTGCCACCCGCTCCTGGAGAGGTGTCTCCGAGTACTCGAACTGGAGCGGGACGGGGCGGCGGTCGCTGCGAACCGTGACACAGGCGACGCCCGTCAGCCGCTGCAGCTCCTTTTCGAAGAAAGCAGTCGCTCCCAGGGTCGCCGACATCAGGAGGAAGCGGGCCTGGGGCAGGGTGAGGAGCGGCACCTGCCAGGCGTAGCCGCGCTCCGCATCGGAATAATAGTGAAATTCGTCCATGATCACCGCCCGGAAGTCGCACTGCTCGCCCCGGGCCAGCGCAATATTGGCGAGGATCTCCGCCGTGCAGCACAGCACTGGAGCCTGGGGATTGACGCTCGCATCCCCGGTCATCATGCCGACGTTTTCGGGGCCGAAGTCCCTGCAGAGGGCTAGGAACTTTTCGTTCACGAGTGCCTTGATCGGGCAGGTGTACACCGAGCGCTCGCCTGCGGAAAGCGCCCTGAAATGAAATGCGGCGGCGACCAGCGATTTTCCGGAGCCGGTCGGGGTGCTGAGGATCACGTTGTTCCCGGAAAACAGCTCCAGGATCGCCTCCTCCTGCTCGGGGTACAGCCGGAGGCCCCGGTCCGCGGCGACGGTCGTGAACCTGTCCAGGACCGTTTCCGCGCCGGGTCTGCCGGGGATCGGTGCCAGAGGCGGTCCGTGCTTTGGAGGCAAAGGCATCATCCCCAACAGGGATCCAGCGACGGGCGGTTACAAGCCCGCTTTCTGTCAGTGGTACAGTTTGGCCGACAGCGATCCTTGTCGGCCAAGCTGTGCCTCCACTCGCCTCAGCGCGTTGTCACCTTGAACCGCCGATGTTTTCAGGTCTCAATTGATTGAAATGGACGACCCGCGTCTTGACAAATTGCTCTGGAGCCTGCGGGTGTTCAAGACGCGTCCCCTGGCAACCGCCGCCTGCCGCAACGGCTGCGTGCACATCGGCCAGCTCGACGCCAAGCCGGGCCGCGATGTCCATGTCGGCGAGGTCTTGAGCGTGCGCATCGGAATCGTCACCCGCACGCTGAAGATCGTCGCGTTGCCTCGCTCGCGCGTCAGCGCCAAGCAGCTGCCGGAGTTCATGACGGACCTCACCCCCGCCGCCGAATACGACCGGGCAAAGCAGGCCGCCTTTGAGCACCGGCTCGCCCGCGATCGGGGAACGGGCCGTCCAACGAAAAAAGAGCGCCGGGACATCTCGAAACTGTTCGGGTACTAGCCCGACTTTGCGAATGATATTGCCCGTGTGGCGCCTGAGCGCTATTTCGTTCGCTTTGGCTTCAACCGGCTGCTGCGAGAGCGAAATTAAATGCACGACACTATCGATGTCTTATTGGTCGTTGTAATTGCGGCCGCTGCGATAGGCTTCAATTACTACTATCAGTGCTCGCGTTCGCGCTCGATATTGAAGGATTGGGCGGCGCAGAACGGATACGAAATCATAAAGAGTGAATTGCGCTACCTGCGGAGAGGGCCGTTTTTCTGGACAAGCTCGAAAGGTCAGGTCGTTTATTATGTGTGTGTTCGAGACGGCCAAGGCCGGGATCGATACGGATGGGTTCGATGCGGCGGGTGGTGGCTGGGTCTGGCGTCAAACAAGGCCGTGGTGCGGTGGGAAGACGGGGACGGCGCCTGCTGACTTCTTGTCAATTGCACCTGCGCTTGAATCGTGCATGTACTCATGCTGCACCAAGCACACGCCCATGCGCCCAATTCTTTGGCTCGCTCTTGCATGCGTGATCGCGATTCACGCGCAACTATTGGCTCAAAACCAACCGACATACGGCCCGGTAAAGGCAATGTCGCCCGAGGAATTCGAGCGGCAGATGGGCCAATCAACGCATTACGATTTTGAACTCGCTTCACCCGACGGCCTGGTCGACGCACAGGGCATGCACATTCAAGCCGCCGACTTGACGGCATACCTTCGCGAGAGGCACCTCGATGCCAATGCGTACTTCCTGTTGTCGATCACCAATCAAAGCCCGCCTCTCGACCGCGTCTCGGTAACCGTAGCCCCGTTGGGACGCTATGGGGCGACGAAGATCGTTTTCCGCCATAAACCCGGCGGCGAACCGGCCCCAATCATTGCCGAGTTTAAGCCGGCGCCCGGAACCCCGCCCGATAAAAAGACCGAGATGGTTATTAGCATCCGGCCAAATCCCAAATCATTGACTGCCGGGCTCCCATTTCCGGATCTGAGCGGCCGCCCAGTCGAGTTGCGGCCTGAAGCCCTTCCACCACGCGTTCGGTATGCCTTTGCTTCTGATGGCGAGGTGATCGCCGCTGCACGCCTGGCGGCCGACCATCTGATCTCGAGCCGTCCATCGCAATCGGCATTATTCAATTCGAGAGTGACGGTCCAGTTCGGGCTTTGGCAGCAGTTGAAGGGGCAGGAGGGGCTTGGCAGGAAGGCGGCATCCCCATGGGCAACCGTGGGGATGATCGGCGGTAAAAAAAGCCGCCTGGAAGGGGTCATTCTGGGTGATCCGGACGAACTCGCGACTCTTGAGGCCACGTTGGCGAAAGTGATTGCAAACAGCGGCGGCGGCCAAATCCGGGCAGCCAGCACCGCGGAAATGGCGCGATGGTGGCCTTTTGTCTCCTTCGACTACACGGAGCCTTTGCTGATAATCAAAACGAAGGACGATTCGCATGCGTTTGCGCTGCTTTTCGAATCAGGGCGATTGACCGTAATCGACGATCTCAATGGTTTGCCCCCGGCGTAGGGGCTCGTTCATTGTTCTTCCATGGTCACGATTGCCGTTTTCTATTCCATCGATGAGGCGAACCTGTTGAAAGCCCGGCTGGAGTGCAGCGGCATTCAGGCATTCATCCCGGACGAGTTCATGGCCCAGACCGAGGCCCCAATACTTTTCACCGGAGGCATCCGCGTCCAGGTGGAGGACGAAGCGGAGGCGGAAGCCCGCAAAGTCATGGCCGATCCGGGTAAAGCCTCATGAACTTTTGTCGCGGCCTCCTTGGTTAAAACTCTCGGTGAGAAAGCAAGACATGGAGACCACACTTTCGAGCAAGGGCCGGATACTCATCCCGCATAGAGTCCGGCAGAAGCTCGCGCTTCGGCCCGGGGAAAAGTTCGCGTGCCAGGTCACGAATGGAACAATTATTCTCACGCCCCGCAACCCACCAATTGGAAAAGGGCGGCCGTTTCGTGACCCGCTTACGGGTCTTACAATCACTCGGGGCCCGGTAAATGGACCCACGGTCACCAGTGAGCAGGTTCGCGATGTACTGTCAGGCTTTCCATGACGCATACTTTGTGCAGCAGCACCAAGCCCGGCTCGTGACCCTCGACACGGGAATCCCCGGCGCAACCGTGCTTCGATGATCGGTCCCTGGTCCGCCGGTCAGGCTTTCGGCCGGCGGTATTCCCGGAGTTCAACGCCCTTCGCCGTTGTTGGCTGCCCCGTTTGTCCGGCTAGTCTATGTCTTTGGCGGCCATTCGACTCCGGCCAGCTCTCGCGGCAATTGCTTCGGATCGACCGGATAAAAGAGGCTCTTGTTGGAAAGCTCATGGGGTTCGACCTCCGCCTCGGGCGCGCCGATTATGAGCCACAGAGTCTCGGAGTCGGTATCGTTGAATATCTGGCGCAGCAGGCTTGGGCCAACCAGAACGGCGCCATATCGGGGCACGGTCACGGTGTCTTCTCCGATTCGAATCCGGCCCGTTCCCTCCAAGACAAAATAGAACTCCTCCTTTAGAACGTGTTTGTGGAGCGTGTTGGCGCTTTTGGGCGGAAGGCGCCAAAAACGCGCTCCAAGATTCATGCTGCCGGTGCGCTCCAGGAAGTCAGCGTTCGGAATCCGCATCATATTCGACGGACGCCAGGCGAGATCGTCGGGTTTGATCAGGTGATAGCCTTCTATTGGCTTCATTGGTGCGTGCGGCGCCTCCGGCTCTTTTCCTCAGCCGTTCTCCCGTCCATTCAGATCAGCCCGAGCTTCATCTTCCCCTCTTCGCTGATCATCGACTGATTCCAGGGTGGATCCCACGTCAGTCGGACGTCCGCCTCGGTGACACCGGGGGCGAGGAGGACTTTGCTCTTTGCATCCTCGGCGATGGCCGGCCCCATTCCGCAGCCGGGTGCCGTCAGGGTCATCGCGACGTTGACGCCGTATCCGGTCCGGCCTTCCAGCGGCACGATGTCCATCGAATAGACCAGGCCGAGATCGACGATGTTGACCGGAATTTCCGGGTCATAGACTTTGCGAAGCTGGTCCCAAACGGCCTCGGGATCGGGGGAGCCGTCGGCCAGGGTCGCGTGCTCGGCGGATGCGGCGGATGACGACTCCTCGCCGAGGGCGTCCCCGTCCTGGCCGTCGATCCGAAACAGCCCGAAATCGGTCTGCACGGTGTAGCTTCCGCCCAGGGTCTGGTGGATGAGGACCTTGCCCCCGGAGGGGAGGAGCTGCTTTTCGCCGGAGGGTATCTGGGTCCCGGTGACGTCTCGGGTGAGGATGCGTTCGCGGTTCATTGGGCTTGATTGACGGATAAGACCTCAGGCCTCCAGTGTTGAATTCCATTCAACACTGGAGGCCTGAGGTCGTTCTCATTGAATGGAATTCAATACTGGAGGCCTGAGGTCGTTCTCATTGAATGGAATTCAATACTGGAGGCCTGAGGTCGCTTTCATTTAAAGCGCGATTGTATCAGCGATCGGAGGGCGGCGTGCAATTCCTCGCTTTCGAGGCGGTTCAGCACCTCCTCGAAAAACCCGAAGATGAGAAGCTCGTGGGCGCGCTCGCGGGGGATGCCCCGCGAAAACAGATAAAACTCCTGCTCGGGGTCGATCCGGCTGGTCGTGGCGCCGTGGGTGCACCGGACATCGTTCGCCTGAATCTCCAGGCCGGGAAGGGAATTGGCCTCCGCCTCGTCGCTCAGCATCAGGTTGCGGTTGCTCTGGTAGGCGTCCGTCTTTTGCGCGTCCTGATCGACGATGATGAGTCCGGAAAAAATCGTCCTCGCCGTGTCGAAAAGGGCGTTCTTGTAGAGGAGGTCCGACTTCGTGTTGGGCGCCTGGTGGACCTGGAGCGTGCGCTGGTCGAACTCGCTCGCGCCCTTGGCCACGGTGAGGGCGAGCATCTCGGAGAATGCTCCGGGCGCCTGGAGCTGGCTCAGCGACTCGTGGCGCGACTGCCGCCCCCCGAGGTGGAGGTTGAGCGACTGGACGCGGGCGTCACGACGAACGACGGTCGAGTTTAGCTGGAAGGACTGCGTCTCGCCCGACCAGTTTTGCAGTCCGACGTACGTGACGCGCGAGCCGTGGCCCGCGTAGAGATCGTTCGCCCCGCAGGCGAAGTGCGGCGTCTGGTCCGCCGAGAGGAAGGAGTCGACGACCGTCACCTCCGAATTCTCCTCGGCGATGACAAGCGTGTGCGGGAAAACCGCGGCGCCGGGGCCGGATGCCGCGTGCACGACTACGATCGGCTCGGGAACCTCGACGCCGCGCGGCACGTAGATGAATGCGCCGTCACCGACAAGGGCCGTGTGAAGCGCGGCGAACTTCGCGGAGCCGAGCCTTTGGGGCTGGGCCATGAAATGGGCCCTGAGGATGTCCGGGTGCTTCTTAAGGGCCTCCAAGAGGCTCGTGACGACGACCCCTTGGGCGGCGAGATCGGGGTCCGGCTCGGCCGAGGAATGAAGGCGGTTGTTCGCGAAAACGAGCGAGGGCTCGGTCGTCAGGCCCTGGTCGGGGAGCTCGAGCCCGGAGCCGGCCGCGCCAGGCAGGGTGAAGCCGTCCAGCTTGAGCCCGGCGACATTGCTGAAACGCCAGCTTTCGTCGGTGCGGCTGGGCAGCGGCAGTGCGGCAAAACTTCCGTAGGCCGCGCGCTTTCGCTCGAGCCACCAGGAAGGCAGGCCGGCGGGAAGTCCGGTGATCGCCGATTCAAAGGATTCGCCGGTGAAACTGCCGGCGAGGGAAAGTGGTGCGGGCGGGGTCATGTCAACCCACGCTGCCTTCCATTTGGAGGTCGATGAGCCGCTTGAGCTCGACGGAGTATTCCATCGGGAACTGGCGGGCGAGATCGTTGATGAAGCCGTTCACCGAGAGGCTCATGGCCTGGCCCTCGGTGAGTCCGCGCTGGCGCATGTAGAAGATCTGCTCCTCGCTCACCTTGGAGACGCTGGCTTCGTGCTGGGAGCGGTTCCCCGCGCCGCGCACCGTGATGGCGGGGTAGGTGTCGGTGCGGCTGTTCGTGTTGATGAGCAGGGCATCGCACTCGGTGTTGTTCTTGCAGCCCTTGAGATGCTTCGGGATGTGCACCAGGCCGCGGTAGGTGCTGCGGCCCTGGCCGACCGAGATCGACTTGGCGATGATGTTCGAGGTCGTTTCGTCGGCCGCGTGGACCATCTTGGCCCCGGTGTCCTGGTGCTGGCCGTCGTTGGCGAGGGCGATCGAGATCACCTCGCCGCGGGACTTGCGCCCCTTCAGGACGACGCCCGGATATTTCATCGTGAGGCGGCTGCCGATATTGCAGTCGATCCACTTGATTTCGGCGGCCTCGTGGGCGAGGCCGCGCTTGGTGACCAGGTTGAAGACGTTCGACGCCCAGTTCTGGACGGTGATGTACTGGATCTTGGCGCCCTTGAGGGCGACGAGCTCCACCACGGCGCTGTGCAGGGTCGAGGTCGAGAACTTGGGCGCCGTGCACCCTTCCATGTAGGTGACCTCGGATCCCTCATCGACGATGATGAGGGTCCGCTCGAACTGGCCGAAGTTCTCGGCGTTGATCCGGAAGTAGGCCTGCAGGGGATGGGCGACCTTGACTCCGGGGGGGACGTAAATGAAGGAGCCGCCGGAAAAAACCGCGCTATTGAGGGCGGAAAACTTGTTGTCGCCGGTCGGAATCACCTTGCCGAACCACGGCCTGAAGATTTCCGGATGCTCGCGAAGGGCTTCGCTCGAGTTGAGAAAGATGACCCCCTGCTTCGAGACGGCCTCCTTGACGTTCGAGTAGGCCGCCTCGCTGTCGAACTGGGCCTCGACTCCCGCCAGGAACTTGCGCTCCTGCTCCGGGATTCCCAGGCGCTCGAATGTGCGCTTGATGTCCGCGGGCACCTCGTCCCAGGTGCGCTTCGGCTTCTGGCCGCTGGAGAGGTAATAGCGGATCTTGTTGAAATCGATCGCCTCGAGATCCTTCGTCGCCCAGTGCGTGGGCAGGGGCTTGGACAGGAAAGTCTTCAGCGCCTTGAGGCGAAACTCCCGGATCCAGGGAGCCTCCTTCTTGACCGAGCTGATGTACTCGACCACGCGCTCGGAGAGCCCCGATCCGGCGTCGAATTCGTATTTTACGTCATAGCTGAAATTCCCGGCGGTCTGGTCGATTCCCGACACGGGGTTTTCCGCGGCGGCATCCGGAGAAATCAGGGTCGTGTTTGTTTCTTCCATGGGAGGAGAAGGGTTGGATGTTTATTCGTCAGGTCCGGGTTCAGACGGCCACGAGTTCTTTTTTGACCCACTCGTAGCCCTTGGCTTCGAGCTCCAGGGCGAGCGACTTGTCGCCGCTCTTGACGATGCGCCCATCCCACATCACGTGCACGAAATCGGGCACGATGTAGTTGAGGAGGCGCTGGTAATGGGTGATCAGCATGACGCCAAGCTTCGGTCCGCGGAGCTCGTTCACCCCGGCCGCGACGATTTTCAATGCGTCGATATCCAGCCCCGAGTCGGTCTCGTCCATCATCGCGATCTTGGGCTCGAGCATCGCCATCTGGAGGATCTCGCATCGCTTCTTTTCGCCCCCCGAAAAGCCGTCATTGACCGAGCGCGAGGTGAACTTCCGGTCGATCTTCAGAAGGTCCATCTTCTGGTACAGCCGCTTGTAATAGGCTGTTGCGTCGAGTTCCTCGCCCTCGCCCATGTGGGCCTGGATGGCGGCCCTCAGAAAATTGGCTATCGATACGCCGGGAATCTCGCTCGGATACTGGAATGCCAGGAACAGGCCGGCGCGCGCCCGCTCGTCCGGCTCCATCTCGAGTATCGATTTTCCGTCGAGCAGGATGTCGCCACCGGTGATCGTGTAATCCGGATGGCCGGCGATCGCCTTCGACAGCGTCGATTTGCCCGTGCCGTTCGGCCCCATGACAGCGTGGATCTCGCCGGTTTTGATCGTGAGGGACAGGCCCTTGACGATTTCCTTGTCGCCTATCGAGACGTGGAGGTTTGAGATTTCGAGGGTGGAGGACATGTGAAGGGGAGATGGGTCAGGGCTGGGCCGGGGAATCCACGGCGGGGCCTTTCGAGGGCCTGGCCGAGCCGCGGAAGATGATCTCAACGGACTTCGCCTGGAAGCCGGGAGGCAGGATTGCACTCACCTGGTCGATCAGCCCGGGGGGCAGGTCGATGTCGTCGGTGGATCCGCTCTGCTCATCGTAGAAATGGGCATGAGGGTGCAGGTTCGGGCAATAGCGGGTTGCCCCCCGCTCGAAATTGACCTGGCGCACCAGACCGCGCTGAACGAGAAAATCGAGGCAGTTGTAGACGGTCGCGAGCGAGATGTTGGGCATCTCCGTTTTCACCCGCGCGAAAACCTCATCGGCCGTGGGGTGGTCCCGCTTCTTCATGAGGACCCCGTAGACGACCTCCCGCTGGGGGGTGGAGCGAAGACCACTGTCGGCCAGCCTTTGGGCCAGGACGTCTGAGTTTAGTACGCTTGACGGCATAATGGTTCTTGGGACCCTTCAACCAATTGGATTGGGACTGAGTTTCAAGTAAGAATTAGAACTATTCTAATAAATATAAATAACATGTTGCAATATAGCATATTAAAAGTTTTTTGAATTTGGCTAGAAAAGGCTATTCGATAATGGTCAGGTTGCGAATCCTGGCCCCGGAGCTTGCATCCGGGCCGGGCGCAACCAGGATCCGGCGCCAAGATCGGTTTCCCCGCTCCACCCCCGACCATGAAGACGCCCCGCTTCTGCATCGCTTTCGCTCTCGCCGCCGCGCTCGCCTGCTCCGCTCAGGAGATCCCGGCACCACCGGCCGCTCCCGCGGCGCCGGCTGCTGTCCCGCGCCCGCCGGGCGGCCGGGGCAACCGTCCCCGTCCCCCGGCTGGGGCGGACGACTACGCCCTCGGTTCCGACTCCCAGGTGCATCCCGGCGTGCCCCAGGGCACTTGGGAGAAATACCGCTGGGATCAGAGCACTATTTTCCCGCATGCGGTGCGGGAGATCTGGATCTACATTCCCGCCCAATATGATCCGAGGGTCCCTGCCTGCTTGATGGTGATCCAGGATGGCCCGCGCCAGTACGCCATGCGCGAGCGGACCGAGGAAGGCCAGCGGGCTCGCCGGACACTGGAATATGCGGCGCCGAACGTCCTGGACAACTTGATCGACCGCAAGGAGCTGCCGGTGATCATCACCGTTTTCATCAATCCCGGCAGCTCCGCAATCGACACCAACGGGAAGCCCGATTTCAGCAATCGCAGTGTGGAATACGACTCGGTCAGCGACGACTACTCCCAGTTCCTGACTAAGGAAATCCTGCCGCCGGTCGAACAGAAGTACAACATCCGCAAGGATGCGGCCGGCCGCGCGATCGGCGGCATCAGCTCAGGGGCGATCTGCGCCTTTACGGTCGCCTGGAATCACCCCGACTGGTTCAGCAAGGTCATCAGCGACGTGGGCAGTTTCACCGACATCCGGGGCGGCAACGCCTATCCGCGGCTCATTCGGGATGCGGCCCACAAGCCGCTGCGCATTCACCTTCAGGATGGCACCAATGACAACCGCAACCCCGAGAACCCCGCGCGCGACTGGTTTCTCCAGAACCGGCTCATGGCTGAGGCGCTTGCGGATAAGGGCTACGATTTCCAATACGTCCTCGGCCACGGCATCCACAGCAGCAAATACGGAGCGTCCATCTTTCCCGAGACCCTGCGCTGGATCTGGCGGGACGAGATCCCCGCCGCCAAATGATGCCCGGAGAGGTGAGGAAGCGCTTTGCTCAGCCGGCGTGTTCGGCGAGCCAGCGCTCGGCCTCAATGGCGGCCTGGCAGCCCATGCCGGCCGCCGTGACCGCCTGGCGGTAAACGTGGTCGGCGCAGTCGCCGGCGACATAGATGCCGGGGATTTTGGTCCTGACCTGCGAGCCGTTGACGGGGAGAAAATAGCCGTTTGCGTCCACGTCGAGGGCCGACGCGAAGGGCGCGGTGTTCGGCACGTGCCCGATGGCGACAAAAAGCCCCCTTATCGGCAGGACGGACGCGGATCCCGTCTTCACATTCCTGATTTTCAATCCGCTGACAGCCCCTTCATCCGTGCCCTGAACCTCGACAGGGATGCTGTTCCAGACCATCTGGATCTTTGGGTGTGACATGGCCCGGTCCGCCATGATCCGGGAAGCCCGCAGGGTGTCCCGGCGGTGGACAAAATAGACCTTGCTCGCGAAACGGGTGAGGAACAGCGCCTCCTCGGCCGCGCTGTCGCCCCCTCCGATGACGGCGACATCCATGTTCCGGTAAAAGGCTCCATCGCAGGTGGCGCAGGTGGTGACTCCCTTGCCGCCGTAGAGCTCCTTCTCGCCGGGAATCCCGGTCATGCGGGGCGATGCTCCGGTTGCGATGATGACGCTTTTTGCGAGGATCGTCCGCTCGGCCAAGACCAGCTTCCGGGGGGTGGAGGAGAAATCGACCGATGCGACAAAGGCCTGCTCGAAACGGGCGCCGAATTTCGTCGCCTGCTTCCGCGTATTGTCCATGAGCTGGAAGCCGTCGACCCCCTCCGGGAATCCGGGGTAGTTCTCGACTTCGCTCGTCGTCGTAAGCTGGCCGCCGGGCAGCGGTCCCTCCAGGATCAGCGGATTCAGGCTGGCGCGGGCGGCATAGACGGCGGCCGTCAGGCCGGCGCAGCCTGTTCCTATGATGACGATGTTTTCGACGTCGGGGTGCGAGGGTTCGGGCATGGGTTGAAAAAGGTCAGAGGTATCCAGAAAGTTTCCGAGGCTTGGCTCAAGATATCACACTTGGCAAGCCGCGCATCCATCACCAGCCAAACCGCCTGATCTTCAACTGCTGGTACAGGTCCGGTGACAATTCCTGCAGGAAGCGGCTGGGAGGCATGAGCATCGTCGGGCCGCCCTTGGCGCTCACCTTCGGATAGCAGAGATAAAGCTCGTCGCGGGCGCGGGTGACGGCCACGTAGAATAGGCGCCGCTCCTCCTCGATGTCGCCGGATTCGACCGAGCGGCGCAGGGGCATGAGCCCGTCGGCGAGGCCGATCAGGAAAACGGCCGAGAACTCGAGGCCCTTGGCCTGGTGAATCGTCGTCAGCCGGACGGCATCGGCGTCGGGATCGGCCGAACGGTCGCTCGTCTCGCTGTTGAGTAGCATGATCTGGCCGAGCATCTCGGCCATGTCCTCGAATCTCCCGGCGAATCCGATCAGGGATTTGAGGTCGTCCATGCGCGAGACATAGTTGGCATAGGCACCCTTGAGGTAGTCTCCGTACCAGCCGTCGATTGCCGCATCGACTGCGCTCGAGGGCGAAAGAGTGCGAATCGCATCGCCGACCTGCTGCAGCGAGGCGGCAAATCCGGACCAGTCCCCTTTTGCATCCGCCGGAACCCGGGCGAGCACTTCCGGGGCGTCGAGCGCGTCCAGGAAATCCTTTTTTTGCGTTTTGGCGGTCTCCAGGGCTGTGGAGTAGATTTTTTGGGCGCCCTTTTCGCCGATCTTTGGCAGGAGGATGGCGATCCTCTGCCAGGCCGGCTGGTCGCTCGGGTTGTAGGCAAACCGCAGGAGCGCGACCAGATCGCGAACGTGGGCCTGCTCGAAGAAGCGGACCCCGCTCGTGATCTGGTACGGTATCTGGCGACGCGACAGCTCAAGCTGCAGGTCGAGGGCCTGAAAATGGGCCCGGTAGAGGATGGCGATGTCGCGGAGCGAGCACCCTTCGTCCGCGAGCCCCCGGAGGCGCTGGATGATGAACGCGGCCTGCTCCCGCCCGTCCATCGCCTCGACGACGAATGGCTTTTCGCCATTGGCCCGGGCGGGCCTGAGCACCTTGTCGAAGTGCCTGCCCTTGGGCTGGGCGAGGAGGACGCCGTTCGCCAGCTCAAGGATCTGGGGGGTCGAACGGTAGTTGGTCTCGATGCGATGGATCTGCGTCCCCGGGTGGCGGTCCGGGAAGGTCAGAATGTTCTCGAAATTGGCGCCGCGCCACGAATAGATGCACTGGGCGTCGTCGCCGACGGCCATGACGCGGTGATGCGATCCGATGATGTCGACGATTTCCGCCTGGAGGAGATTTGTGTCCTGGTATTCATCGACAAGGACGTGGCGGAAGCGGTTGGAATAGTACGCGGCCGCCTCGGGCGATTTGCGAAGGAGGTCGAGCCAGAACTCGAGAAGGTCGTCGAAGTCGAGCACGTTGGCCGAGCGCTTCCTCTCCGCGTATCCCTTCGCAAAGCCGGCGATCCTATCCTCGAGGCCCTCGTGCTGCGGGAAATAGCGCTTGATCGTCTCAGCGTGTCCCGTGCGGGTGTTTCGGCCGAGGGAAATCAAATCGTGCAGCGGCCCGGGTCGCGGATGGGTCTTGTCCTTGAAGAAGGTCCTGTCGATGCCCTCCACGGCGTCGCGCAGGAGATGCTCGGACTCGTCAGAGTCGAGGATCGTGAAGGAGCGCGAGATCCCGATCACCTCGCCGTGCATGCGCAGGGCGCGGTGGCCCATCCCGTGGAAAGTGCCGCCCCAGAACCGGCCCGCCTCGACGCCCGTCAGTTCGGTCACCCGGTGCAGCATCTCCTTGGCCGCCTTGTTCGTGAAGGTGAGGAGCAGGATTTCCCCGGGCCGCACGCCCTTGGAAAGAAGCCAGGCCACCCGGTAGGTCAGCGTGCGCGTCTTGCCCGAACCCGCCCCGGCCAGGACGAGCAGGGGTCCCGGTTCGGCGGTCACCGCGGACAGCTGCTCGTCATTGAGCTGGGCCTTGAAGTCGATCGGCGGGACGGCGTCGCGGGGCGACGGGTCTTCGAGGGTGAAATCCATGTGCGAGGTGTCGATTGCGGCGAAGTCGCCGGACTTTCCAAGCTATTAAAACTGAAAGCGCGCCAGAAGTGGCGCATTTTGACAGGCGGGGCCCCGGGCGAGGCGTTGCGAGTCTCGTGCCCGCCTCGCTCGGGGCCTTCCCTGTCAAAACGTGCCTCTGCCAACGCGGCCTATAGTAGCACGAGGTTGTTGCGGTGCACGACCTCGAGCCGCTTGCGCCTGGGGAACAGGGCGCGGACCTCCTCCCCCTTTCGGCCGGCAATGGCCGCGATCTCGCCGCTTGCGAAGGCGGTCTCGCCGCGCGCAAAGACGGCGCCGTCCGGCCCGGCGATATTGACGACATCGCCGGCGGAGAATGCGCCGCTCGAGCCCGTCACTCCCACGGCAAGGAGGCTCCGCCCCTCTTCGCGGAGCGGGCGCACCGCGCACGCGTTCAGGTGGAGGGTGCCCACCGGCCGCTGAAAATAGGCAAGCCAGCGCTTCCGGGCGTCAAGGGGGAGCCCGCTCGGGACGAAAAACGATCCCGGGCCCCTCCCGGAAAGAAGCCGGGGAAGGACGTCGGGCTCGGCTCCGCTTGCGATGAACACTCCGCATCCCGCCCGCGTGGCGAGCTTGGCCGCCGAAATCTTGCTCGCCATGCCGCCCACGGCCGTCTCGCTCAGCGTTCCGCCCGCCATCGCCTCGATTTCGGGGGTGATCCTTTCGATGACGGGAACCACCCTGCCGGTGCCGCGGAAATCGACGAGCCCCTCGGCCGTC
The DNA here is from genome assembly GCA_050015855.1 of Opitutaceae bacterium. Classification (GTDB taxonomy): domain Bacteria; phylum Verrucomicrobiota; class Verrucomicrobiia; order Opitutales; family Opitutaceae; genus Palsa-1447. The sequence goes on along the minus strand of JBEKAO010000002.1, from coordinate 12,593 downwards.
GAAAGAATCACGAGATGATCGGCCTCGACCGCGCTCGCGACCATTGCGGAAAGCGTATCGTTGTCGCCGAACGTGAGGCCGGCGCCGTACTCGAGCTCGGCGGCGCTCACGGCGTCGTTCTCGTTGATCACGGGAACCGCGCCGCAGGCGATCAGCTGCCGCAGGGTCTCGCGCACGGCCAGATACCTGGAGCGGACGCGCAGGTCGTCGTGGGTCAGCAGCACCTGGGCCACCGTTATCCCATGCGGCTCGAACGCCCTCTGCCAGGTCTGCATCAGCTTGCCCTGGCCGATCGCGGCGCAGGCCTGGGTGAGTCCCAGGTCGCGCGGCCGCCTGGCGAGGCCGAGGGCCCCCATGCCCAGTCCGACGGCGCCCGAGGAGACGACATAAAGCTCCGTTCCCTCCCCGCGCAGTGCGGCCATCTGCGCGCAGATGGCCGTCAGCCGCCCTTCGTCCAGCTTTTTTCCGCCCGAGGTGAGGACTCCCGTGCCGAGCTTTACTACGATCCGCCTGGTCTTGGGCGCGCGCACGTTCAGAAGGTCAGCAACTCAGCCTCTTTTTTCGCGAGGTTGTCGTTGATCTCCTTGATCGAGCGGTCGGTCGCGGTCTGGATGTCCTTTTCGAGCCGCTTTTCCTCGTCCTGCGGAAGCTTCGCCTTCTTCGCGGTCTCGATCTCGTCGCGGCGAACATTGCGCACGTGGACCCGGCCCTCCTCAGCGAGGCGGTGGGCCGTCTTCACATACTCCTGGCGCCGTTCGCGGCTCATTTCCGGCAGCGGGACCCGGATGACCTTCCCGTCGGCGATCGGATTGAAGCCGAGATTGGCGACCTGGATCGCCTTTTCGATCGCCTTCGCCAGCCCCGCGTCCCACGGCTGAATCTGGATCAGGCGCGCGTCGGGGGTTGTGATGGCCGCGCAATCGCGCAGGCGCATCTGGGTGCCGTAGGCATCGACCATGACTCCCTCGACCATCGACGGCGTCGCCTTGCCGGTGTGGATGGCGCTGAATTCATGCAGGGTGTGATCGACGGCCTTCTTCATCTTGACCAGGGTGTCGTTCAGTATTGGGTGGCTCATGGCGCGTGGGGGTTAAACTTTCACGAGAGTGCCGATTTTCTTCCCCTGGACCGCCTTCCGGATGGAGTGATCCCCGTTCAGGTCAAACACGAGGACGGGCACATTGTTGTCCAGGCAGAGGGAAAAGGCCGTCGAGTCCATGACGTTGAGCCGCTGCTTGAGGGCGTCGACGTACGTGATCTCGTCGTACTTCACGGCGTCCGGGAATTTCTTCGGATCCTTGTCGTAGACGCCGTCGACCTTGGTCGCCTTCAACAGGATGTTCGCGTGCAGCTCCGACGCGCGGAGGGCGGCCGTCGTGTCCGTCGAGAAAAAGGGATTGCCCGTCCCGGCTACAAATATGACGACGCGGCCCTTCTCCAGGTGGCGCATCGCCCGGCGCAGGATGAACGGCTCTGCGATCTGGTTCATCGGGATCGCGCTTTGCACCCGGGTCGTCACGCCCATTTTTTCCAGGCAGTCCATGATCGCGAGGCCGTTGATCACCGTCGCAAGCATTCCCATGTAGTCGCCCGTCGTCCGGTCGACTCCCCGCGACTCCCCCTTCAGGCCGCGGAAGATGTTTCCGCCCCCGATGACGACGCAGATTTGGACGCCCATGTCGTGAATTTCCTTAACCTGCGAGCAGACCCGCTCGAGGGTTTCGGAATCGATGGGGTCCCCCGATTTTCCCCCGCGCAAGACCTCTCCGGAGAGCTTCAGAATGACGCGCTGATACTTGACCGACGGATCAACAGCCCTGGGTTCGTGCATGCTGGGCATGAAACGCTTGCGCAAGTGCGGCGTCAATTCGGGATTGAGATCCGGTCCCCGCGGGTCCGCGGCGCACTTTCGCAGATCCCTTGCGTGTCCGGGGCTTTTCGTATTGTCCTTTTTTTTTATCCACAATGACTTCCACCGGACCCTGGCTCCTGCTCGCCCTCCTCGGGGTGCTGGCCGGGGCTGCGGCTTCAAGAAAGGCTCCGCGGCTGTGGCTTTGGTCGGTCGTCGCCTCGTCGGTCCTGGCCCTCGGAGCGGCACTGCCGGTGCTCGCCGGGCGAGGGGAGTGGAAATGGCAGGGGGGATTACTTGCCGGAGGCGAGGCCGTGCATTTGAGGCTGGACGGGCTCAGCGCCTTTTTCCTGGCGCTTGTGGCCGTCGTCGGAGGGGCGGCTTCGGTCTATTCGCCGAGGTATTGGCCGGACCGGGCGCATCCGCGGTCGGCTCCCCGGGGCCGGTTCTGGTGGTGCATTCTCCTGCTCAGCATGGCGCTCGTCCTTCTCGCCTCAAACGGGCTCCATTTCCTGATCGCGTGGGAGGTGTTCGTCGTCAGCGGCTATTTTCTCATCACGCTGGAGTCGCAGAATGGCGAGGTGCGGAAGGCGGGCTGGCTTTACCTGGCCGCGTCGCATGCGGGAACCCTTTGCCTTGTCGCATTCTTCGCGACGCTTTCGGCGAGGGTCGGGAGCTGGGACCTGGGGCCCATGCGGGACCACGCGGAGCTGGCGCCCCTGTTCTGGCTCGTCCTCTTCGGATTTGGAATGAAAGCGGGTTTTTTCCCGCTGCATATCTGGCTTCCCTCGGCGCATGCAAACGCCCCGGCCCACGTTTCCGCGATCTTTTCGGGCGTCGTCATCAAGATGGGGATCTACGGGATCATTCGATTCAGCGGATGGCTTCCGGTGCCCGGCGCGGCCGGATGGACCGTCGCGGGGCTCGGTGCGGTTAGCGCAATTCTCGGGGTCGTCTTTGCCCTGGGCCAGCACGACCTCAAGCGGCTGCTCGCCTACCACAGCGTCGAGAACATCGGAATCATCCTCCTGGGGCTCGGATTCTCGCTCATTGCGACGCGCGGCGGGCATCCGGTCTGGGGCGGGCTGGCGCTCGCCGGAGCGCTCCTGCACGTGTGGAACCACGGACTTTTCAAGGCGCTCCTTTTTCTCGGAGCCGGCGCGGTCGTGCATGCGACGGGCCTCAGGGAAATGAGCCGGCTCGGAGGACTTTGGCGGCGGATGCCCTGGACCACGGCCTGTTTCGCCCTGGGCGCCGCGGCGATCTCCGGCCTGCCGCCGCTAAACGGATTCGTGAGCGAGTGGCTCGTCTACCTCGGGCTCTTCGGCGCAGCCGACGGGCGGGGGGCGCCGTCCCTTGCCGCAATGGCGGCGGCCGTCATTTTGGCGATGACCTCCGCCCTGGCGCTCGCCTGCTTCATCAAGGCGACGGGCGTCGTCTTCCTCGGCGCCGCGCGCTCGAAAGCCGCGGCCGAAGCGCATGAATGCGGCCGCCCGATGCTCGCGGCGATGGGGATCCTGGCCGCCGCCTGCGCGGCGATCGGCCTCGCTCCCGCCGCATTCTGGCCCGCGGTGGCATCGGCGGCGGGCGCCTGGAGGGGACCCTGGGTCGGCGTTGAGGCGCCGCCGTCGCTCATCGCCCTGGGGCTGTGCGGGCTTGCCCTGGCGCTTCTCTCCGCGGGAGCCGCGTTTTGGTTATGGCGGAGGATTTGGGCGGGCCGGGTCGAGCGGGCTCCGACCTGGGGCTGCGGTTACGCGGCCATAAGCCCTCGGATGCAGTACACTGCCGGTTCGCTTGCCGCCACGATCCTCGAATGGTTTGCCTGGATCATCCGCCCCGAGCGCCGCGAGGTTCGCCCGGACGCAACCTTTCCCGCGCGCGCAAGCCTCGAGGAGCGCACGCCCGAAACCGTTCTCGAATACGTCGTTTTGCCGGCCGGCGCCCTTGTGATGCGCGCCTCCTTCGCTGTCCGGCGCCTGCAGCACGGCCGGCTGCCGGCCTATCTCTTTTACATCGTGGCCGGCGTGGCGGGATTGGCTGCGCTCGTCTTTTTTGGCCGCGGTTGAGACGGACTTCACCCCCCGATGCGACAAACCGCCGCCTCTCACCCGCACCCGGATCTGCGACACTCTCCCTTTTTTACCGAACCGTGTACCTGAATCTCATCCAGATTGCCGAGTCCTTCGGTGTTTCGGAAAAGGTTGTCGAAGACTGGATTCGCGACGAAAAGATGCCCCACGTCCCCGACCGGGGCCGGTTGCTCTTCGATCGCGGGCAGGTCGTGGCTTGGGCGGCCGAGCGGGGCCTGGCCGCGCGCGTGGGGTTTCTGGCCGCGGAAACCCGTGTTTTTGCGGCGGGGTTCGGATTCGAGGCGTTGATCCGCGCGGGAGGCATCTGGCGGGATGTGCCCTCCGCCGAACTGCCGGCCGTGCTTGAGAAAATCGTGTCGGCGGTGCCGGGGCTTTCTCCCGCGGTCCGAAAGATGCTCGCCGGGTGGTTGCGGGCCGGGGATGGAATCAACTGGGCGCCCGTCGGAGGCGGCTTCGCCCTTCCGCACCTGCGCGCCCGCGTAGCGCTCGGACACGACCGGGGTGCCGTGGCGATCGTCCTTCTCCGCGACACGCTCCAGCTCGCGGAGCCGCCCCCGGACGGCGTCCCGGTCTCACGGCTCATTTTCTTCCTCGCCCCTTCGCCGCGGGCCCACCTCGAACTGCTTGGCAGGCTCAGCCGAGGACTGAGCCGGGGACCCTTGCGCGAACTCATCCTGCAGGGGGCTCCGGACGCGGAGATCCTGGCCGCGGCGGCGGCCATTGGAGCGAAATGACCCTCGTCCTGGAGATCGTCCTTCGCCTGGCGGGGTGGCTCGTTCTGGCTCCGATCCTGCCCGGGATCATCAACAAGGTGAAGGCTTGGGCGGCCGGCCGCAGGGGTCCGCCCGTCCTGCAGCTCTATTACGATCTGGCGCGGCTGTGGCGGAAGGGCGTCGTCCTCAGCGATCTCGTGTCGCCGGGATTCGTGGCAGGTCCGGCGGTCGCCTGGGTGGCGGTCGTTTGCGCTTCGCTCCTGGTGCCGCTCGGGCCGGCCGGCGCCCTTTTGAGCTTCAAAGGCGACGTGATTCTGTTCGTGTACCTCCTGGCCCTGGCGCGCTTCTGCACGGCCTGGGCCGCGATGGAGACGGGCTCGGCCTTCGAGGGCATGGGCGCCGCGCGGGACCTGGGTTATGCGGTTCTTTCCGAAGCGGCCCTGATCACGGCGGTCCTGGCCCTGAGCGTCCAAAGCGGAAGCATGGCGCTTGCGGCCATGCTGGCGCCGACGGCCGTCGCCGGGGCGGCGCTCCTTGCGGGCGGGCTTTTCACCGTGCTCCTGGCCGAGAACGGCCGCGTGCCATTTGACGACCCGAATACGCACCTCGAACTGACGATGATCCACGAGGCGATGGCGCTCGATCACAGCGGACCGCCGCTCGCCGTCATCCTGCACGGCGGATCGATCAAGCTCGCGATTTTCGCCGTGTTTCTCGTCGAGGCGGTTCTTCCGATCGGCCGGCTGCCGCCTGCGGCCTCGGCGGGGGCGCTATTGGCGGGTGTATTCGCCGTCACGGCCGGGGTTGGGCTCGTCGAATCGTTCCTAGCGCGATTTGCGTTCAAGAGGGTGCCGCTTCTCTTGACGACGGCCTTCCTTCTCTGCCTTTTCGCGCTTCTGGTGGCCTGGAACGGAGGCGCAGCGTGAACGAGGTTCCGAACCTGCTCGTCGGGATCGCGATGGGATTGAATCTCCTCGCCCTCGCCAGCGGCCGGCTCCCGTCGCTGATCCGGGTCGCCGCGGTGCAGGGAGTCGTCCTGGGCCTTTTGCCGCTCGTCATGGAACGGGTGGACTGGCTTGTGGTCCTCGTGGCCGTCCTGTCCACGGCCCTGAAGGGGGTCGTGATTCCGGGCCTATTGCGCCGCGCGATGCGGGTGGCCAACATCGACCGCGACCTCTCCCCCCTGATCGGCTTCATTCCCTCGCTGCTCCTGGGCGCCGCGGGGGCGATCGCCGCGGTCGCCCTGGCCCGGTTGGTCCCGCTTCTTCCGGAACACCGGGGCCTGCTTCTCGTCCCGGGTTCGCTCGCATCCATTCTCACCGGATTTGTCCTGCTCACCTGCCGCTCGAAGGCGATCTCCCAGGTTTGCGGATACCTGATCCTCGACAACGGCATCTATCTGTTCGGGCTCCTACTCATCCATGCGGTGCCCTTCATGGTGGAGGCCGGCATCCTCCTCGACCTGACGGTCGCGGTCTTCGTCATCGGAATCATCATGGACCGGATCCAGCGGGCGTTCGATTCGCTCGACACGCGGAAGCTCACCGCCCTGCGAGAATGAGAGAGCTCCTCCTCATCGCGATTCCGCTTCTGGCCGCCTGCCTGGCGGCCGTGTGGCCGGGCGACCGGACCCGCCCGTGGCTATTGCCGGCGACCGGCCTCGCGCACGCGGCGCTCGCGTTCTGGCTCCTGATCTCCCCGCCCCGGGTCGCGCCCGGGGCGTGGGTCGGATTCGACCCGCTCGCCCGCGCGGTCCTGCCCGCGGTGTCCCTCCTTTTTCTCGCGTGCGCGGCCTACGGGTTTGCGTATCTGCGCCTGAGGGCAGAGCGGAAAAACCGGGTGTTCGTCGCCCTCATGCTCGCGGCCCTGGGCCTGATGAGCCTCGCCCACCAGGCGCGGCATCTCGGGGTCCTTTGGATAGCGACGGAGGGCCTGACGCTGACCACCGTGCCGCTCATCCACTTCAACGGCACGCCGCGGGCATTCGAGGCCACCTGGAAGTACCTTCTTGTGGGAGGCACCGGGATCGCGCTCTCTCTCCTCGGCTCATTCTGCCTCGGCTACGCTTCGCTCCAGGGCGGAGGCGTCGGCAACCTGACTTTCGCCGCGCTCATGGCGCAGGGGACGGGCCTGTCGCGGGTCTGGGTCCTGATCGCCTGGGTCCTGATCCTCGCCGGCTACGGGACGAAAATGGGGCTTGCGCCCATGCACACGTGGAAGCCCGACGCCTACGGCGAGGCGCCGGGAATCGTGGGCGCGATGCTGGCCGGCGGGGTCACGACGGTGGCCTTCACGGCGCTCTTGCGGGTGCGCGCCGTCGTCGATGCGGCGGGGGAGGGCGCGACGGCCGGCCGCACGCTTCTTGCGATCGGGCTCTTCTCGATGGTCGTGGCGGCGCTTTTTCTCCTGGCGACGCGCGATTTCAAGCGGATGCTGGCCTACTCGAGCGTCGAGCAGATGGGCATCCTGAGCATCGGGGCCGGACTGGGCGGGATCGGCACCTGGGCGGCGTTGTTCCATGTCTGGAACAACTCGATGACCAAGGGTTCGCTCTTTCTGAGCACCGGCAACATCCGGCGAATCGCGGGAGCGCGCACGGCGGACGAGGTGGGCGGAATGGCCTTCCTGGCGCCCCGTTCGTCCGCGCTTTTCGTCGCCGGCCTGTTCGCCATCGCGGCATGCCCGCCCTTCGGGCTGTTTTTCAGCGAGATCCTGGTTCTCAAGGCGGCGATCGGCGGAGGCCACCGGGGTGTCGCCGCGCTGTTTCTCGGAAGCCTCCTATTTGCGTTCTTCGGCCTGACGCGCCTGGTCTTCGCTATTGTGAACGGCCGGCCGCGCGCCGCGGCGAACGCCTCGGGCGGGCGGTTCCGCGAGACGGCGGGGGTGACGATTCCCCCGCTCATCCTGCTGGGATTGTCGCTTTGGCTCGGCCTCGCCGCGCCGGCAGTCCTCCGCGAGGCATGGACGGCCGCGGTCGCCCAGCTCTTTCCCGCCCAATGAGCGCCGCATCATTTCTGCCCCTTCCGAATCCCTCGAGCACGCCCTGGGCGGACGTGCCCGAGTTCCCCGTGCGCGATTTTCTCGCGGCGAGCGCGGGCGGGCTGGATCGCGGGGGCAGGCTGTGCTCCTGGTTCGGGGTGCCGGAGGGCGGGGCGGTTCGCATCGTCGCCGTGATCGCCTTCGACAACGACAACACCCTTGAGGTCGCGCGCAGCGAGCCCATCCGCGGAGGCTATCCCGCGCTGACGGCCACGCACCCGCAGGCGCATCTTTTCGAGCGCGAGATCTGGGAGCAGCACGGGATCGAGCCCGTGGGGCATCCCTGGCTCAGGCCGGTCAGGAAGGATCGCGGGGCGGGGCCGGCCGCCGGGAATTTCTTCCGGGTCGACGGCGGCGAGGTCCACGAGGTCGCCGTCGGTCCGATCCACGCGGGAATCATCGAGCCCGGCCATTTCCGGTTCCAGTGCGCGGGAGAGGAGGTCCTGCACCTGGAAATCGCGCTCGGCTTCCAGCACCGGGGAATCGAGGAGGCGCTTCCCGGCGGCCCGCACCGATCGAGCCTGAGCCAGGTCGAGACAGCCTCCGGGGACGCGTCGGTCGCCCATGCGACGGCGTACGCGACCGTCCTGGAAACCCTCGCGGGAGGCGAGGCGCCGCTTCGCGCCCAATGGATCCGGGCCCTGGCGCTCGAACTCGAGCGGATGGCCAATCACACGGGGGATCTCGGCGCCCTTGCGGGCGATGTCGCCTTTCTTCCCACGGCTTCGGCGTGCGGCAGGATCCGCGGCGACTTCCTGAACCTGACGGCGATCCTCTGCGGCAATCGTTTCGGGCGGGGCCTCGTGCGCCCGGGAGGCTGCCGGCACGACTTGGAACCGGATAGGCTGGCCCGGCTCGGCGGGCTCCTGGCGCCGGCGATCGCCGATGCGGAGGAGGCGTCGCGATGGTTCTGGGATGCGGCCTCGGTGCGCTCGCGGCTCGAGGATGTCGGCGTCGTGACCCCGCGCCAGGCTTCGGAACTGGGCCTCGTCGGCCCTTCGGCGCGCGCGTGCGGCCTCGTGCGCGACATTCGCTTCGACCACCCGGCGGGTTGGTACCGCTTCGCGCAGCCGCCCGTGGCCGTCTGGCCGGGCGGCGATGTCTTTGCCCGCGCCCGGGTCCGCTGGCTTGAACTGCAGCGCTCCGGCCGGTTTCTTTCGGATGAGCTTGCGAACGGCCCCGAGGGCGAAATCCAGGCGGAAATCGCCCCGCCCGCCCCCGACGCCCTGGCAATCGCGCTGGTCGAGGGATGGAGGGGCGAAGTGTGCCACGCGGCCCTGACCGGCGCGGACGCCCGGTTCCGCCGCTACAAGATCGTCGATCCGTCGTTCCACAACTGGACGGGACTCGCCCTGGCCCTCCGCGGGCAGGCCATATCCGATTTTCCGATCTGCAACAAGAGCTTCAACCTTTCCTACTGCGGCTTCGACCTTTGAAGCCGATACCTGCCCCCATGTTCGTCCTCGATTCGATCTCCCACCGCCTGCGACGGGGCTGCCAGACCATGGCCTACCCCGGCGGCCCGGCGCCGGCCCTTCCGGACAGGCACGGCGGGGCGCTGCGGGTCGAGCCCGCGCGGTGCCCGGAGGGATGCGGCGAATGCATTCCCGTCTGCCCGACCCAGGCCATCGCCCGGCCCCCGGGCGGAGCGGCCGTCCTGGACCTCGGGCGCTGCCTCTTTTGCGCCGCGTGCGTCGAGGCTTGCCCGCATGGCGCCATCGAGCAAACCGGCGACCACCGGCTCGCGGCGCGGAAGCGGGAGGACCTCGTCATCGGGGGCAGGGGGAACGAGGAGGTGCGGCTGGCCCGGGCCCTCGACGAAAAGCTGCGCCGGCTGTTCGGCCGCTCACTGCGCCTGAGGCAGGTCAGCGCGGGCGGCTGCAGCGCCTGCGAGGCGGACATCAACGTTCTCGGAACGATCGGCTGGGATCTGGGCCGCTTCGGCATCCAGTTCGTCGCCTCCCCGCGCCATGCGGACGGGCTCGTCGTCACCGGGCCCGTGACGCTGAACATGGAGGGCGCCCTGCGAAGCGCCTACGACGCCGTGCCGGAGCCGAAGATCGTGATCGCCGTCGGCGCCTGCGCGATCGCGGGCGGCCCGTTCGTGGACAGCCCGCAGGTCCGAAACGGCGCCGCTTCGGTCGTGCCCGTGGATCTCTTCATCCCCGGCTGCCCGCCGCATCCGATCACCATTCTAGACGGCCTCCTGCGGCTTCTCGGCCGGCTCGACGAAAAGGCCGCCGGCCGGCCGGCGGCCGGCGCCTGAGCGCCGCGGTTTGCGCTAGCAAACGGCGCAAATCGAAACAAGATCGCGGCAGTGCCCAACCCCCAAGTCCCGGCGGCCGGAAGTACAACCGGCGAATCGAAATACGACGAACCCCTCCGCGTGGACGGTTTCGTGGGCACGGCGGAGGAGATCGAGCGGCAGTGGCTCGATGAGGTCTACAAGGGCCGGGGCGACAGCATGCCGCAGCTCACCCTGCGGGCCGTCCTCATGGGCTCCGTGCTCGGCGGAATCCTCTCGCTGACGAACCTCTACATCGGCCTGAAGGCCGGCTGGGGGATCGGCGTCACGATCACCGCCTGCATCGTGTCGTATTCGGTCTGGTCGGTCTTCCTTCGCCTGGGCCTTGCGAAGACCCCGATGACGATCCTCGAGAACAACTGCATGCAGTCGACCTCGAGCGCGGCCGGTTATTCCACGGGCACGACGCTTGTGTCGGCCTTCGCGGCATATTTCATGATCAACAACCAGGCGGTCCCGCTCGGGCTGACGCTGGCCTGGGTGTTCTTTCTCGCCGTTCTCGGCGTGACGATGGCGATCCCGATGAAGCGGCAGATGGTCAACATTGAGCAGCTGCGATTCCCGACTGGGATCGCGACGGCCGAGACCCTGCGGGCGCTCTATTCAAAGGGACAGAGGGCCGTGCAGTCGGCCCGCGCGCTCACCTATGCCGGAATCGCCGCGGCGATCAGCCAGTTCTGGTCCGACGGGCTTCGGCTCGTCAGCAGCAGGCTCGAGCCGTTCGGCCTCGGCTCGCTCGTGGACCGGCTCGACAATGTCGTATTCGGCCCGGCGTGGATCGGCCGCACGGTCACATTCCTCTGGGACCCGATCTTCATCGCGGCCGGCACCCTCATGGGGATCCGGGCTGCCGCAAGCATCTTCGTTGGAGGCACCCTTTGCTGGGCGGTGTTCGTCCCCATCATGCAGGCGCACGGCGTCATCACCGGAACCGGCTATCGCGCCGTAGTCCAGTGGACGCTTTGGGGCGGCGTATCGTGCATGGTCGTGTCCGGGCTTTTGGCGTTTTTCATGCAATGGCGCGCGATCGCGAAGGCTTTTCGCAGCCTGCGCGGGCTGTTCGGCGGCGCGCCGGTCCCCATGAGCGAGCTCGACCGGCTCGAAGCGCCCATGTCGTGGTTCGTCTACGGCCAGGTCGTTTCGCTGGTCGCGCTCGCCTGGCTCGCCAAGGCGAGCTTCAACATGCCGATTTGGGAAAGCGTCCTCGCGGTCGCGATGTCGTTCTTTCTCGCGCTTGTCGCCTGCCGCGTGACCGGCGAGACCGACACCACGCCAACCGGGGCGATGGGAAAGGTGACGCAGCTGATCTATGGCGCGCTGAATCCCGGAAACATGAACATCAACCTCATGAGCGCGAACATCACCTCGAGCGCCGCGATCTCGTCGGCCGATCTGCTCACCGACTTGAAGAGCGGCTATCTGCTCGGCGCCAATCCGCGCAAGCAGTTCATCGCGCAATTCTGCGGGATTTTCATAGGCACGCTGGCGACGGTGCTCGCCTTCCGCGTCATGGTGCCCACGGCCAGCGTCCTCGGCTCGGACCAGTTTCCGGCGCCCGCAGCGCAAGCCTGGCGCGTCGTCGCAATCGCGCTCAGCAAGGGCTTTGATTCGCTCGAGCCGGTCAAAATCTGGTCGATGGCGATCGGCGGGCTCACGGGAGCCGTGCTCACGCTTTTGCCCCGGTGGTTTCCGCGGCGCGCCAGGTGGATTCCATCCGCCTCCGGAGTCGGCCTCGCATGGACCTTTCACTGGTACTACGGCTTCCTATTCTTCATCGGGGGGGTCGCCGGGTGGTGGATGGAGCGCAAGCAGCCGGAAAAGGCCGAACTCTACAACTATCCCGTCGCCGCCGGAGTCATCGCCGGGGGTTCGCTCATGGGCGTCGCCCTCATATTCTGGGAGAACGGCCCGATCGTCTGGCGACAGCTTTTCGGAGGCGGCTGAGCGGCCGGGCGCCCGCCGGGCGCCAAAATATGCGCCGTTTTTTTTTGGTTCGAAAAGGACGCGCCTGCGTCATACAGCTTAAGCTTGGGGCGTTGCCCACGCCCCATGCCGATAACCCTCCCCACCATGATCCATCCCCACACGAAAAGTGACCCAATTGCGGACATAGGAATTTGCCGGACAGCCCGAAATGCCAAAAGAGGCGTTCTGTTGATTTCGCTGGCGGTCTTCGCCGGCGCGGCGGCGGCTCAGCCGCCCGCGCCCGTCGTGCTCAACTGGCTCGATGGAAAGCCCCCGGCAGTCCCGCAGAGCGTCAGCTGGGGAGTGCCCTGGCCGAAGGGCGCGGTGCAGAAAAGCGATGCGCTTGTGCTCAAGACCGCGGACGGCACGGTCATCCCCGCGCAGGTCTGGCCGCTGGCGTACTGGCCGGACGGATCGGTCATGTGGAGCGGGCAGTCGATCGCCGCCACCCCGAACATGGCCGGCCCGCTTCAGCTGGCGGTGGGCGCGGCGGCCGAGCCTTCGGTGAAAGTCACGTGCGCGCAGGACGACCAGGCGATCACGATCGACACGGGCGCCATCCAGGTGCGGGTGCCGAAGCAGGGGTCCAGCCTCGTCGAGTCGATCACGGCCGGCGGCCGAAAGGTCGCCCA
>JBEKAO010000001.1:0-202479 GCA_050015855.1 Opitutaceae bacterium | reverse complement strand
AGCCGCGCCGCAACAAGGCCAATACTGTTTCTTGTTCGATCACGTTGAGGACGTTCATCGTCCTCCTCGTGGCCGGTTTTCACGTGCCCATCAATGGCCGGTTTTGGATGCCCACCGACATTTATGCCTGAGGCGTCAAAACCAATATAGCCTGCCGGTCCCGACAGATCATAGAGCGTCTGACCGAAGAGCGATTGGGAAAAGATCACCGTGACCAGCGCGGCGGCGAGAAAGAGAAAACGAATCGATCTAAAATACGGGCTATTCATGTTCAAATGTTAGACTTGCACCATTCTGCTGCTGCGTGATGTGTAATATTGCGCGAGTAAGCCGGGCGCAGCGTGGAGAGCCAAAGCTCTCGCGAAAGCGCACGAGACAACTGGTCTTATGAAATGCATAAAACCACCTTCGGGTGTGGGTTAGTGGGCGACGAAGCAGATCATTTGGTGCACAATGCGTGCCCGCGTGGCTTTAACCGATGTCCGCTAATTGATGGCTAAAGAATTACGCCAAACATCGGCCGCCCTGCGCATATCTTGCTATGCGCGAATCCACCCGGTCGTAAAAGAAACCGACGTTTTATTCGCAAACCTTTACACCTGGATTCGACGCCGCCGCCTCCCAATTTAGGGCTCGCGCAAATCTCTAAATTTGGGGCATGCGTTGCAAGTGGGTCAGGAACGCTTTCGAGCGGCAATTTGTCTACCTACCTCGCTCAATTCCAATTTGGCATTGTTGGAAAAGATCATGGCAATTGCTTTAATCCGGGCTGTTCGCACAGCGGCATCTTCATCAGCAGGCCATCCCTTGATAGCGGCGTGCCGTGGATGCATCGGGTCGGTTGGATCGTCTCTAAGGTCTATGAAAAGATCACTATGGGCTTGCCCAACTAACGAAGCACAAAAACGTGCCCACCCAAGAAGGCTCGCCGGCGGTACACGCTTTCGAGCAACCTCAGATTCTCCTAGCGCTGTCACTTCGGCATTGTCTAATGAACGCACGCGGAACGTTGAGAGTTCATTCCGTTTGTCCGGGTGAAATTGTCGTTCTTTGACGAATCCATGCTTCCAATTGATTCGGTCCTCGTGTGTGACGTACCGAACCAGAGGCTCTTTAGGAGATACCGGCGTAGCTGGCGAAATTTCACCCGCCGTTTTGGACGAGCTTTGGAAGAACCTCGATAACAGTCTCCGGAAACAAGCCTTCAGATTGGGCCACACCATAGTTTTGTTCAACTTTACCTCGTTTATTCGGGAGCATCCACGCATACGAAAGCTTCCCGTTCTTACCTACACCTACTGACAATCTTCGACTCGGCCCTCCATACCAGTCCAATGATACATTGCCATCGGAATCCAGGTCGAAGTCAGGCGCCAGCCAGTCACGGGGCATACTACGGATCAGCTTAAATGCGAGATCTAGAGATTCAGGAGAGATCTTACTTCCTCCCTCACCGTCCCAATTATCATTTGTTGCCTTGGTGGCGAGCTTCGCCAGCTCAGCCTTTGCAATTTGCACGTTCCCGGCCAAATAATAGCTACTTGCGATGCTTTCCTCCACATCGGCCAAACACTCTTTGACGAGCAAGGCATCGGGACCGGCAGCATCACTAGCCTCCAGAAACAGTGGGTATACCGGGCAAGCGGCAACGTTCATTTAAATAGGTCTAAGGTTCTCTCAGTTAAATTGGAAAAGAAAATGCGGTTCTTGCATTCGCGCAATTGTTCAAATCGCGGCAACAGCGATTCTGGATCAGTTGAAAGATCTACCATCGTAAAGACGTCGATGTCAAATATTAGCGCGTAGCGTCCTTTTGGGTCAACCGCTGAATCTGAAAGCTGCATGACAACTGCGCTCACGTCTTTTTCGACCTCGCTAATCACGAACCGATGCATCCATTGGGTGATGATGGATTCTTTTCTCAGCCCTCCGGGCTCTGCTGGAGGCGGATTCAAGAAATCGGCCGGTGCGTTCGAGAAATAAGGCTGAGGAAGCAGAAGCCGGTTAACGTTGCGGACTGCAATCCGCGATATCACCGAGGGCTGCATGTGGGCACAAAAAATTAACCATAGTCTCTTGGCTTCTTGGAAAACCTGCTCCCATTTGGTATAGGGTGGAAGCCTGCTAAATGTCATTCCGTCGTGTCTCATCTGGACGACGAACTTCCGGTCTTCGGAGAAAAAACGTCCGCCCGCTATTTGGCTGCTCGTTCGATGGGCTGCCGGCGCGTCAGCCTTTTGCTGGAGAGAGAATGACAACGACATGTCGCGCATTTCCTGCAACTCCCCCTTGTACCCGATTTCCGCGCCCAGTTTCCTAATAAATGCGGAGTCCATTGTGACTCCCGTTTGGCATCGAAAATCAAGGACCGCCTCTGTGATTGGGGCGTTATCTCCTAGGTTGCGTTGTTCTGCCATGAACTAACGGCAGAATTTGCACCGGATGAGTTTGAACGCAATGATCGAATCTTTGATTCATGGGTAACGGCGAAAGCAACCGCCAAGGCCGTGCGCGCAAAGTCCGAATTTCCGAGGCCCCACCTGTGGTCGGACCGATTCGATTAAGACCGACCGCCTCGCGGGGGGTCGATGGAGGGGTGGCCGGGGGGCGATCACACCTGTCAAAGCGGGCTTGGCATCGCCCAGGATTGCTGACATTGCCCGCTGTGTCCGCCACATGATTTCCGTTCAGGAAATCTCGGTTGGCAGAGATGCAGGACACCGACAAATAACAGCGGATTTCGGCGCGTCTGTTATGACTTTTGGCCAATTATGTTATGACTAAGGCAAAAAATCAGTCAAAATAGTATCACAAGTTGTTTATTATAAACAAATTGGTCGGGCCGGGGAGATTCGAACTCCCGACCTCTTGCACCCCATGCAAGCGCGCTACCAGACTACGCTACGGCCCGAGCAAGAGAACGGTCACTAAAGCTCTCCGCCAACTGTGACGCAAGCGCGTTCTAGAGGGAGATTGCAATTGCGCCCTAACCCGGCGACCCCGATGTGATTGTCGATTGCTGCGCGGCTGCGCTCCCGAGGTTTTCGGCGATGTTGGCCACGACGGGGGCGAACCAAAGCAGGATGGCGGCGACGGTGGCGAGGATCGCCTTGCCGACGCCGTGGTGCGTCACGAAATAGTAGGCCACGCCCAGGCCGATCAGGCTCAAGCATTTCAGGATGGAAAAGACGTAGCCGGTTATGTTGTTGAGCCCGTTTTGAAGGCCCTGATCCATGTTCTGGGGGCCGGCGAACACGGCGTTTGCGCTCTGGGCGTGGGCGGAGACGGCAAGGACGATGAAACCGGCCATTATTGCGAAACCCAGGCGGGCGCTCACCCGCCGTTTCCGGGGCGCAAATGGAGAATCGGAGTTGGCCATGCCGGGATAATAGCAAGCACCCAGTTGCCGGCTTTAACCTCTTGCAGTCGTACTTGACCGGCTTCTGCCCAGCGGAAATTCTCGTTCGCTAGCCTTGAGGCGGAACGGAACTCGTGACTCGGCACCGCCGGCTGGAATTCAATGAGATAAACTTCTGCGAACATCCTTCCAAACCATGCCAATTGAAAAGCCATTCAAAACCCTGATTCTTTGCACCGGCAATTCCGCGCGCAGCATCATCGGCGAATACCTGCTGCGGTCCAAGAGCCGGGGCCGCTTCGAAGCTTACAGCGCCGGCGTGCAGCCGAGGGGCAAAGTGAATCCGCTGGCGATTTGGGTGCTCAAGGACCGCTACGGAATCGATGCCGCAGACGCGCGCAGCAAGTCGTGGGAGGAGTTCAAGGACGTCAAATTCGATTTTGTCATCACCGTTTGCGACAACGCCCGGGAGTCCTGCCCTGATTGGCCCGGCCAGCCTGTGATCGCCCATTGGAGCTCGCCCGATCCCGCCGCCGTTGAGGGCACGGACGAACAGAAAAAGGCGTTTTTCACTCAAATCGCCATGCAGCTCGCGCTCCGGATCGAACTCCTGTGCGATCTGCCGGATCACGAGCTGAAGAAGCTTCATCTTGAGCGGATAGCCGCGCAGACGCCTTTCTCGCCATGAGTCCGGATGCGACCGGGCGGGCCGCCGCCCTGCCCGGCGCACCTGTGCCCAAACAGCTCGCATTCTTCGAACGCTACCTGTCGGCCTGGGTATTTCTTTGCATGATAGCCGGTGTCGCCCTCGGCAGGGCGCTGCCGGGACTTGTTTCCATCATGAGCCGAGCGGAATTCGGACAGGGATCCCACGTCAATGTGCCCATCGGCATCCTGCTGTGGCTGATGATCTATCCGATGATGCTGAAGGTGGACTTTGGATCTTTGGGGCACATCGCCCGAAAGCCGAAGGGCCTGGCCGTGACGCTCTTCGTGAACTGGCTCGTCAAGCCGTTCGGCATGGCGCTTCTTGCCTGGATCTTCATGCGGCATGTGTTCGCGCCGTGGATCAATCCCGAGACGGCAAAGGGGTACACCGCCGGACTCATCATCCTCGCGGCGGCCCCCTGCACGGCGATGGTCTTCGTATGGTCCTACCTCACCGACGGCGACCCGGCATACACCTTGGTCCAGGTCGCGGTCAACGATCTCATCATGCTGGTCGCCTTCGCGCCGATCGTCATGTTCCTGTGCGGCGTGGCCCACGTCGTGGTTCCGGCAAGGGTTCTCGTGACCTCGGTCGTCGTATTCATCGTAATCCCGCTGGCGGCGGGCTGGCTGACCCGCACGGCGCTCTTGCGGTCCCATGGCGCGGATTGGTTCGAAAGGCGGTTCCTCCCGAAATTCCATCCCGTGATGATCGGCGCCCTGCTTCTGACGCTGGTGCTGATCTTCGCATTCCAGTCGGCTAACCTGACCGCGCGCTGGCTTGCGGTCATCCTGATCGCCGTTCCCATCGTCTTGCAGGTCTATCTGAATTCCGGGCTGACCTACGGCCTCATGCGCCTCCTGCGCGTGGAGCACAGGGTCGCCGCGCCCGGGGCGCTGATCGGCGCGAGCAATTTCTTCGAGCTCGCCGTCGCTGTTGCAATCGCGCTTTTCGGCGCGGACTCGCCCGCGGCCCTGGCGACCGTCGTCGGGGTGCTCGTGGAGGTGCCGGTCATGCTAACGATCTGCGCCGGCTGCAACGCAACCCGGCGCTGGTATGAGGCGTCGCTGCCTCAGACGCTTAGGTAAACGTACACCGCGAATGAGACGGCTCCCAGCCCGGCGGCGGCGGCGAGCGACCACAGCAAGTTGCGCTGCCGGGCCGCAATGGACAGGGCCGAGATGATCACCGCCATCTGGGCGCCAAGCATGCCGTAGAAGAAGCGCTGGCTCCTGACATGGTGGCGCTCGGCGGAGATGTTGGCCTTGCGCACCTGCAGTTCGTAAATGTTCGCGATCGCCTGGTTCAAGCGCGCCTCGGAATCATAGCGTTGCGACTCCCGGCGAAGGCGAAGCGCCGTGAAGTCGCGCCGAAGCGATGCCTCGACGCCCTTCTGCGCGGGGCCGAGGACGGAGTCCAGCTGGGCTATCGCCCGCTCCGCCGGCTGATCCGCCGCGTCAAGCGCCTGCACTTGGTCCTCGGCGGCGCGAAGCGCGCGATCCAGCGATGCGTCATCGACATGGGCCAGCAGCCCGGCGATCTCGCTGTCCGGCGAGGACGCTTCGACGGCGCCGATCGCAGCCTTGATTTCGCCGTCTGTAGCGGGTGCTGCGGCGCTCTCCGGAGATCCGCCGTGCTGCAGCAGCTCCACCGCCGTCCTGTCCTCGGCAGCCGCCGGGAGCGCGGAGGCGTCCAGCGGATGCAATTCAAACGAACTGGCCAGCAGATCGAAAGCTGTCTTCTGAAAGGCGCTCCGCAGCTTTTTTGCCTGGAAAAGCCCCCACTGGTCGCCGGCCTTTGACTGAAGCTGGGCGGCGAGAGACCGGTCGTACTGCGCGCGGGTCATTTCGCTCGACGCCAGTCCGGCCAGGGCGGTGGCGATCACCGTCATCACAACCGGGGTCATGCCGAGAATCCTGCCCCAGCCGGTCGGCGGGAGGTCTGCCTTCAGGTTTTCGGGAATTTCCGTTTTCATCGGGGTGCGGCATTCTCAGCCTGCGGCGCACTCTCCCAGAAGTAATGCCCGCGCCGGTTGTGGTCCCAGCGGATCCAGGTCGCGGCGGCCGCCAGGACTATGGCGAATAGAAGAACCGCGGCGCGGCGGCGCCGGCGCCTGGCCTCCTTGTCCTCGTAGGGATCCTCGAGCGATCGCTTCGCTCCTGGCGGCAGGACGGCGAGCTTGGTGAGCGCGGCGCCAAACGGGATGTTGATCTTCACGTGCCCGTTGACCGCCCACCCGTTGCCCTCGAGGATCGGCCCGAGGGTCCGCTGGCGGAGCTTGAGCGCCGCGATGAGCATCGACGGCAGCGAGATGATGAGCATCAGGCCGACGAGGATCAGGGGCAGCTGCCAGCTGGGGAGGTCGACGAATTTCGCGAACACGGTCGCGCAAAACGTGCCGATCGAACCGATGGCGACGCCGATCCCGGTGATGAGGGCCAGGTCGACCTTCTTCGGCTCAGGCTTGGCCTTGGCCTTGTCGGCGGCGGAAATCGCGTCGGTGGCGGAGGTGAGCCGGCTGCTCGCCTCGGCGTCCTCTTCCGCCGCGTGCTTCGCGATCTGCTGCTCGATGTACCGGATGAACTTCTTGTAGGGCGACCAGAACGCCTGGCGGATGCTGATCGGATTGTCCACGATGCTCGTGACCAAAGCGTACCAGAGGCGCCCCTTCCGGTCGTAGAAGGCGCCGTTTCGCCCGACGAACAGGTAATCGCCGTGGCCCTGGGTGAAACAGGCCGCGATCGTGATGGCGGCCCCTCCCCCGGCGGGTGTGCAGGAGCAGTAGGCGATGTACATCTGGCTCATCGCGGCGAGCGGGTTCGGCCCGTCGACCCGCAGGCACAGTTCGGTCGAGCGGTTGTCCAGGTAGAGCGTCCCGGCCTGGAAGGCGGCGTAGCGATCGACGGAATAGAAGTCGGCGAAATTGACGAAATTGTGCAGGAGCGTGCGCAGGTCGCGATAATACCGAACGAGCCGCTGGACATCGCTGATCGCGTTGAACTCGGGCGCGAGCGACTTGTCCTGCGCGACGAGCGCCTCCAGGGCGGCGCGGTGGGGACCGGCGAGGATCTCCTTGATTCGCGCCAGGCCGATCTTCTCGACCGCGCTTCCCGCCTGCCCCTCGACGGCGGACTCATACGCGGCGAATTTCGCCGTGAGGGCGAGCCATTCGTCCACGGTCAGGTGGCTTTTGGCGGCGCCCCAGATCGGCGCGACGGCATTTTCCCGCAGGGCCAGGAGGGCGCCAGCCCAGGCCGGGTTGACGCCATCGACGAGCGGCAGGGGCTTGCCGGCCTCGATGTGCGCCAGCGGAAAGCCGGCCAGCTCCTCGGCCGAAAGCTTCAAGTCCTTTGCGACAAGCGGAGGATATTCGACCTCGCTCCGGTTCAGGGCCGCGACGGCGCGGGCGTCGAACGCCGCGAGCTGGCATCGGGCAAAATAGTCCTCCACCTTGGCCCGCACGGCCTTGATCGCCCCGTAGGCGGCGCCGGTTGCCTCGCCCAGGACGGCGACGCCCTTCGAGACTTTTTGCTCGGACACGGCCACATAGGCCGCCAATTCGGCGAAGAAAACGCCGATCTTCTCGGCCGTAACCCCCGTCGCGCCCGATTGGCGCGCCACGCCGCCGCCGCAGGCGATGATATCCTGGATCACGGCCTGGACCGCCGGATCCTCCGAAGCCCCGACGGGGATGATCCCATCGCCATTGAGCGGACTGGCGGCGAATACTTTCGCGGTGTCGTCCGCCTCGGCGACCGCGATTTCCGCCGCGTCCTTCCGGCCGGTGCCGGCAAGGATCTGCCGGGCGGCGGCGAGCAGGATCCGCCCTTCCGGAGTCTGGGTCTGGATCGCCGGCAAAGGGAGCGCTCCGGCGCCCTTCAGCAGGTCTCCCGCATCGTTCAGGCGGGTCCCCGCCCACTTGACCGCGGCGAGCACCTCGGGCACGCCGATGCGGCCGTCGCCGTCGGTGTCGACCAGGGCAAGGGTGCGCTCGTCGAGTTCCAGCCCCTTGACGGGGCAGCTCAGCGCGACCCAGAGCTTTTGGTCGAGCTGGTCCAGGTTCAGGAGATCGGCGCCGGATTCGAGCACGACCTGATCGATTCCGCCGGTTCGGAAGAATTTCCAAATGTGCATGGGGTTTGTGCGCGTTGCGCTGGCGATGCGACCCAATGGACGAAAATCGGGGGACATTGGCAACGGCTAAACGGCCGTTTGTCCGGGCGGGAAAAGGGCCGGCTCCGCGGCTGCATTTTCTTGCCCCTGTCCGCTGGAACATCGATGATGGACTGTGAATATGTCGCCACGCTTGCGCCGATGGCTGATCGCGGCCGCGGCCGCCTTCGTCCTGTTCAGCATCGCGGGATTTTTTGTCCTGCCGCCAATCATCAAGTCGCAGGCCGAGAAGCGCCTTTCCGCCGAGCTCGGCCGCACCGTCACCATCGGCAATGTGCGCGTAAACCCGTACATGCTGTCCATCGCGCTGGAGGATTTTGACATCAAGGAAAAGGACGGCCAGGGCTCCTTCCTCGGCTGGAAGCGCCTCTATGTGCGGTTTGACGCGCTGCCTTCGATTTTCGGGGAATGGGTCCTGGGCGACATCGAGCTCGGCGGCTTCCACGCGGGAGTCGTAGTCAATCCCGACGGTTCCCTGAATTTTTCCGACCTTCTGGCGAAGATCCCGCCGCCCTCCCCCGATTCCTCCGCCCAGCCGGCGAAGGCGTCGCGGCCCGTCCGCGTCGGCAGCCTCAGCGTGACGGAGGCCCGCGTGGATTTCAGCGATCATTCGCGCGCCCACCCGTTCACCTCAGCCATCGGGCCCCTCACCTTCACGCTGAGCGAATTTCGCACGGTCGGCGACCGGAGCGCTCCTTATCACTTCGAGGCGGTGACGGAGGCGGGAGAGAAGGTCGCATGGACCGGCACGCTCCTGGCCAATCCGCTGAAGTCCGAGGGCCAGTTCTCCCTCGAGAACATCGTCCTGAAGAAATACGCGCCGTATTTTGAGGACAGGGTCCGGGCTGACCTGACCGACGGCAAGCTGACCTTCGTCGGCCGCTACGAGGCGAGCCTTGACCCCAAGCAACGGGTCCTGAGGCTCCAGGACGGCCAGCTGTTTGTGCGCGGCCTGCAGGTCAACGAGCGGGCGAAGGGCCTGAGCGCGATCGAGCTGCCCGCGCTCGATGTCACGGGCTTGCAGGCCGATGCCGTCGCAATGAAAGCCGCGGTGGGCGCGGTCACGCTCGCGGGCGGCCATCTCTCCGTGCGAAGGGAAAAGGACGGCTCGATCAACCTCCTGAGCATGCTGCAGCCGGATGCCTCCCCCGCCCCCGCCGCCCCGGCGGCCGCGGCGCCGCTCCCCGATGTCACCGTGGGCGAATTCGCGCTGAAGGATTTCAAGGTGGACGTGAGCGACCTGGCCGCGCCGCGCCCGGCGCGGCTCTCGCTGGGCGACATCCAGTTCTCGTTGAAAAACGTCACCCTGGCCGACGGAGCCGCGATGCCCCTGCAGCTCTCGTTCGCCTGGGCGCCGCGGGGCACCGTGCATGTCGCCGGCAGCGTGACGCTCAAGCCGTCGCCGGCGGCAGACCTGAAGACCGAGGTGACCGAGTTGGATGTCCTGCCGCTCAGCCCCTATCTTGAGCAGTTCGTCAACGCCCGGATCGCCCAGGGCACGGTATCCACCGCCAATGCCGTGCAAATGACCATGGCCGGCGGGCAGCCCTCCTTGAATTTTGCGGGCGACATCAAAGTGGAGAAACTGGGCCTGGTCGACGGCGTGAAAAGCGAGGACCTCGCGGGCTTCACGAGCCTGTCGCTCACCGGCCTCAAGATCGCAACGGCGCCGCAGCTTTCGGTCTCCCTGGCGGAGGTGAACGTGACCGAGCCCTACGCGCGCGTGGTCGTCAGCGCCGACAAGTCGATTAATTTGACCGCCGTCGCTAACACCGGGGAGCCGGCCCCCGTGCGCATTCAGGCCGGCCCGGCGCCGGCCGGGCCCCTGCCGAAGATAACGATCGGGCGCGTGCTGCTGGCCGGAGGCTATTTCAGCTTCGCCGACCAGTCGGTCCAGCCGAACGTGCACATCGCGCTGAGCCAGTTCGGCGGAACGATCTCCGGGCTGTCCTCGGAGAACCTGGCGCGGGCCGACGTGGACTTGAAGGGCGCGGTGGACGGGGCGGGCCCCGTGACGATCACGGGCAAGCTCGATCCCCTCGGCGCAAGCAAGTTTGTGGACCTGAAACTCGCGGTTAGAAACGTCGATTTGCTGCCATTCAGCCCCTACTCCGGAAAATTCGCCGGCTACGAGCTCGCGCGCGGCAAGCTGCTGGTCGATGCGAATTTTCACCTGGCCGGGCAGGCGATCGACGCGACCAATGTCGTCACGGTCGAACAGTTTACGTTCGGCGCGGCAACCAAGAGCCCGGATGCGACGGGCCTGCCGGTGCGGCTTGGCGTGGCGCTCCTGAAGGACCTCGACGGCAAGATCGTCATCGACCTGCCCGTACAAGGCAGCCTCAACGATCCGAATTTCCGCATCGGCAAGGTCGTGCTGCGCGTGATTGTCAACCTGCTCACCAAGGCCGCGGTCTCGCCTTTTTCCCTCATCGGCTCGATGTTCGGCGGGGGAGGCGAAGAACTGTCTTTCCAGGAATTCGCGCCGGGCAGCAGCGAGCTCCAGCCGGCGGAGCTGCCGAAGCTGGGCACCATCGTCAAGGCCCTGGCAAACCGGCCCGGACTGAGCCTGGGCATTGAAGGCAGCTATGACGCCGCGGCCGACACCTATGCGTTGAAGCGCCAGAAGCTCGCCGAACTCGTGCGCCATCGGATTTGGGAGGATCGCCACGCGGCCGATCCCAACATTCAGCCGCCGGACCAGCTTGTCATCGCGCCCGAGGACTCCGCCGCGATGATCAAGAAGATTTTTGACGAGAAGTTTCCGCCGGGCACCCAGTTCGGCACACCGCTGCCTCCGCCGCCGGCCGTGGCCCCGCCGCCGCCGGCGCCGCCGCCCGGAATCCTGAAGCGCATCCTAAATGCGTTCACCGCGGACGACGAACGCAGGCGCCAGGCCGCCGAGGAGGAGCGCGCTCGGCTGATCGCCGAGCACGAGAAGGCGGTGGCGGCCGCAATTGCGACGGGCCTACCGTTGGAGGAGATGACCGGGCGATTGGCGGACTCGATGGAGGTGACCGCCGACGATCTTCGCGCGCAGGCCGCGGCGCGCGCCGCGCGCGTGCGCGACTACTTGATCGGCACCGGCCACATCGCCGCCGACCGCCTCTTCCTCGCCCAGGGCGCGGATGCGTCGAAGCTGAACAAGGGGCCGCGGGTGTTTCTGAGCCTGCAATGACCCGGGGCCCCGCGGGGGCTTAAGGCAAAAAGGGGCCGGGGGCGAAGACCCCGGCCTTCGGGGTTGCTACTATCCCCACGATGCACCTCCGACAATGCCTGGCCGCGATCGCCCTCTGTGCGACGGCGTGGGGCCGCGCCTCTCCGGCCGCCGCGCCCGGGACGGCGGAAATCCAATCGACGCCGCTTCCTCCCGAAGCCGATGCCGCCGACTCGGTCATCCCGCTGCGAATCCCCGGATACGAGCTTCGGGTGCTCGACCGGAGAAAGCCCGTCCGCTTCAATGTCGGGGGCGTCTGGGCCGAGTCCACGCTTCCGATCTTCGTCTATGTTCCCACGGGCGATTCGGGACGGGCCGGCGGATTTCTCCGGCAAGCCTACGACGGGCTCCTGAAGCTCGGCCTCAAGCCGGAGTGGACCGGGGCCGAGCTTCGGGCCGTCCTGGCGAATCTCGACTCGGCCATCCGCGCCCTCGAGCCGGAGGGTCCCGAAGCCGCGCCAAATGCGGCGGACAAGGCCGCCCAAGACGGGCCGAAGCCGGCCGCGCGATGACCCTCCCATGCAAGCCGTCCGGTTTCACCGCCAGCTCGCCCGGTCGATCTACATCTGGGGTGTGTTCACGCCAAACGACTTCGGTGCGCTGATCATCGCCCTCGCCTTGAACATGCTGATCCTGGACAGCAACGCAGGCATGCTCGCCATCCTCGGCGGCTATCCGGCCTATCTTGCCGCATTCCGCCTGGGGCGCCCTCCCGGCTACGACTCCCATTTCTTCCGCTCGTTTTTCATTCCGAGGATCCTCCGGCCCGGCAGGGCCGACGCGATCTCCCCCTTCCTCAGGTGATCTTCCGCCCGGCAAAGAAATTCCAGCGAACCAACGAACTCGACGGCCGCACGCTGGACCGCGAGTTGTCCCCGCTCGCCCTCGAGGGCGGGGTCGTCGTCAACCAGGACCGCTCGCTCGGCCTCGGGCTGCGAGTCGACGCCCCTTTCACGCCGACTTTGGGCGACGAGGCCGTGCACGGGATTTATCAGGCCCTGGGGGGATTCCTGAACGCCCTGCCCGGGCATTTCGACCTGCAGGTCATCTGGACCCAGCATTCCCGTTGCGCGGAATTGTCCGCGCGCCTTTCCGCCCTCGAATTCTCCCCCGGGCTGGTCGGGGAGGTCCAGCGCGAGCAGCAGGAGAACCTCCTCGGGCTTTTCCGGGAGGGCCATCTCCGCTGGATCGAGGTCTATCTGATCCTCGTGCGGAAACTCCCGTTCGACGAGCGCACGCTGCGGCGGATGGCGGCGAGCCGGCGGCCGGCGAAGGCGGGCCCGCTCGAGGCCCTGTCCGGATTCTTCGCAGGCGCCAGGGAATCGTTCCGCTACGATCGCGAGCAATTCACCGCCGCCTCGGCGGAGCTCCTGACCCAGGCGCGCACGCTGGCCGCGGCCCTGAATCCGCTCGGATGGATGCCCCAGGTCCTGGACAACGACGCGGTCATCCGCCTTTTTTTCCAGCGCTGGAATCCCCGGCAATTCGAGGCTGGAGCCTGTTCGCGTCCCTGGAGGCCGCAAAGCGGCGTCCCATTGACCGAATGGTTCGCCCATAGCGCCTTTCGCTGGGATCCGGACGGGCGGAGCCCGCCAGCGGGGATCGCCGAGCTCGACGGTTGGTGCCACGCGGTCCTCACCCTCTACGAGCCACCCGAGGAGCTCGCCCGCCCCGCCTTCGACGAGCTCCTGCTTCTCGGGGGCCTGACGCACGCCGAACTGGTCGTGAATGCGGAGCGCGGCGACCGCCTGAAGCGGATCAAGCGCCTGAAGACCCTCCTCCAGCAGCGGCAATCGGACCCGCGGACGGCGGCCGACCCGGCCGAGCGGGCGGCGAGCGCCCAGCTCACCGGGGAGCTCGAGGAAATGGGGGCCAACTCGGAGGCGACCTGGCGCGCGGCGTGTTACCTGCACCTCTGGGCCCCCGGAGCCGCCGAACTGCGCGAGCGCGTGGCCGCCGCCCAGGCGCTCGGCCGGGCGCGCGACGCCGTATTCATCGAGGAGAAGCGCGCACTGTGGCCCTATTGGCGGGCCATGCAGCCCTTCTGGACGCAGGACAAGGACCGGTACCGCCTTCTCGACTACTCGACCCGGCAGCTCGTGCGGCTGCTCCCGCTTTTCGGCCAGCCTTCCAACCTCGGGCCCGGAAAGAAGATCGGCGTCCTGTACCAGACCGCCTCCCGCAGCCTTTTCAACTGGATCGTCCCCGATGAGAGCCTCTTCGCCAATCCCCACCACCTGGTCGTCGGGGGAACGGGCTCCGGAAAATCGGCCCTCGCCGTGGAGAACCTGATCGCCCTGCGCCGCAACCGCGCCCGCGTCGTCGTGATCGACCTCGGCGGCTCATTTGCGAGTTTCTGCGCCTCGAGCGGCGGAGTCTACATCGACTACAACATCCAGAGCCGCTCCAACCGGCTCAATCCGCTCTGGCTTCCGCCGGGAACCGTCCCCGACCCCGAGGTCCTTCGCTCCCGGACCCTCTGGCTCGAGGGCCTCGTCAGGGAGCGCGACCGGCGGCTTTCGGCCGACGAGCTCGTCGCAGTGGAGGATGCGCTCCGGAGGGCCTATTTCAGGGATTTGAACGAGCCGGTCTTCGTCCGGCACGTGCGCGCGGCCCTCCTGCGCGGCGAGCGGGGCGAGGCGCTCGCCCGCCGCCTCGCCCCGTGGTGCGAGGACGGTTCGCTCGCCAACCTTTTCGACGGGCCGGCCCAGATCGACCTGTCCGCGCCGGTCGTCGTCTTCGACCTGAAGCGCGTCGTGCACGACCAGAGGGACGCCGACCTGGCGCGCGTGATCTTCAACTCGATCGTGAGCACGGTCGTCAGCCTCGCCCTGGCCCCGGGAAGCGACCCCAAGTACCTGACCTTCGACGAGGCGGGGGTTCTCCTCAAGGACGAGGCGACCGCGGAATTCATGGAGTACTGTTTTCGCACCCTGCGGAAGACGGGCGTCGCCGTCGCGGCGCTGTCGCAGGGGCTCGAGGACTTCCTGGCCTGCCGCCAGGCCCGCAATGCCTTTGTCGGGGCGGCCGACAATCTTTTCATCCTGCGCCAGGACAACGCCGACAAGGCCCGCAGGGTGGCCGAGGAAAAGAACCTCTCCGCGGTCGAGCTCGCCCACATCCAGTCGGTGACGACCGTGCCCGGGCGCCACGCCGAGTTCCTCCTGGTCCAGCAAACGCCCCACGGCCAGCGGACCATGCGCCTGCTCAGCGCCTCGACGCCCCTCAAGTACGCCTTCACGGCGAATTCTCCCGAGGACCGGCGGGCGCTCCAGGCCTACCAGCGGGAAGGGCTCTCCCGCCCCGACGCCGTCCGGCGCTTCGCGCGGGAGCATCCCCTGGGGATCGTCTCCTCGCAGGCGGTGGCCCCCTCCCGATGAGCCGCCCCCGGTCATTCGCCCCCGCGTGCGCCGCGATCCTCGCCTTCTGCTCGGCCGGCTGCGCCTCCAGGCCGGCCGACCCGCCGTCGCAGGCGGAGGCTGTCGAGCAGGCCCGGCGCGAGGAGCGCCAGAAGGTCCTGCAGCAGTACTGGGCCGAGCGCACCTCGGACCTTCCGGGGCCGCCGCCGGCCTCCCGGGCGGCCTGGCCGGACCTGTCGTATCCCGCGGGTGAGTACGGCGGAATTTGGTTCGGCCCGCGCCAGGCCCAGGATCCGTCGCTCGGCGAGCCCCTGCGATGAAACCGCCCCGCGCCTTTCGCGTGGCCGTGGCCCTGCTGGCCGTCTCGTGGCCGCTCAAAAGCCGCGCCCTTTTCGGCGTCGGCGACATCGTCTTCGATCCGGCCAGCGTGGAGCAGACGATCAACGTCCTGCGCGCCGCGCAGCAGCAACTCGATCAGCTCGGATCGATCCTCGGCGTATCGACCCGCCAGCTCGACCAGCTGGTGGGCCTCGCGGCCGCGATTGGCAATTCCGCCGAATCGGGTTCATTCGGAAAGGTTTTTTCCCCCGACCAGATTCGCGCGCTCGTCCAGGCGGTTCCCGGCCTCGAGGAGGCGCAGCTCGGGGCCCTTTTCGACACGACGGGACAACTCGACGCCTTCCTTGGCGTCCCGATTGACCAGTGGGTCCTCGCCGTGGAAAACCCGACCGCGTTCTACCGGGACATACTCACCGCCCCGGCCATTGCCCGGGTTGGAAGCTCCGCCGGGCTGACGCCGGAGGCGGTCGCCTATGCGCAGTGGTATTCCAGCCGCAGCCCGGAGGACAGGGCCAATCTCGGCGGAAGGGCGGCCGTCGATGTCGCCCACCTCCTGGCGGCCGACTGGCTGGGCGACTCGAAGCAGCGGCGGGTCAATCTCCAGGCCCTCTCCGCCAAGGCGCAGGCGGCGGAAAACGATTCCGGCCAGGCGCAGACGGTCGCCGATGTGGCGCACACCCAGGCCCGGATCGCCGCCACCGCAAACCAGGTCCTCCTCGAGTCGGCGGCCCAGGCGACCGACGCCCAGGAAGCGGCCCTGCGCGCGGCCGGCGCGCAAAGCGAACTCATGCTGGAGCAAAACGACGCCCGTCGCGATGCCGCGGAGATCCAGCTCAACATGCCGCCCTGAATCCGCAGCCATGGACGACACGATCGCGGCGGCAACGATCGGCGGAACCACCCTTTCGGCCGGGCTCGCCGACTCCCAGGCACAGCTCGCCCAGGCCCTGGGCTCCGGCGGCGACTTGGGGTCGGACAGCTTCGCCCACTTCAAGGCCGCCTACCAGGCGAGCGGAGGCGGCCCGACCCTGGCATACCTGGGATTCAACCCGTTCCAGATCGTGGCGACCGGCGCATTCCACGAGCTGTTCTGGGGGGCGGTAATGATCTTCCTCGGAATCGCCGCGATCGTCTCCATGCAGCGGGCGCTCGTCGTGCGGTACAGCATGGGCGTGCGCGCCCCCCTGGCTTCGGTCGCCCAGGTTTATTTCCGCCTGCTGGCCGGCGTCCTGATCATGAGCAACACGCCCCTTTTCTACGCGGCCCTCATGACCGTGAACTGCTCCCTCAGCCAGGGCGTCCAGGCGATGGCAAGCCAGTCGATGAGCGCCCTCCTTCAGACGGGCAGCATGGGCACGCTGAATTTCGCCCAGGCGCGGATCGAATCGATCCGAAGCGCGGCAGCCCGTCGGGCCATGGCCCTCTATCCCTCCGGGGCCTCGCGGGATGAAATGGCGCAGATCGGCGCCTGGTACAACGCGATGGCCAATGCGCTCAACGCAAGCCTGACGGCCGGCCAGCTTCCCGGACAGCTCCCGCTCCTGTCGCCGACCTGGGAAAACGCGTCCACGCCCGACGACCAGGTGGCCGCCTACGTCGGTCGCAATGTCGTGCAGAATTTCGGCCAGATCGTGGCCGACCTGGGGGCCCTGCCCGCGGGCAGCGGCCCTTTGTCGATCGCATTTCCGTCCGGGGCCCCGACCTCCCTCGGCCTTCTCTCCGATGCCCTCGCATCCGACGACCAGGCGGCCGCGCAGGCGATCGCAATGCCCGACACAGCCTCGAACAACGGGGCGTTCGAGTCGGCCCGCCAGCTTTACTCGAAGAATGTCCTGGCCCATTCGCTGGGCTACCTCGACGCACAGCTGCTCCCGATCGTCGGGGCCTCGCCCACGCTCGCCGGACGGGTCCAGGCGTGGTTCTCCGAAAAGGTCGAGCAGGCCGCGGCCGCGGCCGGCGGATTCATGACGCAGTGGCGCGCCGCGGTCGACTGGCTGGGCCGCGGAATCGGGGTCGTCCTCACGCGGATGATTGCATTTTTCTTTGCGGCCGGAATCGGCGTCCTGATCGAGGTGGAGCTGTTCGTCCTCGTCATCGCCGTGCCCTTCTGGCTGCTGCCCGCCACCGAGGACGCGTTCCACGGCGTCCTGCGATCGCTTGTGTCCCTGACCCTGGTCGTGCCCGCCTATCAGTTCATCATGCTCTTCGTCGATGCCCTGATGGGCCTTGTTCTCCGGTACATTCTGTTCGGCCCGCTTGCGACCGGCGCTTCGGGCGCCACCGGGGCGGCGGGCGGCGCGGCTTACATGGTGGCCGCGGCGCTCTCGGTGGTCGGCAGCGGGGGAGAGATCGTTCCGCTCGTCATATTCTGCTACCTGGCCGCCTACCTCTTTCTTGCGATCTACATGGCGATCAAGACGCCGAAGCTCCTCGCCGTCTTCATGAAGGGGGCGGGAGCCGCGGGGCTCTTTCTTTCCAATTTCGCGACGGGACTCATAGCCGGCGCCTCCGCCGCGCTGGCCACGGCAGCGGTTGCGGGGGGAGGCGCCTCCATCGCCGGCCGCCTTTTGGGCGCCGGCCAGGCCGGAGGGGCGCCCGGCGGTCTTCGGCCCCATTCGCGCCCAAGCCTGGGTCCTGTCGTGGCTTCATCGCTGCAAAGGCCCGCCGAGGCCGCGGCGGGCCCGGTTTCGCCGCCGGCGGACGCGCCGCCCGCCGCCGCGCCCCGCGGGCCCGCCGGCGCACTTCGAACCACGGCGGTGTTCGGCCTGCGAACCTTTGTCGATTGCCTCCAGGCGGACTCCCCCGCCGAAGGAATCAGCCTGGCCGTCCGCGCGTTCGAGACTCACCGAAAGCAGAATGAGAAAGCGGCCGAAGCCAGGCACAAGGCCCGGGTGCTGGCCGAAAAGGCCGCGGCTCCGCCCAAGCGCGTCTCCCGCCGCGCCGGCGCGGAGGCCTGATCCCGCGGGTTTGCTACTATAGGGCGCCATCAAACCACACCTGTTCAGTCTTCTCCTGCCGCTCGCCGCCTCGGCGCCGGGGGCCTTCCTCGCCACCCCCCTCCCGGAACCGCGCCCCATATCGTCCGCGGAGCTCGCCTCGCGCGCTGGAAGCGCGCCGGCATTTCGCCGGGCGGCCGTCCCGGACCTGCCCCAGGCGCCGGCTGCGGAAAACCAGGGCGCGGGCCGCCTGATCGTCCCAAATTCCGACGGCCTCATCGATCTCGCCGCCCTGGATGCCGCGGATGCCCCCGGTGTTCTCCCCAATCCGTTCATCGTGCGATATCGCCCGCCGGCGCAGGTCCGCGAAGTCTCCCTCACGATCGGCGGGGTCCTCATCGCGGCAGGCTCCGGGGATGCCTGCGCCATCGTCAACAGCGACATCTACAGCCCGGGCGACGCACTGGCCGGCCTCACGGTCGATTCGATAACTGCCGAAGCGATCGAGCTTCGAGCGGCTGGCGCGCGCTTGCAGATACCCGTCGCGGACAAGTCTGTCCGGCTGCGCCTTCTCCGGTGATCCCCGCGACGATTTCCAGCCATGAAAAACCTCCCTTCCCAATTTTCGTCGATCCGGCGGCTTCTCCCCGGAGCGGAAATCTCGACCACCCACCGGGTCCTGTTCTTCCAGCAGATGGAGATGCTCCTCTCCTCCGGGGTCCTGATCGCGGACGCTTTGGCCCACCTGGCCGCCCGGTTCCCGGACAGGGCGGTCCGCCGGGTGGTGGGAGCCATGCAGGCGGAGGTGGCCCAGTCGCGCCGCAGCCTTTCGCAGGCGTTCGCCGGATTCCCGCGCAGCTTCTCCCCGGCTGTGATCGCGGTCATCGAAGCGGGTGAGCAAAGCGGCTCGGCCCAGCTGGCCCAGCGATTCGCGGAACTGGCCGAGCGGACCGCCTATGAGGATGCGCATCGCAGGCAGATCCGGCGGGCCTGCGCGTACCCGGCATTGATGAGCCTCCTCGCCACGGGCCTGCTTTGCATGCTTCTCGAGGTTGTCTTTCCCCGCCTGACCGACCTCCTCTCCTCGCTCGGCGGAAAACTGCCGCCGTTCACGCGGGCCGTGATCTCCGTCGCCACGCATGTCCGCAGGGGATGGCCCGCCATCGCGGCCGCGCTGATTGGGGCGCCCGTCCTTCTGGCGGCCGTCCGGCGGATACCCTCCGCGAGCCGCCGGCTCGACCATTGGTTTCTCCGGCTGCCGATTGCGGGCCCCATCTACCGGGACGCAACGGTCGCCCTCATCTGCAAAATCTACCGCTCCCTGCATCTCGCCAACCAGCCGGCGCCCGCGAGCATCGATCTGTGCAGCCGGCTGGTGGGCAACCGCGCATTCCGCGAGGGCCTGGCGGCGGCCCGCCTGCGGATCACCCGGGACGGCGCAACGCTCTCGGCGGCCCTTTCGCAAAGCGGCCTGTTTCCCCCGCTCGCCTGCCTTGCCATCGAGGTGGGCGAGGCGTCCGGCCGAATCGCCCCGGCCCTGGAGCGCGTAAGCGCGTATTTCAGCGCCCGGGCGCGGGAGCGGCTGGAGGCGGCGATCGCATTCCTCAACCCGGCGCTCACCCTCGCGATCGTCGGCTGCACGGGCGCAATTCTCGTCTCGTTTTTCCAGGCGACCTACCAGATTGTGTATGCGACACGCTGACCCCGTTGCGCCGCCGGCCGGAGTCCGGCATGGCGGATTCACGCTCATCGAACTTGTCGCCGTGTGCGCCGTGATCGGGATCCTCCTTGCCGTCATGGCGCCCGTCATCGGGCGGCAGGTGATCAATGCGCGTTTGACGGCCGAAAACTCGACCCTCCAGACCATGGCCGCCGCGGTGCAGGCGTCCTTCGAGTCGGTCGACCTTGAGGGCACCAACATCGCCGCGATTCCGGGCGCCGTGCCCGCGGGCGTCGATTCCACCGAGTTCTCCCTCTCGACCGATCCGGCCCTCGTCCCTGCGACGACCCAGACCTTCGATTGGTTCGCCAAGCTCGCCCGGCAGATGGGCTATTTTCCCCAGCCAGGCGTCGCCCCGACGCCCGCACTGCAGCCGCAGGTTGCGGCGATCCTCGTCAATTCGAACCGCAACACCCGCCTGATGCTGGTCGGGCCCGAAAACGAACCGAACCAGCAGCGATTTCTGATTGCATCGCTCATGGCGCCGGCAGGCGAGCTTGCGATTCCGCCCCTGCCCAACCCGGCAAACACCCAGGATCCCGCCAACCTGGCCCTCTTTAACGACATCTGGAACACGGATTGGAACTACCCGGGAGCCTCGCTGCCGCCCTCCTGGACCGGCGGACTGACGCCGTCGCAGATCCAGGCGTGGCAGGGAACCGGAAACTACTCCGGGCGCCTCTGGCTCCTCTGCGTTCAACGCATCGTCTGCCCGAAATTCACGGTCACGATCAACAACACCCACCCCACCGACAACTGCTACGTCTATTGCAACCTGAACGGGGCGACCGCCGGGAACTCCGTTTCGGTCCCGGCCAACTCGGGAGTCTCCGTCGTTTCCGGGGTCCTTTTCGGGCGCTTGATCCAGGCCTATCGGGGTTCCGCGCCGCCGCCCGCCGCGCAGTTGTTTTCCCAATACACGCTGCGCGACAACAGCGAAATCACGCTGCAGGACTAGGGAAGGCTCCCAGGAAAAGCTCCGTATTGTAGTCCATGCGCACGGTCCCGTTCGACTGGCATCTCTCGAAGAGCTCGTCCAGCGCGGCGATCATGGATTCGTAGGCCGGATGCCCCGGTTTTGGGGCGTACGAGGCGGAAAGCATCCGGCCCCGGAGCCCGATGCGGTCCAACACCTGGAAATTGCCGAAGCTGTGCCTCTGCCAATTGCCGCGGCCAAAGAAAGCGTCGAATTCCTCCATGGCCCGGATGTTCTCGTGGTGGACACGGCCCGAGTCCGTCCGGAACCGCGACCGGATCGCCTCGTACCCGGATGCGAATGCCGAATCATGCGCGGCCGAATTGTTCCAGATGATCGCGCAGCGGCCGCCCGGCCTCAGGATTCGCGCGAATTCCACGCGCGTCTCCCCGGGCTCAAACCAGTGAAACGCCTGGGCGCAGGTGATGAGCGAAACGACGGCCGAAGGCAGGCCTGTTTTCTCGGCGGTCCCGTTGACACTGACAAAACCGGACCTGTCCCCGAATTCGGACTCGGCGGCCCGGCGCATGGCGTCGTTGGGCTCGACCGCGTGGACCCGGGCCCCCGCGTCCAGAAGCAGCCGGGTCAGGATCCCCGTCCCCGACCCGACATCGGCGACCGAAGCGCCCGCCTCCAGCCCCGCGTTCCTGCGCAAAAAATCGACGAGGCTCAAGGGATAGCTCGGCCTGTACCGGACATAATCCTCCACCCGGTCGGAGAACCGCCCCAGGGGGTTTAGATCAGCCTTCGGCATGGGCGGCGACTCTGGAGGCTGTCCCCATTGATTCCAAGGCCCGTTTGCCCGGCAGATTCGGCGAGACTTTCCCGCCTGTTTTCGAGACAATCTCGCGCCCGGGTGCCTGTCCCCATTGATTGGCTGTCCCCATTCCGGTGCCTGTCCCTCATGAGTGGCTGTCCCTAATCTGCTCCCCTGGAAACCCAATGAACACAATTCCTCCCCGCATTTCCCGGCTCGCATCGCTGGTTCTGTCGCGGTTTGTCCCGGCGCTGGCGCTTTCGTGGGGCACCGGCCTCCGGGCAGATGACCTCCCTTACCAGCTGACGGTCCGCGCCGACCGGCCGGGCGCGGTAATAAATCCCAACATCTACGGCCAGTTCGCCGAGCACCTCGGCCATGGAGTCTACGGCGGAATCTGGGTAGGCGAGGACTCGCCGATTCCAAACACCCGAGGCATGCGCAACGACGTAATCGACGCCCTGCGCCGCCTTCGCGTGCCTGTTCTTCGCTGGCCGGGCGGATGTTTCGCGGATGAATACCACTGGAAGGGCGGGATAGGCCCACGTTCATTGCGCCCGTCCATGATCAACACCCACTGGGGCGGGGTCGTCGAGAACAACGCGTTTGGCACCCATGAGTTCCTCGATTTTTGCGAGCTGATCGGAGCCGAGCCCTACATCACGGGCAACCTCGGCAGCGGCACGGTTCAGGAGATGCAGGACTGGGTCGAGTACATGACCTCCGACGCCGATTCCCCGATGGCCAATTTGCGCCGCAAGAACGGCCGGAACGACCCCTGGAAGATCAAGTACTTTGCAATCGGCAACGAAAGCTGGGGCTGCGGCGGCGACATGCGGCCCGAGTACTACGCCGACGAATTCCGTCGATACAATACGTTCATCAAGAACTTCTCGGGCAACCAGATCGCCCGGATCGCCTGCGGACCCAGCGACGACGACTACGCATGGACCGACACCGTCATGAGAATCGCGGGAAAGAGGGCCAACGGGCTCAGCCTGCACCATTACACGGTCAAGGACGGCAACTGGAAGGTTAAGGGCTCCGCCACCCAGTTTGGCGAGGCCGAGTGGTTCGCGATGCTGAGCCAGACTCTCAAGATGGACGAGCTGATCACGCGCCACTCGGCGATCATGGATCGCTACGATCCCGAGAAAAAGGTGGGCCTCATGGTGGATGAATGGGGGGCGTGGTACGACGTCGAGCCCGGCACGAACCCGGGCTTTCTCTACCAGCAAAACAGCCTGCGCGACGCGCTCCTGGCCGGGATAAACCTGAATATCTTCCACGAGCACGCCGACCGGGTGCAGATGTCCAACATCGCCCAGATGATCAACGTGCTTCAGTCCATGATCCTGACCGACGGGCCGAAGATGGTGCTGACGCCGACCTACCACGTGTTTGCGATGTACAGCGTGCACCAGGGCGCGCGTCTGCTTCCGACGCACCTCATCGGTCCCGCATACAGGTTTGGCGGCCAGGCGATGCCCGCGATCAGCGCCTCGGCCTCGCGCGACGCGCAAGGCCGAATCCATATTTCCCTTTGCAATTCCGACCCGCACGCGCAGATCGCCGTCGCGTGCCTGCTTTCCGGAGCCAGCCCCTCCCGGGTCTCTGCCACCGTGCTGACCGCGGACTCGATCAACGCCCACAACACGTTCGACCGGCCCGGCGAGGTCTCCCCCGCCCCGTTCACCGACTTTTCGCGCGATGGCGAAAACCTGACCCTTCGACTACCCGCGAAATCCGTGACCGTCGTGGAAATCGACTAGTTCGGAATTGGCTTTGCTGCCGATTGAAGCCATGGTGGAGCCATGTCCAACGTTCCCGGATTGCGCAGTCCATACGCCAGGGTCGGCCGGCTGGTCTATTTCGGCCGGATGATCGACAAGATCCGCCTGAAGGCGGCCGGCAAGCTGCCGCTGGAGGAATACGGCCCCAACATGGGCAAGGGCTTCGACGCGCGCTGCTGCTCCTTCCTGCGGGTGGATTACCAGGAGCTGCACGCCCGGGCCCTGGCCGGGGCGGATTCCGACCTGCAGCTTTTGGCCTGGGCGGAGGAACGCGGCGGCCGGCGATCGGATGAGGAATGCGAAATTTGGAACGCTTTCATGATGAAGCGCGCCTTCCGCGACGAGGGCGCGGCCATTCTTGCCAAGCGAATCCGCGAGAGCGGGCTCGAAGGAAAGCCGATCCTGACGATGTTCGACTACATCGATTTCGACGAGGGTCGCGATCCGGTGAGCGTGCGGGCCTGGGAGCTGAAGGACTAGGGGTCGGGTCCGACGGCCATGCCCGGTCGCCCGCCGATTCTTTTTTCGCTCCTGGCCGCGTGCGCGGCGTCCGCTGCGGCGGCCGATCTGACGATTGACGCCGGCACCCCGCCGGCGCCGCCACAGCCGCTTCCCTTCGCCATCGGCGGAACCTCGCCGGACGGGCATGCGCTGTCGGCCAACTCGCGCTTTCTCACGCGGGACGGCCGGCCTTGGTTCCCGGTGATGGGCGAGTTTCACTATTCGCGCTATCCCGCCGAGGAATGGGAGGCGGAGCTGCAGAGGATGAAAGCCGGCGGAATCACCGTGGTCTCGACGTACGTCTTCTGGATCCACCACGAGGAAACCCAGGGAAAGTTCGCCTGGACCGGCCGGCGCGATCTGCGGCGGTTCGTTGAGCTTTGCGCGAAAAACGGGCTCTATGCGTGGGTCCGGATCGGCCCCTGGGACCACGGCGAGGTGCGAAACGGCGGTTTTCCCGACTGGCTCGTGCAAAGCGGGGTACCGCTGAGGCAGGACAGCCCGCGCTATCTCGAATGGGCCGGGAAATTCTACGGCGAAATCGGCCGGCAATTGCACGGACTGTTCTGGAAGGACGGCGGACCGATCGTCGGAGTGCAGATCGAGAACGAGTACCATCCCAGGACCGGTGGGGTCGGGCACATGCGCACGCTGCTCGCGCTCGCCCGGGCGGCCGGGATCGAGGCGCCCTTCTTCAGCGCGACCGGCTGGGACAGGGCGACTGTGCCGCCCGACGGCTTCTTGCCGGTCTTCGGGGGATACACCGAGCAATTCTGGAGCGCGAGCCTCCAGGAGCTGCCGCCAAACTCGAATTTCTTCTTCACGCCCATTCACGCCGAGGACAATGTGATGGGGGATCTCAGCGCGAAAGACTCCGCATACAACGCGCGGTCCGAGGGGTTCCCCTTCCTGACGGCGGAGATGGGCGGCGGGATGGCCGTGGCCTATCACCGCCGCCCGGTCATGCTGGCGGACGATTCCTCCGCCGCGGCAATGGTGAAGCTCGGCTCCGGCATAACCGGCCTCGGGTTTTACATGTACCATGGCGGCACCAATCCGGATGGGCTCACGCCGCTTGAGGAGACGCAGCTGGGCTGGAACGGCTACAACGACCTGGAAGCGAAGTCCTACGATTTTCAGGCTCCCCTCGGCGAGTTCGGGCAGGAGAACGAATCCTATCGCACCATTCGCACCCTCGGCCTGTTTCTGGCGGACTTCGGCTCCGAACTTGCTCCCATGCCCGCCTACTTTCCCTCGCAGCTTCCCAGGGACCGATTCGACCGGACGACTCCCCGGGCGTCCGCGCGGCTGGATGGCAAAGGCCGCGGCTTCATCTTCATCAACAACTACGAGCGCAATTATCCCCTCGACGACAAGCCAGACTTTCGGGTCGCGCTCCGGCTGCCCGCCGCGGTGCCTGTCCCCTCCGGGGTGCCTGTCCCCACTGCAGAGGCTGTCCCCATTGAGGAGGCTGTCCCCTTTCACCCAACCACCATTCCGGACGGCGCCTACATGATATGGCCCGTGAACATGGAGATTGGCGGAGCGACCCTTCGGTACGCCACAGCGCAGCCGGTCTGCCAACTGTCCGATCCCGAGACCGTCGTGTTTTTCGCATGGCCCGGGCTGCCGGCCGAGTTTGCATTCGCGGCCGCGCCGGGCATCCAAATCTCGGCACCGGGCTCCGGGGTTGCCCGGGAGGCGGACGGGACCTACCTCATCGGCATCGCCCCCGGCCCGGGCCCAGCAATTGAAATCCAGTCGGGAGACGGCCGCCAAACCCAGATCATCGTACTGACCCGCGGGCAGGCGCTGCAGCTTGCGAAGGCCAGGATCGGCGGGCGGGATCGGCTGGCTATTTCGGCGGCGGCGATGATTTTCAACGGCGAAGGGGTCCGGCTGACCTCGCGCAATCCCGCAAACATCGGCATCGAGTTTTTCCCGGCGCTCCGGCCCGGCGCGGGCTTCCGCGAGTCCGGGGAGGACGGGATTTTCCGGCGCTACGTCCCGGAGGCGAAATTTGGCGCAGAATCATTCCATGTCGAAGTGACGCCGGTCAAGGCCGCGGAGCCTTCCCTGCCCGCGAAAATCAATCCCAACCCGCAGCGCCATGTCGCAATGGAGCCCGACGACGCCGATTTCGCCCGTGCCGCGGTCTGGCACCTGAGCTTCCCCGGCGGCGCGCCCCCGGCGGCGGATCGGGTGCTCCTGCGCATTTCATACGAGGGCGACGTTGCGCGCCTGTATGCCGGCAGCCGGCTTGCAGACGACAATTTTTACAAGGGCCCCACATGGGAGATCGGCCTTTGGCGATTCACTCCCAGGGAACTTGAGGGCGGCCTCGATCTCAAGATCCTCCCGTTGCGGCGCGATACGCCCCTTTTCCTCGAGGCCTCCGCCCGGCCGGCGTTTCCACCTTCGGGCGATGCCCTGAGCCTAAAGGCGGTTACCCTCGCGCCGGAGTACCAAACCGAGATGCGGGTTCGCGAATAAATCCCGGCTGAAATAGTGTTGGTGTCACGCCGGGCTCCCCCGTAGAATCGAAGCGCCTCAATCATTATGGATACGGAACGCGTCAACCTGCCCCTCGACGAAATTCCAACGGCTTGGTACAACGTCCTCGCCGACCTGCCAGAGCCCCTGCCGCCGCCGCTACATCCGGGCACCGGAAAGCCGCTCGGGCCCTCCGACCTCGCGCCCATCTTCCCGATGGCGCTGATCGAACAGGAAATGAGCGCTGAGCGCTGGATCGAAATTCCCTCCGAGGTGAGGGAACTCTACAAGATCTGGCGGCCGACGCCCCTGGTCCGTGCCGTTCGGTTGGAAAAGGCGCTGAAGACGACCTGCCGGATCTACTTCAAGAACGAGAGCGTCAGCCCGGCGGGCAGCCACAAGCTGAACACGGCGCTGGCCCAAGCCTACTACAACAAGAAGGAGGGCGTCCGGCGCCTGAGCACCGAGACCGGCGCCGGCCAATGGGGCTCCTCGATGGCGTTCGCATGCCAGGTCTTCGGCCTCGGATGCACGATCTACATGGTGAAGGGCAGTTATCACCAAAAGCCCTACCGCCGATCGATGATGCACATCTGGGGAGCCGAGGTGCTGCCCTCGCCGTCGAACCGGACCCAGGCCGGGAGGGGCATCCTCGCAGCCTTCCCCGACACGCCGGGCAGCCTCGGCATCGCAATTTCCGAGGCGGTGGAGGACGCCGCCACGCACGACGACACCAAGTACACCCTGGGCAGCGTTCTGAATCACGTCCTGCTGCACCAGAGCGTCATCGGCCTGGAGACCCGGCGGCAGCTTGAAATCGCCGGCGAGACTCCCGACATCCTGATCGGCTGCGTCGGCGGCGGGAGCAATTTCGGCGGATTCAGCCTGCCGTTCCTGACGGAGAAGCTCCGGCGCCCGGAAATGCGGATCGTCGCGGTCGAGCCGTCCGCCTGCCCGTCGCTGACCAAGGGCGTTTATGCGTACGATTTCGGCGACACGGCCAAGCTGACCCCGCTCGTGAAGATGTTCACCCTCGGCCACGGCTTCGTGCCGGAGAGCATCCATGCCGGGGGGCTGCGCTACCACGGGACAGCGCCGATCATAGCGCAACTGACCCACCTGAAACTGATCGAGGCGCAGGCCCTTCCCCAGAGCAAAGTGTTCGACGCGGCGCTGCAGTTCGCCCGGACGGAGGGATTCATCCCCGCGCCGGAGACGGCCCATGCCATCGCCGCGGCCATCGCCGAGGCGAAGCGCAACCGCGGCAAATGCATCGTCTTCAACTTCAGCGGGCACGGGCATTTCGACATGTCGGCCTATGACGCGCACCTCGCGGGCGATCTCGAGGACTACGAGCATCCCGCGGAAAAGATCGCCGCCGCCCTATTGGACCTTCCCAAGGTCGGCGCCTGATCATGCCCCGTCCGCCGCCGACATCACCGGATCATCCGCTGCGCCCGTCCACGGTCTGCGTCCACGCCGGCACCCATCTCGACCCGGCAACCGGCGGAGCATGCAGCCCGATCTACACATCGACGGCCTTCGCCTATCCCAACCCGGCCAACGAAAACGTCTACCCCCGCTATTTCAACGTTCCCAACCAGCGCGTGGTCAACCGCAAGATCGCCGCGTTGGAGAGGGGCGAGGAGGCGCTGGTTTTCGGTTCGGGCATGGCCGCGATCTCGACTTTCCTTTTCGCCCACTTGAAGCCCGGCGACCACGCCGTCTTTCAAGCCGATCTCTACGGCGGCACCTATCAGCTGGTCGCCAGGGAACTGGTCCGGTTTGGGATCGAAGTCGCCCTTTGCCGGACGATCGACGAGTTCTCGGCCGCGCTGCGCCCCAACTCACGGCTCATCTACATCGAGTCCCCGTCCAATCCCCTGCTTCAGGTCGTGGACATCGCCGCCGTCGCCGCGCTGGGCCGCGCCCGCGGCGTGCTGACGGCCATAGACAATACGTTTGCGACGCCCATCAATCAGAACCCGATTGCGCTGGGCATGGACGCCGTCATCCACAGCGCGACTAAGTACCTCAACGGCCACAGCGACTTGAACGCAGGCGCGGTCGTGTCGTCCTCCGCAGTCATTCGCCGCCTTGCCGAATGCGCGATCAATCACGGAGGCATGCTGGATGCGCACGCCTGCTCCCAGCTCGAGCGCGGGCTGAAGACGCTCGCCCTGCGCGTCCGCCAGCACAATGAAAACGCCCTCCGCCTCGCCCGCTTTCTCCAGAAGCACCGGAGCGTGGCACGCGTGAACTACCCCGGGCTCTCCGAGGATCCCACCCACGCGATCGCCGTGAAGCAGATGCGCGGGTTTGGCGGGATGCTCTCATTCGAACTGCGCGATCCCAGCCTCGTGGACCGCCTTCTGGACCGCCTGCGCGTGGTCATGCCCGCTTTGAGCCTGGGCGGAGTCGAGAGCCTCGTTTGCGTCCCAAGCCGCACTTCGCACCGGAAGATGACAGCGGACGAACGCAAGCGCGCAGGAATCAGCGATGGCCTGATCCGCGTCTCCGTCGGAATCGAGGACGTCGAGGACTTGCTGGAGGATTTTGATCAAGCCCTGCCGCCGGGATAATCATCTCCAGGCGAGCTCGCGGATCCATTCTTCTCCCGATTGCTCGGGGGCTGTCGTATGATGCCATTGAATTGGGTGCTTTCACCCAAAATGGACTCCTGAGGGCTGGGAGAATTGGTGCCTGGCAACCAATCCTGATCCGGGCGCAGCCAAGCCCCTTGGAGCCGATTTGTTAAGAAATTAATCTGGAATTGGTTACGTATGTGATTCAACGCTGGCACACTCCAAGCGAGGAAAGAAGGCATGAAAACAAAGACTTCCCTTCTCGGATGCCTCGGCATTGCGGCGGGAATGCTCGCAGGCGGATGCGCCTCGGTCCCGTCCGCGGGCGAACTCGTCTACTACGACAGTGGAAACTGCTGGTTGTGGGGAGATGGGCTGGGTTGGTCTTACCTGGGCGGCCCGCAGATCCGCATATCCCGAAATCATGTCCCGAAGCCCATGCACAATCCGGGGACCTATCACGGGCACCCATCGTCGGGTGGCGGAAAACATCATCCGGCCGATGCGAAGGGCTACTTCTTCTTTGGAAAAGACGGCTCGGTGCTGGCGAGCAGGGACGGATCTGCGTTCTGGACCATCGGCCGCTTCGCGAAGAGCGGAGAATACGTGCGCAAAGGCGGCCCTTCCGATTCGGCTGTTCGATATAAAGGTGCGTTTGAAGGCGCCGGGGGGCAATTCCACGTCGGATTCAGCCCGGGCGCGACAGTTTCAGCCTGGGCCGGAAACTTGGTAAACGCTGGGTCGGGGGGAGGCGGTTCCTATCAAGGCGGAGGAGATTATTCCGGCGGCGGAGGAGGAACCTCCTCCGGCTGGAGTGGCACCCGCAATGGCGGCGGATGGAGCGGGGGTGGCGGCCACTACTCCGGCGGCGGTTGGGGCGGAGGCGGCCACTACTCCGGTGGTGGCGGAGGCGGCGGGGGCGGCCACTACTCCGGCGGCGGCGGTGGCCGCCGGTAAAGCCCGACGGCAGCCGCCGGGCGGAAATGAGGGCGGGAGGGATGCCGGGTAGGAATGCCTGTACAGGTCATTGTCCCGCAGTCGCTTGAATTCCATGCTTCGCTGCGCCGGTCCTTCGATACCGGCGTTATCGCCGTTGTTTTTAAATGTTTACTATTGTTGACAAACAATTGTAAACACTTATGATCACGCGCGGATGAACTCAAAGACAAGATCAGGTGCGCCGTCCGCGCGCGAGCTTCTGGCGGAGGTCAAGAGCCGCCCCGCTTCGAAAACCTACGCGTTCGAGGATTACCTCGAAGTGATCCACGAGCTGAAGACGAAGGGCGAGAGCTACGCCGACATTGCCGGTTTTCTCGCAAAGCGGCTGGGAATCGAGATCAAGCGCGGTCAGGTATACCGCGCCTACCGGCTTTGGCTTGAGGAGGGGTCGGGCAAGGGGCAGCCAGCCGCTGAAAGCCGCGTGCGCAAGGCGCCCGACAGGCCGGCCCCGGAGGAGGAATTGACCCCAAGGTCCGAGGCGCGCGCGGTGGACCAGCTGGTGTCGATACTCGACGAGAAGTTTTCGCGCGGGCTGCCCCATCGGGCGCTGTTGCGCCGCGCACTCGGGGTGATTGAAGAGCGCGAAGCGCGCGAGCGGACGGCCCAGGAGGGGGATCTGGCCGTTGAGATGAAGTAAAGTTCGTGCATTATTGCGCCGCTGAGCCAACTGTCGGCCAATCGGCCGGCCCCGAACGACCCCTGTTCCCCGAGATTCGCCCTGCATTCCGATATCATGAAGACGACAAAACCGCTCCTGTCCCTGCTTCTTTTCTCCCTTGCCCTGCCGGCCGCCATCCAAGCTGCGGGCGGCCCCACGGTCATCGACCTCTGGCCAGCCACCGCTCCCGGCATGATCACCGCGTCCGGCCCCGAGGACGACTCCGCGGTGGCTGCGGGCTCGGTATTGCCCAGGCAAATCAAGAACGTCTCCCACCCCACCCTCACCCTCTTCCTACCAGAGGCCGGAAAGGCCAACGGGGTCGCCGTCATCGTCGCCCCGGGAGGCGGCTTCCGCGAATTGGAATCGGACAAGGAAGGGGAAAAAGGGGCGCGCTGGCTGAATACCATCGGCGTCACCGCTTTTGTGCTCAAGTACCGCATCCCAGCGGATCCCAACCGCGCCCAGTTCGCCGTGTCGCTCCCGGACGCCCAACGCGCCGTCAGTTTGGTACGGAGCCGCGCGGCCAATTGGGGCATAAGGTCGGACCGGATTGGAATGATGGGCTTTTCCGCAGGCGCCCAACTGGCCGTGGCCGCCGGCACGCATTTCACCGAGCGCGCCTATCCCGCCTCGGACGCAGCCGATTCCGTTTCCTGCCGCCCGGATTTCGGAATGATCATCTATCCGGGCGGACTCCTTTCAAAGGGCACCGAGGAACTCAGTCCGGAGTTTTCCGTCACGAAGACTACGCCGCCCATGTTCATCGTGGACGCGGAAACCGACCGGGTTGACTCGGAGAACTGCACTTCGCTCTTTGTGGCGCTGAAGCGCGCGGGCGTCCCGGCCGAGCTGCATATTTATACGCTCGGCGAGCACGGTTTTGCCTTCACCCCGAATCCGCGCCCGTACGCAACCTGGCCGCAGAGGTGCTACGACTGGATGGTCGGACAGGGCATCCTGGAGGCGAAATAGGCGCCGCTCCCGAACATCAATTCCGGGCGCCCCGGGCGTTGAGTTCGGCGGCGCGCCTCAGGTGGGCCGATGCAGCCTCGGGGTTGCCCTGAATCTGCA
This sequence comes from Opitutaceae bacterium, assembly GCA_050015855.1. GTDB lineage: Bacteria > Verrucomicrobiota > Verrucomicrobiia > Opitutales > Opitutaceae > Palsa-1447. The sequence goes on along the minus strand of JBEKAO010000001.1, from coordinate 170,832 downwards.
GGCAGCGGCCCCAATTCGTCTCCGCCTCAGCGAACTCCGGGCGCAGGCGGACCGCCGCTTCGAATTCGGCGAGAGCTTTTTCGAACTGCCGCTTCGCCGTCCAGCAAATGCCAAGATCGTTGTGCGCATCGGCATCGCGCGGATCCAGGCGGACCAGGGCCGCGAATTGATCCAGGGCTTCGTCGATCCGCCCGCTCCCATAAAGCGTGTTCCCGAGGGTGTTCCTGGCGGCGGCGTTTTCCGGAGCCAGTTTGACCGCCGCCTTAAAGGCGTCGATTGCCTCCGGCGTCCGCCCGAGGCTCAAAAGGGCGGAGCCCAGGTTGCATTGGGCCTCGAAATAGGCGGGATTGATCCGGATCGCTTCCCGGTAATGCGGCAAAGCCTCGCCCGCCTTTCCGGCATTGCATAGCGCCGCGCCCAGGTTGTTTTGCGCGACGTCGTACTCGGGCCGAATCGCCAGGGCGCGTTCGTAGCTTGCGATTCCCTCCGGGAGGCGATTGGCGTCCACGAGCGCGACCCCGAGATAAAAGGCGGCTTCCGCGAAATCCGGCTTCAAGCGAAGCGCCTCCTCGTACTGGGCAATCGCCCTGTCCGACCGCCCCGGCAGCCTTGACCAGGCAAGGCCCAGGTTGTTGTGCGCCTTGGCGAAATCCGCCTTGTCGCTTTCGGATAATTCCGCCTTGTGCGCCTCCGCGAAATCCGTCTTCAGGCGAAGCGCCTCCTCGTATTGGGCGAGCGCGTCGCCCATCCGTCCCGGCATCTGCGACCATGCGCTGCCCAGGTTGTAATGCGCATCGGAATAGTCCGGATTCAGCCGGAGCGCCTCCTCAAACTGGACGACCGACTCTTCCAGCCGCCCGGGCGTCCGGGCCAGGGCGATGCCCAGGTTATTGCGCGCCACGGCGTTGTTGTCGGGTTGAACGGCCAGGGTGCCGCTCCATATCGCAAGGGCGCTGCGGTAGTCCTCATTGCGCCGGGCCGTAAGCGCTGCGCAAACCGCGGCAAGGGCAATCAATGCGAACAGCCCGGCACCCGCCATGCGGTCCCGGATCGCCGCCGGAATCAGTGCGCAGCCTCCCCCGATGACCGCCATCAGAACCGGCGCCAATGCCAGGTACATGCGATGTTCGGCGATCTGCTGGGTTGCTCCCGAAACCAGGCTCGTCGGGGCCAGAACCGCAAAAAACCAGAATCCCAGGAAACCCCAGGCCGGCCATTTCCGCAGCGCCAGGACCGTGAGCGCCGCGAGGAGCAGGATAACGCATGCATATGGAACGACCTGCCCGGCATCCTTCACCTGGAGCACCCCGTACTGAAACGCCAGCGGATGGGGCCAGACCGCCAGCCGCAGATAATGGGCTACCGCCTGGAATTGAGTCAGGCTGTACGCCCACCACGAAGCTCCCATCCCAAAACCGATCGACCCGCTGCGATTGCCGCCCCCGCCGATCACGAGATATCCCAGCAGAATCCACGTCGAGGCCAATCCCAGATGCAGCGCTTTCCGTCTGCGCCAGGCCTCCCGGAAGCTTCCGGCAATGAACGTGCGGTCGTAAACGAGCACTACAACCGGAGCCGAGACCATGACCTCCTTGGTCGCCATGCCGAGCAGGCAGAAGAAGACGGATAAACCAGCAAAAAGCCGGGTCCGCCCCGCCGGATCCGCCCCGCTTTGGCCTTCCGAATAACGGATGAAGCAATAAAGTGTCAGCAGGTAGAACAGGCCCATGAGCGATTCCGCCCGCTGGACGATATAGGTCACCGATTCCGTCTGCAATGGATGCAGGGTCCAGATGAGCGCGATCGCAAAGGCGGCAATCGCGTTGGAGCGAAACATCCGGCGCGCGATTCCGAGCAAGGTGAGCCCGGCCAGGATATGGATCGCGAGATTGACGGCGTGGTAACCCCGGACGTCGGTTCCGCCCAGCGCGTAATTGATGGCCAGGGTCAGGTTGAGGACCGGCCGCCCGCTTGCGGTGACTCCGCCGGATGGGGGCGCCAATACAGGCCAGATCGGCCACAAGTGCCGGATGGTCGGGTTGTCCGCGATTGACGCGCTGTCGTCCAGGAGCATCGGGACGGAGAATGTCCGGCCATAGGCCACGATGGCCCCAATCGCGAGAATAGCTCCACATGACAGCACGGGCCAATTCGCGCGCTGGAAGAGCTTCCGTCTTTGGATCGAAGACCCTGCTGGAGGGGGATTGCCTTGCATGGCAGGCGATAATCCTATCTTACTGTTATTGAATAACTTGAATTATATCCGGGCAATCTCTGGCCGCGGCCGATCTGCCGCGAAAAAGATGAGTACCGCTCCGAGCAGGGTTGTCACCGCCAAAACCGTCGATCCGGCCGAAGACGATTCGAAGCTTCTCTCGGCCGCGTTCCGCAGGATCGGAGCCACACCGCCCCCGATCGAACCGATCGAGTTGATCAATGCGATGCCGCAGGCCGCCTGCCCGCCGGCGAATTCGCCGGTGGGAATGGTCCAAAAGACCGGCTGCACGCCGATGAAGCCCGCAGCCGCCACGCATAAGGCCGCCAATCCGACGATCGGATTATTTGTCGCAGCGATCTCAATTCCCGCCGCGGCAAATGCGAGGCTCAGGGCCGCGACGGCGCGCGTCCGACCCGGCCGAATCGCGAGGCGCGGCACCGCGTATGCGGCCATCAAGGCGCACAACCACGGGATGGCGCTCACGAATCCCACGGCAATGCCGGCTTTCATCGCCATAAGCCCCGCGACCTGGGAGGGGAGGTAGAATGTCACCCCATAGACGCTTACCTGGATCAGGCCGTAGATCAGGCCCAGCTGCCACACCCGCCAATGCCCAAGCACCGCCAGGGCGCCGTGGCCGCTCCGGCGGCCCTTTTCCCGGTCTTCGGCATCCATGGCGGACTGGAGCGCGACGCGCTCTTCCTTCGACAGCCAGGAGGCCTCGAACGGCCGGTTGGTGAGCCGCCGGAAGGCCCAGATCCCGGCGGCCACGGCGAGCAGACCCTCGGCCAGAAACACCCATTGCCAGCCCTTCAGGCCCCCAATCCCGTCCATGTCCAATAGGACGCCGGAGAACGGTCCGCCGAATATCTGCGCGCAGGGCGCTCCGAAATAAAACAGACCCAGCATTGCGCCGCGACTCTTCGCGGGGAACCAGCAGGCAAAATAAAGGATGATTCCCGGAAAGAATCCGGCCTCCATCACGCCCAACAGCAATCGCAGGGAGCAAAAGCTCGTCGAAGTCCAGGCGAACATCATCGCGGCGGCCACCAGACCCCACGATATCATGATCCTTCCGATCCAGACCCTCGCGCCGACCCGGAACATGATCAGGTTGCTCGGAATCTCCAATAATGCGTAGCCGACAAAGAATATTCCGGCGCCCAGGGCGAAGACCCGCTCGCTCAGGCCGGTGTCGCTGAGGAATGACTGCTTGACGTACCCGATGTTAACCCGGTCCAGAAACGCGATGACATAAATCAGGAAGAGAAACGGCAGCAGCCGGCGCCCGGCCTTGCGGACCGCCCGCTCGACGGCGGAATCATTGTCCGACGGGCCGGCAACCGGGCTTGAACCGCGGAGAATCATCCAATGGCGCCCGGTCCGGAAACCCGCCCCGGGCTCACGGTTTGAACGGCCGGCTCCATTTGAGCGAGGGATTGAGGTCGACGCCGAAGCCCGGCGCATCGCCGACACTCACGTGCCCGTCGACCGGCACGGTCTCGTTCGTGAAGAGCGGCGCGAACATCGGCACGATTCTGTCGGCCTGCGGCGCCATCATCAGGAACTCCGAGAAGGGCGTCGCATCGCTCGCGATGGCGAAGTGATAGCTGTAGACCGACGAGGCGTGGAGAACGCAGAGGCGGTTTTTCGCGGACGCCATCGCCTTGATCTTCAGCAGTTCGGTCAATCCGCCGCACCAGTGGATGTCGGGCTGCACCATGTCCACGCCGGTCGCGAGGAGATTCTCGAACCCCCACCGGGTGTACTCGTGCTCCCCGGTCGAGATCATGATCGGATGGCTCCGCTGTTCCACCAGCTGGCGGTACCCGGCGTAATCGTCCGGGGGCAGGCATTCCTCGATCCAGCGCAGGTTCAGGGGCCGCAAGGCGTCGATCAGCCGAAGCGCATAGGCGGGCGTCAGCGCCATCCAGCAGTCGAATGCGAGGAAGAAATCGGGCCCGCAGGCCTCGCGCATCCGGGCCGCCAGCTCGACGTTTTTCCGCAGCCCTTCCTCCCCGTGCGCCGGCCCGTAAGGCAGGGGCATCTTTCCGCCGATGAACCCCATCTTCTTCGCCAAGTCGGGGCGCGGCCCGGTCGCGTACATCGGCTGCTTCTCGCGCATCTTTCCGCCGATCATCGCCCACACCGGCTCGCCGCGGAGTTTGCCCAAGAGGTCCCAGACGGCGCAATCGACCGCGGAGATGGCGTTCAGCGTGAGCCCCTTGCGCCCGTAGAACATCGACGCGTTGTACATCTGGTCGAACATCACCTCGAGATTTGACACGGGCTGGCCGACCACAAACCGGCGAAAATGCTTCTCGATCAGGTATGCGGCGGGCACCCCGCCCGTCGTCATCGCAAACCCGACGGTGCCGTCGTCCGACTCCACCTCCACAAGGACCGTGCCGAGGACATCGATCCCGAACGAGCGGCGGGTCGCCTGGTAATCCGGGTATTTGCTCATCGGCGTGGCGATGACGGTGCTCGTGATCCAATGCCCTTCGGGCTTGGCATGATAGTCGGCGCCCTGATCGGCTCCCGACTGGACCAAGGCGCGAATATCGACGATGGTTTTCATGGCGTGGGGGTCCCGAGGAGTAAGCACGGTAATCCCGCTGAAGCAAGGGCTCGCGGATTGCAGTCGTCGAGTCGCGATCGCCCGTTTCGAGGCATATTTTTGCGGGATTGGACCCACGGCGGGCGTATTGTGGGTATGACAGCCTTCCCCCGCTTCCACTTGGTTCTGGGCATTGCAGGCGCCGCGGCAATCCTTTGCGCGGCGCCGGTCCGCGCCGCCGACGCTTCCGCTCCCGTTCCGCTCCCCAGCGTCGGCGAAGAGACGCCCCTTGTCATCGCGAACGGAGTCCTCCGGGATTATCTTGTGGACGGCAAGCCGGCGCAGGCGACGCTTCGCAACCTGGTGTCGATCGTGCACGGGCACTATCCGGCATCGAATATTACGATGATCGGCGTGGACGACATCGTCGTCGGCGACTTGGTCCTGCAATGGGCGCCGAGGCCTGCCGAACACTACGCCTCGCCTCAGCCGCCCCCATTGAATTTGGTCTTGAAGGCCCTTTCGGAAGCAAGCGGTCGCAAGTTTCGGGTGAGCGATCCTGAGGACGCCCAGACCTTCCTATTGTTTAAGGACGATGACCCTGGAAGGCTGGGTCCCCGTGTGGTCGATGTCGTCTACATCGGGCGCCTTCTGGGCAATGGACTCAGCAAGACATCGATCGAGGAGAAATTGAATGAATTGCAGACCCGAATGAGCTCCCTGGACGAGCGCAACCCGGACTATAAATCCCAGAAACAGTATCTGTCGGCCGAGGCGGACGTCCTGAAAAAGCAACTTGAGCAGGCGAACCCATCGGACGAAGAAATCAACAAACTGCTGGGGCAAATCTCGGAAATCGTTACCGAAGCGGTGACCAAGCTCCAACCCGACGCGAAGCCGCCCGAATTCCGGTTCCACCGCGGAACGAATCTGCTCGTGGTCATCGGGCCGGGGGCGGCGGTCGACATTACCCGAAAGGTGGTTGCCGCCCTCGAGCAGGCACGGTAGGCAAAACGCGTGTTCGCCAATCCACGAACCGTGCCCCGGCTCCTTTCCGGCCTTTCCGGCGCCGCGAACGATCGGCCGCATTCGGACATCCAATCCCTCACCGGGCGCCTGTCGGCGGGCGAAGAGGAGGCCTTTCGCGAATTCCACGCCCGCTACTTCGATCCTCTATATCGGTTTCTGCTCGGCGTCTGCCGTGGCGACCCGCACGCCGCCCAGGATGCCCTCCAGGCCACGCTATTGCGGGTCGCCCGGAATGCTCGGGCCTTCGAGCGCGAGGAAATCTTTTGGGGCTGGCTCAAGGCCGTCGCGCGCAACGCCGCCCGGGACCAAAGCCGCCGGCGGCACCGCTATTGGGGCCTCCTGGATAAGTTCACCTTTGCCCGCGGCCCGAACCCCGAATCGGAAGGGGAGTATTGGCGCGAGGCGCTGGGCGAGAGTCTTTCCGAGATGCCGCCGGACGAACGGGAGCTATTGGAGGGAAAGTACATTCTCGGCTCGTCGGTGGCCGAGCTGGCGGCGCAGGCGGGACTGACGGAGAAGGCCGTCGAATCGCGCCTATATCGGCTGCGTCGCGAGCTTGCCGGCCGCGTGCTCCAAAAACTCCGCGAACGATGAAATCCCGAGACCAGGACCGGATGTGGCGCGGCGTGTTCGCGGGAGAAGACCTGGATCCGATTCGCCGCGCATCGCTGGAAGCGGGACTTTCCTTCTTGCGCAAGCGCCGCCGAAAGCGGCAGTTCTGGGCGGCTGCCGGGTCTGTGGCCCCCCTGGCGGTGATTCTTGCGGTTGTGGCTTACCGCGGTCGAGGCGGCGCCTCCGGATCCAGCGGGCTCGCCTCCGTTTCGACCCCTGCGGCTCCCGCGGTCAAGTTCATTGATGATGCCGAACTTCTCGCAGCCTTTCCAGACCGGGACGTCGCGCTGATCGGGCCGCCGGGCCACCAGCAGCTTCGCTTTCTCGATGCGGCCCCGCGCGCAGGAGATTAAGGCGGCATCTTTTCAGGGGCGGAATCGTCATCCGAGGAGGCCAAACGCCGCCTCCCCATGAAGATAATCCTCCTCCTCTCCGCCCTGTCCGTGGCGCTCGTGGCGCGGGCCGCCCTCGAAGACCTTCCGTTCGCCGGGACGCCCAGGGTCGCCCCGGGAGACACCGTTCCCCCTCCGGCGCCCGTGACTCCGACGCCGGGGCAGCTCCAGGAAATCCAGGCGAAGCTGGCCGGGTTCAAGGCCGCGATCCAGGCGCTCAAGGACGCAAAGGCCGATGACGACCTGGTCGTCGATGCCGAGGCCTATGGCTGGGTCGTCGAAAATGTTGTGCGGGTTCCCGGCGGATTCATCAATGCCGGCGCCATCGGTCGCTGCACGTCGGTGTTGAACGACGGAATGCGCCGGATCGGGGAAATCAAGGCGGGGACCGCCGCCTGGCCGCATAACAAGGGCCGCGTCAACCGCGCCTATCGCTCGGCGGTCGACGGCACCGCGCAGCCCTATCACATCAGCATCCCGGCCTCGTACGATCCGGCCAGGCCGATGCCCCTCTATGTCTACCTTCACGGCCGCAGCCATGACACCCCCGACCTCGGCCTCACATGGGTCGGCGGCAGTGACGACGCCGGCGGCGGCCGGGCTGGCGGAGGCGGCGGGAATTACATCCGGGTCGAGGCGTTTGGCCGGGGCAACAACTCCTTCCGGTGGGCCGGCGAGACCGATGTCTTCGAGGTCATCGCGTCCGTTCGCAAACGCTACAACATCGACCCGGACCGCATCCTGCTCGCCGGATTTTCGATGGGCGGCGCCGGTTCCTGGCAAATCGGCCTGCACAACCCCGACCTGTTCTGCGGGCTCGAGGTGGACGCGGGTGTCATTGGAAATCGCCTGAACCTGGACGATCTCACGCCGCCGCAGAGGGCGGCGAACAGCACCTACGGAATCCTGATCGATCACGCGCTGAACGTCTTCGATGTTCCTTTGGTCGCCTATGCCGGAGCAGACGACGCCCAGCTCGCCTCCTCCACGAGCATCCGCACCCAGCTCGGGCGCGAGGGATTCGCGATTCCGCGAACGGCCCAGTATCAATTCACGGGCCGGGACATCGACGCCATCTTCCTCGCCAACCCCGGCCAGGGTCATTCGCACGCCACGGGCGAGACGGCGCGCGTCATCAACGAATTCAACGCAGCCAACCTGAAGCGGGGCCGCGTGGTGCCCGACCACATCCGTTTCGTCACCTACACGACCCGGTACAACCACGACTTCTGGGTCACCGTTGACGGACTGCAGAAGCATTTCGCCCGGGCCAGCGTGGATGCGCAACGCGACCCGGCCAAGGAGAGCTACACGATAAAGACCGCCAATGTCTCCCGGCTGCTGCTCACCGGAATGACCGCGGCCCGAACGGTCTCGATCGACGGCGATACGCTGGGCGTCGAACCCGCCGACAGCCTTCTATTGGTCCGCAATGGCGGCCACTGGCAGCCCGCCGGGTTCACAGCGTCGGCCGGCCTTCGCAAGCAGCATGACCTGCAGGGTCCGGTCAACGACGCGTTCTTCGACGCCTTCCTCTGCGTGGCGCCCACGGGCCAGCCCGACAATGCCCTGGCCGACGCGGAGGCGAGACAGGAGCTGGACCGATTCGCCAAAATGTTCGCCCGGGATTTTTGCGGAGATGCCCGCACCGTGGATGACACCGCCGTCACGGCCGGGGACATCGCGGACAACAATCTCATCCTTTTCGGCGACCCCGGCAGCAACCGGCTAATCCGGAGGATCGCGGACCAATTGCCGATCCGATGGACCAGGGACAGCATCATTGCGGGCGGAAAAACCTACAGCGCGTCCGATCACGTGCCGGTGCTGATCTATCCCAACCCGCTCAATCCGCGGCATTATGTCGTGATCAACGCCGGCCTGTCCGCCCAGGGTTTTCGGGGGCCGGCGGGTTATGGCGACTACGCCATTTTGAAGGTTTCGAGGCGGGGGGACGGCTCCTTGGCGGCGGAAGTCGCCGACGAAGGGGTGTTCGATGAATCCTGGCAGTTGAACTGAAGGTCCGCCTTCGCGCTCAACCCAGGCGGTGCCGGTCGTCAGCCAACCTTGGCGGACAGCCAGTTTGTCGCCCGCGTCCAGGCCGCCGCCGCCGAATCAGCGTCGTACGCCGGGCGCTCATCGCAGAAGAATCCGTGCCCTCCGCCGGGATAGACTTCGACCTCGTGCGGCTTGCCCAGCGCAGTCAGCCGCCACTGCAGCGCCTTGACGTCCTCCGGCGGAATGCTCTGGTCCTTTGCGCCAAAGACAAGGAGCAGCGGACAACGGACCGAATCGAGACGGTCGATCAGCGGAGTGAATCCGATTCCCGGGCGCGGCTTCACCAGCCCTCCCCCGTAAAAGGATATCGACGCCGCGATCGGCAGCTCGCACGCCGCGAGCACGGAGGCCCATCCCCCCATGCAGAACCCCCAGCTCGCGATGCGGGTCGGATCGATGTCGGACCGCTGGATGATGCTCTGGTGCGCCACCCGCAAATCCTCGAGAATCCGCCCGTTGGTCAGTTCGCCCATGATCGGCCGGATTTTCGGAAACTCGTCATAGCCGAACTCAAGCCCCGCGCCGCTGCGATGAAACAGCTCCGGAGCGAATGCCGCGTAACCCGCCTCGGTCAGGCGCCGGCAAAAGCGCCTGATGTGGCCATTCACACCGAAGGCCTCCTGCAGGACCAGGACCGCCGACCGGCGGCCGGCGGAGGCGCCGTCGGGGAGGAATCCGTGCAGATCCATGGGCCCTTCGGTCGTGGTAAGAGAGACCTTAACTTCTTTCATGCGCAGGGATAAGGTCTCCAGTATCAGGCGAATGGCAAATCGCCCGCCGGCCGCGCGCCGGCAAGGCCTAAAAGGCTTCCTGTTCGGCGCTGGCGATCCGCCGATCGGGCACGCCGGAATCATTGCCCACCAAAAAGTCGCTGACCTTGCGCAGCACGAAGAAGGGCGCACCGCCCGCGCGTTCGGCCTTCACGTGGTCGAATTCCGCCCCGGCGACGTCGTCGAGGACGATCGCCGGGCGGGTGTCGTCCTTGACAAAGCTCAACTCGACGTCGCGGAAAGCGAGCCCCTTCGCGTGGCGGGCATAGACGCCGTAGGCGGGCAGCAAGCCGAACATGGAAGGCTCGGGATAGGCCTTTTCCTGTTCGGGCGGCATGTACGGGTCTCGCGGATCGGCGAGTCCGGCGGCCCGCAGGAAGAACCGGTTCACCAGATCGGCCGGCTGCTTGGCCGCGTCGTCAAGCGACAGTCCCCCGCGGGAGACGACCCGGATGTCGCTCAGGCGCACATCCTCGATCGGATGCCCCGGCAGGCCCGCGATCAGGATCGGGTAGCGGGCGTCGACATCCGACGCGGAGACATGGCTGATGCTCACGCGGCGAATGACGCCGACCGGCCTGCCCTCGGGGCCCCGCGCGCGGTTGCCGATCCGCAGAAAAATCGCCGAATTGCAGATGTTGCGCATCGCAATGTTGCTGATGGTGACATCCTCGATCGTGCCGCCGTCGACCGTCTCGAGCGCCAGGCCGCGGCTTCGGTCGAAGACGCAGTTGGAGATCGTGATGTTCTTGAAGCCCCCGTCGGACTCGGTGCCGAACTTGATGCGGCCGGTCGGGCCGTCGCGGTCCACGGCGTGCTCCTGGGTTTGCTTGAACGTGCCGTCAAAGAACGAACCCGGATCGTAGCCGCTGACCTGGCAGCCCGTGATCGTGAAATTCTCGCACGCCCGAAGGGTGCCGAGGGCATAGGTGCTCTTGAGGACGATGGCGTCGTCGTTGATGGCATTGACCGTGCAGTTGCTGATCCGGACGTTGCGGCACGCGTCGATGTCAAATCCGTCGCGATTGGTGTCCACCTTGACGTTGTCGATGGTGAAATTGTCGACGCCGGTGGCGAGAAGGGCGAACCAGCCGCCCTGCAGAATGGAAAAATCGCGCAGAAGCACGTTGCGGCAATTGACGAGCGCGATCGACTTGTTGCCCCCCCTGCCCTGGGCGGAGACCCCCGCGGAAGCCGGCGGCGGCGCGGCCTTGGGCAGCGGCGGCATCCCTGAAAAATCGCCCTTGGGAGTGCCATTGGCCCCGGGACCGCGGCCGAAGCCGCCGTTGGAGCGCGGGAGGCCCTTTCCATAGATCATCCCGGGGCCGGTTATTGCGACATCCTCCAGTCCGTCGCCCCAGATCAGGCTGTTGTGAAAATGGCTGTGGCCGAAGTCCTGGTATTGGAACTTGTCGCCCCAATCGTTCGGCTCGGCCGGATCGTAGGCGCCAAAACCGGGCGCCTCCGCCGCCCCGACAATCACGCAACCCTGGTCGAGGTGAAGCGTGATGTGGCTCTTCAGCCGGATCGAGAAGCTAAGGTAGGTGCCGGCGGGGACCTCCACCGTGCCGCCGCCGGCCGCGGCAGCGGCCTCGATCGCCTTGTTGAATGCGTCCGTGTCCAGCGTCTTGCCGTCGCCGGTCGCGCCGAATGCGCGGACGTTGAACGTCTGCCCCGGGCTCGCGGATGGAGCCATCTGGCCGCGGGCAAATCCCGAAGCCAGAGCGAAAATGCAGGACGAAAGAATGCGTATCCGCACGGTGAATGACGTCATAAGTAAGGCGGGGTTTGACTGGGGGCGCGGCGCGGGCGCCCGGGGCATTGTCTCAGAAGCTGAAGCGCGTCGTCAAGGACCACTGCCGCGGCGGGATGATGCGCCACGTGTATGGCGTGCCGTCGAGGTTGTAGGCGATCGGCAGGATGTAGCCATTCGAGGTCAGGTCCACGCAGTTGAGCTGCACCGTGCATTTTATCTTGCCGTCTTCCCACGGCAGCTTGAAGCCGTAGGAAAGCCATGCATCGACGTGGAGCTCCGCCGGGTTGTAGATGGGCTTGGTGACGTCGCTCGCGGCAACCTGGCCCGAGGCGTTCAGGAGGGACGCCTGCGTGGCGCCATAGTAACCCGTAACCGTGGTGCTCATCCACCGCAGACCGCCGCCGACACCCAGATTCTTGAGCGGCCCGCTCACGAATTGATAGTTGGTGAGAAAGTTCCAGGTATACGGGGTTTCCTCCGGAACGTCCGTGCCCTGGGCCGCCTCCTCGACCGCGATCGGAACCGTCACGACGTTATTGTAGTAGTCTCCCACCGTCAGCGGCCCGTTGCTGGGTCCGCCGGTGTCGGTCGAATCGCTGCCGTAGCCGTAGGAATTCCAGAAGTTGCCGAGATACGCGATCGCCGTGGATCCGCCGCCGGCCCAATTTGTGTACACGCCCGAGTACGCGGCTGGCGCGTTGGCCGTCGTCCAAATCGGCATTCGCACGGCGTTGTAGGCCTTCGCCTGGGTGTCGACGGCGGAGAGCTGGGCGGATTGCCGGGAGCCGGTGAACTTCATCGTCCAGTTTGGAAGGGGGTTGTAGGTCAGCTCCAGATCGTAGCCGCCGGCGCTCGTCGTATTCGTGGCCTCTCCGTTATAGTAGCCGCCGGTCAATGGAGACCCGCCGTTTTGAAGGTAGACGGGGCTCAGTCCCGTGAGCTGGCCCATTGTTTGATACTGGGCCGCGGTCAAGGGGAATGCCGTCTGATTGTTGAACTGGGTCGAGGTCGGATTCTCGCCGGACTCCAGCGCCACGATATCCGACGCCCACGTCCTCATGTCATTCTGGTCGATATACAGCTCCCGGTCGGTGAGCGTTTGCGACACGCCCGTGATGTTGTTCTGGTTGTTGCTCTTGTACCAGGTCATGCGCAGGTACAGCTTCTTGTCGGGCGTCGCGATTTCCAGGCCAAAGTCCTTTTCCGTTCCCTCCGGTTTCCCGAGCGGATTGCCGAGAAGGTCGGTATAGCTGGCGGTCGGAGGATTGAAATTGTCGGACTTGTTGAACGTCATTCCCAGCGTGCGCAGGACGCCCGCGATGACATTGCCGTTGCCGGCCGCAGCGTCGATCGCCGACCAGTTTTCAAACGGCTTGACCACGAAGCCCTCGCTGTACGTGTTGCCGCCGATCTCCCCCAGGGTCTCCATCGCCAGCTGGCTGGTGCCCGGCGCGTATACGCCTGCGTACGAGGTGGGATTCCAGGGGCCCAAGGCGTACTTGAGGGCGGGGTTCTTTATGCCGTTGATGTCGCTAACAAGGCCCGGATTATTGGACGTGGCCGTCGGAACGCCGTTGATGATCGCGTTATAGATGGTCGCACCGGTTCGATTCTTGACGACGTCGTCGTTTAGCCCGACCGAACCGATGATGCGGTCATTCCAGAAGAAGCTCTGCCAGTAGTAGGTTTTCTGGTCCTGGACGTTTTCGTAAATGTTCCAGCCGTTGAACGCGGGCGACGCCACGTTCAATCCGCTGTTCACCCATTGGTTCGTGTAGTAATTATAGGTGGAAACGGTGAAGCTCGTCGGCGATCCATACCCTGGAATGCCCTTGAGGGCGGGCGCAGACGCGGCGGCGTTGCTCCCGGGCCCGCTCACGTATTCCCAGCGGATCGGGTCCACGCTGATTTGCTGCTGCCAGTTCCAGTTTCCGGGGATCACGGGCTGGTTGTTCAGCTGATACAGTTCCGATGTGTACGAACCGTCGCCGCCGTTGATGACCGTGCGGAGGCGGACCGACTGCTGCACGTCGTCGTGGGTGGATGCCTCGGTCATGAACCGATGGTGCCCGAGCCATTGCAGCCACGTCGGAAGCTTGTCCCGCAGGTCGATGCTGTACGTCAGCATCCCCCGCCAGTTTGAATTGGTCTCCGGGTGGAAAAAGCCGTCGCCCTGGTAGTCGTAGATATAGTCCGAGCCGGCGTAGGCGTTCGGCTGCCCGTTCAGCAGGTAGGCATTCGTATCCACATAGAACGCACCCTGCGCCGGGGTGCCATTGCTATGCTGATTGTCCGGGTCCATCTCCAAATCGTGGTATTCCTGCCGGAAGTAGGCGATGTCCAGATCCAACGCGCCCCACTTGCTGCTGGACAGGATGTTCTGTTGAACGTCGAAGTGGTAGGTTCGCGCCTGGGACTGGGTGTAGTCCGTCGCGTCGTAATTCGGCCCGGTTTGTGCATTGTAGATGGCCTGGTTGACGACCTCGGGCTGAAAGTAGGACGCGTATCCGCCCGGAGCGCCGGGGGTGCCGACGCCCGGAATGGGAAGCTGGATGGAATTGGTCATGAATTCCGAGCGAACCATTGCCTGGGAAGCGGTGAGCGGCGACGTCGGCACCTGGGCGGGGATGAGGCCGCCGTAATTCGATCCCAGGACTTGCGACGGCTGGAAACCCCAGAGGAACTGGCCGGTCGGAGAATACGCATAAAAAGGCCCGCTCGAGGCCGCGGTCGTGGCGTTCACGGTAACGCCTATGCCGGGTTGAAAGAGGGGCGAGGTGATGCTCGTCAGCGCACCCGCGCCCGTCGGATTGCCCGCGACATAATTGGGGCTCGTGGTCGAACTGGTGTAGGGGCCCAGCACCTTGCCCGTGGCCAGATCGGTGATCATGCCGGTGATCGGATTCATCTCAGGCCGGCCGGCGGCGAGCCACGGGGTGACCAGATCCTCGGGCAGCAAGGTGTTCTCATCGTTCGCGTAGTTGTTATAAAACTCGGCATACGCGGTGATCTTCGTCTTATGCGACTTGAACGGGTCGATCGTCATCGTGGCAAACTGCCGGCGCGTCAGATCGGAGGAGGGTTTCCGCTCAAAACCCACCGAGTTGTACTCCTGCGCCAAATAGAGCGCGACATGGTTCCGGATCAGCGGGATGTTGAGGTCGGCAGTCTCGCGGAATCCGTTGAAACTGCTCCCCTGAAGGCTTACGTCGCCGGAAAGCTTGTCGAGCTGTGCCTCCACGCTGCTGGCGTTGACAATGCCCGCCGCCGCGCCCGATCCGAACATCAGCGAGTTCGGTCCGCGGTCGATTTCGATCGACTGAACGTTGTAGGTGTCGAAGGGAATCCGGTAAAGGCCGTAGAAGTTGTCCACTTCGTTGTCGGGCGCCCCCAGGCCGTTGACCCGGGTGCTCAACGTATTGAGGCCGCCGATGCTTGCGGTGTTGTCGTTCGAGCCGGCAAGCGCGTCGTCGACACGTGTGGACTCGGTGAATCCGGTGAATGGCGTGAACGTATGCGAGCCCTGCGTGCCCGCCTCGTACATCATGATGTCGTTGATGTTCTGCGCATTGGTGTTCTCAAGCTGCTGCTTGTCGATGACCGTGACCGAAGAGGGGATGTCGCCTATATTGCTGGCCAGGCGCGTGCCGGTCGTCGTATTTGGCGTGAAGTACCCCTGGGCCTGCGAGGCGTTTACCTCGAACGGGCTCAGCGTGACCGTCCCGCCTGCGGATGCGGCGGCAGGGGCCGTCGTGACCGGGACCGGCGGTTGGCCGGCCTGGGTCTGGTCGGGCGAGGAGGGCGGGGTATTCGCCGCCTGCCCGCAAAGGGTGGCGGGGACCAGGGCAATCGCCAGGAGCACGGCGAAAGCCGGAAAAATGGCGGCGGATTTTCTCTCACGGGAGGCACGGATTTGCTTCATAAGATGCGTGTCGGGTTTCGGTGATCAATCAACGGGAACAGAAGCTGACTGGACGAATCGTTTCCGGAACATGGGGCTGCGCCGGAAAATCGGGGTATCGGTGGCCAAGGGGAGCCCTACGATTCCCAGAAAAAGACGAATGTCGCGTAAAACAGATGTATATATGCGGGAATATAACGAATGGTAATGCTGCGACAGCCGAGCCCCTGTCCGGGCGATTGCAGCCCCGCCGGCTGCGCCAGCGAGCGGCATCAATCCAAATCCACCCGCCGGCCCTCCTCGGCCGAGAGGTACGCCGCGTAGATGACCTTGACGCAATCGACGGCCAGGTCGATCCCCGCCAGCGGCTCCCGCCCCTCCCGGATCGCGCCCGCAAAATCAGCGATTTCCTGGGCGAAGCCGCGAAACCAATCCTCATCGCAGCTCGGGCGGTTCCATCCCGCCTTGGTCTCGAGCTTCTCGGTGAAGTATTCCCGGTGAAACACCGACGCATCCGGCGCATAGGTCTCGATGGCGTCGTTGCCGGTCATGTTCGCCTTGATCACCCCGTCGGTCATGTAAGCGGTGACCCTGGTATTCAGTCCGCCGAGTCCCGTATCGCTCACAACGACGCCCGCGCGCGTGTCGTCCTCAAATCGGATCACGAGATTGGCCCAGTTTTCGACATCGATGGGATTCGCGCTAATCCATTGGTTCGCCCCCGCCTTGAGCGCGAGCTCGGCCGCCTCCGAATGAATCAGATCCGCCGTGTCCGCCAGGACCGACACGGGGCGGATTCCCCTTCCGCGGCGAACCCGCCCCTCCCAATCCTTCAGGTGGAGGCAGGCCCCGACGGAGTGCGCGCCCATGCGGAGAAGGGCTCCGCCTCCGGTCGCCTTCCATTCCCGCGAATAGGCCGAGTTGGAGCCGGAGTGGTTTTCCTCGGCGCGAAGCTCGAGAATGGAACCCTTCGCCACGGCGATCAATCTGCGCATTTTGGCTATCGGCGGGGAATAGACCCAGTTTTCGGCGTAGCAGAATCGGACGCCCGCGCGGCCGACCGCCTCCCGGACCGCTTCCGCATTGCGGACGGCTCCCTCCCTCATTCGGGCGCGCGGCACGCGCCGGCCGATCGGTTCCGGATCGCCCGCGGCGCCAAAATAGCCGGTCAGCGGCTTTTCCATGATGATGTGCTTTCCCGCCTCCGCCGCGCGGATCGCAAATTCATGGTGCAGGGCGGGCGGCACGCATATGTCGATGACGTCGATATCGGCGCGGGCCAGGAGCTGTCCGAAGTCCTCCGTGGCAAACGGAATCTTCGCCTCCCGCGCGAGCTTGTCGGCGCTCTCCCGGGTCCGGGCGCAGACACCGCGGATCTCCACGGATCCGGGCGGCAGGCCGGCATAGTTTGCCAGATGCATCCGGGCTCCGAAGCGGGCCCCCGCAAGTCCTATTCCGATCATCCGAGGGAGGAAAGCCGGGGCGCCGCGCAACGTCAACCCGTCCGCTCCGTTTTGATTTTTTGGGCGCCGGAGATGTTTTTGCTGGCGGAACCGACTCGCCAAAGCAAACTGCCGCGAAATGACGGTCTGGGCGCAAAACTACAACCCGACGGGGAGTGCGGCGCTTTCCACGGCCCTTGCGGCATCGCCGCTTGTCGTGCTTCTGGGGTCGATCGTTTTCCTGCGGATGCCGATCCACCGGGCGGCGCTGATTGCGCTGGCGCTGACCGGAGTCATTGCGATGGCGATATTCGGAATGCCGGCCGACCTGGCGGCGGCAAGCGTCGTCTACGGAGGCGCCTTCGGACTTTTCCCCATCGGCTGGATCATCCTCAATGTGATCTTCCTCTACCAACTGACGGTGCAGCGCGGGCATTTCGATGCCCTGCGGGAGAGCCTGGCCGCGATAGCGCCGGATTCCCGGATCCAATTGATCCTGATTGCGTTCGCCTTCGGGGCTTTTCTCGAAGGGGTCGCCGGCTTCGGCGCGCCGGTCGCTATCACGGCGGCCATCCTCGTGCAACTGCGGTTCAAGCCCCTGCAGGCCTGCGCCCTCGCCCTGATCGCCAACACCGCACCGGTCGCTTTCGGTGCAATCGGGACGCCCATCATAACCCTGGAGCAGGTCACCGGTCTCAATTCCCACCTGGTCAGCATGATGGTGGGCCGGCAGCTGCCGTTCTTCTCGATAATGATTCCCTTCTGGATCGTCGTGATTTTCGCCGGCTGGCGGGGCATGCTCGCCATCTGGCCCGCGGCATTGACGGCGGGGATCGCTTTTGCCGTGCCGCAGTTTTTGGTCTCCAATTTCCACGGCCCCTGGCTCGTGGACGTCGTTTCAGGCGGCTCGTCGATCGTGGCGACGGTCGTTCTCCTGCGGTTCTGGAGGCCAAAGGCCCTCTGGCGCATGGAAGGCTCGGAAAGCGCGGCCCCGGCCGGCGCACCGGCCCGGAATCGGGGCGAACTCTGGCAGGCCTGGCTGCCTTGGATGATTCTGACGGCGCTCATTTTTGTGTGGGGAATTCCGGCGGTGGGCAACGCCCTCGACCGCATATGTGCGCCCCAGTTCGCAGTGCCCCACCTGCACCACCTCGTGCAACGCATGCCGCCGGTCGTTCCGGCTGGCGCCAAGCCGGAAGCCGCCGTATTCAAGCTGAACCTTCTGTCCGCGACCGGCACGGGCATCCTGCTCGCGGCATTGATGGCGGGGTTCACGATGGGGGTTTCTCCGCGCCAGATGCTGGAGTGCTACGGAAGGAACCTTTGGAATATCCGCCTGGCTCTTCTGACGATCGCGGCGATGATGGCGCTCGGAAACCTGTTCAAGTACTGCGGCACGGACGCGACGATGGGGCTCGCCCTGGCTCACACGGGCCGCCTCTATCCGTTCTTCGGCACCCTTCTGGGCTGGCTGGGAGTGGCGCTGACCGGTTCGGACACGTCCTCCAATGTCCTGTTCGGCAACCTCCAGGCGATCACAGCCCATCAAGCCGGCGTCAGCCCGATCCTGATGGGTGCGGCCAACAGTTCCGGAGGAGTCATGGGAAAAATGCTGTCCGCCCAAAGCATCGTGGTCGCCACCACGGCGACCAATTTCTACGGCGAGGAAGGGCGGATCATCCGGTCCGTTTTCGTGAGCAGCCTGGTGCTTGTCACGTTGATGGGAATCCTCGTCACGCTGCAGGCTTACGTCGCGCCGTTCACCGGAATGGTTCCGAAGTGAACCGTCCGCCGGGAACCGTCAACCGGCCGGGGCGCGCAGCAATCCGCGATCGCCCATCCATTCCAGGAGCCGCGAAGTCCAGCCGGTGACGGCGAGCGGCCGCGGGCGCACGCCGAACCCATGGCCGCCGCTGTTGTAGATGTGCAGTTCGGCGTTCACTCCCGCGTGGTGGAGGGCGATGTAAAGATTCGCCAGCCCGTCCGACATCGTGGGGCGGTCGTCGTAGGCGCAGGCGAGGAATGCCTGCGGGGTGTTCTGATCGACCTTCAGGTTCGGTGGCAGGCCGGGGTAAATCAGGACCATGTAGTCCGGCTTGGACGACTCCCGCTCCACGGGATCGGCGGCGTCCGCCTTGCCCGCGTCGTAGTGGATGCCCGCAAGCGCCGCGACTTCCCCTCCCGCGGAAAAACCCAGGATGCCGATTCGGTTGGGATCGACCCGCCATTCCGCCGCGCGGCTGCGGACCAGCCTTAGGGCGCGCTGGCCGTCGGCCAGGGCCTCGACATCGGCCCGATAGACGGAGCCGCCGGCCCGGTCATGGGCCAGCCGGTACTTGAGGACGAATGCTGCGACGCCGTGGTCGGCGAACCACTGGCCGACGTCATAGCCCTCGCGGTCCATCGTCAGAAACATGTGACCGCCGCCCGGGGCGATGATGATCGCCGCCCCGGTCGCCCGGTCCGCCGGCGGCAGGAATGGGGTAATCGACGGATTGTGGATGTTGAACGTGACGGGAAAAACGATGTCGGGCTCCTGCCGCCAGTCGACCCGCTCGGGTTCATCCTTTTTGGATTCGAATCCCGGCGCGCCCGCGGCCCAGAGCGGAATCGAGGGTGGATGCGCCTCCTCCATGGCGGCAGTCGCGGGAATCGGCGGAGGCGCAGGGGCCTGCGCCGCGAGAGCGGCGGCCGCGGACATCAGGAGCAAACCGGCGAGGGCGCCCGCGCAGAGCGGGGCGTGGGGGTTCGATGAGTGGTGATGCATGGGGGTTGGAGAATTCAATCGGGGAATCGAAAAATGACCGGATCCCACGGGCTTGCAAGTTCTCGCCACAAACCTCGGGCGCGCGCTCGCCTAAAAGGCCAATCTCCGCAACCTGTCCTGCTGTCTTCCGTCTCCCAAGTCACCCCCCCCACCCCCATGAATCGACGCGAATTCCTGGTAAAGACCAGCCTCACCGCGGCCGGCTGCGCCGCCGCGGGAGTATTCCCCAAAAGACTTGCCGCAGAAAGCGCGGCGCCCCGGAGCGCGGCGATAATCTGCGACCCGTCGGATCGGGTCGCCGCGGCGGCCCCGGCTCAATGGGCCGCCGGGCAGCTCCAGGAGGCGCTGGCCGCGCGCGGTTTTCAGGTGCACCGCTGCGCAAAGCTGGAGGAGGCGGCCCCCGAGGATCTTTGCATTCTTGCGGCCGGCCCGGCCTCCGCCGGAGCGCGCGACGCCGGCGTGCCCGCTCCGGCCGACGCCGAGGGCCTGGCGATCGGCCCGGGAAATCTCGGAGGCAGGGCGGTCCTGGTCGCAAGCGGCGGCGGCGCGCGCGGACTCGTTTACGCGCTGACCGAACTTGCCGATGAGGTCGCCGACGATCCGAACCCGGCGCTGCGCCCGGCCCGCGTCCGGTCCGAGAAGCCGGCCAATTCGGTGCGCAGCGTGATGCGGTCATTCACGAGCGACGTCGAGGACAAGACCTGGTATCACGACCGCGATTTTTGGCGCCGTTACCTTTCGATGCTCGTCAGCCAGCGGTTCAACCGGTTCAACCTGGCCTTTGGCCTGGGCTACGACGCCCCGACCCGGCTGCGCGACACCTATCTTTATTTCGCCTATCCGTTCCTGCTCTCCGTCCCGGGCCATGACGTGCGGGCCACCAACCTGCCGGACGCCGAGCGCGACCTGAACCTGGAGATGCTTCGGTTTGTGAGCGACGAGGCGGCGCTGCGCGGGCTGGAGTTCCAGCTGGGCCTGTGGACCCACGCCTACGAATGGACGAACAGCCCCGAGGCCAACCATGTCATCACCGGCCTCGCTCAAAGGACCCAGGGGCCCTATTCCCGCGACGCCCTGGCCCTCGTCCTCAGGGAATGCCCGGGAATCTCGGGGGTGACCTTTCGCATCCACGGCGAAAGCGGCGTGCCGGAGGGGAGCTACGATCTGTGGAAGATGATCTTCGACGGGTGCGCCCGGGACGGCAAACGCCTGAGAATCGACATGCACGCCAAGGGCATGACCGACGAGATGATCGCCGTCGCCCGGGATTCCGGGTCGGAATTCACGATATCGCCCAAGTTCTGGGCCGAGCACATGGGCCTGCCCTATCACCAGGCGGCCATCCGCCCGACGGAGATGCCCGTCCGCGCAAGGGGAAAGGGTGCCTTCGCCGCGAGCGAAGGCGCCCGCAGTTTTTTGCGCTACGGATACGGCGACCTTTTGACCGAAAGCCGCCGCTACGGAATCGTGCACCGGATTTGGCCGGGCACGCAGCGGATGCTGCTGTGGGGAGATCCCTCCTTTGCGGCCGGCTACGGCCGCGCGATGAGTTTCTGCGGCAGCCAGGGCGCCGAAATCTTCGAACCCCTGTCCTTCAAGGGCCGGGAAGGATCCGGTCAGCCGGGCGGCGACCGCTGCGGATACGCCGACGCCTCGCTGCGGCCTGCGGGCGGCGATTTCGAGAAATTCCTGATCACCTACCGGTTTTGGGGCAGGACGCTCTACAACCCGCAGGCCGACGGCCAGGGCTGGGCGCGGCAGTTCCGCCGCGAATTCGGGCCGGCGGCCGAATCGGCGGGGGTGGTCCTGCGCCACGCGAGCCGGATCCTGCCGTTGGTGACAGCGGCGCATCTGCCGTCCGCCTCCAACAACACCTTCTGGCCGGAGATGTACACGAACATGCCGATCGCGGAGGGTGTGGGCAGCGGGCCTTATACCGACACCCCCAGCCCGAGGCGGTTCGGCACGGTGAGTCCGCTCGATCCGCAGATTTTCTCCAGGATCGAGGATTACGTCGACGCCCGGCTGCAGGGACCGGTGGATGGCAAGTTCTCGCCCGTGGAGGTCGCGCAGCTATTGGAGGACCTGTCCCATTCGGTCTTCGAACATCTGGCCGAAGCGGACAAAGCCGCGGCGGACAAGAATGCGCCCGCCTATCGGCGGCTGTCGATCGACGTTCAAGTGCAGGGCCACCTCGGCCGGTTCTTCGGCCAAAAGCTCAGAGCCGGAGTGTTCTACGCCATCTTCGAGCGAACCGGCGATCCCGTGGCAAAGGCCGAGGCGCTGCGTTTGTATCGCTCCGCCCGGGAAGCCTGGGCCGGAATCGTCGCCGTCACGAACGGCGTGTATGTGGCCGATGTCTCGTACGGCGACGGTCTGTTCAAGCGCGGCAATTGGTCCGACCGCCTTGCGGCCATCGACAAAGACATCGCCGCCGTGGAGGCGTCCGCCGCCCCGGCGCCGAAGGCTGCTTTTGATGGTTCGCGCGTTGCCGCGATGATTCGCGAAGCGGCGGCCAAACCACAGCGCCCCGCGATAAATGCCACCCATGCGCAGCCCGGCCGATTCCAGCGCGGGCAGCCGGTCGCCCTGGCCCTGGCGTTTCCCGCGGATCATGGACAGGACTCGGTCCGGCTTCATTATCGCCGGGTCAATCAATCCGAATCCTGGCGCGCGGCGCCGATGGAACTGGCAGACGGCTCCTGGCGGGCCGAAATCCCCGGCGCCTACACCGACTCGGATTTTGCCCTGCAGTATTACTTCGAGCCGGTCGATCATGCGGCGGGCCTGGCCTGGATCTATCCCGGCCTCGGCAGCGCGCTCGCCCGCCCTCCCTATTATGTCCTGAGGCAGGCCTGACCCGGCAACTTTATGAAATCATCCATACTGGCATCCCTGATCAGCGCCGCTCTCCTGAATACGGCGGTTGTCCGGGCGCAGCCCGCGGCTCCTTCATCCCGGCCGCCTCCGGACACCCACGGCGTGGACATGCGCACGCAATCCGGGCCGCCGGGCGCCCGCTATTCTCCTCCCTCGCCCCTCGATCCCAAGCTGCCGACATTGTGGCTCATCGGCGACTCCACCGTGCGCAACGGAAGCGCGGGTGATGGCACGAACCTCAACCAATGGGGCTGGGGGGCTCCGCTGACCTTTTATTTCGATTCGCAAAGGGTCAATGTCGTCAATCGCGCCCTGGGCGGCACGAGCGCCCGGAGTTTTTACAACAACAATTGGAAGCGGATGGTGGACCTGATCAAGCCCGGCGACGCGGTCATCATGCAGTTCGGGACCAACGACGGCGGCAATCCCGCCACAAGCGTGGGCGATCTCCCGGGAGTCGGCGACGACACGAAGGACATCACCAACCGATCCGGACAGCCGGAAACCGTCCACTCCTACGGCTGGTATCTCCGGCAGATCATCGGGGAGGCGCGCGCGAAGGGGGCCGCTTCAATCGTCTGCTCGCTCATCCCGCGCAAGAGCTGGGACGAGAACGGCCGCATCAGGCGCACGCAGGGCACGTTCGAGGGATGGGCGGGCCAGGTCGCCCGCTCCGAGAAGGTCGGCTTCATCGACTTGAACGAATTGATCGGCCGGCAGTACGACCTCATGGGAAAGGAAAAGGTCGACCTCATCTACGTTCCCAATCCGACCCCGGAAAAGCCCAGGGGCGAAACGGTCCACACCGGCTGGGCGGGCGCCGTCATGAATGCCGAAATCGTGGTCTCCGGACTGAAGGCGCTGAAGGACGACCCCGTCGCCGATTATTTTTCCGAGAAAGGCCGGGCGATCGCCCCCGCGGTTGATTCCCCGCGCTAGAATATGAACCGCCGCTCCTTCCTGCAGGTTTCGTCAACCGCGCTCCTGGCCGGGTCCGTTCCGGGACGGCTTTTCGCGGCCGCCCTCCCGGGCACTCCGGACTTTTCGACCCGCGCATTCGAATATTCCGGCATGGGGCTGTGGCAGTGGAAGTCGATCGACCGGGCGCTCGCCATGATGGAAGAGCTGGGGTTCAACACGCTCATCCTGCACCAGAGCGACCTTCCCGACTACCTTGTCAGGCCCAGGTCCTGTTTTTCGGACGACTTCATGGCGGCCCGCAATCCGACGCGCTGGGCCGTCACGCACACAGGCCGGAATTACATCCGCGAGGTGGTGCGCCGCGCCGCGAGGGCGAAGCTGAGGGTTTTCCTCAGCTCCAACGAAATCGGGTTTGCCGACGGCCTGGTCGAGCTTCATCCCGAGCTGCTCGAGGAAGGAAGCGTGGTCTGCCCCACCCATCCGTTCTGGTGGGAGTTCGAGAGGGCGAAATTCGCGGAGGTGATTTCCGAGATCCCTGGGCTGGGAGGCTTCGTCGTGAGCCCGGCCAGCCGGGATGGAAAGCTGTCCTTCGCGGTCCGCAACTGCGACTGCGCGCGGTGCCGCTCGTACGATCCGGCGGCCTGGTACGCCAATCTCGTCCGTTCGATCCACGAGCCGGTGGCCGCGGCCGGCCAGACGCTGGTCGTGCGGGACTACGCCTACACGAGGGAGGAGCAGAACCACGTCGTGTACGCATGCTCCCGGGTGTCGCCGGACATCGTCGTATCCATGAAGAATACGCCGCATGATTATTATCCGGCCTTTCCCGACAATCCCCGGATCGGCGACGCAGGCGGCCAGCCCCAGTGGGTGGAATTCGACGCGATGGGCAAATTCGCGGGCTCCGGGGTTTTCCCCTGCAGCCTCGTCGAGGACATGCGGAGGCGGCTCGGGCACGCCCGCAGAAACGGCGTGACCGGGGTCTCGTTCAGGGCCGACATCGAGACCGTCACGGACTCGAGCGTGTTCAATTCGCCGAACATCCTCAACCTGTTCGCCGGCGGCCTGCTTTCGCGAAGCGCATCGGCGGATCTCGGCGGGATTTACTCCGCATGGTTCGCCTACGGCCTGTCCGATCCCCTGAAGAC
This sequence comes from Opitutaceae bacterium, assembly GCA_050015855.1. Lineage (GTDB taxonomy): Bacteria > Verrucomicrobiota > Verrucomicrobiia > Opitutales > Opitutaceae > Palsa-1447. The sequence continues at coordinate 146,378 of JBEKAO010000001.1, read as the reverse complement.
GGATTCCGAGCAGCCCGGAACGGCCCCCGTGGGGCCCGGGGACGCCGGGCGGATCCGCGAATTCATGCAAAGCTCGCGGGCCGTCCTGGAAAAGACGCTCTACGTGAGGGGGCTCGTGATCGCCGACGGAACCGGGCAATTCCCCGACTCGGTCGACCGGGCATTCGACAACATGCTCGTGCTCCACCAGCGGGAGGACTGGGAGCCCGGAGCCTCGAGGCGGGTGGAGCCGACCGAGGAGAACCTGAGGCTAGTCGCCGCGGAGAAGGAGCAGGCCGAAAGGGAGGCGGCCCGTCTGCCGGTTCTGCTCGACCTGGGAAAAAGCCGGCTCCCCGGCGAATTGCGCGCGTCGCTGGAGACGATGCTCGACCTGTACCAGGGCTACGTGCGGGGTTTCAGGCGGTGCACGCTCGCGTGCTTCACCACCCGGAGGGCGATGGTTACGCGGGCCCCCGAGGATGTCGCCGCGGCGCGGAGCGCGGCCGGGCTCCTCGCCGATTATCGCACTGAGATGGAAGGGCGGTTGTCGAAGGGCTTCCTGCCGCACTACGTTCACCGGATTCTCGACCTGGGTTGCATCGAGCGGCTCATGGGGGACGTTCAATCGAAGCTGGCGTCGATTTCGGCGGGCGGCGGCCCGGGGGGCGACACGGCATGAATGCAACCGATCAATCGGAAGGGCGGATTCCCATGGACCAGCAAGAGCCCTTGAGCCAGTCCACAATTCAGGCCGGAGCGCCGGATTTCGCCATCCGGGGCCTCGAGCTTCACAGCAACGCCCGGTTCCAGACGGGCATGTGGCACTGGAAGAACCTCGACCGGGTGTTCGACCTGATGGAGCAGCTCGAGCTGAACGCGCTGATCTTCCACCAGATCGACCTGCAGGACTGGCTCGTCTGGCCCCAGGCTTATTTCACGCCGGAGATCATGCGCGCGCGCTGGCCCCTGCGCCGGGCGAATATCCAGAACGCCAAGAGCCACATCCGCGAGGTGGTCAAACGGGCCGCGCAGCGGGGGATCGGGTTCTACCTCGAGGTGAAGGAAATGGCATACCCGGACGAGCTGATCGAGCTGCACCCCGAGCTGATGGTGATCAAGGGGGTGGTCTGCCCCACGCATCCCTTTTGGTGGGAATACGAGCGGGCGAAGTACCGGGAACTGCTCGATGAGATTCCGGGCATCGCCGGGGTGATCATGAGCCCCGGTTCGCGCGAGAGCAAACTGTCGCTCTCGGTGCACAACTGCACCTGCGATCGCTGCCGCTCCTACGATCCGGCCCTCTGGTACTCAAACATCATCCGGTCCAACTACGAGCCCCTGGCCGCAAGGGGGAAACGGTTTGTCGTCCGGGACTTCGCCTTCAGCCGCGCGGACCAGAATCTCGTCGTGGACGCCTGCACCCGGGTGTCGCGGGACATCGTGGCGGCGATGAAGAACACTCCGCACGACTACTATCCCACCTTCCCGGACAATCCCCGGATCGGCCATACCGACGGGCACCCCCAATGGGTGGAATTCGACACCTGGGGCCAGTTCAACGGGATGGGCTTTTTCCCGGTGAGCCTGGTCGAGGACATGCAGCGGCGCCTTCGCTACGGCAAGAAGAACGGCGTCACCGGGGTCTGGTTTCGCGCCGATCTCGAGGTGGTCTCCGACACAAGCGTCTTCAACAGCTTCAACCTGCTCAATATGTTCGGGGGCGGACTGCTCTCCCGCAGGATCGAGCAGGACCTGGACAACGTCTACCAGGCGTGGCTCTCCCACGGAATCCTGGATCCGCTGAAGGCCGAGTCCGAGGAAACCGACGCCGTGCCCGTCCAGCCGGCCGACCGCGGCCGGTTTCGCGATTTCATGCGGGCCTCGTGGTCGGTCGTCGAAAAGACCCTGTATGTCCGCGGGCATGTCTGGACGGACGGAAGCTGCCAGTTTCCGATCACGGTCGACCGGGCATTCTTCAACATGCTCGTTTTTCAGGGCAGGGACGATTGGGAGCCCGGCTCCTCCAGGCGCGTGGAGCCCACCCCCGAAAACCTGGAGATCATCTTCGCGGAGAAGGAGCAGGCCGAGCGCGAGGTGGAGCGGCTCCCCGAAATCCTGAAAATCGGGGAGGCGCGGCTGCCCGCGGGCCTGAAGGCCTCGGTGAACACGATGCTCGAGCTATACCGGTGGTATGTCCACGGCTTCAGGCTCTGCACCGTGGCCTGCTTCACCGCGCGGAGGGCCGGTCAGACCCGCGCGGCCGCGGACGTTCAGGCCGCCGTCGCGGCGGGCGGGGCGGTCGCCCTCTATCGAAACGAGACGGCCCGCCGGCTGAAGGACACCTATTTCCCGCACACCGTCTATTGGTTTTTCGATCTCGACAACCTGGATCAATTGACGGCGGATATCCGGGAAAAAATGGCGGCCCTCTCGGATCGGCACCCGGCGGCCTAGCCGCCCTTCCATCATGCGCTTCGTCCTCTACGGCCTGATTGTGATCCTCGGCGTCCTGAGCATGGGCTTCCAGCTGCTCGCCTCGCGCCTGCTCAGCCCCCATTTCGGATCGTCGATCATCGTCTGGGCCTGGCTCATCTCCACCTTTCTCGCGGCCTTCAGCCTCGGGTCGATGCTGGGCGGCTGGATAAGCAACGCCGCGCCCGGCCGCCGCCGCCGGGCGCGGGCGGCGGCCGCGGTGGCCGGCGTCGCCGCCCTTGCGGTGACCGCATTCTTCGGCCGGTTTTTTCTCGACCGGATCGAGGTCGCGTTCACCAGCATGAGCCTCGGCCTGCTGGTGTCCTGCCTGGGGCTTTTCTTCCTGCCGGTGACGGCGCTCTCGACGTTCGGCCCGCAGTGCGTGCAGCACCTGGCGGTGCGCGGCATGCCCCCCGGCGCCGCTTCCGGGACCGTCTACGGAGTCAGCACGCTCGGCAACATCACCGGGGTGATGCTCACGGCCTTCGTGTTCATTCCCAACTTCCGCGTTTCGATGCTGATGTACGGCTGGCTGGCCGCCGCCGTCATCAGCCTCTTTTTCCTGATCCGCATCCTCCGCGCAGACCCGGCGGGCGGTTGTCCGCCATGAGCCCCATGGGACGCCGGCGCAGCCTCCTGTTGCTCGCCCTTCCCGCCCTTGCCCTGGCCGCGGGCGCGCGCGCGGAGGACACCGTCGAGAGCTACGACACTCTCTACAACAACCTGACGGTGGAGCAGCGCGGCTCCGTCGTCGAACTGCGGGCGCGGTCCCGCCGCGGCGTTTTTCTGGAGTCGGCCGTGGACCTGAGCGATCCGTTGAAGCTCGTCGTGCCCTACACGCGGACGCTGTACGCGGCGCTCTTCTTCCAGCCGAAGCCGGAGCGGGTGCTGATGATCGGGCTCGGCGGCGCCGGATTCCACCGCCTGTTTGCCGCCTCGTATCCCGGGGCCCTGCTGCAGACGGTCGAGCTCGACCCGAAGGTGCTCGAGCTGTGCCAGACCCGCCTCGGGTTCAAGCCGACCGGCCGGACGCCGGTCACCATCATGGACGGCCGCCTGTTCGTGAAGCGCAACAGGGAGAAATGGGACTGGATCATCCTCGATGCGTTCCGCGGCGGCTACGTGCCTCCGCACCTGAAGACCGCGGAATTCTACCGGGAGTGCGCCGCCCGCCTGGGCGAGCACGGCGTCTTCGTCAGCAACCTCCACAGCGGAACCGAGCTTTACTATTCCGACCTGAGGACGATCCACGAGGTGTTTCCGCAGATGGTGCTCTTCAGCACGGCGGGCACCGGAAACGTGATCGCCTGCGCCGTGAACTACCGGACGCCGGTCATCACGGATCCCTCGGCATGGCCGTCGCCGGAGAAGCTTGGACGGCCGCTGGCCGGGCGGGTCGACATGGACGCCATTTTGTTTGAGCACTCCGAGCCGCCGTTTGCGGAGATGGACCGCGCCAGCGTCCTTACCGACGATTTTTCCCCGGTCGAATTCCTCGACGCCATCAAGGTGCGCGACACGACCGAACTCGGGGTTCCGCCGCATTGAGGCCGCCCGTCCCCGGATTCATTTCGTGAAACCGCCGACGTTGCCCGCGGTCACCAGGCGAAACGGGATGAAGGCCTGCTTGTCGTAGGGCTGGCCCCGGACGATGCGGCACGCCGTCTCGACGGCGGTTGACCCCTGGGCGCGGGCATCCTGGAAGACGGTGGCATCCAGTCTTCCCGCCTTGACCATCTGCAGCGCCTCCGCGATCGCGTCGATGCCGACCACGGGGACCCTGTCCTTCAGGTGCGCCTGCTCGAGCGCATGGAGGGCGCCGATCGCCATCTCGTCGTTTTGGGCGAATACCGCGTCGATCCTGCCTCCGTAGGATTGAATCCAGTTTTCCATCAGGGACATCGCCTTGGCCCGGTCCCAGTCGGCCGTCTGGTCGGCGATCAGCTTCAGGCCGGGGTATTTGGCGAGGACCTCCCGCGCGCCCTGGGCGCGCTCGATCTGCGCGGCCTGGCCCAGGAACCCCTGGATCATGACGATGTTTCCCTGCCCGTGCAGCCTTTGGGCGATGTAATCCATGGCGATCACGCCGGATTCCTCGTCGTGGGATCCGACAAACGCGGTCGGGGCCGCCCTCGTCTCGGAGTTGACGTTTACGACCGGAATCCCGGCCGCCCGGGCCTTGTCCACGGCGGGCGAGCTTCCGTCGACCTCGCAGGGATTGAGGATGATGGCGTCGACCCCCTGCGCGATGAAGTTCTCGGCCTGCTGCACCTGCCTCGCAGCGTCGCGCTGCGCGTCGGCGACGATCAGCTTCACGCCCAGCTCCGCCGCTTTTGCCTCCATCGCCTGGTCGAGCATCACGATGAATTCGGAGGACAGATTGAGGAGCGACACCCCGATCACGATTGCATGCCCCTGCTGCGGTCCCGCGGCCGGCTTGGGCGCCGGCCGGCAGCAGGCAAGGAGGGCGGCGCCGAGCGCGGCCGCGGCCAGAAGGCCGGCGGCATTCCCCCGGCGTTTGATCAGGTCCATTGCGAGATCTTTCATTTCATAGGCCGCTCACTTCCGCGCCCTCTGCTGCGCGCAGACGGCCCCCACGATGATGAGGCCCTTTGCGATCTGCTGGTAATAGGATGACACGTTGAGCAGATCGAGGCCGTTGTTGATGACGCCGATAAGGAGCGCACCGAGCAGCGTGCCCGGAACGGTCCCGACGCCGCCGGACAGGCTCGTGCCGCCGATGACGGCGGCTGCGATCGCGTCGAGCTCATAGCCGAACGCGGCGTTGGGCTGTCCGGCGGTGATGCGCGAGGCGAGCACGACCCCGCCCAGCCCCGCCGCCGCGCCGCAGGCGGCATAGGCGAGCATCTTGACCCGGTCGACATCGATGCCCGAGGCGCGGGCTGCGTTCTCGTTGCCCCCGATGGCATAGATATGCCGGCCGACCCAAACGTGCCGGAGAAACACATGGGACACCGCGGCGACCGCCCCGAGGACCAAAACGGGATAGGGAATCCCCAGCAAGTCGCCGGCGGCGATCCGCGCGAATGCCGGGCTCAGGCCGGTGACGGGCCGCCCTTCGCTGACGACCAGGGCCAGTCCGCGGGCGGCCGTCATCATGCCCAGGGTCGCGATGAACGAGGGGACGCGGCCCCGGGTCACCACGATTCCGTTGACGAGGCCGCAGCCCGAGCCGGCGAGGACGCCTGCGAGCACTGCCGCGACAAACGGCACCGCGCCGGGATGGGCCAGGCCCGCGGCGACGACGCCGGCCAGGGCCGCGACCGAACCCAGCGATAGATCCACCCCTCCGGTCAAAAGGACGTAGGTGACGCCAATCGCCAGGATTCCGTTGATCGAAATCTGGCGGATCACGTTGATCAGGTTCGCGGGGGCGAGAAACCGCGGATTCAGGACGGCCAGGATCGCACCGATGGCGACGAGCGCGACAACCAGCATGTACGGACCGGCGATCCGGCGGAACCGCTGCATTCGGAGGTCGATCGCGGGACTGTCAGCGCGGCCTGGCATGGTCTAATTGGGCATTGCGCAACGGAGTATGTCCTCCTGGGAGGACTGCCGCGGATCCAACTCGGCGGAGAGGGCGCCCTCGCGCATCACGAGGATTCGGTCGCTCAGGGCAAGGATCTCGGGAAGCTCGGATGAGGCCAGGATGATCGTCCGGCCTTCCTGCGCCAACCGGGCGATGATCGCATACACCTCCATCTTCGCGGCGATGTCGATGCCCCGGGTGGGCTCGTCCAGGAGGAGAATCTGCGGATCTGTGAAAAGCGCCTTGGCAATCACGACCTTCTGCTGATTCCCGCCGCTGAGAAGGTTTACGATCCGATTCCGGTCGGGCGGCCTGATTCCAAAGGCCCGGATGCGTTCGTCCGCCAGCCTGATTTCAAGCCGGCGGCGGATGAATCCCGCACGGCAGCAGCTCAGAAGGTTCGAGAGCGTGAGGTTTGATTTCACCGACATGCCCGGCACGAGGCCGAATCCCTTGCGATCCTCGCTGACCAGTCCGATCCCGCGCTCGATCGCGTCCCGCGGGCAATTCACGCGGATCTTCCGGCCAAAGACGGAGATCTCGCCGCCATCCGCCGGGGACAGCCCGTAGATCGCGTTGAGAACGTCCGTTCTGCCGGCGCCCATCAGTCCGGCCAGTCCGACAATTTCCCCCCGGCGCGCGGTGAAGCGGATGTCCCGGAATCTCCCGGCCTTGGTCAGGCCGGACACAGCCAGGGCCTCCTCGCCCTTGGGCGCCGGTTTTTTCACCCAAAGGGAATCCAGGTCGCGCCCGACCATGCGCGCGATGAGAGTCTGCCGGTCGAGCCGGGCCGTCTCCTCCGTGCAGATGTGGCGCCCGTCCCGAAGCACCGTGACCCGGCCGGCCATGCGAAAGATCTCATCGAGCTTGTGCGAAATGTAGATGATCGCCACGCCGCGCCGCTGCAGGCTGCGCATCAGCCCGAAAAGCGCGTCCGCCTCGCGGGACGAGATCGCCGAGGTCGGCTCGTCCATGATGATGATTTCCGCCCGGGACGTGACCGCCCTGGCGATTTCGACCATCTGCATCTCGGACACCGTCAGATCCCGCATCGTCGCCGCCGGCGAAAGCCCGACCCCCAGAAGATCGAGGAGCTGTGCCGCATCGTCCAACTGCTTTCGCCGCCGGACCCATCCCAGCGCCCGCGCGGACGGATCCCGGCCCATGAAGATATTCTCGGCCACGGACAGGTTTGGAAATGGCATCAGTTCCTGGTGAACCATCGAGATCCCCGCCGCCACCGCCTCGTGGGCGCTCCGCAGGCGGCAAGGGCGGCCCTTCAAGCGGATTTCTCCGCTGTCGGGCCTTTCGAGTCCGGCGAGGATCCTCATAAGGGTGGACTTCCCGGCGCCATTCTCTCCCGTCACCGCATGGATCTCGCCCTCCCGTACCTCCAGCCGGACATTGTCGAGCGCCTGCACCCCGGGAAAGGCCTTGGACAGATTCCGCACCTCAAGCACGATCGGCGATTCTGTTGGAGCCGTGATCATTTTGTCCGGTGGGGGCGGGGTTCGACAATTGGCACGCGCCGATGGCCGTCAACTAGCGTCTTGCCCAGCCTCGGCCAATGGGAAACCCTTCCCTTCCGCCGTCATGAATGCCACGGACCCCATGCCCCAAGGCTCATTTTCCCGCAGGGACTTCGTGAAAGCGGCCTCGCTCGCGGGAACAGCGATCACTTCCGGCCTCGGCCTGAGCCCGGCATCCGCAGGAGCGCAGCCGGAGTCCGCCGGAGATCCCGCAGGATCAAGCGCACGGGCAAAACCCCTGATCGGCTTCCAGGCCGAGGTGCCCTATCTGATGCAATTTGGGATCGAGCGATTTCTTGACGACGTCCAGACCCGGGCCTCCGTCAACGCGCTCTTCCTGCACGGCAATCTGTATAATGCCTCCTGGAGCGGCCTGGACAGGTCGTCCCACCCGACCGGGAAATTTGCGGCGGCCAATCCGCAATTCTACCGCGACGTGGGCATGCAGCCCCGGGGGCTGGCCCCGGGGGATTTCGATTTTCCGGGGGCCATGCACGCGATCACCGCAGCCTGTAGAAAGCGGGGGATGAAAATATTTTCCTGGGTGATCGAGGACAACCGGGACAAGCTGCCGATCGAGGGAATGGATCGGCTTTATGAAGTCGACCTCCACGGGCGGCGGACGGAAGGCCATCCGGGCGGACCCTGCCTGAACAACCCCTATTTCCGCAACCTTCTCGCCGGGGAGGTGGAAGATTGGGTCCGCTCCTACGATGTCGACGGGTTCCAGCGGGGGGCCGAGCGCCAGGGCCCCCTCAGCAACGCCCTGGGCGCCTGGCACCACGGGTCGACCAGCGATCCCGGACGCGTCTCCTGCTTTTGCGACTACTGCACCGCCAAGGCGAAAAAGCAGGGGATCGACACGGACCGGGTCAGAAAGGGATTCCTGGCCCTTGAGCCCTACGTCAGGAACGGGCGCGCGGGCCTGCGGCCGGCGGACGGGTATTACGTTGAGTTTTGGAGAATCCTTCTGCGCTATCCCGAGCTCCTGGCCTGGCAGACCTTCTGGTCGGACAGCATGCGGGAGACGCAGCGGGAGGTCTACGTGAGGGTCAAATCGATCAAGCCGGAAATCCCGGTGGGCTTCCATATCTGGCAGAACGCATCCTTCAATCCGATCTACCGGGCTGAGCAGGATTACAAGAGCTACCTCGAATACTCCGATTTCCTGAAGCCGGTCGTCTACGACAACCCCGCGGCGGAGCGGATGGCTTCGTACATCTACAGCGTCACCGAGAACATTTACGGCGACTTGGGCCGGCAGGAGGCGCTCGAATTCGAATACCGCGTCATGGGCTTCGCGGAAAAGTCCTACGATGAGATCATCTCCGGCTCCGAAGCCGCGTACGAACAGCAGCTTCGCCGATTGCCCATCAACGGCACACCCACCCCGGAGCGCCAGTTCGCCCGGTTTTCAAGCGACTATGTTTTCAGGGAGACCAGGCGTGCGGTGCTGGCGGTGGCTGGCACCCGGACGAAGATCTGGCCGGGGCTGGGAATCGATGTCGCGGTAAAAAACAGCACTCCTGAAAGCGTGAGGAATGCCGTCCGGGCGATATTCGGGGGAGGCGGCAGCGGGATGATCATCTGCACGAGTCATGCGGCGATGAGGCCTGAGAATCTGAGCGCTGCCGGAGCGGCGCTGCGCGAACTCAAATTGGCCTGACCCGCCGCGCCTGTTCCCCTAGACAGGGTGGCTGAACCCCGCCTCATCCATGCACCCAAAACCCCAGGTCGGCGGCCTCAAGACGGTCGCCCGCAATGTCAAGTCGCTCGTCGAAGGCGCTCTCGCCGATTCCGGAGGCCTGCTTCGCCTCGCCCCCTGCTGGGTGCCGCGATCCTTCCTCCACCCCGGCAGGAGGCTCAAGCTCCACCCGGACGACCTTTACGCGTTCGGCCTGAACCGCGGCGGAATCGATGAGCGGTGGTTCGCCTCGACGACTCCCGCGGCCAACGACAATCGCACGCCGGACGAGGGCCTGAGCTACGTCGTGGCGGGCGGAATGCGTTTCACCCTCCAGCAGGCGGTTTCCGAATGCGGCGAGGCGCTCATTGGGAAGTCGATCTGGAAGAAGTACAAGAGGTGGCCCGTCTACTCGAAATTCTTCGACAACATGGGGCCGATTCCGCACCACCTGCACCAATCCCAGGCCCAGGCGCAGCTCGTCGGGCAGGAGGGAAAGCCGGAATCCTACTACTTTCCGCCCCAGCATAATAATGTCGGCAACAACTTCCCGTACACGTTCATGGGCCTGGAGCCCGGCACGACGAAGGCGCAGGTGCGAAAGTGCCTTGAGGACTGGAACCGCGGCGACAACGGAATCCTCGACCTGTCGCGCGCCTACCGGCTGAAGCCGGGCACCGGCTGGCTAATCCCGCCGAGCATTCTCCATGCGCCGGGCTCGCTTTGCACCTACGAGCCGCAATGGGGGTCGGATGTGTTCGGCATGTACCAATCCCTGGTGGAGGGCCGCGAGATCCCATGGGCTCTGCTGGTGAAGGATATGCCAGGGGACAGGCACCAGGACCTGGACTTCATCGTGGACCAGATCGACTGGAAGGGAAACCTCGATCCCAACTTCAAGGACCACCACTACCTGGAACCGGTGCCGGTCGCCGACACCCGCAAGGAGGGTTACGTCGACCGTTGGATCGTGTACGGCCGGATCCGGGGCGAGCAATTCTTCAGCGCCAAGGAACTTACGGTCGAGCCCCGGGCAAGGTGCACGGTGGTGGACAATGGCGCCTACGGCCTGATCACGGTTCAGGGCAAGGGGCGGATGAACAAGCTGGCCCTCGACTGCCCGAAGTTGATCCGCTTCAGTGAACTTACGGAAGATGAGGTGTTCTGCACCGAATCCGCGGCCCGCGCCGGCGTCGTCTTCGAGAATACGAGCGACGTCGAGCCGCTCGTGGTCCTGCGGTACTTCGGCCCGGAAGTGAATCCCAACGCGCCGGATATCGGCGCCTACCGTTTTCGGGCCTTCCCATAACGAGGCTGTCCCCATTGGCCACGAGGTGCCTGTCCCCATCCAAAATAGGCTGTCCCCATTGGGGAGGCTGTCCCCATTAAACCCATGAAAACTCTCAATATTGGAATTGTCGGCTATGGTTTTATGGGCCGCGCGCACTCAAATGCGTTCCGGCAGGTGAACGCATTCTTCCCGCTTCAATACCGGCCTGTCCTGAAGGCCGCATGCGGCCGTGATGCCGCGAAGTTGAAGGAGTTTGCGGATAACTGGGGCTACGAGTCGGTGGAGACCGACTGGAGAAAGCTGATCGCGCGCTCCGATATCGACCTGATCGACATCGCGACCCCGAACAACCTGCATATTGAAATCGCCATCGCCGCCGCCAAGGCCGGCAAAATGGTGCTGTGCGAGAAGCCCCTGGCAATGAATGCCGGCGAGGCGGAGAAGATGGTGCGGGCGGTCGAGGCGGCGAAGGTGCCGAATATGGTCTGGTACAACTACCGCCGCGTACCCGCCGTCACCCTGGCCAAGCAGCTGATCGACGAGGGAAAACTCGGCCGGATCTTCCATTATCGGACCAAGTTCCTCCAGGACTGGACCATCAGCAAGGACGTTCCCCTGGGTGGAGCCAGCACCTGGCGGCTCGATGTAAAGGCCGCCGGCAGCGGGGTGACGGGCGACATGCTGACCCATTGCATCGATACGGCGCTTTGGCTGAACGGCGGGATCGACCGGGTGACCGCGATGACGGAAACCTTTATAAAAGAGCGCAAGCACGTGTCATCTGGCAAGATGCAAAAAGTGGAGATCGATGATGCGAGCGTGTTCCTGGCCCGATTCAAAAATGGATCGCTGGCGACCTTCGAGGCGACCCGGTACGCGAGGGGCCACAAGGCGCAATTCACCCTGGAGATCAATGGCGAGTACGCGTCCCTGCTCTGGGAGCTCCACGATCTGCATCGCCTGCAGTGGTTCGACCACCGCGACCCGGCCAACCTTCGCGGTTGGCGCTCGATCCACGTGAGCGGCGGAGAACATCCCTACATGAAAAACTGGTGGGTTCCGGGCCTCCAGATCGGCTACGAGCACACCTTCACCCACCAGGTTAATGATTTTCTAAAAGGGTTGGAGGACAAAAAACCCGCTGCTCCGACGTTTCGCGACGGCCTGGCCACCGATTTGGTCGCCGACGCCGTCCTCAAGTCCGCCCAAACCGGATGTTGGGAAGAGGTCAGGACGCCTGGGCGCTAAGCGGGCAGGCAATCCGGCCGGGCGCGATTCGGCGGCTGAAGGGACCGCTCAGTTGCGGGATATCCAATTGTGGCTATTCAAGGGAAAGGGCCGCACGGAGAAACGTTGTCTGACACCAGACGTCATTCGTCAAATCGCCCGGCCAACCATCATGCCAGCCATCGATAGGCTGATACTCTACCTGCCAGCACTTGCCTTGGCGGGCGTGCTGCAAGCGGCACCGGCGGACGATGTGCAAAAGCAGCTGCTCGCCGGCAATTACATGGAGGCGATCCAGCAGGCGCAGAATGCCGTGCGGGTGACGCCCGCGGACGAAAATCTTCAAATCCTGCTGGTCCGTGGCCTTTTGACGGTGGGGCGCTACGCCGACGCAAATGCCGCCGTGGCAAGCGCCCTCGCGAAGAGCCCCCAAAGCATCCGCCTTCGATGGATCGGGCGCGAGGCGGCCCTGGCGAATGGCCAGAAAGACGTCGCCGCAAGGATGGCGAATGAGATCCGCCAGTACGTGGCGACCCGCCCCTACCTGTACCGCGATCCGTCCAACCTCGTGGCCTTCGGCGAGGTCGCCCTTCTCCTCGGCGCCGACCCCAAGGACGTGATGGACAAGATCCTCGCCACGGCCCAGGAGCTCAACGCGGCCCTGCGCGATGTCTACCTGGCGAAAGGCGAACTGGCCCTTGAGAAACACGACTTCGATCTTGCGGCCAAGGCCTACCAGGCGGGCTTGAAGCAGTTTCCCGACGACCCCGATTTTCACTGCGGCCTGGCGAAGGCCTACGCGAGCGGGGACCGGGCCTCCATGCTGGCCGAGGCCGATGCCGCGCTGAAGCTAAACCCCAGGCACGTGCCGAGCCTCCTGCTTTTGGTGGAGCACGACATCGACTCGGAGGACTACGGCGGCGCCGACGAGCTCCTGGACAAAGTGCTGGCGGTGAACCCCTGGCAGCCCGAGGCCTGGGCCTTCAAGGCGGTGATCGCCCACCTGGACAACCAGCCGGCGACGGAAAGCGTCAGGCGCCGCAACGGCCTTCGATTTGAGCCCGCCAATCCGGTGGTCGACTGGCTCATAGGAAAGAAATTGGCCGAGAAATACCGGTTTGCGGAAGCGGTCCCCTACGAGCGCCAGGCACTGCAGTTCGACCCGGCGTACCTCCCAGCCAAGGAAGAGCTGGCCAACGATCTTCTCCGGCTGGGCCAGGAGGCCGAGGGCTGGCAGCTCGCCGAGGAAGTTCACCTGAGGGATGACTACGATGTGGAGGCCTACAATCTGTCGACCCTGCACGACGCGATGGCGAAGTACGAAACCCTGGCCAACGGCGACTTTGTCGTTCGCATGACGTCGTCCGAAGCGAAGGTTTACGGCCCCAGGGTCCTCGATTTGCTCGGCCGGGCCCGCCGGAAGCTGACGGAAAAATACGGGGTGGAGCTCGTGCGCCCGACCTACGTCGAAATTTTCGGCGACCAAAAGGATTTTGCGGTTCGCACGTTCGGGGTGCCGGACATCGGGGGATTCCTCGGGGTCTGCTTCGGCCGCGTGGTGACGGCCAACGGCCCCGCGGCCAACTCGGCCCACCCGACCAACTGGGAGACCGTGCTGTGGCACGAGTTCTGCCACGTCGTCACGCTCCAGATCACGCAAAACAAGATGCCCCGCTGGCTGAGCGAGGGGATATCGGTCTACGAGGAGAGCCAGGCCGACCCCTCGTGGGGGATGCACATGAACCCGCTCTACCGCGAGATGATCGTGAACGGCGAGCTGACGCCGATCGCGAATTTGAGCGGAGCATTCCTTGTCCCGAAGACATTCCTTCACCTGCAGTTCGCCTATTACGAATCGTCGCTGTTCGTGGAGTTCCTGATCAACCGCTACGGCCTGGACCAATTGAAGGCCATTCTCCGGGACCTGGGTTCCGGCGCGGACATCAACCAGGCGATCGCGGCGCATTCGGAGCCCCTGCCCGAGCTCGAAAAAGATTTTGCGGCCTACGCGAAGGCCAAGGCGGAGCAGCTTGCCCCGGCGCTTGACTGGAAGCGGCCCGATTCCGAATTGCTTGAGCCCGGATCGGAGCAAAAGCTCGCCGATTGGACCCGCCAGCACCCCGACAACTACTGGGCGCTGCGCATGGAGGCCCACGATCTCGTCGAGGCGAAGAAGTATCCCGAGGCGAAGGCGGTGCTCGCCCATTTCATCGCACTGTACCCCGGCCAGACCGGGCCCGACAGCGCCTATTTGCAGCTTGCGGCGGTGCACCGCGCGCTCGGCGACACCGAGTCGGAGCGGGGCGTGCTGGAGAAGCTCGCCGCAATCGACGACAACGCGACGGATCCCTGCCTGCGCCTCATGGAATTGGCCCGCGGCGACAGGAACTGGCCGGCGGAGGAGGTTTATGCGGAAAAGTTCATCGCCGTGAATCCCCTCGTCGTCCCTCCGTACCGCCACCTGGCCGAGGCGGCCGAGGGTCTTGGCGACACAGCGACCGCGATCGCCGCGGACAGGACCGAGCTGCTCCTCAATCCCCCCAATCCCTCGGAAGTCCATTTTCAATTGGCCCGGTTATTGCATCGTTCGAACGACCCCGAGGCCCGCCGGCAGGTGCTCCAGTCGCTCGAGGACGCGCCCCGCTACCGCGAAGCGCTCGCGCTGCTCCTCGATATCGACCGCGCCCCGCCCGCCGCAGCGGCGGAAGCGATGCCAAAGCCCGATCCGCAAAAATCCTCCCGATGAAAATCCTTCCCGAAACCACCAAAAGATGAGCTCTCCCACCCCTCCAGCGTCCAGCCAGGAAAACAGCCCCGCCGACGCGTTCGCCGCCGAGCGCGACACCGTCCAGCGCCTGCTCGCCGGCCGCGAAAACATCGAGACCGAACTGGGCAAGGTGATCGTCGGCCAAAAGGCCGTGATCGAGCAGATCCTCCTCGCGCTGTTCTCCGGCGGCCACTGCCTGATCACGGGCGCGCCGGGCCTCGCGAAGACCCTGCTCGTGAAGTCCATCGCCCAGATTTTCCACCTCAAGTTCCAGCGCATCCAGTTCACGCCGGACCTCATGCCCGCGGACATCACGGGGACCGAGATTCTCCAGGAGGCGGGCGGGCAGCGAAGCATGGCGTTTGTCCGCGGCCCGATCTTTGCCAACATGATTTTGGCCGACGAAATCAACCGGACGCCGCCCAAGACCCAGGCGGCGCTGCTGGAGGCGATGCAGGAGCACCAGGTGACGGCCGCGGGCGTCCGCCACGCTTTGGAGGAGCCGTTCTTCGTCCTTGCGACCCAGAATCCGATCGAGATGGAGGGCACCTATCCCCTGCCGGAGGCCCAGCTCGACCGCTTCATGTTCAACGTGGTCATGGACTACCTGCCCGAGGACGAGGAGGTGAAGGTGGTCGCGCAAACGACCGCCGGCCGCCCCGCCGGCATCGCGGCGCTTTTCACCGGCGAGGACGTGCTCCGTTTCCACGAGCTCGTCCGATCCGTGCCGATCGCCGAGGAGATCGTCCGCTATGCCGTTCGAATCGCCTCCTCCTCCCGCCCGCACCAGGCCGGCTCCGCCGAATTCATAAACGAGTGGGTCAGCTGGGGCGCCGGCACGCGCGCCGGCCAGTTCCTGGTCCTTGGGGCGAAGGCGCGCGCTCTCCTGCGGGGGCGCGTCCACGTCGCCGTGGAGGACGTCCAGGCGCTGGCCCATCCGACCCTGCGGCATCGCATCCTCCTCAATTACCGGGCGGAGGCGGAGGGAATCACCGTTTCGGAAATCATCCGGCGCCTCCTTGAGGCGGAGAAGCCGCCGGTCGCCGCATGATCGACACCGCCGAAGGTTCGCAGCTGCGCTCCGCGGGGCTCATCGACCCGAAGGCGCTGATGAGCATCCGGGACCTCGAGCTTCGGGCCCGGGTGGTCGTCGAGGGATTCTGGAGCGGATTGCACCGCAGCCCGTTCCACGGCTTTTCCGTCGAGTTCACCGAATACCGCCAGTACACGCCGGGAGACGATCCCCGCTATGTCGACTGGCGGGTGTTCGCGCGCAGCGACCGCTACTTCATAAAGAAGTTTCAGGACGAGACCAACCTTCGCTGCCACCTGCTCTTCGATCAAAGCCGCTCGATGAGCTACGGCTCGACCGGCTACACCAAGGCGCAGTACGCGGCCACGCTCGCCGCCACGCTGGCCTATTTCCTCCACAGCCAGGGCGACGCCACGGGCCTGCTCAGCTTCGACGAGGCGGTGCGCGAATACCTGCCCGCCCGCCATCGCGCCGGCCACCTGCGGCAGCTCATGCTGGCGCTCGAGAAGCCCACCGGTGGCCGGTCGACCAACCTGACCGACCCCATCGGGCGCATCGCCGCCCTCGTCCGCAAGCGCGGGCTGATGGCCTGCATCTCCGATTTTCTCGCTCCCCTGGACAAGCTCGAGTCCGGGCTAATGGCCCTCACGGCCTGCGGACACGAGGTGACCGTCTTCCAGGTGCTCGACCCGGCGGAGCTGACCCTGAGCTTCGGGCAGGCCTCGCTTTTCGAGGACTTGGAGTCGGCCCGGCGCGTGTACATCGATCCGGCGGCGGCGCGCGGGGAGTACGTCTCAAGGATCGAGGCGCACTGCGCGGCCGTGCGCTCCATCTGCGGGAGGCTCGGGATCGGCCACCACCGGATATCCACGGCGCAGCCGCTGGAGCTCGCCCTCTTTGAATTCCTGAAGGAGCGCATGCAGCGCGGGAGGTGGAGCCCGTCGGCCGCGCGAAACCGCCCATGAGTTTCCTCGCGCCACTGTTCCTCTTCGGCGCCCTGGCCGTGGCGGGCCCGGTGATTTTTCACCTCATTCGGCGGACCACCCGGGAGCGCACGACCTTCAGCTCCGTCATGTTTCTGCCCCCCTCGGCGCCCCGCCTGACGCGCCGCAGCCGGCTCGAGCACATCCTGCTCCTCCTGCTCCGCTGCCTCGCCATCGGGCTGCTGGCGCTCGGATTCTCGCGGCCGTTTTTCCGGAGCGCGGCGCCCGACGCCGGAAGTCCCGCCCAGTCCAGGCGGATTGTCGTACTCGTCGATGTCAGCGCCAGCATGCGCCGGAGCGGCCTTTGGGACGCCGCCCGCGAGCGGGCCGCGGGGATTCTCCGCGCGGTCGGGCCCGGCGACGAGGCATCCGTGTACCTTTTCAGCCGCAAGGCGGCTCCCCTCGTGAGCTTTGAGCAGTGGAAGGGGGCTCCCCCGGGGGAGCGCGCCCCGCTTGCAATGGCCCGCCTGGCGGCGAGCGGGCCTGGATGGGAGGACGACCATCTCGGGGACGCGCTCGTCACCGCGGCCGAGGCGCTCGCCGACACCGCCACCGAGAAAAAGGCGCAGGGACCCCGCCAGATTTTTCTGATCAGCGACCTGAAGGCAGGCAGCAAGCTCGATTCGCTCCAATCCTACGACTGGCCGAAGAACATCGAGCTCCGGGTCGAGGCCCTGAAGGCCCGCAATCCCACCAACGCGGGATTGCAGCTGGTCGCGGATTCGCCGGATGCGGACCGGCTGGCGACCCCCTCCATCCGCGTGCGGGTGAGCAATTCCGCCGAGTCGGCCCGGGAGCAGTTCCAGGTCGGCTGGAGCCGCGCCGCGGACGGCGCTTTTATCGGCGCCCCGATCGACGTCTACGTGCCCCCCGGCCAGAGCCGCGTCGTGCCCGTGCCCGTCCTGCCGAACGCGGCCGAAATGCGCCAGATCCACCTGCGAGGGGACGACGAGGACTTCGACAACACGGCCTACGTGGTTCCGCCGGTGAAGCAGCAGTGGAACGTCCTCTATTTCGGCTCGGACGCGGCCGACGACAGCCATGGGCCCCTTTTCTTCCTGGAGCGCGCGCTTCCGGATGACCCCCGCCTCTCGGTGAAGGCGCTCGAACGCTCTCCCTCCGCGGCCGTCCCGCCGGCTGAAATGCAGGATGCCAAATTGTATTTTGTCACCGATTCCCTGGCTCCGGAAACGGCGCTCGGGCTCCGCGCCCAGATGCTCGCCGGAAAGACGGTCGTCTTTGCGCCCAGAAGCGCCCAGTCGGCCGGCACGCTCGGCAGGATGCTGGAGCTGGAAGGGCCCGGCCTGGAGGACGCGCAGCCCACCGACTACGCGATGTTCGGCGACATCGATTTCCGGCACCCGCTCTTCGCGCCGTTTTCCGACCCGCACTACAGCGATTTCACGAAAATCCACATCTGGAAGTATCGCCGGCTGAATGCCGCCGCGATTCCCGCCGCCCGCGTTCTCGCGAAGTTTGACAGCGGCGATCCGGCGGTCGTCGAGGTGCCGGTCGGCGCGGGCAGGCTGCTCGTCCTTTTGACCGGCTGGAACCCCGACGACAGCCAGCTGGCCGTCTCCTCCAAGTTTGTCCCCCTGGTCTACTCCGTCCTCGACCTCGCCGGCGGGCTCTCCGAACGGGCGACCCAATATCAGGTCGGCGACGCGATCCCGCTCGATCCGGCGGCCGGTGCCGCGGCGGAAACGACGGTCACGCTGCCCGACGGTTCGACGGCCACCCTTCCTCCCGGGGCCCAAAGCTACGGCGGCGCCGTCCAGCCCGGCATCTATCAATTGAGCAGCGCCACGCGCTCGTTCCGGGTCGGCGTGAACGTTGCGGCCTCGGAGAGCCGGACCGAGCCGCTCTCGCCCGATGAACTCGAGCGCTACGGGGCGCCGGGGCCGCAAAGCCAGCCCGAAGCGGCCCGCACGGCTCAGCGCCAGGTCCTCCTCCGGGGCGAGGAGGCGGAAGGGCGGCAAAAGCTGTGGCGCTGGATCCTGGGGGCGACACTCGCCGTCCTGCTGATCGAATCGGCGCTGGCCGGTTGGACAGCGCGCCAAAGTGGGGATACGCTCCCGCAGGGAACCACGCCGACGTGATGCACGACGACCTCATTTCCAGATTGCAGCCCGCCACGCGCCGCCACCGCTGGCTGGTTCTCAGCCTGCAGATGGCCGCCTGCTGGTCGCTGGCCGCGATCGCGGGCTTCGGATTCATCCTTGTGCAACGGCAGACCGGCTGGACCTCGTTCTGGACCCTGCCCGTGCTGGCGGGACTGGCGGGAGCGACCTGCCTTTCCCTCTGCATGCGCCGAGCCTCGGTCCCGGCCGATTACCGGGCGATTGCGCAAAAGATCGAACGCAGGCATCCCGAATTGAACGGGTTGCTCCTGACCGCCGTCCAGCAGCAGCCGCAGGAGGACGGTTCTCCGGGCTACCTGCGGCATCGCCTGGTCGAGCAGGCGATCGAACACAGCCGGGAGAACGATTGGAGCGATATCGTCCCATTGTCGCGGTTTCGCCTGGCACAGGCGGCAAATATCGCGGCCCTGGGGCTCCTGGCCGTCGCGCTTCTGGGCCTGAGGGACGCGAGGCGGGGAGAGATCGCCGGCGCTCCCCTGTGGGGAGTCGTGGTGACGCCCGGAGACGCGAGTCTCGAGCGCGGCGAGAGCCTGGTGGTCCTGGCCCGTTTCGGGGGCTCGCTTCCTGCCGGCGTCAGCCTGGTCTACCGCAGTTCGGGCCGGCCGCAGCAGCAGCTTGCCCTTGTCAAAAGCCTGGCCGATCCGGTTTTCGGAGCGAGCATTCCCGAGGTCGACCAGGACCTGTCCTATCACCTCGAATACTCCGGCAGGAGCACCCGCGAGTTCAAGGTCTCGGTTTTCGAGCGCCCGCGGCTGGAAAGGGCCGATGCGACGCTGACTTTCCCCGGCTACACGCACCTGGCGCCGAAGCGTATAGAGAACACCCGCCGCGTGAGCGCGGTCGAGGGCACCCGCCTGGACCTCGCGCTCCAATTGAACAAGGCGGTCGCATCGGCGGCCCTGGTGGGCACCGATGCGAAAAAGACGGTGGTCCCCCTCCAGCTGGTCGAGGGAAAGGCGGTCGCGTCGCTGCCCGGTTTTCCCCTCGTCGCGAGCCAGACCTATGATTTGCGGCTGGTCGACCGCGACGGCCGGACGAACCCGCTTTCCACCCCGTTTGTGTTCAATGTCCTGCCGGATCGCCCGCCGGAAATCCATGTCACCGAGCCGCACGGAGACATCCGCCCGTCGCCAGTGGAGGAAGTCGGCTTCTCCGGCACGGTCCTGGGCGATTTTGGCGTGTCGGCCTACGGGCTTGCCTACAGCCTTGCGGGCGGCGACGCGAAATCCGTCGAGCTCGGCCGCTCGGTCCCCGCAGCGCAGAACCGGGCCTTCGACACGACACTCAGCCTGGAGGACCTCGGCGTGCAGCCGGGCCAGCTGATGTCCTGGTACCTTTGGGCCGACGACATCGGACCCGACGGCAAGCCGAGGCGCACGACGAGCGACCTGTATTTTGCGGAAGTCCGCCCGTTCGACGAGATCTTCCGCGAAAGCAAGGCGATGCAATCCCAGGACGGCCAGCAGGCCCGGAATCCGGAAGGCAACAGCCAGCGCCTGACCGATCTCCAGAAGCAGATCATCTCCGCGACATGGAAGCTGCAGCGCGATCCGTCGGAGCCGAAATACACGGACGACGCGAAAGTCGTGCATGATTCCCAGGAGCAGGCGCTGACCCAGGCGGGCTCGGGGCTGGAAAAGGCGGACGATCCCCGGACCAAGGCCCTGTGGACGGCCGTCGCCGAGGACATGAAAAAAGCGGCCGGGCATCTGCAGGAAGCGGGGAAGGCTCCGGAGGCCCTGGCGCCCGCGCTCGTCGACGAGCAGGCCGCCTACCAGTCCCTGCTGAGGTTGCAGTCCAGGGAGACGGAGGTGGCCAGGGGGCGCGGGGGCGGACGCGGACGCGGTGGCGCGGGCCAGCGCCAGCTCGACCAGCTCGACCTCACCCAGGAGCAGAACCGCTACGAAACCCAGCGGGAGGCCGCGCCCGCCGAGACCCCGGAGCAGCACGAGCAGCTCCAGGTGATGAACCGCCTGCAGGAACTGGCCCGGCGCCAGCAGGACGTGAACGACCGGCTGAAGGAAATGCAGACGGCCTTGCAGGAGGCCCGCACGGACCAGGAGCGCGAGGACATCCGCCGCCAGCTCAAGCGCCTCCAGGATGAGCAGCAGCAGGTGCTCGCCGACGTGGACGAGCTGCGGCAGCGCATGGACCGGCAGGAGAACCGCTCGAGCATGAGCGACGAGCGCCAGCAGCTCGACCAGACCCGCGACGACGTCCAGAAGGCGGCGGATGCCGCCGGCCAGGGGGCCGTTGCACAGGCCCTGGATTCAGGCACCCGGGCCCAGAGGCAGTTTCAGAACATGCGCGACGAGCTGCACAAACAGAACTCGAGCCAGTTTTCCGACGATCTGCGCGAGATGCGCTCGCAGGCACGCGAGCTCGCCGACCAGGAGGAGGAGGTCGCCAAGAAGCTCGATCCCCTCGGCAACGGCGGACAGCCCAAGCGCCTGAGCGATGCGGCGGAGACGAACGGCCCCGCCTCCGAGATCGACGCGCAGAAGAAAAGAATGGGGGACCTCGTCAACCGCGCGAAGCAGGTGTCGCAGCAGGCGGAAAACTCCGAGCCCCTCCTCGCCGAGAAACTCTACGACAGCCTGCGCAAGCTTTCGCAGGACGACGCCGGCACCGCGAAGGAGTTTCAGCAGAAGCTCCTGAGCAGCGGACTCCTGACGGACAACCTCAACGACCGCCTCACCGACTCGACCTCAGCCGAGGGGACCAAGTCCCTCGACCTCACCTCCGCGCTCCTGAAGGAGGGATACCTGCCCCAGGCCCGCGAAGCCGAGGGGCGCGCCCGCGCGGGGATCGACGAGTTGAAAAACGGGATCGAGCGGGCGGCCGACAGCGTGATCGGCGACGACACGGAGGCGTTGCGCATGGCCCGGTCGGAGCTCGACGCCGTGACCGATGAGCTCAAGAGCGAGGCCGAGGCGGCCCCGGGCCGGAATCCGCCCGGCGGCCAAAACACTGGGGGAAATCCGTCCGCCGCAACGGCTGGCGAAGACCGGCGCCAGGCAGGCGCGGCTTCGCGGGGAAACCCTCCGCCCGGCGACCAGCAGGGGCAGGACGGGAATCCGTCCGTCGCATCGGCGGATCAAAATCAGCAGCAGGCAGGCGCCCCCTCAACCGGAAACAGGCAGCCAGGCGATCGCCGGGGGCAGGGCGGGCAGGCCGCCGGGCAAAACGGAAGGGGCGCGGGGAACCAGGCCCGGCGGCTGGCCGGTGGCGACAACGGCAACGCATCCGGGCAAAGCGGCGACCCCCTTGACCTCGCCAACCTGATCGGCGGGGGCGGCAACCGCGGCATGCCCCTGTCCGGGGCCCCGATCACCGGCAATGGCTACGGGCAGTGGTCGGACCGCCTGCGCGATGTCGAGGAAATCGTCGATTCGCCCAATCTGCGCAACGCGGTCGCCGCCGCCCGCGAGAGCGCCCGCCTGCTGCGCCAGGATTACACCCGGGATCTCAAGAGGCCCGATTGGGCGGTCATACAGCTTCAGATTGTAAAGCCGCTCACCGAGGTCCGCGACCAGATAAGCGACGAACTGGCCCGGCGGCAGTCGAAGGATTCCCTGGTGCCCCTCGACCGGGATCCGGTGCCGAACCAATACGCCGACTCGGTGCGGAAGTATTATGAGGAGTTGGGGAAGGATAAATGACGGCGCGCGGCTGGCCCGCCGCCGGCGGCTTTCCCATGAATTCCCTCGCGGTGCTGACATTCTCCGGATGGAGCTGGCTCCTGCCGGCGTGCGGATTCCTTGCCGCAAGCGCCCTAATCCTCCTGTGGAGCTACCGCGCCGCTCCGCGCGGAGGGCTGCGCTGGGCCTGCCTCGGCCTCAAGGCGGCGGCGCTCACCGCCCTGGCCCTGTGCCTCCTTGAGCCGCTCTGGTTCGGCGAGCACGTCCGGCCGGGCGCAAACCTGTTTGCCGTGGTGGCCGACAACAGCCAGAGCATGCAGATAAAGGATCGGGGCGCTCCGCAGACGCGCGGCGAAGGCATGTCGAAGCTGCTCGATCCTGCGAGCGCGTGGCTGGCCGCCCTGGGCGACACCTTCGATGTCCGGCGCTATGTCTTTGACACCCGCCTTCAGGCGACGACGGATTTTCACGAGCTTGTCTTTGACGGGCGCTCCACGGCGCTCGCCGGATCCCTGCGCACGCTCGCCGACCGTTTTCAGGGCCGCCCCCTGGCGGGCGTCATCCTTCTGACGGACGGCAACGCGACCGACATCGGCGATTCGCCGCCCGATCTGTCCAGGCTCCCGCCGGTCTATCCCGTCGTCATCGGCAGCCAGGATCCGGTCAAGGACATCGCCCTGCAGCAAGTGAGCGTGACCCAGTCGGCCTTCGAGGACGCGCCGGTGTCGGTTCAGGCCGATGTCACCGCAGCCGGATACGGAGGCCAGGCGATCGTCGCGCGCCTGACCGACGACTCGGGCAAGACGGTGCAGGAGCAAACGCTCGCGGGAAAAGGGGACGGCGACAGCCTGGCGTTCCGTTTCCAGCTCAAGCCGGAGCGGAGCGGGCTCCTGTTCTATCAGGTGAAGGTGGGCGCGCAGCAGCTCCCGCAGCAGGGCGCCGCCCCGGCCGGCTCCGATGAGGCCACCCTGGCAAACAACGCCCGCGTGATCGTCGTCAACAGGGGCGGGGGGCCATACCGCATCCTCTACGTGTCGGGGCATCCCGGCTGGGAGTACAAGTTCATCAACCGGGCGGTGCAGGAGGACAAGCAGGTCGAACTGGTCGGCCTGATCCGGATCGCCCGCAGCGAGCCCAAGTTCGAATACAGGGGCCGGGTCGGCGAGACGAGCAATCCCCTCTACCGCGGGTTCAGCAACCAGGCGCCGGAGGAGGTCCAGCGATACGACCAGCCTGTCCTCGTGCGCCTGAACACGCGCGACGCCCTGGAGCTGCGCAGCGGCTTCCCGAGCGTGCCGGAGGATCTCTACGGTTATGACGCGGTGATCGTCGACGATGTCGAGGCGGCGTTCTTTTCCCCGGTGCAGGCCATGCTCCTGCAAAAATTCGTGTCCGAGCGCGGGGGCGGATTCCTCATGCTCGGGGGCATGCAGTCGTTCCGGGAGGGCGGATATTCGCGCACCCCGATCGGCGAGATGCTTCCGGTCTATCTCGACGGTCCGTCGGGATCCCCTCCCCCGCCCCCCGGAGGACTGCGCCTCCAATTGACGCGGGAGGGGCTGCTCCAGCCATGGGCCCGCATCCGCGACAACGAGGCGGACGAGCGCGCCCGCCGCGAGGCCATGCCGGGATTTGAGGTCGTCAACTGGGTCCGCGGGGCCAAGCCCGGGGCGAGCGTCATCGCGACCCTGCGCAACATCCAGGGCGCGGAGACTCCGGCGCTCGCCGTGCAGCGCTTCGGCCGCGGCCGCACGGCGGCGCTCATGGTCGGCGATTTCTGGCGGTGGGGACTGCTCGACGACGGGACCCACGCCGACATGGACAAGTCCTGGCGCCAGATGATTCGCTGGCTCGTCTCCGACGTTCCGAACCGCGTCGACCTTGCCGTGGAGCCCCAGGCCGGCGACGCGAACAACGCGGTGCGCCTGCAGGTGCGCGCGCGCGACGCCAAGTTTCAGCCGATGGACGACGCCTCGGTCTCGATCGAGGTGGCGCCCGTCCTTTCCGATGGCGCGACGGGGGCCCTGGCCAAGCCGATCCGGATCATGGCCGAGCCCGCCCTGAGCGAGGCCGGGCTGTATGAGGCGACCTACGTCCCGCGGCTGACCGGCGGCTACCGGGCCACGGCGATCGCGACAAATTCCGTCGGGGCCGAAGTTGGCCGGGCGGAGGCCGGCTGGAGCGTCGATCTCGCCGCCGACGAGTTCCGCTCGCTGAAGCCAAATGTCGCCCTCCTGGAAAGCATCGCCCGAAAGACCGGCGGCCGCGTCGTTGCGGCCGGGGACCTCAATTCGCTTGTCCGGCGGCTGCCGAGCATGAAGGCCCCGGTCATGGAGGCCTGGTCCTTTCCATTGTGGCATACCCCGGAAATGTTCGGCTTCGCCCTGATTTGCCTCCTCGCCGAATGGGGCCTGCGGCGCCGGAAGGGAATGCCATGAAAGCCCGGATCGCCGTCATCGCCCTCCTCGCCGCCTCCGGCCTTGCCGCACCCGCGGAGCCGCCACCGGCTTCCGCGGCGCCCGCCACCGACCGCACCTCCGTGATCGTCGTCGTCGGCATCGCCGGCAGCGGGGAGTACGGCCCCATTTTCTCCGACGAGGCCGATCGCTGGGAGAAAATCTCCGCCCAGGCGGACGCGAAATTCCTGGCGATCGGACGCAAGGACGCCGGCCCGGCCTCCGACCACGACCTGCTCAGGCAGGCCCTGGAGGCCGAGCCGAAAGACGGACTGGGAAAACTCTGGCTCGTCCTCATCGGCCACGGCACCTTCGACGGGAAGGAGGCCAAGTTCAATCTGCGCGGACCGGATCTGCCGGCGAGCGAACTCGCTCTTTGGCTCCGGCCATTTCACCGGCCGCTCGCCGTCATCGACACAACCTCCGCAAGCGCGCCCTTCCTCACAAAGTTGTCGGGACCCGACCGCGTGATCATCACCGCGACCCGCAGCGGCGACGAGCAGAACTACGCCCGGTTCGGGCAGTATTTCATCGAGGCGCTCGCCGACCCGCAGAGCGACCTCGACAAGGATGGGGAGGTCTCGCTGCTGGAGGCCTTTCTGAGCGCCTCGGCCCGTGTGGCCGAGTTCTACAAGACCGAGGGGCGCCTGGCCACCGAGCATCCGCTGATCGACGACAACGGGGACGGCCTGGGCACCCCGCCGGATTGGTTTGAGGGCGTCCGCGCGGTCAAGAAGGCCCGGGATGGGGCGTCGGTGGACGGCCCGCTCGCGCAGCAGTTTGTCCTGGTCCCGAGCGCCGAGGAGCAGAAGCTGTCGCCGGCTGTGCGTGCGCAACGCGACAGACTGGAGCTGGCCGTCTCCCGCCTGCGGGACAACAAGGCGAGTCTTCCGGCGGACGACTACTACTCCAAGCTCGAAGCCCTCCTCCTCCAGCTGGCCCGCCTCTATCCGCAGCCCGGGGCAAACGCGGGTGTTAAGACCTCAGACCTCCAGAATTGAAATCGCTAAGCGACTTCAATTCTGGAGGTCTGAGGTCTTTCGTCGCCGTTCGGAGGTCGTTCATTGCTGTCAATGGGTCATCGAGTAGACGAGGATGTTGATGAACATCGGATACGCCATCCCCTCGGAAATCACGTGGAAGTACGTCGCATCGTCGCCCTCATGCTCCCACCCGTCTCCGAAATGGTTGTTGTGGCAGATGACCATCATCATCCGGCCCTTGTCGTCGAACATGGCGAAATAATGCGGGTTGTGGGTCATTGGGCCGTAGTCCCGGCCCGGGTCGTAGAATATGCCGAATCTTTCGTAAACCCCCGCAGTCGGCATCTGGGGCTTGGTTTTGAAATCGTAAACGATGTGGAATATGGGGTGATCGATCGGCAAATCCACGGGCTCCCGGCCCGGAAACACCCGCTTCAATTGGCTGGCGAAGTTGTGCCAGGCTTCGTCTCCCCAGAAATTGTCCACCATCATGAATCCGCCGCTCAGCAGATAATTGCGCAGGGCCAGGACCTCGTCGCTCCGCAATGCCATGCTTTCAACCCCTGAAAAGTAAACAAAGGGATATCTCGCGAGGTTCTCCTTTGTGAATTCGATCGGATTGTATCCCGGACGCACGTTCATCGACGTGACCTGGTGCACCCGGAAAGACAGCATGATGTCCGCCCTCGGGGCGTCCTCCTGCCATCCCATCCTTCGGCTGAAATATCCGAAGCCGCCGCCCGATTGGTGCTCCAGGCGCGCGAAGGTGAACACATCCTCCTTGAAGGCGGGGTCCACCGCCCACATGTAATCCCCGGTTTCCAGGTCGTCCATGTACCCGCCGCCGAACTGGGCCCGGCCCGCCAGGGGCAGAAAGGCCAGGAAAAGCGCGCAGGCATGCCGGCGCCATGGCAAGCGGGTGAGCGATACCTCTCTCATGTGACAAGGGCACAGAATCCAGCCGGGACGCGATTGCAAACCCGCCCTGGCGTGACGGCGAATAGCCAATCGTCCGAAGACGCTTGCGCTTTCTGCGCGCCCATCGAATTTCCTTTGTTCCAATCCTCCGATCCCGTGCGCTTGAGACCCTTCCATTTTCTCGGATTGTTCGCCGCAGCCCTCATTTCGAGCGCCGCGGACGAGGGAAGCGGTCCGCCCGCCGGCAAGACGCGGGTTTATTTCCTCGGGGCCGACGAGATCTCCTGGAACTACGCGCCCGGCGGGGACCGCCTCGGGAACATGGGCGGCGGCGGGGATGCCGACGTCTGGCTCAAACGCGGGATCAACGGAGATCCTCCGATCTTTCGAAAGGCGGTGTACCGCGAATACACCGACGGGACATTCAAGACCCTCAAGCCGCGCTCTCCCGAATGGGCTCATCTCGGGCTGCTCGGCCCGGTCATCCGCGCGGAAGTCGGAGATCGGATCGAGGTCACGCTGAGGAACAACACCCTGATTCCCGTCAGCCTGCATCCGCACGGCGTCCTTTACACCAAGGCCAACGAGGGCGCAGGCTATCCCGACGGCACTTCCGGAGCCGACGTCGCCGACGACGCAATCCCCCCCGGCCAGGCCTACACCTACCGCTGGGACGTGCCCGAACGGGCGGGCCCCGGACCGGGGGATCCAAGCTCGGCCGTCTGGCTGTACCACTCGCACGTCAACTCCATGCGCGAGACGGCCGCGGGGCTCGTCGGAGTCATCGTTGTCACGCGCCGGGGAGCGGCCCGTCCGGACGGCTCCCCGAACGACGTCGACCGCGAATTCGTCACTCTCTTCAGCATTTTCGACGAAACGGTCAGCCACTATTCGGTCGTGAACGCCAAGCTCTTCGCGCCGGGCTCGGCGGCGGCCGCCCTGGGGGACAAGGACGACAACAAGGCGGCGATGCCCATGATGCCCGGGATGTCGATGTTCGCCGGCACCTCCGATGCGAATCGGTTCTTCACGATCAACGGCTACATCTATGGCAACGTGCCCGACCTGCGGATGAAGGCGGGAGAACGCGTCCGCTGGTATCTGGTCGGGATCGGCGGCGAGAGTGATCTTCATACTCCGCACTGGCACGGAAACGTCGTGACCGTGGAAGGGCATCGCACCGATGTCGTCGAATTGCTGCCCGCCAGCATGAAAGTGGCCGACATGGTTCCGGACGATCCCGGCGTCTGGCTATTCCACTGCCACGTCGAGGACCACATGATGGCCGGAATGTCGGCGCTCTACGAAGTCGTGAAGTGACCGCGCGTCCGTTCCCTTCACCGTCAACGCAAATTGTCCTCCGATGAAAGAACCGAATGAAATCCCCCCGGGCGAGATCACCCCGGCCGCGGCTTATTTTAACCGGCGGACCTTCATGAAGGCGGGCCTGGTAGCGGCCACCACCGTGGCGACCGGCTTGGTGTATCGCAGGCTCAATCATGTGGGAACCTCCACGGTGGACACGGCGGAGCTCGAAGGTCTCAGGACATCTTCCGCTGCCGACGCCTCCACCGGCTTTCACGCGGCCGATGCGCAGACCCCCTTCAAGGACATCACGCATTACAACAACTTCTACGAATTCTCGACCGACAAGGAGGCCGTGGCCGATGCGTCGGCCTCCTTTTCAACCCAAGGCTGGCAGGTGTCGGTCGAAGGGCTGGTGCGCAGGCCGCGGGTCTATGGAATTGACGATTTGCTCAAGATCAGCCCGCCGGAGGAGCGCGTGTACCGCATGCGCTGCGTCGAGGGCTGGTCCATGGTGATTCCCTGGGCGGGTTATTCCCTGTCCAAATTGCTCGCCCGGGTCGAACCGCTCAGCGGGGCCAGGTATGTCGCCTTCGAGTCGCTGCTCGACCCCAAGCGCATGCCGGGCCAGAACGCGGACGTGCTCCCCTGGCCTTACGTCGAGGGCCTGCGGATGGACGAGGCCATGCACCCGCTCACTTTGCTCGCCAGCGGCATCTACGGGCGATTGCTCCCCCCGCAGGACGGCGCGCCGATCCGCCTCGTCACCCCGTGGAAATACGGCTTCAAGGGCATCAAGAGCATTGTGAAAATCACGCTGGTCGCCGACCAGCCGCCCACGACGTGGAACACGGCTGCCCCGAATGAATACGGATTCTACGCCAACGTGAATCCAACGGTCGATCATCCGCGCTGGAGCCAGGCCACCGAGCAGCGCATCGGCGAGACCGGCCGCCGCCCCACCCTCATGTTCAACGGCTACGCCGAACAGGTGGCCTCCATGTACGCAGGGATGGACCTGCGTGCGAATCACTGAGCAGCGGCCCCCCATGAAGGACACCCGCTTCGCCAAGTTTCTGGTGCTGGTCAACGGCGGCGTGCCTCTGTTGCTGCTGGGGTGGGACGCGTACCACCACCAACTCGGGGCCAACCCGGTGAACTTCGCCATCCTCACGACCGGCATGCTGACGCTGGTCTTCTTGATGCTGACGCTGCTGGTGACGCCCGTCCGCAAGATCACGGGGTGGAACTGGCTGATTTTTTCGCGCCGCACGTTCGGGCTTTACGCGTTTTTCTACGGCTGCCTGCATTTTCTCATCTTTTTCGGCCTCAGCCTCGACCACCCCTTCAGCGTTTCGAATGCGCTGTCGGAGATGTTCAAGCGAAAATACCTTTTCGTGGGCATTACCGCGCTGCTGCTGATGGCGCCGCTGGCGGCGACCTCGACCAACGCAATGATCAAGCGCCTCGGCGGCCCGCGCTGGCGGGCGCTGCACCGGCTCGTGTATGTGGTGGCGACGCTGGGCGTCATTCATTTTTACATGCAGGTGAAGGCCGACGTGCGCCGGCCGCTCGTCTTCGCCGCCGTGCTGGCGGTCTTGCTTGGATTCCGGATCGTCGCGTCCAGGCGCCGCTCGCAACCGGCGCAGGCGGCGGCCACACCGCCGAGGCTCTGGTCGGGCCCCCTCCGCGTGACTAGCATCGTCGAGGAAACGCCCGACGTGCGCACCTTCCGTTTCGCGGATCCGCTTGGCCGGCCTCTGCCGTTCAAGCATCTGCCCGGCCAGTACCTCGTCATCTCGCCGGTCATCGACGGCAGGAAAGTCAACCGCACGTACACCATTGCCTCCCCGCCCACGCAGACAGACAGCTGCGAGATCACCGTCAAGCGCGAGGAAAACGGCTATGTTTCGCGCCACCTCCACGAAGCGCTGCGCGAGGGCCATGTGGTCAATGTGTCGGCGCCCGCCGGGCGCTTCACTTTCTCCGAAGCCGGGTCCTCCGGCATCGTGCTCATCGCCGGCGGCGTCGGAATCACGCCGCTGATGTCCATTCTGCGCACCCTGACGGCACGGCGATGGGAGGGCGAGATTCATTTTATTTACTGCGCCAAGACGCCGCGCGATATCATTTTCCGCCGGGAGCTCGAGGATCTGCAAACGAGGTTTCCCAACCTCCGGCTTCACGTGACCCTCACGCGGGCGCAGGGCACGGAGTGGGCGGGCAGACATGGCCGCATCACGGCCGAACTGCTCAGGGAGATCGTCCCGGACCTTGCCCGGCACCCGGTCTACATATGCGGGCCCGCCTCGATGATGGAGCCGACCATCCAGATGCTGCGCGAGCTGGGCGTGCCGAATGATCAAATCAAGTCCGAAGCCTTTGTCGCCGCAAAGCGGGCCGAAACCGCGCCGGCGTCCGCCGAATCCCCGGCGATTTCCAGCCCGGCGGCGGCGGGCGCGCAAGACTTCCCGTCTTTCGGCGCCGATCCGGCGATTCCCGCCCTGACCTTTGCGCGATCGCGAAAATCCCTCCCCCTGGATTCGGAGAAAACCCTGCTCGAAATCGCCGAGAATGGCGGCCTCACCCTCGAGTACGAATGCCGCTCCGGCATCTGCGGCACGTGCAAAGCCCGGCTCCTGGGCGGCCGCGTCACGATGGACGTCCAGGACGCTCTCGACGACGCGGACAAGTCGCGGAACATCATCCTCCTCTGCCAGGCCAAGGCCACCGCCAGCGTGACCATCGACGCGTGAGCCGTCAGACTCCTGCGCCCACCCAATCGCAGGCCGCGAGGCACTCAAGGCCAAACGGCAGGTAACCGAGATATCCGAGCAGGGGCAGCTCGAAGACGTGCCAGCGGTCGGCGTAAGGCACGGTGTAGATCCATTTTGCCAGGCTGTGGAAATTCCACATTTCCCAAAAAAACCCGCAGATGAGCGCCGCGACGGCCCATGAGGCCGCCCGCCGCCAGTCTCCGCCGGCAATCTCTCCCCACACCCCCGGCCGCCGGCTGCAGATGCCGGCCCCCAGGATCAACAGGAGGGGGGCAAGCCACAGCGCCGGGTAAAACCATTGCGGTCGGAATCCCGTCAGCGCCAGGGCGGCAAGTCCCGCCGCCGCGAAGATCCGGCCGACGGCAGGCCGGTCAAGCAAAGGAACCGGCGGGCCGGCCGCGCACCGAGTCTCCCAGTCCGGATGGGTCCGCAGCCATTCGCCGACCCCGGCAACCGCGGGCAGGACCGTCGAAAAGCAGAGGGTCGCGTTCGCCGCGTAGCCGAGCGGCCCGAACTCCTCGACCCCGAGATAATGCCAATTGCTCACGAATCGGTTAAGCCATTCGAACACCCACCAGAACACGGAGCTTGCGGCGAACAGCCCGAGCCATCGGACGGGGGCGCGCAACATAAGGCAGGAGCCCCTGCGCCGCCAGGTCAGCGCGTTGAAGCCGACGATGAATCCAATCCAGAGCGGGAAGAAGGTGAACCATTGGCCGGCGGCAAACCAGGGAAAGCGCGTCCAGGCAATGACCCACCAAATGCCCGTCCATCCCCAGGACAGCGCGCCCCACCACGGCAGCGGTCGAATCAGGGCGGTGCCCGCCGGTCTTGCCTGAACTCGGCGAAGGCTGGGGAGCCACCAGGCTGCGAGAATGGCGAAGGGCGCCGTGACTAGACATGCCGCGAACCACGAAAAGCCCGGATTACCGGATGGAATCTCCAGCGGCGGCGGGAAACGGAGCAGCGGCGCCAAATTTCGATGCGCCAGCGCCGCCCCCGCCAACGGGAGCGCAAAGATCGCCGGCAGGATCATTCCGATCGCCAGGCGTCGTGAGACCGGATCATTCATGGCCGGCTTTTGGCTGAAGTGTTGCTGGCATCCGTGCTGTTCATGCTTAGAGTAATCGTACCCAAGATTGCTCCAATATGAATGCTTTGCGAAAATCCCTTGTTTTAGGTCTTCTTATCGCATCGGGGCTTCCCGAGCTCGCCCTCGCGCAGGCGGATGCCCCCAAGGTCGCCCGGCCCCGGACCCGCCCCGACGCGACCATGGGACTGCCCCCGACGATCTCGCCGGGGTCCAAGGTCGAGAAGCTGGCCACGCTGCCCCTGGAGTCTTACACGGTGCCCAATGGCTTCGGCATGAACGGCACGCGCGCGCCCTGGACGGAGGGCGCCACCTGCGCGCCCAACGGCGACGTTTATTTCATCGAACAGGACAGCGACAAGATCATGCACTGGAACGTCGCGGACAAGACCCTGAGCGTGTTCATGCACCCCTGCGGCTATTCGAACGGCATGTGCTTCGATTACCACGGCAACCTCATCTCCTGCGCCGATGAAAGAAACCAGCTGTGGTCGATTTCGATCACGGAGACCGAAACCATTCCCTACCCCCAGCCGCTCAACCCCGCCGTGGGCGACCCGCCGAAACCCGGCAATATCACCCTTCCCAAGCACACGGTGCTTGTGACCGATTACCAGGGAAAGCTCCTCAACGGCCCGAACGACGTTTGGGTGAGGCCCGACGGCGGAATGTATATGACCGACCCCTATTACAGGCGCAATTGGTGGGCGCCCGGACGACAGCAGGAGCAGGACATCATGAGCGTTTATTTTCTCTCGCCCGATCACAAGACTCTCACGCGCGTCATCGATCCTTTCGTCTCGCCCGACGGAACCAACGCCATGCCGAACGGCATCGCCGGCACCCCCGACGGAAAGACGCTCTACGTCTCCGACATCCGCGGCGGGCAGACCTGGGCCTTCGACATGCAGCCCGACGGATCGCTGACCAACAAGACGCTCGTCTGCAATCTGGGCTCCGACGGCATGACCCTCGACGACCAGGGAAACCTCTACATGTGTTCCGGCGGCGCCAGGCCGGGCGGCGTCACCGTCGTCAGCACGAAGACCGGAAAGCAGATCGGATATATTCCGATGCCGGAAGGCCCGGCGAACATGTGCTTTGGGGGCGCGGACAGGCAGACGCTATATATCTGCGCCCATGCCGGATTCTATTGCATCCGCACCAACGTCAAGGGCGCGAATCCCGGGAAGTGACCGCTTGAGCGGCCATGGCCGGGTTGGCCTGCCCATCGGCGGTCGCGATAAGCCCCTTTGGAATCAGAAGCAAAACGGGAAGAATCAGGGCGTAGACAACTGTGGTCGCGATGACACAGTTCAGAAAGCCGTGCGCCGGGCTCGCGTTGTAAATCCGCGCCCCGAGGATGTCGCTGCCCCGGTTGGCCATATAATAGACCCCGTCCACCATCATCATGAGAGTTCCCTGGAGCCCGGGAGGACACGCCCGCATCGCAAGGTCATAGTAGGCCCCCGATGCAATGCCGCCGAGCAGCCCGATAGGCACCGCCATGATCAGGGCCAGATTGGCGGTGTGGATCAGCGCCAGGGGAATCATCTGGGGGATCGCAACAATCGTCCCCCACCAAAGAAGCTTGTTCAGGCTCACCCGCCTGCACAGACAGCCGTAGACAAAAAACATGGGTATGAACGAGGCCACAAAGATTCCGTTATAATAGCCGTAGACGGCATCCGAGCCGTGGAGATTGTTGGTGAGGTAGAACTGCAGCGGGGTGTTCGAACCCGGGGCGAAGCTGAATAGGAGCATGGCGAGCACAGCGGGATACGCGGCCCTGTGCTTGAGGAGTCGCTTGATGTCGCCGCCCAGGGTGCTCCCGCGGGCCGCGGGCTGGTCATAGGAATGGCTGAAGACCGCGCGCGGCTTCAAAAAACCGAAGAGTCCGAGGACCATCGTAAGGAGCCCCATGATCAGGAACGTCTCGCCCGGCCGCAGATGCACGGAGAGATAGCCGGCCCAAAAGCACGCGATAACGTACGGCATCGAGGCGAAGATCTGCCAAAGCGCGCTCAGGCGCCCCGACATCAGCTGCTCCTGGCCGACCAGGGCCAGCAGCGCCTGATAGCCGGCCGAGACAAACCGGAATGCGAACATCACCAGGAGCACTCCCGCAAAGAGGGACGCGTACGAAACCTCCGAGAAAGCGAGAATGAAATACACGGCTGCGGCCAACGCCGAAAAGATCAGGATATGACCCCTGTCCCGCAGCCCGAACGGACTCCACACGTCGCGCACGAGCCCAAACACGAACGAAAAGTAGAGGGGGATCCCCGTGACCAGCCGAAAAATTGCGACCTGCGTCGCAGACGCGTGAAGCTGGTTCTTGAGCAGGTAGGTCGTCCCGATGTCCAGGAGGTAGCCGCCCGGCGTCGCCAAATAGACCAGAATGGTGAGCGGGGCAAAATAGGCGAATACCTGCCGAGTCCTGGCCTTGGATTCTTCCAGCCCTTCGGGAACGGATGCCATGGAGTTGACCGGAGGAGGCGGACAAACGCTCCGCTCGTCAAGCGCCGGGTTGCCCGCCGCCCGGCAGCAGGCCTCGCCTCAGCGGTCCTCGCCCTTGTGGCAGTTCGCGCAAACCTGAATCTGCGCGATTCGGTCGAAATGGTGATGGTCGGGTGTGTAGACTGCGCTCATCTCGGCGTGGCACTGGATGCAGTCGGTCTTGTTCGCAAGGACCACCGTGTGCACTTTTTCGAAGTGCCAGTAGCCCGGGCGCTGCTGCTTCGTGAGGCTCGGCAGGTCGTGGCACTTCATGCAGAGGGCCGTGTTGGCTAGCGGGTCGGGCTTGGGCGGCTGAAAAGCGGGCACGGGGATGATCGCGCCGGATCCGGGCGCGCGTCCCAGTTCGGCCGCGGCGGCGCGGCCGGCGATCCGGCCCGTCACGATCGAAGGACCGAGGAACGTGCCCTCGAGGCCGGCCTGCCCGTTGATTCCGGCCAATCCGCTCAATTCACCGACGGCATAAAGCCCGGGGATTACCTGCCGGCCGGTGTCGAGCACCCGGCAGGACGTGTCGATCGCCACTCCGCCCATGCTCTTGCGTGTCAGCGGGAAAAACTGGATCGCATAGAACGGAGCCTTGAGTATTTTGGCCGGCTTGTAGTCCTTGCCGGGCCCGAACCGTCCGAAATCGCTGTCGACTCCGCCATCGACCAGTTTGTCATAGCGTGCGACCGTCCCGGCCAGGGCTGCCGGAGGCATTCCGATCTTTTCGGCGAGCTCCTCGAGCGTGGGCGCACTCTTGACGAGCTCCGGATTGCTGAAGATCCACTTTTCAATCTCCTTGAAGTCGCCCCAGTCGGAGCCGGCGACCCAGAAGTTATGCTTGGACGCGTCGTCAAAAATGCTCCAGTAGCTGCCGCCCTCCTGCTTCAGGATGATCGGCAGGCTGTATCTCCAGTTGGAGCGCTCGTTCATGAAGCGCACGCCGTTTGCGTTCACCATGATGGCGGCGGAATTGTTCGCGTTGAGTCCGCGGCCCGAGCCCGGAAAGCGCGGGTCGGGAAGCCCCGTGATCAGGTTCTCCTGATGGTCGAGACGCGACAGCTGGGCCCCGGCGGCCTGGGCGAGCTTGAGGCCGGATCCGACCGAGTTGACGCCGGAGCCAAGGAGAAAGCGCTTTGGGAACGGCATGCTGGTGGTCCAAAACTGGCGCACCATGTCGAGATTATTCTGGAACCCGCCGGTCGCCAGCACGACCACCCGCGCGCGAATCTCGAGCGGCTCGCTCGTGCGCAGATTCGTTGCCGCGATTCCGACGATGCGCCCGCCCTCGTTGAGAAGACGGTCCACGCGGACATTCCGGACGAAGGTGATGTTCGGGCTCAGCAGGCACTGCCGGTAAATCGGGCTGACAAGCGCTATCCCGCGGCCCTTGGTGCGATGCAGCCGCGCAATGCTGTTCCCGTCCGGCGCGCCGATCATTTCGAAGGAGACGCCCATCGCCGTCACCCAGTCGTAGATCATCGGCTTCGATTCGTTCACATAGATGCGCACCCAGTCGGCATTCGCATCCCCGCCCCACGTGAGGAAATCGTTGATCGCGACGTCCACGGAGTCCTTGACGCCGTGCGCCTCCTGGTAGGGCGTTCCCGTCAGGTTGAGATCGCCCGTGGCCATGACGGCGTGGCCGCCGAAGACCGAGGCCATGTCGACGACGGTCACCTTTGCGCCGCTCTGCGCGAGCTCCCAGGCGGCCGACAGGCCGGAGATGCCGGAGCCGACGACGACGGCATCGGGATTCGCGGCCGGCGCGGCCGGTTGCGCGTCCGTGACAAGGGCGAGGGTCAGGCCGGCCGCAAGCGCCGCGCTTCCGCCGGCCCAGACGAGCCTGGAGCGAAGGGTCATGACACCGATTCCGGGGCCCGGCCTACGGTTGCTGGCGCACCCACTTCTGCACCCGCCACCCCTTGATCTCCGCCGTGTAAATGCTGCCGTCCGCGGGATCGAACGTGATGTCGTGCACGTACGTAAACTTGCCCGGCGCCGTGCCATAGGAGCCGAATTGGCCGAGCACCTCGCCGTCCAGGCCCAGCTTGACGACGCGGTCGTATTTGCCGTCGCACATGTAAATCGCATTCTCCTTCGCGACGTAAACGAGGCCCCACGGGGCGCCGATATTGGTCCACTTGGTGATGAACTTGCCGGTTTCGTCGAACACCTGCACCCGCTGGTTGGCGCGGTCCGCGACGTAGACGAGGCCCTTCGAATCGATGACCACATCGTGGACGAGGTTGAACTGGCCGTCCTCCGTGCCCTTTTTCCCCCAGTGCCGCACGTAGTAGCCGTCGGGCGTGAACTCGACTATCCG
Source organism: Opitutaceae bacterium (assembly GCA_050015855.1). Lineage (GTDB taxonomy): Bacteria > Verrucomicrobiota > Verrucomicrobiia > Opitutales > Opitutaceae > Palsa-1447. The sequence continues at coordinate 109,721 of JBEKAO010000001.1, read as the reverse complement.
CGCATTCACGTAGCCGTCCGAGACGTAAAAATTTCCGTTGGGGCGGAAGCAAAGGTTGGTGGGCTGGTTGAACGCGTCCTGGGCGTCGTTGTTTCCGGCCACCCCCTGGCGGTTGCCGAGGACCATGAGAATGCGCCCGGTCTCGGGATCGACCTTGAAGATCACGTGGCCCTGGACGTCCACGCACCAAAGGCTGCCATCGGGACCGACGCGAACACCATGCGACGAAAGCACCCGGAAGGTCTGGCTCGTGAAGCTCCGGATCATCTTCCCCGAGCGGTCGAACTCGATGAGCGGCCAGCTGCCGCGGTTGAACACCCAGACGTTTCCTTTCTTGTCCAGATCGACCCCGGAGCATTCGCCGAAGTTCATGCCCGCCGGAAGATGCGGCCAGCTTGGATCGACCTTGTAGGGCAGTTCGGGCCCGCTTTTCAGCTTGGCAACCTGATCCGGATCAGGGCGCTCGGTCAGGCGGCCGAGAATCGGAGGCGCGGCGGGCGGGAGCGGCACCGGAGACAATTGGGCGCTGAGCGAAGGCAGGCAGGACAGCAGGCAGATCGTGATGGCAAGCGGACGGGTGTTCATGGGTTGAATGACTTCAGGGGAGCGGGCAGGGAAGGGCTGGAAGACCGGGAAAATGATTAACGCATACCCGGCGGATCATGCGGAGGGGTGGGCAACGAAGAAAACTGGCCGGCAACGTACGTCAATTGACGCAAAAAACAACAGGGACTAGGGTGATTGCAAAGTCCTCAAACCGCCCCGCCCATGCCCGCTCCCTTTCAACGCCTGGACCACATCGCCATCGTCGTTCGCGACACCGATGAGGCGCTCGCATTCTATCGCGACCGCCTCGGCCTGCCCCTTCTCTTCAGCCAGGTGATGCCCGACGCGCCCATCCGGTTGACCCACCTCGACACCGGCAGCGGCGTGCACCTTCAACTTGTGCAGCCCCTGGACGCCAGCCATCCGCTCAGCGCATGGCTGGAGAAGCACGGCGAGGGGCTCCAGCACCTTTGCTTCAGGGTCGAGAGCGTCGCCGAGTCGATGAAGACGTTGCCGGGCCTGGGTCTGGCCGTGCGGGACAAGGCTCCGCGGAGCGGCCCGAACGGCCGCGCGGCCGCGTTCCTCGATCCCTCGGCAACGCGGGGCGTGCAGCTTGAGATCACCTCGGAACCCAAAGGCGTCCCTTCCCAGGCCATTGGGATGCCGCGCGGATGATTGCGGGCCGGCGCCGCTTACCTGGCCTTGCCCGATGGCAGGGGCAGATCGGCCGGGAGATCCGGCAAAACATAATTTGCCAGCTCGCAGTGATCCAACCCCCTGATCCCCTCGACGATGCAGCGGGCGTTCAGAATGGCGCCCTCCCAGTCGGTGTGCTCGGTCTCCTTGTCGGGAAACAGGGTTTGTGTCACCGCGGCCTGGCCCGCGGCATCGTACCTGTTCGCAATCAATTCGCCTGCGTCCACGAAAAGCGCGTTTTCCTGCCTGGCCGCCGCCGCGTCCCATTCCGCAAAATTCGCCGAGCGCACCACCTTCCCGTCCTTCCATGAATTCTTCGGGTCGGGGGACAGGACGATCTCGCAGACGGCGCCCTTCGCCCGGGCATCCGTGATGAATTTTCGGATGTACCATCCGAAGGTGTGAACCACCTCGTGCTTCTTGGTCAGCATATTGTCGATTTCCTGGGTTTCCTCGCCATTGCCATGCAGGGTGCCGCGGGCGCGGAAGGCGTCGTTGACCGGGCTGGAGTCATTGCTGCCGAATTGAATGAGCAGAAAATCGCCCCGCTTCATGTCCGCCAGCACGTGATCCCACAAACCCATCGATTGGTATGTCCGGGTGCTCGTTCCGCCGAGGGCGAAGTTGACGACGTTGATCCTGCTCCGGTCGAAGAATGAGGCGATCGGATTGCCCCAGCCCCACTGGCCGTCGTTGCCGGTGTCATGCCCGTTGCGGACTGCGGAGGCCCCGACGATCCACAAGGTGGGAAGATTCGGATTGAGCGTGTATTGGGCCCACCACGGCGACACCTTTGGGGCCGGCAGCTGCGCCTGGGCGAGGGCCATGGTCGAAACCGTGAAGGCCGCGATCAGCAATGTGAGGATTCTCTTTGTCGTCATAAAACTTCCAGGAAGCTTGAGGCCCCTTGCCCGGCTCAGGGCGCGGCCGCGTCGATGCCCACGCTCGCGCTCTCGAGCCCGGGCGCCGATGCGCTGAGCGTGATATGCCCGGAGGCGGCCGAAGCCTTGACGAATGCCACGCACCTCCCCTGATAGGCGCGGCGCTCGGCCGATTGAAACGACTCGTGGCTCTCGTGATCCCCGCTGTCGACCGCGGCAATGACGCCGGGACCCGTGACTTGAAAGCCGATCAAGTCCTTGGCATTCGGAACGGCGACGCCGTTTGCGTCGGTCACCGTGACGGTGACCGTTGCGACGGCATCAAACGTGGGCGCGAGCGCCGCGCGATCGGAGTCGAGCATGATCTTGGCGGGCCGGCCGGCGGTTCGCAGTTCATCGGTGGCAACAACCTGGCCGTGATTCGAGGCGACGGCCTTCAGGCTCCCCGCGGCATAGGCCACCCTCCAGGTTCGCGGCGAGGCATCGGACGGAAGCGGCTGGGTCCCGAGCGATTGGCCGTTTAGGAAGAGTTCCACCCGCTCGGCATTGCTGTAGACCTCGACATTCTCGTCGTGGGCCGCCGTGTTGTCCGGCGTCCAGTCGACAAAGACCTCGGGCGTCCGCAGGCGATTGTTGGCCGGCGCCGGCGTGTACCCCGGATCCGCCACCCGCGGAGCGGCCGCCTGAACGCGGCGGACGATGTGCACGACGGGCTGCCCGCTCCACCAGCTCTGCCACTCGTAGGCCTGGGGGTGCGGATATCCGGTCCGGTCGATCAGGCCCGAACTGGAGGACACCAGGGGCCACGCGCGGGATTCGCCAAGGTAGTCGATCCCGGACCAGAGAAACTGGCCGGAGTACGGGGCGTTGTCCCGCAGGGCCAGCCATCCGGAGCGGTCCTGATGATTTTCCGTGCCGATGATGATTCGGGATGGCTTGGCGGCGTGCGCGGCCAGAAGCGGGGCGTCGCGGTAATTCGTGCCGATGACATCCAGGAGATCGGCAAGCCCATCCTCGTAGTCGTGGGTCCTTTCCGGCTGGAGGATCGCCTGGGTCACCGGCCGCGTGGGATCGTTCTCGTGGAATACCGCGATCAGGCCGGAGAGTATTCTCTTCGACAGCTCGGCGTTCGGCGTGTCGTGGATCTCGTTGCCGGCGCTGTAGAGGATGATGCTCGGGTGGTTGCGGTCGCGCCGCACCGTGTCGCGGGTGTCGATCTTGGACCAGTCGTTGAAGTACAGGTGATAATCGGCGATGTTCTTGCCCACGGTCCAGCAGTCGAACATCTCGTCCATCACGAGAAGGCCCATGCGGTCGCAAAGATCCAGGAATCCGGGGTCGGGCGGATTATGCGCCGTGCGGATGGCATTGGCCCCAAGCTCCTTGAGAATCCCCAGCCTGCGCTCCCACACGTCGAGCGGCACCGCCGCGCCAAATGCGCTGCCATCGGCATGCACGCAGACGCCCTTTATCTTGATGTTCTTCCCATTGAGCCAGAAGCCCGTCGCCGCCTCGAAATGCGCGTCCCGAATTCCGAAGGTGGTCCGGCAGTCGTCGACCGGGACGCCGCCGATTCGCACACGGCTCACCGCCGAATAAAGCTGCGGATGATCCAGATCCCATAGTTTCGGGCTGGAGACCGCCAGGTCCTGCTGAAAGTCGGCGGTCTGGCGGGGCGCGATCCTCTGCGCGGCGCTCTCGGCCGCGCCCACGCTGTGGCCCTGATCATCGAGCAGTTCGACCTGCACGGTCGCCTCGCACTCCGCGTCCGACTGGTTGACGACGGTGCTCAGGACATGGACGGCGGCTTGGCCGGCCGACACCTTCGGGGTGGAGACAAAAAGGCCGCCCTGGTCGATATGGACGGGATTGACGACGATCAACCGCACATGGCGGTAAATGCCCGAGCCGGCAAACCAGCGCGACGCCGGCTGGTCGGCGTTGTTGACGCGGACACACAGGACATTGGACGCGCTCTCGCCGAGTTTGACGCGGGAGGTGATTTCATAGCGGAACGTGACGTAGCCGTACGGCCTCCGGCCCAAATGCGCATCGTTTATCCACACGTCGCTGTTTTCCATGACGCCGTCGAATTCAACGAAGATCCGGCTGCCGGCCGGAATCGACGGCAGCGTGAAATGCTTCCGATACCAGCCTACGCCCGTCGGCAAAAAGGCCCCCGCCCCGCCGGCCGGATTCAGCGCGTCGAAGGGGCCCTCGATTCCCCAGTCGTGCGGCACATCCAGCTTGCGCCAGGAAGAGTCGTCGAAGGCGGCCCTTTCGGCCCCGGCGAAATCGCCGCGGCTGAAACGCCAGCCGGCGTCCATCGAAATCAGCTGGCGGGCCTGGTCTGCGGCGAAAACGGCAGGGACGAGGCCCGGCGAGACGCCGGCGCCTGCAAGAACAAGGGCGAGAAATCGTTTCATGGTTCGGGGTTGTTTGTCTTCACGGATGAGGGGCAAGCGTTTTTTGGAGCCAGGCGACGACCCGATCCCGGTAGTCCGGCGCGACCGTTCCCCAGCCGACCATTCCATGCCCCCCGCCCTTGATGGTGATCAGGTCGCAGGGCACGCCGAGGGCCAGGAGCTTGTCGCGAAACTCAACGTCCATCTGGTACGGGACCTTCTGATCGGCGTCGCCGTGAACGAGAAGAAAAGGCGGCATCCCCCGCTTGAGGAAGGCGCCGGCCGAACCCTCCCGGACAATCGGGATTGTCGTGTCGTCCAGCTGCGAGATGCCGAAGAGCTTCCAGACGTTGCCGCCCGGCCCCTCCTTTCTCGCCTGCGCGACCATGTCGTAGACGCCGTAGAACGAGACGACCGCGGCGACCCGGGTCGACTCGTCCGCCCGCGCCGCCGCAAGATCGACCAGCTGTCCGCCGGCCGATTCGCCGGAGATCGCGATTCGGGCCGGATCGAGGTGATACTGGGCGGCATGGGCCTTGACCCAGCGGATCGCCGATTCGACATCATCGATGCAGGCGGGAAAAGTGTACTTCGGCGCCAGCCGGTAATTGATCTCAAACCAGGCGAAGCCGGCGCGAGACAGCGGGTCGTCCATCGGCGCCATATACCCCTTGGTCCTGCCGCCGGACTTGTCGCCGGCATTCCAGCCGCCGCCATGCACCAGGATGACGGAGGGAAAAGGCCCCGGGCCGTCCGGCACAAAAGCATCGAGGCGAAGGCTGACTCCGCCGACATTGCCGTATTCGATATCTTTGGTGAGCTCGGCGCGGGCGGCCGCGCAAACGGCCAGCGACAGGCTCAGGATGAGGAATCGTTTCATGGGATGGGGGGTTCCTGAAACAGGGAAGCGAAGGGCACCGGATGGCTGCCGTCGAGGCAAGACGCTGCGCAGGCCGGGAAGGTGTGGCGGGAATCGGGGAATTATGGCGGCAAATCGCGGCCGGCTGGCGCCTGGCCGGGTGCGCGCCCTGCAACTTGACCGGATCGGAGTACTTTGGCTCGCGTCCATGCGGGCGGGACTTTTTCCTAAGTTCCCCCTTATGAAAACAATCGCACCCCTCTTCTGCCTGTTCGCGTGTGCCTGCGCCGCGCAAACCGCAACTGCGCCGCAGCCTTCGCCGACACAGCCGCCGATGGCGGCCGCCGTGCATTCGACGATCGTTCCCTCGGACGACAACTATAAATCCCATCCGGGCCCGAATCATCAGTGCGAGGCCCAGGTGGCTGCCATGAAGGGCAAGCCGGTCGATGTCATATTCATCGGGGATTCCATCACCCAGAACTTCATCAATGCCCCCACGGAGAGATGGCCGATGGCCGGCAAGGCGGTTTGGGACGAGCACTACGCCAATCGCAACGTGCTGAACTTCGGGGTCGGGGCGGACCGGACGGAAAACGTCCTCTGGCGCTTTGACCACATGGACATCAAGGGTTTTCGGCCAAAGGTGGCGGTTGTCATGATCGGCACAAACAACACCCGGAACACCCCGGAGCAGATTGCCGAGGGGGTGAAGGCCGTGCTGAAGAAGACGCAGGACTTCTTTCCGGGAGTGAAGATCATCCTCGTCAGCATCCTGCCCAGCGCCCGGGCGAAGGAAAAAATGGCCGCGGCGAACGAAATCATCCGGAAACTGGAAGACAACCGCACCATCTTCTACTTCGATCTTGCATCAAAGATGACCCCCGAGGGCGACGGCTGGAAGGGAATCGGCCGCGACCACCTCCACCTCATGCCGGAAGGCTACGAGCTTTGGGCGGCAGAAATGGAGCCGCTATTGAGCAGGCTCCTCTCCGGCTGACCCCTCGCCAGGCTCCGCCCGGCCGTCATCAGGGCGCAAGCGCGTTTCTAATCTGCGCCAATCGCCCCGGCTTCCCCGTGAACAAGCCGTCCGGAAACGCCCGGTACTTCTCCATCTCGCTGTAGATCCCGGCCTCGTCGTACAGATTGAGGCCCAACCCGGCGATGAACTGGAGGCGCAGGTTGCGGTCTTGGTTGATCTGCGCGCCGGCAAGCCACGGCCGGAGCATCGGCTCGTTTCCGGCGAAGGTCGAAAACAGCTGCGTCGCGTTCTCGAAGCCCACCTCGCGCAGCGACTTCGCGACCTCCGCGTAGCGCGGACTCTCGAGCCGCTCCTGGATTGCGTCGATGTCGATCTTCATCGGGGCGCCGCCCTCCTGGCCCACCAGCACGAGATCGTAGCCGGCGCCGTCAACCGTGTTCGCGAACACCACGCCGTTGGGAAAGGCCTTGAAAAACGTGGCGATCTCGCTCTTCACACCCTCCGTGTTGCTCTCATAGAGCTGCACGAAGAGCGTCATGATGCCGCCCGGGTTCAGGTGCTTCTTCACCACTTCAAAGAACTCCTGGGTGTACAGGGTCGCGGCGCCCTTCACCCACGTGTCCAGGGGATCGGACGTGACCGCGTCGAACTTTTCGTTCGTCGTCAGGATGAAGTGGCGCGCGTCGTCGATTTCGACATGCACCTTGGGGTTCGTCACGACGTTGTAGTTGTACGCGCCGAAGTACCGGGACGCGGCCTTCGGGACAAGCGGCTCAATCTCGGCGATGGTCTCGCGCTCGAGAGCGGGCTCGATGCTGGCCGCGCCCGCGGTGACTCCCGCCCCGCACCCTATCACGAGCACAGACTTGGGATCCGGGGGCAACAGCGTCGCGAGGTGGCCCATCATCCGCTCGATCCGCATGTCCTGCGGCTCGCTCGACGCCTGCACCTTCCCGGCGTTGTGATAACAGAGGACACCGTCCTCCATTTGCGACACGGCGATCGACGCGGTCATTCCCTCGCCCACGTAGAGAAAGTCGTTCGCGTTATCGAGCCGCGAGGCGAACCAGCGGCCGTAGCCGACGAGGAGCGGCGGCACGGGGGGCACCGTCCTCACAATGAGCGCCGCGAAGCACAGCGTCAGGAGGCCGAGCGCGAACCTGCGCGAACTGGCGGGGACCTTTGACGCACGGCTGCCGATTGCGGGAAGGAGCGCGAATAGCGCGCTCACCGCGGCGATCAGGATGAGGATCCTCTGCGCCCACTGTGAGCCGAACCAGGAAATGATGACCAGGCTCCCCGCGAGCGCCCCGGCGATCCCGCCGACCGTGTTCGCCGCATACACGCGGCCGACCATCCGGCCGGGATCCCGCGCGCCGGGGCCCATCGCGGCGAGCGCCAGCGGGAAGCTTGCGCCCCACAGAATGGCCGCCGGCAGCACGACAAACAGGCAGCGCGCGAAATCCATCTGAAAGGTGTACTCGAGCTTGGTCGAAAGGTCGGGCTGGACCGGCCAATAGGGCAGCAGCCTCGCCATCGAGTAGGCCGCCCAGGCGATCGCAAGGGTCAGAAGCAGCTGGCAGAGCCCGAGCGCCGCGCGCGGCCTGCGCGCGCTCCGCGATATCGCCGCGCCGGCGCTGCCTCCCAGCCCCAGCCCGACGAGAAATGCGGCGAGGATCAGCGAGAAGGTGTACGTCGTCGCGCCAAACAGGAGCGAAAGGATGCGCGTCCAAACGGCTTCCGCCGCGAGGGCGGTCATTCCCGAGAGGCCGATCGTCACGTACACAGGCCACGCGACCTCCGGCGCCGCGGCGCGCGGTTCGGCGGCGGAATCGCCCTCATTCCCCCCGGCGGCCCCTTCGTACGCGGCGTGCCGCGCCAGGAGCCACCCGGCGCCAGCGACAAGCGCGTTGATTGCGACCGCGGCGTACGTCGCCACGGCCATGTCGTACGCGCGGAGGAGATAGAAGCCCGCGAGCAGGCAGCCGAACACCGCGCCGCCGATGTTGCCGCCGTAGAAGAATCCGAGCCACGAGACGCCCTCCGGGGTCGCCTCCACCCAGCGCGAGATCGCGGGCAGCGTCGCCCCCATGAGCAGGGTCGGCGGCAGCAGGCAGATGGCGCAGAACATGCCGCGCAGAAAAAGGTCGGCCGATCCGTGCAGCGCGATCGCGAAGTACAATCCGCCCGCGTACGGAAGCCCCCACAGGACGAGCAACCCAAAGACGCCGATCCCCGCCTCGAGCGCCGCATACACGCGAAGCGGATGCCGGCCCGGCGGGACGAAGCGCGCGAGGAAAAGGCTGCCCAGGCACATTCCGCCCATGAAGGTGGCGAGCAGCACCGCCAGCGAGACGGCGGCCGAGCCGATGATGAGGCTCAGAAGCTGAAACCAAACGATCTCATAAATGAGCGCCGCGCACCCGCTGCCGATGAAGAGCACCATGAGCAGCCGCAGGATGCGGCGCTTGGGCGCGGGGCCCGAAGGGGCGGCGCTCGCTGCGGATATGGAAGGGTTGGCGCTCGGCTGCATGTCGCGGCGGGGAGTTATGGTGGGTCGGAGGAAAAGGGGCGGGGTGGAGGGAGGCGGAAGAGCGAGACGTCCCGGTCGCCAAAAAGGAGCATCGAAAGCGCGCCGGCCGGGGAGCGGCCAGTGCAAACTGTTTGGGCGCGATTTTGACGTCAAGGTGGACTTTATGCGTCGACGCGTGACGGACGGCCGCGAACCACCGCCGTTTTAAAAAAGAACCTTGCGCCGCCGGATTGCGTCATGCTCCCCGTTCCGCGCACGCCAGTCTTACCATGATCACCCCAAAACAATTGCCCCAGCTATTCGCCCTGCTGATCGCCTCGGCCAGCCCGGCCCTCCTCGCACAGCCCGCGCCGCCCCCGCCCGCACCGGCCGTGGACAACGGCCCGGCGGACTGGATCGATCCCGATACCGGTCATCGCATCATTCGCCTTTCCCAGGAACGCGGAAGCCGCACCCTCTATTTCCACGACAATTCCTACACACCCGAAGGCGACAAGCTGATCTTTAACACCCCGAGCGGCGTCGCGGTGGTCGACATCTCGCACCTCGGCCAGGAACCGGTTAAAGTGGACATCGTCGGCCAGGGTGGAGGGGCGATCATGGCCCGGCGCTCCCGTGAAGTGTACATCTCGCGCGGCGGGGGCCGGGGCCGGCGCGGAGCTGGAGCCCCGGGAGCCGCCCCGGGCGGTCCCGGCGGCCCTGGGGGACCGGGTGGGCCCGGTGGACCCGGTGGACCCGGTGGACCCGGAGGTCCAGGCGGCGGTTTCGGGCGGGGACGTGGCGGGCCCGTTTACGCGATCAACGTCGATACCAAAGCCCAACGGATCATTCCCAACGCCGTCAGCACCATCATTAGTTGCGACGAATCCTGGAACTTCTTCGTCGTCCCGGGCGCCATCGACCCCACCGGGAAGACGCCTCCGCCAGTCAAACGGCCGTATGTCTCGCAGCTGCAGCGAATGTTTCCCGGCAAGCAGCTGAGCGATCTCACCCCGGAGCAGCGCTACGCCGTCCAGAAGGAGGAGGGACTCGCCCGGCGCACACTCGATCCCTCGCCCGCCGCCTACACCTTCATCAATCTCAAGACCGGCGAGCGCACGACCACCGGCTACCAGTACGGCAATCTCGACCATCAGCAGTGGTCGCCCACCGATCCCAACCTGCTGCTTTACGCCCACGAGGGCTCGTGGCACGAAGTCGACCGCACCTGGATCATCGACGCCCGGACCGGCGTGTTTCAGCTGATGCACAAGCGCACGATGGACATGGAGATCAACGGCCATGAATGGTGGGGCTTCCAGGGCAGGATGGTGTGGTTCGACCTGCAGACCCCGCGCAGCCAGGATTTCTGGATCGCAGGGGTGAACATCGACACCCATGTCGAGACCCGGTACCATATACAGAGGGATTGGTGGGGCATCCACTTCAACAGCTCCCGCGACAACACCCTGTTCGCCGACGATGGCGGGGATCCGACGCAGGTTGCCTTCTCGAACGACGGCATGTGGATCAACGTATTCCACGTCCAGCCCGACGGCACGGTCACCCGCGAGCGTCTGGCCAACATGTCCAAGCACAATTACGTCACCGGCCGGGGCGGCATCGAGCCGAACGTCTCGATCACGCCTGACAAGAAGTGGGTGATCTTCACCTGCAATTCCTACGCCGGCAACCAGGTGTACGCGGCGGAGATCGCCAAATCCGGCAAATAGGGGGCCCGGCCGCCCCCGGTCAGGCCTTTTCCCCGGGATGCAGCAGGCTGCGCACCGCGCCCAGCAAGTCCTCGGGGTGGAAGGGCTTGGCGAGGAATACGTGCGCCAGTTCGCGGGCCATCATGACATCGGAACTGGTTGTGTCGCTGCGCGGCAATCCGCTCATGATAATCAGGTGGATGTCGGGCCGGATCCGCAACAGGGTTTTGGCCAGCCCCACGCCGTTGAGATTGGGCATGTCGACATCGGTGACGACGAGGGCGATTTCGTCGGGATGAACCTTGAACAAGGTGATCGCCTCCATGCCGTCGCTGCAGCTCAGGACGCTGTAGCCGTGCTTCTGAAGGACGGCGGTGACGATGTCGCGGATGGACGCCTCGTCGTCCACGACAAGAATGAGCTCCCCGCGGCCGCGGGGAGCGCTTGAAGGCCGGGCGCCGCCTGGAGGAGAGACTTCGCCCTCGACGGCGGGCAGGAACACACGGAACACGGACCCCCGGCCTACCTCCGTCTGCAAATCGATGAAACCTCCGTGATTGGCGACGATGCCGCGGATGGTGGATAGGCCCAGTCCGGTGCCCCTGCCCTCCCCCTTGGTCGTGAAAAACGGCAACCAGATGGACTTGAGCACCTCGGGCGCAATGCCGGTGCCCGTGTCGGCGACCTCAAGCATGAGCCAATTGCCCGGCCGGGCCGCGGGAATCGCGGCGGCCTCATCCACATCGAGCCGGCGATTGGCCGCGATGATCTGCAGCGTGCCGCCCTTCGGCATGGCGTCGCGGGCGTTGATGCACAGATTGAGAAGCACCTGGTGGATCTGCGTCGCGTTGCCCAGCACCGGCCATAGGTCGGATCCGATGTCGTGCTCGAGCTCGATCGATTTTGGGAATGTCTCCTCGACGACGTGGATGATGTCGTAGGCGATTGTCTTCACCTGCGTCGTCTGGAGCTCGCCGGTCGTTGTGCGCACAAACCCCAGGATTTGCTTCGCGAGCCCGGCTCCGCGCCGCGCGTTTTCCTCGAGAGTGTCGAGCATTTTCAAGTCGCGGGGGACGGACAGCCTGGGGCGCAGCAGGGTCGCGATTCCCAGGATCGGAGTTAGGACGTTGTTGAGATCGTGGGCGATGCCCGCGGCCAGCATGCCGATGTTCTCGAGCTGCTGCGCGCGGAGGAGTTTTTCCTCGAGCAGCTTCATCTCGGTGACGTCGGCAAAAAAGCTGATGCGGGCGCGGGGCTGGCCGGCCTCGTCCCTCACCAGCGCGGTATGGCAGTCCACGGTCAGCTTGCGGCCGTCGCGCGTCTGCGTTTGCAGCTCGCCATGCCAGTATCCCTCGCGCTCGATCAGCGTCCGCCGCTCGAAAAAGGCGGCTGGGTCGTCTATGGGCAGGAGCTGCCTGGGCGGGCAGCCCAGCGCCTCGGCGGCGGTCCAGCCGAAAAGCTTCTCGGCCCCTCGATTCCACAGCGTCACCTGGTTTTGGAGATTCACGATCATCACGCCTTCGTTCGAATTCGTGAGAATCTCATTTTGCTCGCGGAGCCGGGCCTCGACCTGCGCCCATTCAACCCGTTGCCGCAGTGCGCCGATTCCGTAGGCAAGCTCGCCGGCCAGCTCGACCAGCAGTTTTACCTCCTCCCCGTCAAAGGCGTCGGGTTCCGATGCATAGATGTTCAACACTCCGAACGTGCGCCCGTCCGCCATCAATGGCAGCGAGATGCACGAGGCGTAATTGCGGGCCCGGGCGTCTTCGCGCCAGGGCGCGAAGTTCGGATCGTCCAGGATATTCCGGCAAACCTCCGGGCGGCCGGTCCGGATGGCGATGCCCGTGGGGCCGCGGCCGCGCTCCGTGTCCGCCCACGTCAGGGAAAGCTTCTCCAGGTAACCCGCCTCGTAACCGGCGCTGGCCGCGGGTCGGACTGTCTTATGCTCGTCGTCCTCGGCGTAGCCGGTCCACACCATCCGGTAGCCGCCCTCCGTGACGATCACGCGGCAGACTTTTTCCAAAAGGGCTTTCTCAGTTACCGACCGCATCAGCGCCTTGCTGCAGGCGCTGAGGGTCCGCAATGCCCGGTTGACGCGGCGGAGCTCCGCATCTCCACGCGCCTGTTCGGGCGCCGACGGCGCGTTCTTCTTCTTCCGGGTCGGGGTCACGCGATCTCCTGATTAGCGTTAAGGGTGTGCCATCCTCTGATGGGCCACCCCGGTGGGAGAATATCGCGCGTTTTCCGTGCCGCAAGGAAAAGCCTCCCGGGAAAGCGTCCGAATCAGGACACCATCCGTCGCGGATCCAATTGGCGAAGCGCCCGTCCCGCCCAATTCGGGGGGGCAGATCAGACCAACTTGCTCTTCACCAAGGCAAAGCCAGCCAGAACCGCGCCGAGAAGGAGCGCGGTTGAAGACGCATCCGACAAGGGAGGCGGCGGATCCGGATTATCGCCCGGATCGAGCTCCAATGCCCCGTACCCCGTGTCCAGTGTCCCGATCTCCCCTGCGGGTTCATTGAATCCCACTTCCGCCCATCCCAGGGACGGGGTTCCGAGTCCGGTTCTTTCCGTCGATCCCGACAGAATCATCTCGATGGCGTAACTGCCGCCAGAAGTGAGGTAGGGGTCGCTCAACAAATTCAGGCTGTATTGATAGATATCGCTAGATCCCCAATATGTCGGACCTCCAATGAATGTGCCCGATTCAATATCGGCCAGGGTGATGCCGGTTGCCAGCGTGGCCAGCGACGGTCCTGTCGGGGTTCCTGAGTCGGGGTCGGCGTTGAAAAGATAAAACGCAGCCGTCTCGCCGTTTGCAGGATTGGGTATCCCACCGGTGACAGCCAGCGCCAAGTCCAGCGTCACGCTGTCAAGATAGCCGCCGTCGCCGGCGTTGAATCCTTGCGCATATACCTCATTGACACCATTTACCACTCCGTTGACGGCGCTGTAGGAAGCGGCCAGGTTATCCACAATGATTGTGTCCGCCCGCGCGACGCCCATGCCCAAGAGGGCGACCGAGAGCATGAAGATTTTTGATTTCATGGTGTGCTGGATTTCTTTTCGCTAGGGTCCTCCCTAAGGGCCTGCGCGTCCATAAGTTTCAGAGCCGTATTATTACGTAACCCGATTCAAACCAGATTTTGACCAAATCCGGTTTTCGGAGTAAAAATAGCCCATGAAGCAGTACATTATCGTGCTGCTGGTATTAGCCGCCCTTCGGACGGATCCGGTCATCGCTGCCGCCGCCAACCTTTCAACCGGCGCAGGCCCTGCGCCGCCGGGAACCCCCGATGTCCTCGGCAAACTCCGCGCCGAAGCGGCCGCCGGTAATTCCGACGCCCAGTGCTCCCTTGGCGTCATGTACGCGGCCGGCGTGGACGTTCGCAAGGACAGCGCCCAAGCCGTGAAGTGGTTCGGCCTGGCGGCCGAAAGGGGAGATATCCTGGCCCAGAACAGCCTCGGCCTCATGTACGAAAATGGCGAAGGCGCGCCCCAGGATTCCTCCAAGGCCCTGCAGTTGCAGATCCGCGTGACCATAGCGCTGGCCAACGGCAGCGGCGCGCCCGGGAACCACGCCGAGGCCATCAAATGGTACGGCCGGGCCGCGGCTCGCGGATTCGCCGATGCCGAGGCCGCCCTCGGCATCGCGTATGCGCGCGGCTACGGGGTGCCCGCGGACGCCGTCCTGGCTGCCAAATGGTTTCGCCGGGCCGCCAGCCGGGGAGACAAGCTGGCTCAAAACAACCTCGGAATCGCGTATGCAAACGGCGACGGCGTGGCCAGGGACTACACCGAGGCCATCAACTGGTTTCGCATGGCTTCCGACCAGGGAAGCATTTCCGCCCGGCAAAACCTCGGCGTCATGTACCAGCACGGCTATGGCGTGCCGCAGAGTGATGCCGACGCCCTGAAGTGGTTTCTCCAGGCCGCCGACCAGGGCGATGCCGTCGCCCGCCAAAACCTCGGCATCATGTACGAATACGGCTATGGCGTGCCGAAGGACTCCGGAAAGGCCGCGAAGTGGATTCGCCAGGCGGCGGGCCAGGGTCTCGCCAGCGCCCAATTGAACCTCGGCGCCAGGTACCTGCGCGGCGATGGCGTGCCCAGGGACGAGGTCGAGGGGCTGGCGTGGATCATCCTCGCGGCCGCGTCCGGCGACAGGACCTCAATGGAATTCAGGGACAAGGCGGAATCGTCCCTGGGCCGCGACAAGACATCGGGCGCGCTGCAGCGCAGCCGGGTGATCCTGCGGGAAACGAAGGGCGGTTAGATCAGGTGCCCGATTTGCACGTGTTCCTCCGCATAGGCGCGGCCGACCTCCCGCAACAGGGGAATTGCGTGCACCGCATCGATCGCGGCGAGCTGCGGGGTGTCCCGCAGAAGCTCGTCCGCCGCCCTTCCCATGTAGGACTTGTTGTAGCGGACATAGCTGAACCAGTTCCTCCCTGGCAGCGCGGCTTCCTCCAGACTGCCGATCTCCGAATCCAGCTCCTCCCCGTGAATGCACCGGCCAAGGCAGCGGCACAGGCAGTCCTGCTCGAGCGCGATCCCCTGGATCAGCGCGGCGGGGATTCGGGGGGCGTTGTATCCGACCCACATGTGGTGCGCGTCCTTCTCCGCCGCGGCCAGGGACACGCGAATGGTGCCGACCGAGACCAGCCGGATCTTGTCCGGGCCGGTTTCCCACGCCAGCCGGTAGCAGGGCAGGATCGCCGTCAGCGCGGCGATGAGCGCCGGGTTGTTGTACGGCGTTATCGCCCCGTCCACAAACACGTGGCGCCGGCTGCCGAGCGTGATCTCCTCGGGATCAAAAAACACCGGCGCGGCCGCGCTGGCTCTCACCAGTTTCCAAATGGGGATCTTCAGGTTGCAGTCCGGCAGGCCGGAGTCGTTGTACATTGCCAGGGGATTGTTGGTGACCGGCCAAGCCGAGCCGGTCGTGTGGTTTCGCATGACCACGAGCAGGAGCGTCCGCAGGCGCCTGGAATCCAGCAGGGCGGGCACCTCGCCCTTTCCGTCCTCCGAGAAGGTGCGCCGCAGCAGGTCCGACAGGGGCTGGGCCTCGTACCTGGACACGAGAAAGCGCCTCAGGGGGCGGTACCAGGGCACGCGCTGGAACATGGTCGTGCCATGCCGCACGTAGAGATCGAGGATTTCCCCGACAGCCATCCCCCAGCTGAGGCCCGTGGCAATGATGGCGCCGGTGCTCGTTCCCGCGAAAAAATCAAAATGGTCGGCCAGGACGAGCCCGGGAGCCCGGTAGTGTTCCCGCAGCAGGGCTTCGATGCGCTGCAGTATCTCGAGGCTGAAGACTCCGCGTATTCCCCCGCCGTCCAGCGAAAGGATTTTTTTCATGGTTTCATTTCCTTCCCGGCTTTGGATTTCGAATCAGGGACCGCCACTCGATCAACTCGGCCAGAAGGGCGCGCTCAATCTGCCCGGCGACGCGCAGCACGCTTCGCCATGTCCGCGATGCCGCAAGCTGCGCATCCCATCTCCCGAGCTGTTCGTGCAACTCCCGGTAGCGCTGCCTTCTTCGGTCGCAGTCATTGATAGCGCGCAAGGCCCCGGCCACCGTCGCGATCTGGAATGCAAACGAGGCGCCCAGCGCCAGCCATGGCTTCCAGGGCCCCGGGCCAAATCTCCCGTTCAGGTGCGCGCTCGCGAAGAGCCACGCGTTCGACGCGGAAGCCAGTCCGACGCAGACCCACACGGCAACCCGGTACCGGCGGGCTTCCGCGGCCGACTTCGCGGCATGGTGGAGGAAATACTCGATCTGTCCCGCCACGCGTTCCCGGCGATACCGCTGCTTGAACTCCCCGAGGGACGCCTCCCCTCTCCCCCGATCGAGCACCTTCAGGAAGTTCAGAGACATCAAGACGCCGGACAATTCGGGGACCACCTCCGGTCCGATCGCCTCGTAGGGGGCGGGTGTGCTCCAGAAAGCCAGGACTGAACGGCACACCTCGGCCGCCGTCCGCGTCCGCACCCACAGGACCTGCCGCCGGCTCAGGCGCAGCGCCACCGGCAGGACGGGGGCAAGGACTCCAAGCACCGTCCCGATTGTCAGCCACATCCCGATTCCGCGCGCCCAGGATCCGGCCCCGCTGAATACGGCCGCAGCCGCCGTGAAAACGATCGGGATTGCCGCCAGCCGCCTGAATTGCGGGGCGCACCGGGTCGCGCTCTCGTCCACCTTCTGGAACCATGCCCGGGCAAGGGCCTCGGGTCCGTCCGTTCCCAGGGGCGCCCTGGGTTCCGGCAGGCCGTTCAGGAACTCGAGCTCGGGATCGCCGGCGTATTCCCCTTCCGCCTCCCCGCCCAGAATGCGCAGCTCTCCGGTCGCGCTATGCAGCCACGCCACCGGCCTGCCTATCCCCCTCGCGAAGGCGACGACATCCTCGGTGCCGCCCAGCCCTTGCGACGGCCGCCCGTCCCAAAGCGCCAGCAACAGCCGGCTTTGGTGGACCGTCTCCACGCCGCATTCGTAGTAGCATTCCTCCCGCGACTGATTGCCGCCCGTTACTTCCACCGAGGCGGCCTTTTCCAGGATCCGCCCGGCGCGCGACCAGCCGGCCTCGTCGAAATCCTTCCTGAACTCTTCGGCCGGCATCGGCAAAAGGACGCACAGCGGCAGCTCCAGTTGAATGCAGCTCTCGGCGAACAGCAGGTCCGCACCCGCCGCGACTGAAGAAACCCCGTACACAAGCCCGGACGCCGCCGCCTTTCGCCCCTTCAGCCAGGCAAGGATCGATTCCCGGCACCTGGCTTCGTCGGCGAGCACGCGGTGGCCCGTGAATCCGATGGCCACGGTGGACGGCAGCTGGATGCCGGAATCCGATCCGCTCGCCTCTGGTGTTATTTTCGCATTGGCAGGAAAAGGCGAATTGCATCCCGAGTCCAAGATTAATCCCGGCGATGCGGCGGAGTTTTTCCGCGAACACGGGCGGGCGCGCCCCTTCTTGGCTTGCCGTCCCGGCGCCGCCCCAATACGCTGGTGAGAAGCGAAGCGTTCGCTAATATATCTTAGTATAGATGCTAATGTATTTTAATATAAGTCGGAATGCACCATGAAACCCATGAGATGGATTGGCTTGATTGCAGTCGCCGCCTCAACCGCCCTTGTGACGCCCGCCGGGGCCTCTTCCCGGGGAACGGTGATCCGCTTCCCCTCCCTGGACACCGGCCATCCGGAGATGGTTTCGGGGACGCTTTACATGCCCGAGAACCAGTCCTCCCCCTGCCCGGCATTGGTCGTGGTCCATGGCACGACGGGAATAGACTCGCGCGGGACCTTTTACCGGGCCTCGGTCCTGAACCTGGGCATCGCGTTCTTCGAGGTGGATTTTCGGACTGGCATTTATACGGGAGCGATGGACCGGCCGCCGCCGGCAAGATTCGTGCCGATGGGCTTTGCGGCGTTGAAGGAATTGCGGAAGCTCCCGTCGATTGACCCCAACCGGATTGGAATCATGGGGTTTTCACTGGGAGGGCACCTGACCGTCAACGTGGCGTTTGAGGCAAACCGCCAAAAATGGATGGGAAACGACAGGGGATTCGCCGTTCACGTGGCGTTTTATCCGGTGTGCAGGGCCTTTCTCGCGCAAGGCGACTGCCGGATGACAGGGGCCCCGATGATCATCTTCTACGGGACGGAAGACGCCTACGGGGAGGGAAAGTATGTGCCGGAGTTCAAGAGCCTGCTTTGGAACAGGTACAAATTCGAGGTGACCACCGTCGAATACGCGGGCGCCCATCACGGGTTCAACAGAAACGCGCCTCCGTTGAGCTACAGGGATCCGGGCGCCATCGATGGCAAGGGCTACATGGCCTGGGATGCGAGCGCCGCAAACGATTCACTGATCCGTGTCGTGGACTTTCTGAAGAAGAACCTGGCTGCGAAGTAGGGTCCAAGGCGATCGGGCGCAGGGGCGCCGGGCCCCTGTTAAATTCTTTGTCATGACGAGCGTACGAATGCCATCGAAACCCCCACGGTTGACCATGCTTGCGCTGGGCGCAGCTGCTTTTTCGCTGGCCCTGGGGGTGGCCGGATGCGGATCGGTGTTCATGAAGCCCGCGTTCAACGACTACAGCGTCACCTATGCCGAGACGCAGAACCGCCAGATGCTTCTCAACCTGGCCCGGCTGCACGAGAGGCATCCGATATACTTCTTCCAGCTTGGGCAGATCACCGCCAGCTACACGTTCACCGGAACCGCCGGGTTCGCCCAGGGCACCGCCGTTCGGAGCCAGACCGGGCCAAACACCGTCGGAATCAACAACGCAACCCTGGGGGCCACCCTCACCCACAACCCCATCTTCACGTTCGTCCCCCTCTCCGGAGACAACTACGCCAAGCAACTGCTGACACCCATCAGTTCGGCGGTCTTCATGGAACTCTTCGAGGAGGGATGGCCGATCGACCTGCTGATGAGGACGCTGATCGAACGGATCGAGGTGGACCACGAGAACAGGCATTTGGTGTTCGAGAACGACCCCGGGGCGGCCGAGGGCTACGACCGCTTTCTCTTCGCCTGCGCCCTGGCCCGCAGGCTGCAGCAGCAGGGCACGCTCAACCTCGTCACCGAAACCACCTTTGTGCCGGTTTCCGCGGACGCGTTGTTCGACAGGGCCCCGACCGCGGCCGAAATCATGGATGCCGACAGGCAGAATCTCGTGTGGCAGCGGTCGGCCTCCGCGAACAATCCGTGGCAATTGGGCCGGCTGATGACCGCGAGAGTCTTCAGAATCGACAAGGCCAACGACGAACTGGTGCAGGAACAGGTGCAGCTTCTCGGCTCGCAGGCGCCCTACAACACGCCCGAGGGGGCCCGGGGCCTGAAGCTCTTCGTCGACGTGATGGGCAGGGGCTACACCGTGCATGACACCCCGTCGGGCGGCGCCGAGGGCAACAATCGCCTGGTGATGCGCTCGCTCATGGGAGCCATGGCGGCCATGGCGGCGGAGCAGGGCGCCTTTGAAACGCGCTCGCTGGACCGGATCCCGCCCGAGGAGCGATTCCCCGCGCTCCTGCTGACCCGGCCGAACCGGGGGGCCCCGGCCGATTCGCTGGTCGCCCTGCGATACTTCGACAAGAACTTTGCCGTCTCGGACGCGGATCCGGCTCCGCTCCAGTCGGCGACCTGGAACCGCGACGTGTTCTTCCTCCTCATCCAGCTCTCATACCAGGTAACGACGAACCCCACGGCATTGGCCACACCCTCGGTGATCCAGATCCATTGAATCCCGCCCCGGGCGAGGCTGATTCGGGCGGGGTCCGTCACAAATCATGCAAGGCTCGCCATGAATACTCCGAAACGCGCCCGGCTGCTTGCCGCGGCTTTTTCAGCCGCTTTCATCGCCTCGATGGGAGCGTTCGCCGATGGAACTTCGATCAAGTTTTCCTCCCTCGACAGGAACCATCCCTACAAGCTGTCGGGGACCCTGTACCTGCCGGAGAACGCTCCCGGACCGTGCCCGGCGCTGGTCGTCGTCCATGGGACCACGGGAATCGACTCCAGGAACGAGTTTTACCGGGGATCGATCCTGAAGCTGGGAATCGCGACCTTCGAGGTGGATTTCAAGACCGGGATCTACACCGGCCCGCTGAACCGGCCTTCGCCGGAGGCGCTCCTGCCCATGGGATTCGCGGCGCTGAAGGAATTGCGCAAACTGCCCTCCATCGATCCAGGCCGGATCGGGATCATGGGATTCTCCATGGGCGGGCACCTGGCGATCGACGCGGCCTTTGAAACCAGCCGCAAATTGTGGATGGGCGATGAAAAGGGATTCGCGGCGCACGTGGGGTTTTATCCGGTGGTAAAGACGTTCCTGAAGCTGGGAGACTGCAGGGTGACCGGGGCCCCGATGATCATTCTCTACGGCACGGAGGATGTTTACGGCGACGGCAAGAATGCCCCGCAGTTCAAGCTTATGCTTATGAACAAATGCGGCTTTGCGGTGACCACGGTGGAGTACGCCGGCGCCCAGCACGGATTCAACAGAAACGCGCCTCCCATGAGGTATGTCGATCCGGCTGCCAGCGGCTGGAAGGGCTATACGGAATGGAACGAGGGCGCGGCCAACGATTCAATCAAGCGGGTCGTCGACTTCCTCGGAAAGAATCTGGCCGCCAAGTAGCGGTCGGTTCAGTTTGCGCCGCCGGACTCGACCAGGAGCTGCCCCCTGGACCAATCCAGAAGACGGCTGAGATCGGCTACGTGGATTCGAACGGTCGCGTCGGCGCTGGAGGTGGCGATGGCCTTTCCGTCGGGCGAGAACCCGGCGCAGTAGATCTGGGCGGTGTGCCCGGCCAGTGCGCCCAGGAGCAGGCCCGATTCGGTTTCCCAAATCCGCGCCGTGTTGTCCTGGCTGGCGGTGACGATGAACCTTCCATCGGGCGAAAACGCCGCGTCGTTCACTCGGGCGGCGTGCCCGCCCAGCGTCGCCCGCAGGAGGCCCGTCCCGGAATCCCAGACCCGGGCCGTATCGTCCGAACTGGCGGTGACGATTCGCCTCCCGTCGGGTGAGAACGCGGCCACATAGACCCACCCCGTGTGCCCGGCCAGGGTCGCCAGCAGGCGGCCCGTTCCGGAGTCCCAGACCCGCGCGGTATGGTCATAGCTGGCGGTGACGATGCTCCTTCCGTCGGGCGAGAACCGCGCGTCGTTGACCGCGCCGCCATGGGCCAGGGTCGCCAGCAGGCGGCCCGATTGCGCGTCCCAAATCCGCGCCGTATCGTCCGCCCCGGCCGTGACGATGCGCGTCCCGTCGGGCGAGAAGTTCGCCTCGTTAACGGGGCCGGCGTGACCGGTGAAGGTGGCCAGGGGATGGCCGGTCTCGGCGTCCCACGCACGCGCCGTCCCGTCATCGCTGGCCGCGACGACGCGCTTTCCATCGGCGGAGAACGCGGCCTGGTTCACGCGGCCGGCATGCCCGGTCAGGGTGGCGACCGGGCGGCCGGTCTTTGCATCCCAGACCCGCGCCGTCTTGTCCGCGCTGGCCGTGACAATGCGCCCTCCATCCGGCGAGAACACCGCCGTGTAGATCATGAGCGTGTGCCCGGTCAATGTCGCCAGACAAGCGCCGGTTTCGGCATCCCAGACCCTCGCGGTCAAGTCCTCGCTTCCGGTGACGATCTTTCTTCCATCGGGCGAGAACGAAACATCGAACACCCGGCCGGAAAAGCCGGTTATGATCGCCAGGGGATGGCCGATGTCGGCATCCCACACGCGCGCGACGCCGTCATTGCCGGCTGTCAGGATGCGGTTTCCGTCGGGGGAGAACGCCGCGTCGCAAACCACGCCGGCGCCCCCGCGCAGCGTGGCGAACAAACGGCCCGAATCGGAGTCCCACACCTTGGCCGTGGCGTCCTCGCTCGCAGTGAGAACGCGCCTTCCATCGGGCGAGAACGCGGCATGGTTCACGGGCCCGGTGTGCCCGGACAGGGTTGCATACAGGTAGCCCGTCTCGGCATCCCATACCCGCGCCGTAAAGTCGGCGCTGGCGGTGACGATTCGCTTTCCATCGGGCGAGAACGAAGCATCGTAAAGCGCCCCGCCGTGACCGGCCAGGGTTTCGAGGAGGCGCCCCGTCTCGGCGTCCCATACCCGGGCGGTCTCGTCCCAGCTGGCGGTGACGATTCGCTTTCCGTTTGGCGAGAACGCGGCATCGCAGACCAGCCGGACGTGCCCGCTCAGGGTCGCCTGCAGCCGGCCCGTCCCGGCGTCCCATACCTTCGCCGTGCCGTCATCGCTTGCCGTGAGGATGCGCCTTCCGTCGGGCGAGAACACGGCATCGTACACGACGCGCGCATGCCCGCACAAGGTCGCCTGCAAAAGGCCCGTGTCGGCCTCCCACACCCTCGCCGAATTGTCGGCGCTGGTCGTGAGGATTCGCCTTCCGTCGGGCGAGAACACCGCCTTGCGCACCTCGACCGAAGCTCCTCCCAGGCTCGCCAGGGAGTTTCCGGTCGCGGCGTCCCACACCCGCGCCGTGCCGTCGTCGCTGGCGGTGACGACGCGGCTCCCGTCCGGCGAGAATGCGGCGTCGTTGACCGGGCCCGAATGCCCGGCAAGGGTCGCCAGCAGGCGCCCCGTCGCGGCATCCCACACCCGCGCCGTGTGGTCGACGCTGGCGGTGGCGATCCGTTTTCCATCGGGCGAGAACACACCCGCGCTAACCGGGCCGCCATGATGCAGGATGAGGTGCTCGAGGGGCCCATCGAGGACCGTCCGCAATGCGTGCTCGGCCTCGACCGTCGGCGACCTCTCCGCGGCGCTCACCGCCGTCCGCAACGCCAGTCCAAGATCGCCGCCGGACACGACGTCCTGCTCGGCTACGGCGGCGAGCGCCCGCGACTCCGCCGTGGCTTCCCTGGCCTTGGCGATCCGCCATTCCCAGGTCGCCCCGGCGAGACACACGGCAAGCACAAGGGCCGCCGTCACGCTTGCCTGCTGAACGCGGCGCCGGGACCGCTCCCGCCGCGCCGCCTCCTCCTCATGATGCGCGACGCCGGCCTGAATGAAACTGCGCTCGGCCTCGCTCAGCTGCAGCGGCTTTCCCACGAGCCACGCGCGCGCCCGCGTCAGCTTCAGGCCGGAGAGCAGGGCCTCGGTCTTCTCCGCGGCGGGAGCCTTTTCCCAATCGAGCAAATCCTGCTCGAGCTGGTTTTTGCCGATCAGAAACTCGCGTTCCTCGTCAAGCCAGCCCCTGAGAAGCGGCCATTTGCGCAGCAGCGCCTCGTGCGCCACCTCGACCATCGTCAGGTCCTGCTCCTTGCGGATGATCAGAAGGCGCGCCTTGGCCAGGCGCTCGATCAGCGGCCGGGCCTTCGGGGGCAGCCCGTCGACGCGGGCCGGGCGGCGCACGTATTCGCCCTCGGAATTGACCCGCACCATGGCGGGCACGAACGCTTCCCGGAGCGCCTGCAGGTCCTCCGGGGAGGGCCTTGCGGCGGCGAGGACCTCGTCGGCCTTGCGGCGCACGGCGTTTTCGAGCGGCGACAGCTGGGCGGCGTCATCGCCGAGCGAGCGGTAGGCTTCGAGGGTGAGGTGCTTCTTCTGGCCGAATCGGTCGTACAGTTCGCGCAGCGCAAAGGCCAAAAGCGGCAGGGCGTCGTCGGTCGCCGCATCGTTCATCGCGGCCGCGACCAGGGCGGCGTCCACCGTGAGGCCGGCCACGCGGGCCGGACCCTCGATGATGTCGCGCACCCGCGCCAGGGGCATCGGCTTCAGGGAAAACTCCTCGAAGGGGGCCGTCAGCGCCGGCGCCTCCTGGAGTTCTCCGAGAAAATCGGAGCGCAGGGTCATCGCCACGAGGAAAGGCAGGCTCTCGTCCTGCAGGGCGTTGAGAACGCTGAGGAACCGCTCCGCCCCGGCCTTTTCGGCCGCGCCGAACAACTCCTCGGCCTGGTCGACCGTGATGAGAATCTGCGCCTCGTTCGAGGCGTGGGCGGCGCGAAGGTCGAGGGCCAGGTCCGATAGCGTGCGCGCGGGATCCCCCGCGGCGAAGGCGTCGCGCCAGTGGCGCCAGTCGGCGCCGGACCCGAGCGCAATGGCCACGGCCTGGGCCAGCTCCTCGAGCGGACGGAGTTGCGGGCGGAACGGGGGGAGGACGATCCAGTTGCGCTTGTCGCGCTTGAGCCGGGGCAGCACGCCGGCCCGGAGGAGCGAGGACTTTCCCGAGCCCGAGGCGCCCAGCACGGCCACCAGCTTCGCCCCGCCCTGCGCCCGCCTCGCGTTGAGGCGCTCGATCAGCCGGCGGATATCGTCGTCGCGGCCGAAATAAATCGCAGCATCGGCCTCGGCAAAGGCGAG
The DNA here is from genome assembly GCA_050015855.1 of Opitutaceae bacterium. GTDB lineage: Bacteria > Verrucomicrobiota > Verrucomicrobiia > Opitutales > Opitutaceae > Palsa-1447. The sequence goes on along the minus strand of JBEKAO010000001.1, from coordinate 85,305 downwards.
CAGCCCGGGATAGGGCGGGCGCGTGGGGTCCCAGTCGAACCCGCCGCGCGCGTTGAGCACGACCTCGGTCAGTTCCGTCACCAGGCGCGCCATGCCGCCCTCGCGGTCCTTGATGAGGTCGAGGTGCTGGATGTCGCCGGAGACGAAGGTTTCCCCGGTCGGCGCCTCGATCAACGGGAAGATCGCCTTGCCCAGGGCGCGCGCCTGGGTGAATTCAGCAAAGCACCATTTGCTGTCGAACCAGTTTTTTGTCAGGACCAGGATGACCGCCTCGGCCCCGACGATTTCCCGGTAAAGGGTGCGTTCCCAGTCGGCGCCGGGCGCCAGGCCGGCATGCTTGTCGAAGTCGAGAAAGGTTTCGACAAAGCCATGCGCGCGCAGGACGGCGAGCACGCGCGCCGCCTGCTCGCCATCCCGGCTCGAGTGGCTTATGAAGATGTGCGACATGCTCGTTTCCCCGGGCGGTCCGCCCCCCCTCGCCGGGCGCCGTTATCCGCCCAGATACACCTTGAGCCTTTCCGCGGTCCGCCCGAAGGCGTCCGAATAATCCGCGGGGTTGTAGTGATCCCCGCCCTTCACGAAATCGCTTTCGGCATCCGGGTAGAGGATGAGTTCGAAGGGCTTGCCGGCCGCGGTAGCCGCCGCCGCCAGCTCCCCATCCTTGTTGAGCGTGCCGCCGTCGCGGTAGCGGTCCCTGGTGCCGGCGAACACGAGCAACGGCACTTTCAAGCGGCTGACAAAGCCGGGCGTGTCATGGATGAAGTTGTTCTCGGGATACCAGAGAACCCCGCCCGAAACGAGGTCGGGCATTTGCGTCCCGTAATAAAGAAACATCCCCCCGCTGAGGGAGAAGCCGAGCAAAACGACCTTGCCCGGGAGCGCATGCGGCATTTTCTGCGCCTCCAGGACGTCCGCCTTGACCGCATCCCCGTGCGTTCCGGCCGTCTGGTTGCCGTCGTAAAGCACGACGTCGTAGCCGAGTTCGGCGATCTCGCGGGCCACGGTGGTGTAGTGCGCCGGGCCCGAAGTGCCGGAGGCCAGCACGACCACGCGCCCTTTTCCCTGGGGCGGCGGGAATTCCTGCTGCGCGCGCACGACCGGGAGCTCGGCGAGAATCGCGAGCACGCCTGCGACTGCCGCGAGGCGCGGAAAGACGTTCATGGGGAAAGCCGGATGAATCGGAGTATTTTCCCGGCATCAATGCGTGGCAAACCTTTACTTAGGACTGGCAATCGGCCTCAAGCCGTAGTTCTTAGCTGATTTTTGCCCCGCCCAATTAAAGCCTCCCCAAATCCTCCCGGATCGTTGTCTTCGCGCCCGCTTCCGTGGCTGCTCGTTCTCCTTTTCTCCGTATCGATGCCGGCCGCCTGGGCGCAGGAGGCCGGGCCCATGCCTTGGGAGCAGCGCCAGCAGCTTCCGCAGCCGCCTCCTCCTCCCCCTCCTCCTCCGCAATTCCTGCAAAGCTGCGCCCTCTGCCATGGCAACGACGCGCGGGGGACGGATCGCGCGCCGAACCTGGCCAATGCCGCCGACCTGCACGCCGTCGGCGTCGGCGCAATCGTGGATATCCTGCAAAAGGGAAAGGGAAGGATGCCCGCCCTCCCCCTTCCGCCCGCGGACCTCCAGGTGCTGGCCTCCTATGTGCGGGCCCTCAACACGACCGCCATGGTTCCGATGGCGGGCGATCCAAAGGCCGGGGAATCCATTTTCTTCGGCAGCGGGCGATGCGATGCCTGCCACATCGCGGAGGGCCGCGGCAACTCGCTCGGGCCCGATCTTTCCGACATCGCCGAAAAGCTGACCCGGGAGGAATTGACGCAGTCGCTTGCCGACCCCGGTGCGCGCATCGCCGCCGGCTATGCGACGGTCACCGTCGAGATGAACGACGGCGGCTCGCTGCGGGGATTCGCCCGGGCGCAGGGCAACCACGACCTGGTCCTTCAGACAAGCGACGGCAAACTGCGCCTGCTTGGCGATGGCGAATACCGGTCTGTCACCCCGGATCCCCGGGCGGCCATGCCCGCCTTTCCGGGGACCGATGCCGAGCGGCGCGACCTGCTCGCCTTTCTAAGCCGCCTGGTCGGCGTCGGGACGGGGCCCTTGACGGCTCCGCAGGCGCCCGTCCGGGAATCGGACATCGCCGCGGTCAAGCACCCGAAACGAGGGGACTGGCCGACCTACAACGGCACGTTGGACGGGAATCGGCACAGCGTTCTCGACCAGGTCAACCGGTCAAACGTTTCGGGCCTGCAGCTGCAATGGCTCTACACGATTCCCTTTGGCAGCCTGGAGACGACGCCGGTCGTGATCGACGGGGTCATGTATGCGACGGGAAACAACCAGGTCTATGCCCTGAGCGGGAAGACCGGCCGGGAGATCTGGCGATACCAGCGGCCGAGAAGCCCCGCCTCGACGATCCCCGGCGACGCGGCGGTCGGCGTCAACCGCGGTGTCGCGGTTCTGGGAGACCGCGTCTTCTATCAAACCGACAACGCCCATTTGATCGCGCTGGATCGCCTGACGGGGGCCCTGCTTTGGGACGTCGTCACGCCGCCGCCGGGCGCACCCGGCAATTACGGCGCCACGGCCGCGCCGCTGGTCGCGGACGGCCTTGTGGTCAGCGGGGTAAGCGGCGGCGACAACGGGATACGCGGATTTGTCGCAGCCCATGATCCGACGAACGGGGAGCTGGTCTGGAGGCTTTGGACCATACCGCAGTATGGAGAACCCGGGCCCGGCTCCGACACCTGGAAGGGCACGGCGCTCCAGGAGGGCGGCGGCGCCACCTGGCTCACCGGCAGCGTGGACCCGGATTCCGACGTTCTCTATTGGGCCGTCGGCAATCCGCACCCCGACACCGACGGCGACGAGCGCCTGGGCAGCAATTTGTTCACCGACTGCGACCTGGCCATCGATTTGAAGACGGGCCGGATGCTGTGGTACTATCAGTTTACCCCGCACGATCTCCACGATTGGGACGCCAACGAGCCGATCGTCCTCGCCGACGTGAAGTGGCGGGGGCGGGACCGCAAGCTCCTGTTCCATGCCAATCGCAATGGCTTTTTCTACATTCTCGACCGGGAGACCGGAAAGCCCGTCCTGGCCAGCCGGATGGTGGACAAGCTGACTTGGGCGAGCGGCATCAATCCGCGGGATTGGACCCCGCAGCTTTTGCCCAACAACGAGACCGACACCCAGGGGGTCGTCACCGCCCCGGCGGTACGGGGCGCGACAAACTGGTATTCCACCGCCTTCGACCCCGACACCGGTCTGTATTACGTCATGACGGTCGAGGACTACACGGTTTACCGCAAGGCCTGGGAGGGCGGCTACGGCAGCTACTCGAACCCCGCCGATCCGCCGCGCAAGCTCCTTCGCGCCTTCGACATCCAAACCGGGAAGGTGGCATGGCAGATGGATCTGCCCGGTTCGGCCCAAACCAACTACTCGGGCGTGATGTCCACCGCCGGCGGGCTCGTCTTCTTCGGCGAGAGCAGCGGAGGAATTGCCGCAGCCGACGCCCGGACGGGCGGGCATCTCTGGCATTTTGAGACAAACCACCCGATCAAGGCCTCCCCGATGACCTACGCCATCGAAGGCCGGCAGTACGTCGCCATCGCCTCCGGCGGGGACATTCTGTCGTTCGCGCTGCCCGGGCGCCGGTGAGGCGCCGGCCGGCTAGCCGACGACCTCGATCTCCGTGCCCCACCCCGGGCGGCGCGGCGGATGCATGTACAGCCCCGCGGGCCCCTTGGTGACTTCATAGAGCTCGTCGAAGAGGTCGTAGACCTCCTTCGGTCCGCCGGGGGCGGGCATGAACAGCTCCGACATCGGGCCGTTGACGTTCGCGATCGTCCAGTGCGACGCCCCGTTCAAGCCGCCGGCGTGTGGAATCACGGGTATGTCGTAGGTGTCCGCGAGGGCGCCGATGCGGCGCAGCTCGGTCATGCCGCCGCACCAGGTGACGTCGGGCTGCCAGATCGACGCCCCGTCGGCCGCGAGAAGCCGCCGGAAGCCATACCGGCCGTACACGTGCTCGCCGCAGGTGAGCATCGTCGAGTGGATCTCCCGCTTCAGCCGTCCGAATCCCTCGAAATCGTACGGCGGAAGCACCTCCTCCAGCCACTTCACCCGGTAGGGCTCGAGCATCCGTGCCATCTCCAGCGTGTAGGGTTCGTCCCAGGACATCCAGCAGTCGCACATGACGTCGCCGTCGTCGCCGACGGCCTTGCGCGCGCGCTCAACGAGCGCCACGTTGCCGCGCTGGCCCTCGCGGCCGCTCGGCGGACCGTAGGGCATTGCCAGCTTGACCCCCTTGAATCCGTGCTCGACGTGCTGCTCGACGTCGTTGCCGGTGCAGTAGACGGGGATCCGGGGCTTTGTCTCGCCGCCAAGGAGCTCATAGATCGGGACCCCGAGCGCCTTTCCGACGATGTCCCACAGTGCGTTGTCGAAGGCGCTGATCGCGTTCATGGTGACGCCCTCCTGCCCGTAGGATTCCGTCGCGCGCCAGTTGATGTCCCAATTGCGCTCGAGATCAAAAGGGTCGCGGCCCATCATGAGCTTCTTCAAGTGGCCCAGGACGATCGGCCCGCCGCCGGGGCCGCCGTCACCGTAGCCCTTTATGCCCTTGTCCGTCGTCACCTCGACGGTGATGGTCGTGACATAAGGCGGTACCGGCGCAAAAAGGCTGCGGGCCGGCTTGTACTCGGGATAGATGTTGAGCGGCGCGGAGACTTCCACCTGCCCTGTGGACCACGATCCCGGCGCCGGCGTGTAGTCCGGATAGGGCTTCTTCGGCTTGGTTACGACAAGGCGGATATCGGTGATCTTCAGCTTCGATTTTTCGTCGGCCCAGGCGAGCTTCGGCAACGATCCAAACGCGGCTGCCGCCGTCGCATAACCGACATTCTTCAGGAATTGCCGTCTTTTCATTTTCACTCCTTGGCTGATTTTTCCGTCGCGTCTGTTCGGGGCCGGGCAACCGGTCTTCACGGCGATCTCGGCCTTGAGCGTCGCCCTGAGGGGGTCATGTCATGCTCTCCGGGGCGAATCGGGTCAAGCCTGCCCGCCTCCGGTGGATCCCATGCAGGGTGCGAGTATCCCGGTCTTGCCCATGGAACGGGTTTTCGGTTGGTGTGATTTGAAGACCTTAACTCCGCCGACCGCGCCTTGAACCGACTTCCCAATGGCTTCGCCGGAAACATCCGGCCCTTGTGTCTGATGGCCGGACTGTCGCTCCTGCTTTCGGTTTTTGACGCGGGCTGCGGCACCTTCATCGCCCGCCGAATGGCCCAGGCTCCGAACACCTACCCTCAGTGGCTGGCTCCCTCAGCGCCCGTTCTGATCTCATTCAACGAGAGCCTTCTCGCCAATTCCCCGGAACGGTTTGCGGATGTGGGGCCTCCGCCGGCCCGATTGAGCTACCGCGTGGTGGAACCTGCTGAATATCACCTGAAGGTCATCTCGACGAAATCCGTTGAGCAGGGTGATGCGCGATACCGGTTTGAGTTCCGCGGCGATATTCCCAGGGCCAACGCCTGGACATCGGCGCCCCGGGGCACCGTGGTCCTGCTGCATGGCTACGGGCTCGCCGAATTCGCAATGGCGCCGTGGGCGTTTCAGCTCGCCCAGGAGGGCTGGCGCTGCGTGCTGGTGGATTTGCGCGGGCACGGCAAGTCCACCGGGAAGATGATTTACTATGGAGTCGTCGAGGCGCGGGATATGGGCCAGCTGCTCGATGTGCTGAAGGACCGGGATCAACTGGCGCCTCCCGTGGCGGTCATCGGCGATTCATACGGGGCGGCGCTGGCATTGCGCTGGAAAACGGTGGATCCGCGCGTCGGCAGGGTGGTGGCCATTGCGCCCTATGGGGTGTTGTCCGACGCGACGCTGAACATCTGCCGCGATTACGCTAAGATCCTGCCACAGTCGCTCCTAAGGGCCGGTCTCAGGCAGCTGCCTGCCGTGTTGCATGTCAATGCCGACGACCTGGACACGACAACGGTTTTGGCCCGGCATCCGGTTGCCGCCCTTTTCGTTGGTGGAGCCGGGGACAACGTGGTCCCGGTGGCGGATTTGCGACGCTTGTACTCGGAGGCCCTGCCAGGCAGCAAACTGATCGTGGTGCCCGGGGCCACGCACGAGACGCTTCCCTACCATTTTGGCGAACTTGTCCCGCCCGTGCTCGGGTGGCTGGGCGCAAGCGAGTGAGCTGACAGCGATTGAAGGCCGTCTGCGGCGCGGGTGCGATCCGCCGCCACCCTTCAATCCCGGGAGAATGCACGACCCAGGGCCGCCTGGAGGGCCATCTGGCCTCCCACCAATGCCGCCAGCGCCAAGGCGCCCCACCGCACCTCGGTCTTCATGAGGGTTCCTCCTTCGACGGCAAAAATCGCCAGCGCCAGGCCAAAAACGTCGAGCATGCTCCAGCGCCGGCCCAAAAGCATGAGGCGATACAGCGGCTGGTCCGCCCGGTTGCATCGCAGGCGCCACCACCAGAGGCAGGTGACCGACCAGGTGGCCGCCGGAATGACGATCAAGAATGCGGCGATGATCGCAGCCGGCAGCGGAGAGCCCGAGCGGACAAGCGCCGGCACCGCCGTCGCGACGCTGTATGCCTTGTCGGCCACGAACCAGTCATGGAGCTGAAGGGACGGCAGGCCCAGGGATCCGCCGAGGGCGACTCCGGACAGGGCCAGCCACCAGCCGCTGCGTTGCAGCGCCTGCGCTGAAACCGGCCGCGGCAACGCGCGATGCGGCAGGGCCGCCGAAAGGAGTTCGCCGCTGGCCATGCTGAGGACGATTGCTGAAACAAACACCGGGAGCCCGATCAGCGGCCGAGCGCCCACGAGGAGCTGCCCCGAGGAAAGGGCAAGGATGAGGCACACGAGAAACACATCCAGCATCGACCACTTGCCCAGGCGATCGACCAAGGCGAGCCATCGGCGGCTGCCTCCGTCTATCACGCCGGCTCCGCAAAGCCAGGCGAGCACGCCGAGCTTCACAAAGGGGAATACAACCGAGAATGCCATGACCAGGATGGCGAGCACCTGCAGGCCCGAGGACCAGAGCATCGCCGTGGTGTGGAAAAGCGAATACGGCTGCCTGCTGAGCCCGATCCGCATGTCCATGAAGGGGACAAAGAGGACCGTGACATTGCACGCAAACCCGGCCAGCAGGAACGAGGCAGCCAGCCGCCGGCGGCCGGCAGGCAGGGTTGTTGAGCCCCCCTCCGGCAACTCGGAAAGATTGGCGAACATGCGGGCCATGAGCCTTCACAATGGCTGCCGGAGAAATTGGAGCAAGTGCTCCACCGAATCGAACGTCATCCCCCTTTTTAAATTGCCGTGTCTGTCATTAGACGGGATAATCGCCTTGCCCGCGGATCCATTCCCGCTCCCGGAAGGATTTTTATGTCGTCCCTGAGCCGAAAACCCGCTCAAAAGCCCGCCCTGCTTCTTGGGATCGCACTCGTGTTCCTTTCCCCCGCCGCCTTGGCCAAGGAAACGACCTACACCGCGATCCTTTCCGGTCTGGCGCGTGTCCAGAAGCTCCAGGAGATGGATAATGACAAGGAATACGACCTCGATGCTCGTGGAGTCAGGATGACGGGTGTCCCGGACGATTTTCTTCGCCACCGCACGCCGGCCGAAATCCTGCAGAGCGGATTGAGCTGCGGGTGCGGGGACTACGCTTTCGCATTCTATTCCCTGATCACCTCCCGGGGATTCGAGGCAATCTACATTGACGCGGCGGCTCTGAATTACACCGCAATCGAGAGGGGCGACAGCGGACACACGGGCGTGGCTGTGAGGGACAAGGAGTCGGGAAACTGGGTCCTCGTGGACCCGACCAACAACAAGATTTTGTCCGCCGACTGGAATCCCGCCTCCCCGATCTATGAAAGCATACCGGGCCGCTTCTGGATTGGGTACAAGGGTCCGCTGAACAAGTACCCTGTCAAGGACCACGCCGCACTGCGCAAATTCTACAATGACACCCTCAACACCGTTCCGAGGGCCGTTTGGGAGAAAGAGCTCCTGGCCTTCGATTACAGGGTCGACGATTCCCTGAAAAGAAAAGATGGCTCCTATTCCAATCCCAACATGGAAGCCTTCCTGGCGCGGCCTGCCAGGATCCTGAAGACCCTCGGAGTTCATCCATCCCAAACAGTGACCGTAACCCTAAAGTCGTGGGTTAGGAAAACAGGCAACTCTGACGTGGTTCGGAATGCCGATGGCTCCTGGACCTGCTATGTTTCGGAACATTCGGCGATGAGCGTGAGTTTAACGGACTGGATCATGGCTGCCATACGACGGAAATCCGATCTCCGTTGAATGGCGCGCACGGGGCGACCCGCCACCCAGAGCGCCGCATTTCTTTCCGCCCGCGCCCGATCTCAGTTACCCAGGGTGATCTCGGGCACCTTTCCCGTCTCCAGGAGGCTCTTCAGGCTGCTCAGGACGGCCGGCCAGCCATTGTTGATGCCCCGGAAGGTGTTCGGGTTCTTCTCGATGTCGTCGGGGAGGAGATTTTCGTGAATCAGCCGCAGCCGGACCGTCGGGCCCGTCGGCGTAAGTTCATACGTGACGCGGGACAGGCTCTTGCGCTTGCCCGCCACATCCGGCTTGTCCTTGGGATTCCACGTGTAGACGAGCTTGCGGTTAGGCTCGCACTCGAGCACCTCGCCCGCATGGTCCCCGTGCGCCTCCATGCCGCTGGGCGGCAGGATGCGGAGCCTTCCGCCGGCCCTCTGCTCGACCTCGATGCGGAAGCCGAACCAATACTTTTCGCTGAAGTCCCCTTTCGTGAGCGCCTCCCAGAGCTTCTCCGGCGTGGTGCGGATGTACGTGGTGTAGACGAATTCGGGCTTTTCCATAACGGCTATTCCTTTGTTTGTTTTTCGAGACCTCTTTTGAGATCGCTCAGCGCCTGGAGGCGGCGGCGTTCGTATTTCCCAATCCAGCGCTCGTAGATCTCGTGCAACGGCACCGGGTTGAGGTAGTGCCGTTTTTCGCGCCCGTGCCAAACCGTGACGACGAGGTTCGCCGCCTCCAGCAGTGCCAGGTGCTTGGCGACGGCCTGCCGCGTCATGTCGAGGGGAGCGCACAGCTCGGTCAACGTCTGCCCGTTGGCCCTGCGCAACTCGTCCAGCAACGTTCGGCGGCTGCCATCAGCCAAAGCCTTGAAAACAGCATCCATGTCCCGACAATATGCAACCATTTGGTTGCATGTCAAGCGCTATGCCTGCTCTCTTAGCGCACCTGCTCTTGGGTAAGGGTCGGGGCAAGATTGCGAAACTAATGCACCGACCCCTCCCGAGCCTTATCGGCAAAAACGGTCTTAACGAAACGGCGGTGTTGCCCCCGCGTCTCGAGCGGCCGCTGCGAGTCTATCGTTGGCTTCTCTCAACGCAATTCCATGAGCCAGCGGAGACGGAAACTTTTCCGCATGCATCATGACCTCGATGTAATCATTCCATGCGGACTTAAATTCCGAGGGACAACCGCTGACATCGATAACCTCGAGGACCTTACCCAGCTCCTCCACCTTCGGTGTCGGACGACCGGCGTGTGCCCGAAGCACCTTATTGACGTCATCGATCGTCGGATTGGCCTTCGTTATGCCTATGAACCCCCATATCGCGGTCTGCCTTTTTTCCATCACACGGACAACAGCCCTGGTCTCCACAAATCTCCTATACCTGGCACAGGAGCTCGAGGTCGCCACGGTGAGGCCCAGCAATAGGGTCAATGCGAGGAGTTTTTTCATATTCGCGTCGTCTCAACCATGTTAACGCCTCCGTAGGATAAATCTAATTCCTTATCGATGAATCTGATCATGTGGGCGCGCCTTGCACAATTACGACGCCGGGAATGACATAAACCTCGATCAAAACGGCTCCGCCATTCCCCGAATCATCGGTGACCTGAACGGTGTAGCCCGCGGATTGGAGCCCACCAACGGGGCCAATGTTGTAAGCGTACATTGGACGTTCGCCACCCGTCAGCGGGAACGCCCCCGCGAGGGCAAAAGTGGCATTCCAGTCAATCGAACCAATGACGACAGTGGTAGTGATGTCTTGGCCCTTTGCATTGAATAGCCGGAGGTGAGGCAAAGCCGCCGGGTTCTTTATTCCAAACGTGGTCAGAGTGGGCCCCACGGCTCGGAGAAGCAGGGTGGTGCCTGGTTGCGGGCTGTTTTGAGTAGCGGCGAAAAAGCCCACCGTGGCCATCCCGCCCGGGGCCAAGGTCACCAGGGCGGAAGTGTTTATGAGAGTGCCCGTCGTATATTGGGCGGGCAGTCTGGAATAGGCCAGTGCTGCCAAGGCGAGGAAGAAACAACGTAGAGATTTCATATTTGTGGCACGGTTCTCTACCTAGATTCTAAAAAACGCATTTAGCGCAGTCAATGTTCCCGGCCAATTCGAGTAAATCGGCCAATCCGCCGGATCGTCCAAAATAATATGCAGGGGCGCGACCCCGTTTCCTTTTGCCCTGCGCCCGCCGCCCGGCAAACCTGCCGGTAGATGGTCGCCCCTCCGAAATCCCCGGATTGGAAACGATGGTGCCCGCGGGCGGCCACCCTTCTTTTTTTGGCGGGGGTCGCGGTCATTTTCCTCCTGCCCCCGGATTTGCTGTTCGGCTCGGATGCGGGGGATTTGAGCCACCAATTTCTGGCGTGGCGGTCGTTCGCCGCCGAAGCTCTGCGCAAAGGCCATCTGCCGCTATGGAACCCCTACACGTACTCCGGAGAGCCCTTCCTCGCCGGCTTTCAATCAGCCGTGTTTTATCCACCCAATCTCCTCTTCTTGGTTTTTCCCCTATTCAGGGCGGCCCATCTGTCCCTGCTGATCCACGGATTCATCCTCAGCGGCGGAATGTACCGCTGGGCCAGCCAGCGCGGATTGCATCCGATCGCCGCTGCGCTCTGCGGGCTGATCCTGCCGCTAACCGGACCAGTGTTTCCCCATTTTTACGCGGGGCAACTACCCAATCTTTGCACCCTCGCGTGGGCGCCCTGGATGTTCGCCGGGCTCGATCAGTGGCAGGACAGCGGAACGCGGCAGGGCCTGCTGCTCGCCGGCGCGGCAGTGGCCTTCCAAATCCTGGCCGGTCAAGTTCAATATGTGTTCTGTCTGGGCGTGGCAGCGCTGCTCCGCGCCGCGGTCCGGACCCTGGCCCTGCCCGAGGCACGACGCCGCGCGTTTCCCGGCTTGGGCGCCGCCTATCTCCTGGGAGCGGCACTGGCGGCCGCGCAACTTCTGCCCGGCCTGGCGGCGGCTGGCGAAGGGCTGCGCCAGCAGCACCTCGACATGGTCGTCGCTGGCGAGTTTTCCTTTCCGCCTGAAAATCTGCTGACTGCGGTCGCGCCCGGATTCTTCGGCGAATCCATCCGGCATCTGTATTGGGGACGCTGGGTCTCCTGGGAAATGTCGCTCTTTCTCGGGGTATCGGGACTCTTTCTCATTCTGGTGGCGACGGCGGATCCCTTGAGCCGGCGCACCACGCGCTCGGATCTGGGTGCAGTTGCCCTGCTGCTGGTCCTTGCGCTCGGCAGCCACACGCCGCTGTTTCGTCTGCTATACGAATTCGGGCCGGGACTCGGCCGTTTCCGAGGCTGGTCGAAATTCTCGTTTCCCGCCGCGCTTTTCCTGGTCCTGGCAATCGGACGGGGGGCGGATGCCCTTCTGCGACTCCGCCGGCCTCCCCTCTTTCTTGCACTCGCGGCGTGTGTGCTCGGCTGCGCCTTTGTGGCCGGCGGCTGGGCACTGGGGTCAAACCCGGAGCGGATCGCTCCTTTCCTCGCTAACGTCAGGGATAGCGGCGAAAGTTATTTGCCTCCCGCCACTTTCACCGCACCCGCCACGATCCAGGCCGCCGGTGCGCAAGCGGGCCAATCGCTCGCCACAGCCGGAGCGCTGGCGATCCTAAGCGGGGCCGCACTGGCCACGACGCGTTTCCGTCCCCGGGCGGGGTTGGCGCTGCTGGCCCTGCTGCCGATCGAGACGATCGCCTTCGCCGTGACCCAGTCTGGATATTTTCACGCCGCGGACGCGGTGCACCCGGAAATCACCGAGTACCTGGCCGCTCACCCCGGAGATTATCGGATCCAGGATCTGATCGTGCCCAATAACGGTTTTCTGATCGGCACGGCCGACATCTGGGGCGATGACCCAGCGCTGCTACGGCGGTACGCAGAGTTCATGACGTTTACCCAAGGCGGCGATCCCGACCATGCGACTCAGCAGCTGATCTTCAGCAAATCCTCCCCAATCTACTCGCTCCTGCGCCTGCGCTATATTTTTTACGCCGACTCACAGGCCCAGCTGAGGGCTCATGAAATACCGGGCGCCCTGGACCGGATCCAGTTGGTCTCGCGCTATCGCGTGGTGCCTGATCGGCGCGCACTGCTCTCCGCTCTTGGCGAACCGGGCTTCGATCCCCGGAGGACGGTGCTCTTGGAACGCGAGCCTCGTCCCCAACCCCAACCCAGCGCGGTCCCCGGCCGCGTCCGCGTGATCGAACAATCGGCCGACCGGCTGACGGTCGAGGCGGACCTTCCCAATCCAGCGCTTCTTTTGGTCACCGATCCGTACAGCCTGGACTGGCATGCCCGGTCGCTTCCCGGCAGCAGCCAGGCGGACTACCAGGTTATGGCCGCCGATTATGTGGTCCGGGCAACGCCGCTTGCCGCCGGCCATCATCTCATCCAGTTTTACTACGAACCTTCCGGACTGGCAGCGGGTTTGTGGATTTCGGGTCTGGCTTGGGCCGTCTGGGCGGCGCTCTGGTGCCGCGTTCGTCGAACGGTCGTGGCAACGCCATAACTTGCAGCGCGTTGTCCACTACTGTCCGCGAAAAAGTTGCGCAACCAGGTGGTGCCCGAGGGGGGACTCGAACCCCCATGCTGTTAAGGCACAGGCTTCTGAGACCTGCGTGTCTACCAATTCCACCACCCGGGCATCATCTCAAGCGTCGGAACGTGATCTAATACCTTCTGGGAAAAGGCGCCCGCAAGCCAAAACGGCAAACGACGCATCGGCCGCCGGGCGGTTGCCAACGCGGTTCGGGATCCGCAATGTCACCCAATAGACCGCCCGTGCGCCTCGGCCCCTACAATCTCTCGTCGAACCTGTTCCTCTCGCCATTGGCGGGTTACACAAACCTGCCCATGCGCCTGACCGTCAGGGAGCTGGGCGGGCTTGGATGGGCGACGACGGATCTGGTGAACGCGAGGTCGCTGATCGAGGGGAATCCAGCGGCGATGAGGCTGGTGGCGAGCTGCGGGGAGGATCGGCCGCTGGCGGTGCAGCTTTTTGGCAGCGTGGACGAGGAAATGCGGGATGCGGCGGTCAAGTGCCAGGAACTTGGGGTTCAGGCCGTGGACATCAACATGGGCTGCCCGGTCAGGAAAGTGACGAAGATCGGGGGAGGGTCGGCGATGATGACGGATTTTCGGGGGACGGTTAGGCTGGTGGAGGGAATGGTCTCGGCGGTGAAGATTCCGGTGACGGCAAAGATGCGCCTGGGATGGGATGCGGAAAACATCACGGCGCCGGAACTGGCGAGGGCGCTCGAGGGGGCGGGCATCGCGGCGGTATTCGTCCATGGGAGGACGCGGGCGCAGGGATTCTCCGGGAAGGTGAATCTGGAGGGGATCCGGGCGGTCGTGGAAGCGGTTCGTTCGATTCCGGTGATCGGAAACGGGGATGTCACGACCCCGGAGGCGGCGAAGCACATGATCGAGGCGACCGGGTGCTCGGGCGTGGGGATCGGCAGGGGCGCATTCTACGATCCGTGGATTTTCAGAAGGACGGAGGCATACCTGAGGACGGGGGAGGTGCAGGCGGAAGCGGGCTTTGAGGAACGGCTGCGGGTGATGCGCCGGCATTTCGAGCGCTACTGCGAGTTCTTCGGCGAGGAGCACGGGGCCCGGCTTTTCCGAAAGGTGGCTCCGTGGTACGCGAAAAGGTTCGGGCCCGCGAAGGCGTTCAAGCAGCGGGTGCACACGATCGGGTCGAAGGCGGAATTCGAGGCGGCGATCGCGGAGTACCTGGAGTGGCGAAGCCGGTTCTGCGACGCGGCGGGCGAGCTGTTGCCGGAGTATCGGATGAAGCCGATGGTGGCGTCATTCATGGATGAGGGCGTCGAGATCGGGGGAATTCCCGTGCCGAGGGGGCCGATCGAGTGGTGGTGAGGCCGCCCGAAAAATCCAAGTTGCCGCCCGTTGGGGCGGCTTGCATAAAGGCGGGATGGATGAGGATTTAAAAAACATCCTCGGACTCCGGTTTTACGTTGGCAGCCTTCAGGGTCTTTTGGCCCGCACGTTGCGGGGCGGATTGATCGTCGTCCCATCGGCGCCGGTACTCGTCGATCTCACGATCGATCCCGCGCACCGTGAGGCCATGGAAGGGAGCGATCTTGCAATCACCGACAGCGGGTTTTTCGTCCTCCTCTGGCTGATCTTCAAACGGGAGCGGCTCCCCCGGATATCCGGCCTGAGATACCTTCGCGCACTCCTGACATTTCCCGAATTCCGCCGAGCCGGGGCGACCTTCTGGGTCATGCCATCGGCGGAGGATGCCCGGGCAAACCGCGAGTGGCTGAATGGCCAGGGCCTGGGTGTCGGGGCCGATGACTGCACCGTGGCTCCCATTTACCCGGCGGGGCGCCTGCGCGATGACGAGCTTCTCGCGCAAATTGAGAAAAAACGGCCGGCATTTGTCATCTTGAACATTCGCGGAGGGGTCCAGGAGCGGCTCGGGTTTTTCCTCGTCTCCCGGCTCTCCTACCGGCCCGCGATCATCTGCACCGGGGCGGCGATCGCCTTCCTTTCCAACCGGCAGGTCGGAATTCCCGTTTGGGCGGACCGCCTGATGCTCGGCTGGCTCCTGCGGGCCTTGCACTCGCCGATCGGATTCTTCCCAAAGATATGGAAAGGCCTAAGGCTCGTCCCGATCGTCATTCGGGCCGAGGTTCGAAGCCCTTGAGCCGGCGAAATCAGCGCGCGAGCACGATTCCCGTGGCGCCAATGATCGCGAGGATGGCGCCGGCGTAGTAGCTCAGGCGGGGGCTGGCCGCGCGCTCGATCCGGATTGCGAAGGGAACCGTGAGAAGCGGCGCGATTGCGACGATCGGCTGGACGAGCCCGGCGGGCGTCGTGCGAAGCGCCCATTGAAAGCAGGTCACCCCGAGAATCGGACCGGTGAGGGCGTTTCCCAAAACCCACGGCCAGGACCGAAAGTCGCGAAGCGGCCTTGCGCGGCCGGAGAATGCGACGATGGCCAGGACGATGCCGCCGAACGCCAGTCCGCCGAGGGCGCGGTGATAAGCGGCGGTGCCCGGATCGACGTGCTCGTGCAGCGACGCTGCGACGGCGAATGCCTTTCGGCTGAACACGGCGCCCGCGCCCTGGCCGGCCGCGGAGAGAAGCGCCCAGCCGACGCCCGCCCGGAATCTTTCCGGCGAGGCGCGCACCAGGCTGCGCGGGAGAAGGCCGATCGCCACGCCGGCGAGGGTCAGGCCCGCCCAAAGCATCTGGCTTCCCGTCAGCGAGGTGCCGAGCCACGCGAATTCAATCGCGGCGGCGGCCAGCGCGGAGACGCACTGCACGATCAGGGTCGATAGGCTCGAGCCTAGCCGGGGCAGGGAGAGGAACATCGAAACCCCGCCGACGCCGAAGCCCGCGATTCCCCCCATAAAGAAACAGCTCCACGCCGCGCTGCGGAGGCCGCTCCCGAAAAGAACCGCCCAGAGTCCGAGCGCGATCGCCGCGATGACGAGGCGCCAGAAGTTGGCCGGAATGCTGCCGAGGCGGCTCGCCGAGCGATTCGCAAAGACGGGAGTCAGGGCGAAACAGAGCGCCGTGCCGATGGCTCCGAACATGGCCGGGAGGAGCTAATGCCTCCACTGCACCCCGAATTCGACGGAGCGCCCGGGAGCGGGGAGGAAGATCGCGGTTCCCGACGGGTTGCGGGCGAGATCCAGGACCCCGGCTGTGCTCGCAATCGTGGCGCGGTTGAAGACGTTCTGCACTTCCGCAAATACTGTCCAGGACGGCGCAAAGTGCCAGCCGGCGCGGACGTGGGACCTGGCCTGGCCGCCGTAGGTGAGCTTGTTCGCATGGTCGACGGGGGTATCGCCCGCCGTCCAGTCCGTGCCCGCGGCGAGGAAGCCCCCGTTCGGGATGTCGGCGAGGAGCTCGGCCGTGCCGATAAACGGCGGATTTCCCGCGAGACGGTTCGTGCCGTAAACGGGATCGCCATCGAACACAAAGTGGGTCCAGGTCGCCGTGCCGTTGAGCGAGACGCGCACCGGGCGCTCGAGGAGAAGCCATCGCGCGGAGGTTTCGATTCCCTCGTGCGTCGTCGGGCTTGCGTTCACGGAGCCGCGGGGATTGCCGTTCGCGTCGGCTAGGGCGAGGATTTCGTTCTGCCACGCACCGCGGTAGACCGCCGCGTCCCAGGCGAGCGGCCCGGTGCTGCCGCGAGCGCCGATTTCGACGGTGAGCGTCCGCTGCGCGCTCAACGCCTCGCTTTGGCTTCCGAGCGCCGGGTAAGCGCCCGTTGTGACGAGAAGATCGTCAAAGGTCGGGGCTTCCGAGGTCGTGGAGAGACCGGCAAATGCGGTGTCCCCGGGGGCGAAACGCCAGCGAAGGCTCGCCGCGGGAAGGGTGGCGCCCGAGGACAGATCGAGGTTCGACGAGGGGTGAACGCCGCTGTGGTCCTCGATGTCGCGGGTCGATTCGGTGCGGGCGAGGCCGAGGGTGCCGGCGAGGTTCGGAGCTATGGAAAAGGTGTCTTCGAGTTCCAGGACAGCGGTGGTCGGAAAGAGACCGAAGTCGGCGAATTCCGCGCCGGTCTGGCCGAAATTATTGAGGTAACGCCCCTCGTCGCGCCAGCCGCGGTCCACCGTGGCCGTGAGGCGGAGCTCGTTCGGCCCCGCTCCGCCGCTGAATCGGCGGTCGAGCACCGCCCGCAGGTCGGCATCGTCGCTGTTCGAGATCGTGACTCCGTTGGGCTGGAGCTGGCGAAAGTCGTCCGTCGTGTGCGCGAACGAAGCCCCGGCCTCGAAATCCCAGTCCGAGCCCTTGTGGTCAAACGAGCCGGCGATGCGGGTGATCGCGGAGGCGCGGTCCGGGAGATCGCGGAGGACGGCGGCCGAGACGCCGGCGGGATCGCCGGTCGCGGCCGCGAGCGTAAGGGGGCCCGGAACGTCGTAGCGGGCCTCCGCATGGTAGACTTCGAAATCGGCGTGCGAATCGGCCCCGAAGGACTGGCCCAGCGAGGCCAGGAGCGCCGTCCGGGCCTGCCCGCTGTGATCGCGGAAGCCGTCCTGCTGCGAAACGGAGAGCGCAGTCGCCTCGCTCGTCGCGCCCTGGACGAGCGATTCCGTGCCCAGGGCGTTCAATTCGCCGAAGGAACCGGCCTCGAAGCGCAGGCCCTCCGCGTCCTGGTCCGCGGGGATGCGGAGAAAATTGAGCTCGCCGCCGGCCACTTCGGGCGACGCCCGCCAGCCGTCGATCCCCCGCTCCACCTCGATCCGTTCGCTGAGGAGGGGGGCCAGGAGCGAGCTGTTGAACGAGCCGTCGGCGAGGCCGAGCGGGAATCCGTCGAAAAGGAGCTCGACCCCGCGGCTCGAGGGAGCGCTCTGGATACCGGAGCCCCGGATGGAGATCCTGGGCGGTTCGAATCCGCCCCAGCTTTCCTGGAGGATGGCGCCGGGAATCTGGTTCAGCGCCTCGGAAAGGGTCCCGACCGCCCTTCCCGACCAGGAATCGTCGGTCAATAGCGAGGTCGCGCGGACCGAGCCCGCACCGGGGGGCAGCGGGGTGTCCGAGACGACCCACGGCGGAAGCAATACCGGCGCTTCCCCGGCCGCGCTGGCGGAGGTGATTAGCAGCGCGGCCACGAGGACTCCGGATCGCATCCGGCTACCTCTTGTAAAGCGGACGCGCGGTGTAGCGCGTGTGCAGCAGTTCGTGCGCGCGGGCGCCGAGCGGTTTGCCGAGGAAGTCCGCGTAAACGCGGATGACCTCGGGATTTTCATGGGAGCATCGCACAGCGGAGTCTCGGTCATCCTGATACAGTCCTGCAATGCGCAATTTCCGGCGCTCGTTGTCGACGCCGTAGGGCTGGCCGCCCCCGCCGATGCAGCCGCCGGGGCAGGCCATGACCTCGATGAAGTGATACGGGGTCTC
Organism: Opitutaceae bacterium; assembly: GCA_050015855.1. Classification (GTDB taxonomy): domain Bacteria; phylum Verrucomicrobiota; class Verrucomicrobiia; order Opitutales; family Opitutaceae; genus Palsa-1447. The sequence goes on along the minus strand of JBEKAO010000001.1, from coordinate 67,101 downwards.
CCGGCCCGCCCTCCAGGCGTCGCGGACCCGGTCCAGGACCTGCTCCACATTGGCGAGCCCGTGGGCGACGGCGACCCGGACGGGCGCCCCCGCGACCATGATCGTCGCCTCCTTGACCCCCTGAAGGCCGCGGACGGCCTCGAGCTCGATCCCGGCGAGCTTCTCGCCCGTCGCGTAGAAATACGCGGTGCGCAGCGCCGCCTCCATGACGCCGCCCGTCGCGCCGAAGATCGTGCCGGCCCCCGTGTAGTCGCCCAGGATCGAATCGGGGGCGCCGTCCTCGAGGGCGAGGAATTCGATTCCCGATTGCTTCAGCATCCGGGCCAGCTCGCGGGTCGTCAGCGCCACGTCGACGTCCTTGAAGCCCGACGCATACATCTCGTCCGTCCGGGACAACTCGTACTTCTTCGCCGTGCACGGCATGATCGAAACGACGAACATCTTCGAGGGGTCTATCCCGAGCTTTTGCGCGTAATAGGTCTTGGCGAGGACGCCGAGCATCTGCTGGGGCGACTTTGCCGTGGAGAAGTTGTCGATGAAATCGTAGTGGTTCTTCTCCATGAAATCCGTCCAGGACGGGCAGCAGGAGGTGATCAGCGGCAGGGGGCCGCGCTTGTGGACGAATCTCTCGATGAACTCGCTCGCCTCCTCGACGATCGTCAGGTCGGCGGAGAAGTTCGTGTCGAAGACCGCCGTGAATCCGAGGCGGCGGAGGGCCGCGTAGAGCTTTTTCGTGAGGTTGGTGCCCGGCGGCAGCCCGAAGGCCTCGCCGACCGTCACGCGCACGGACGGCGCGATCTGGACGACGCAGACCTTGTTCGGATCGTGCAGCGCCTCCCATACGATGGCCGTCTCGTCGTTCTCGACGATCGCGCCGGTCGGGCAGTGCGCGGAGCACTGGCCGCACTTCACGCAGGGCGATTCGGCGAGGGTGATGTCGCCCGCGGGCGCCATGCGGGTGTTGATTCCGCGCTCGAGGAAGGACAGGGCCCAGACGTTCTGCACCTCCTGGCATACCTGGATGCAGCGGCCGCACTTGATGCACTTCTGGAATTCGAGGATGATCGAGCCGGTGGAGCGGTCGGGCGGGATTGGCTTCACGTAGCGCTTGATCGCGTCCGTCGGGATGTTGAAGTCGGCGGCAAGCGCCTGGAGCTCGCACTCGCCGTTGCGGCCGCACGTCAGGCAGGCCTGCGGGTGGTTCGAGAGGATGAGCTCGAGCGTGGAGCGGCGGACGTCGACGATTTCGTGGTCGTGCGTCGCGATCTCCATGCCGTTTTCAAGCGGGGTGCAGCAGGCGCGGACGAGCTTGTTGCCGCCCTTGTTGCGGACGACGCAGATGCCGCAGGCGGCCGTCGGGTGGAGATCCTTGTGCTTGCACAGGGTCGGGATCTTGACCTGCACGCGCCGGGCGGCGTCGAGGATGCTCGTGCCTTCCGGCACCTGCACTTCAATCTGGTTGATGCGTGCGGTGATCATGAAACGGTCCCTCCGGAGGCCGGCGAGGCGGCGGTTGCGGCCGGCACAGGCGGCGGCGCGGATGCGGCGGCGGTTCCGGCGGCCGGGACGCGGCTCACCTTCCGGGCGTAGGCCGCCCCGCCGTCGATGAACGCCTTGTACTCCTCCCCGAAATAGCGAAGCGTGGAAAGGACGGGGTTCGCGGCCGTCTGGCCGAGCCCGCAGAGCGAGGCGCGCTGCATCGCGAGGCAGATGCGCCTGATCAGCAGGATGTCGTCTGGGCCGCCGCGGCCGCGGGAGATTTTGTCGAGGATCTGCAGGAGCTGGTATCCGCCGATTCGGCACGGCGCGCACTTGCCGCAGGATTCGTCGACGCAGAACTTGAGGTAGAATTTCGCCACCTCGACCATCGAATCGGTCTTGTCCATGACGAGCATCCCGCCCGAGCCCATGATCGATCCCAGCTGCTGCAGGGTCTCGTAGCTGACGGGGGTGTCGAGGTGCTGGACCGGGATCACGCCGCCGGACGGGCCCCCGGTCTGCACGGCCTTGATTTCCTTGTCGTCCATGACTCCGCCGCAGATGTCGAAGATGATTTCCCGCAGGGTCGTCCCCATCGGGACCTCGACCAGCTGGGCGTTACGGACCTTGCCCGTGACGGCGAAGACCTTCGTCCCCTTTGAGGTCGCTGTGCCGTAGCCCGCGAACCACGCTCCACCCCTGGAGAGGATGGCCGGCACGCAGGCGAGCGTCTCGACGTTGTTGATCGCGGTCGGCATGCCCCAGAGGCCGCGCACGGACGGGTACGGCGGGCGGGGGCTCGGGCTGCCGCGCTTGCCCTCGATCGAGGCGATCAGCGCCGTCTCCTCGCCGCAGACGAACGCACCGGCGCCCAGGCGGATCTTGGCCTCGAATGAGAAGCCGCTCCCGAGGATATTCTCGCCGAGGAGTCCCTGCTCGCGGGCCTCCAGGATCGCGCGATCGATGCGCTCGACGGCTTTCGGATACTCGGCGCGGATGTAAAAATAGCCCTTTGAAGATCCCATCGCGTAGGCTGCGATCAGCATGCCCTCCAGGACGGCGTGCGGATCGCTTTCGAGGACGCTCCGGTCCATGAACGCGCCCGGATCCCCCTCATCGCCGTTGCAGATCACGTAGCGCTGCGCCGCGGGCTGCGCGCGCGTAAGCTGCCATTTCATCCAGGTCGGGAAACCAGCGCCGCCCCGGCCGCGGAGGGCGCTCGCCTTCATCTCGGCGATCACCTGCTCCGGAGTGAGATCGAAGAGCGCCCGGCGCAGGGCCTGGTAGCCTCCGACGCGGCGAAGGTAGTCGTCGAGCCGGCAGGGATCGACGTCTCCGCAGTGGCGAAGGGCGATTCGAACCTGCTTGTCCGGGGTCTTCCAAAGAAGGTCGTCAAGCACGCGGCTGTTTTCGACCGACTCGGCGACGATGCGCGCCACGTCGGGCGCCAGGACATTGGCGTAGGTGACGGCGGAAGGGAGGAGCTGCACAACCACGCCGCGGTTGTAGATTCCGATGTCGAGCGCCCGCGCAACCTGCACGCGGTTCGACAGTCCGCGGCGCTTAAGCTCCTCATTAATAGAGAATTGGAAAAACTCGGTCTTGCTCGCCGACCCTGGCCCCGTATCGCGCACCAGGATATGGGTCACCGGAGCGCTGATTTCGAGGGAACGCGTCCGTGCCGCGATTACATGGTCATCAATAAGAGTTTTGCCTATAATATGTTGTACGATTATCGATCCGGCGACATCGGGCGTGACGCAGCCATAATGGACCCGCGGCATGCCGGCGGTCTGCACCTCAACCACGGGATCGGCGAAAGAATAGCCTATCGATCCGGCACGAAGCATGGTGAAGCCCAGGTGGCGTTCGTTGCGCAGATTCGCGAGCGCGGAGAAAGCGTCTTCTGCGCCGGCGGCGATTCCGCCCGTGTCGAGCTGCACGCGAATCCACTCCGGTGGATCCACAAGAGGCTGTGCGGCAATTGATTCAAGATTTTCGCGTGTAAGTTTCATTTCTTCGTCGCCCCCTTCTGCGCCTTGATTGTCGATATGTAGCCGGCGATATCCGTGGCTTTCACGTGGCCGCAAGTCTTGCCGTCCACGACCATTGCGGGCGCCATGCCGCAGCAACCGATGCAGCGAACGACTTCGAAATGGAACTGGCGGTCCGTGGTGGTCTGGCCCTCCGCGATTCCGAGCTGGGTGCGGGTCTCATTGAGAAGGTCGGTCGAGCCCTTCAGGTAGCAGGCGGTGCCGTTGCAGACCGTGATATTGTGGGCGCCGGGCGGCTGCAGCCTAAAGTAATGATAGAAAGTGATTACCTCGTAAATCCGGGCGAGTTTGACGCCTAGTTCGCGCGACAGCTCCATCGCGACCTCGCGCGGCACATAGCCGTATTGGTTCTGGATGGCATGGAGGATCATGATGAGGTTGCCCTCCTCATTCCGCCATCGATCCACGTGCTGCAGCACGTCGCGGCGCGTCGTCGATTCGAGCTTGCTTTGGATGCGGCGGATTCGCTCGAGCTTTATCTCGACGACGCGTGAAATTTCGTCGGAGACATCGCGGGGCACGAACCCGTGCTGTTGCTCAAGGTCCTGCAACAAGTTAAGCAACGACGGCTCATCCTGGCGGCCGAGCTCGACATGCCGTTGACCAGTCTTCGGAAGACTCTCGGGAGCAGCGCTTTTCATCAATTTCAATGGTAGGCCCAGGTGCAGGCGGCGTCTCCGCAACAATTGGTAATTTGTACGCAGCGATTGGCGTTGCACAAAAATGGTGCGGTTTCAGGGCGATTTTGGGCGTCTTTCGAGGCAGAATTATTATGTAATATGCTTTAAATAAGTATATTGCGTATAACTAATACTGTGACAGCGGTGAATAAGAAACATCTTTACGCCCCCAAAAAGGGCAGTTGCCGCCAGCCGGGCTCGGGGCCATACCTTCGCCCGTGAACCCGTCCAATATTTCCCACTCCTGGGAGCTGATTCTAGGCACGGTCGCCGGCCTTCTGCCCGTCATCAACCCGCTGGCGACGACACCCACCTTTCTTGCGATAACCGAGGGCGATTCGCAGGAGAGGAGGCTGGAGCAGCTTCGCCGGGCGTGTTTTTACATGGTGGCGATCCTGGTTGGGGCGCTCGTGTTTGGCACCTTCATCATGAATGCCTTCGGGATCTCGATTCCGGGGCTGCGAATTGCCGGCGGGATGCTGGTTGCCGGAATCGGCTGGCGAATGCTGCTCGGACCGGCGGAGCAGGCGCAATTCAGCGAGCAAGTGACTCCGGCCGCGCGGGCAAAGCCGGACGTGTCCTTCTCGCCCCTTGCCATGCCCATGCTGAGCGGGCCGGGCTCGATCGCCGTCACGGTGGGATTCACTTCGCTGGCGACGGCCTGGTTCGACTACGTGGCGATCATCCTTGGAATCCTGATCGTCGCGGGGATCAGCTATGCGACCCTCCGGCTGTCCACCCGGATTGTCGTCGTGATCGGGTCCAACGGGATGAACGCCCTCACGAAGCTCATGGGATTCCTGCTCGTTTGCGTTGGAATACAGTTCGTTGTAAACGGGATCATCGGAGTCGCTGCCGAGCCGGCGGTCGTCCGGGCGATGCGGGACGCGCTGCAGTCGCGGCCCTGAGCGGGGGCCCGGGAAAAAGTTTCACTCGCCGACGGACCTTGTACCGTTCACCATTGTCTTTTTAACGCCAACATGAAGCGCCTTTTCTCCGTTTTTGCCGCCGCGCTGGCCATCGGGCTTTGCTCGGGCTGCTCATTCCTGTCCTTCACGCATATTCCGCTGTTGTCGGGCAAGGCGAATAGCACGGCGCCGAAGCCGCCGAAGGAAAGCTCCCACATCGCGACCGAAAGCGAAAAGGACTTCAAGGTGCGCTGGGTGGACAAGCGCACGTCCGATCTCGTCTCCCAGGGGCTGGCGCCGGATGCCGCGCGGGCCCAGGCGACGGCGGAATTCGACCAGAAATTCAGCGCAACGCACGTCGCGCACTAGGGGCGGCGCCCCCCCGGGGTGCTACTGCTCGGGATCGACGCCAAGAAGCTCGATCGTGAAGACGAGCGAGGCGTCCCGGGGCACTTTCGGCGCGTCCCCCTGCGAGCCGTAGGCCAGCTCCGGGGGAATGATGACCAGGCGCTTTTCGCCGGGCTTCATCAGCTGGATGACCTGGTCCCAGCCCTGGATCACGATCCCGCGGCCGAGCCGAAACGTGAAGGGGTGGTCCCTGTCCTCGTTCTTGTCGAACGGGGTTCCGTCCAAAAGGGTGCCCACGTATAGCACATGGACCATGTCGCCCGGCTTCGGAGGCTGTCCCTGGCCCGGCTTTTGGATGACATAGCGAATGCCCGTGTTTGTCTTTTGCGCATTCGGCCAGGTCTTTTCCAGGTACACGAGGTCGTCGTAGGAGAATTTCTCGCGCTGGGCTTGAGCGGCTGGACTGAGGCAGGCCACCGCGGCAAACAGGACGGTCGCGTGGAGAAGGCGCATGGTGTGATTTGGGGGATAAGAAACCGGGAAGGCTTTCCGAGGGAAGCGAAAACTGGGGCTATCCGATGTCCGCGAGCGCAGGGTGGGCGGCGATGAGGGCAAGGGCGTTGCGAAGGAGGGTCTTTCCGGGCTCCATCCGGTGCCAGGGGGAGGCGCCCGACGGGTGCGGGAGGGGGATGCAATCTGCCAAATGGCCGCGGTAGGAGATGGAAAAATGCCTGCCGATCACCTGATCCAGGGGCGAAGCCGGAAGAAACTGGCTGAGCGCCAGCTTTCCAACCGGGATTACGAGGGAGGGCCGGAGGATCAGGAATTCGCGCTCAAGCCAGTTTGCGCAGGCGGCAATCTCATCGGGGGCGGGAACCCGGTCGCCGCCTTCGGGGCGCTTTCCAGGGAAGCAGCGGCAGACGGCGGCGAAATACAGCCGGTCGCGCGCCTCGTCCTCGGTCCAGCCCAACGCCTCGGCAAACCACTTGAAAAGCGTGCGGCCGGCTGTCCAGGCAAAGGGGCGGCCGAGCTTGGGCTCCCTGTCGCCCGGAGCCTGGCCGACCAGGATCACCTTGCTCAAGACGGGGCGGCCGACGACCACCGGCCTGTGCATTCGCGGGCAGCGGGTGCAGGCCTGCAGTTCGGCGAGATGCTTGAGGAGGGCCGGTTTTGACAAGGGACAGCCAATGAAAGGGGACAGATCGAGGCGACGCCAAGCCTGATCTGCGGCGCGGCGGCCTTCCGGTTGCGAATGCAAAAAAAAGACGGGGCCTTTCGAGGCCCCCGTCTTTTGCAAACCGGGTTCCGGTTTAAAAACCGGGATGGGGTCAGTAACGGCGCTCGCCGCGATCGCGATGACCGCCGCCGCCGCCTCCGCCGCCGCCGCCAAAGCCGCGCCCGCCGCCGCCGCCTCCAAAGCCGCGTCCGCCGCCGCCGCCGCCGAAGCCGCCGCCCGGGCGCTCTTCCTTTGGACGAGCCTCATTGACCGTGAGCTGCCTGCCGCCGAGTTCGGATCCATTGACCTTCTCAGCTGCGGTCTTGGCCTCCTCCTCGGTTCCCATGGTCACGAAAGCGAAGCCGCGGGGGCGGCCCGTCATCTTGTCCATGGCGACATATACGTCGGTAACGGTGCCGAACTGCCCGAAGTGGGCGCGAAGCTCGTCTTCTGTGGTCTTAAAGGACAGGTTCCCAACGTAAAGTTTGGAATTAGCCATTTGTTGATTTCGTAGAGCCACCGTCCGCTGCCAGTCCGTTCCCACCATTGGGTTTCGAAATCATCACTTAAGCTACCTGCTCAGCCAACGACTCACCAGAAGCTGTCATCAAAACGCTATCTCTAACGAGGGCGCAAAAAACGCACAGAAAGGAACTTGATGCAAGGCTAATCTGGGAGGGTCCCCGGGGCCGCCGCGGGCCGGTCATTCCACCCTGAATTCCCGCCGGGTTCAGTTCGAGGCGACCATTTGCCTTACGTTGCCCAGGCTGCCCCTCATCCAATCGCCGAGAATGCTCTTTTCATACCTGAGGGGATCCTGGGGATCCAGCGTAACTCGCAAATAAAAGGCAACATCGCGAATATCCTCCTGGCCCTGCTTGATTGTCCTTCCGGCGGCATCGGTGACGGTCCAATTGAACACGAATCGGGGCGGGTACAGGGGCGTAACGATTCGCGTTTGATCCCACCTGGGTCCGCGCCAGGGCTCAAATTCCCCGGCCAATCGGATATCCGTGAACGTCATCGTCAGCTTGCATCCCTCGGGAATGTATTCCCTCGCCTCCACGACCAGAAAATCGCGAATCCTGTCCAGGATCGCCTGCTGTCCCTGGTCGGTAGGGTACATCTCATCCTTGATGTCCGTGAATTTGTCCGGGTGGTCGAAGTTGATCTCGGCCCTTGGGGTCTTTGGCGCATCCGCGCCGTAAAGTGCGCCGGCGGCGACCAATCCAACCGCTGCGGCCAGCAGGGAGATCCTTTTCATGGTGCGCTCCTTTGAATGAAGAGTTCGGGAAGTATCAGAATTGCTGCCGAATTAGGACAAATTTAGCACGCCTGCGTTCCAAAAGCGAGCCTGCCACCGCGGGTGCCTGTCCCCCCGCGGAGGCTGTCCCCATTCAGGAGGCTGTCCCCTCTCGGTGCCTGTCCCATGAGGCTTGCGAGAAGCCGAGTAATAACCTGTTCAAAATGCCGACCGAGCGTCTTAATCGAACCGAGTATGCAAACACCGTTGTTTAATTGGCTGGAGAAGCGCGGGGCTGGCGTCCTTCTCCATCCCAGCTGCCTGCCGGGCCATCAGGGGATCGGCACCTTCGACGTGCAGGTGGACCGTTTTCTCGATTTTCTGCAGGCGGCGGGAATGAGCAACTGGCAGATCTGCCCGCTCGGCCCGACCGGCTACGGGGACTCGCCGTACCAGTGTTTCTCCGTGTTCGCCGGGAACCCCTACCTGATCGACCTGGGCGAACTGGCGTCGCGGGGGCTGTTCAAGGCGGCCGAACTCACACCGATCACCCAGCTGAAGCCCGAACGCGTCGATTACGGAGCCCTTTACCGGATCAAGTGGGCGCTGCTTCATGCCGCATTCGAGCGCTACGAGAAAAGCGGATCCCCCTCCCTCGACGGCGAGGGCTTCGAGGATTTCAAAAAACGCCAGGCGGCCTGGCTTGACGCCTACGCCCTGTTCCGGGCGCTCAAGGACCACCACGGCGGCACGGCGTGGACCGAGTGGCCCGCCGAATCCCGGGTTTTCGCAAAGGCCACCCGCTCCCGGCTCCGTGAGAAGCTCGCCTCCGCGTGCGAAGCGCACCGGTTCAACCAGTACGTCTTCTTCGCCCAGTGGCGGCGGGTCCGGAAGGCGGCCGCACTGCGAAACATCGCGATCATCGGCGACCTGCCGATCTTTGTCGCGGCCGATTCGGCCGATGTGTGGTCGCATCCCGAGTTGTTCGAGCTGGACCAGGCGACCGGCCGGCCGGTGGCCGTGGCCGGCGTGCCGCCGGACTACTTTTCGGCCGACGGCCAGCTGTGGGGCAATCCGCTCTACGCGTGGAAGCGCCACGCGTCCGACGGCTACGCCTGGTGGCTCTCGCGGATGCGCGCCGCATTCGAGCTGTACGATGTCGCGAGGATCGACCATTTCCGCGGATTCGACTCGTATTGGCGCATCCCCCTTCCCGCCGCCAATGCGCGGATCGGCGAGTGGGTGCCGGGGCCGGGCATCGACCTGTTCCGGGCGATCCAGCGGGCGCAGCCCGGGGCCAGGATCATCGCGGAGGACCTGGGGCTTTTGACTCCAGGCGTCGTCAAACTGCGGGAGGAAACGGGGCTCCCGGGAATGGCCGTGCTGCAATTCGCCTTCGGGGGCGACGAGTCCAACCTTTATCTCCCGCACAACCTGATCAAGAACCAGGTTGTATATCCGGGAACCCACGACAACGACACCTCCCTCGGCTGGTACGCCGCGGCCGGCGAGCAGGTGCGCGACCACGTCCGGCGCTACCTGCGGGTCAGCGGGGCCGAGATCGGCTGGGACCTGATCCGCGCGTCCTTTGGCGCGGTGAGCCAGCTTGCCGTCATCCCGATTCAGGATATACTCATGCTCGGATCGGATGCCCGTCTGAACAGCCCGGGAAAGCCCGAAGGCAACTGGCAGTGGCGCCTCTCAGAGCCGCAGATGGATTGGCTCTCCGGAGGCACCGCCCGTTATCTGAGGGAGCTCGGCAAACTCACCGGGCGCTGCTGAGCCGCTTTTTCCCCCACCCGCTTATGTTCGCCAATCTTTTTCCGACCTCCCGACGGACCCCGATCGATTACGAGCGCGTCTTCGTGGAGTCGTCCAAAATCCCCCGGCACACGGAGGTGGACCGCCGGACGGAGCGGCTGCTCCTCATCTGCTGGATCGTCATCGCGCTGAAATGCGCGCTCGTCGCCTGGGCTGTCCCCCATTACCACGTGCCCTTCAGCCCGCTTTGGGTGATCGTGCCGACCCTTGTCTTTGCGGCGACCGTCACGGTCGTCTTTTATCTGTGGCGGGACTGAGGCCCTCCCGCCCGCCGAAAATGATTTTCGTTGAGCGGAAGGCGCCCCGCGCGATACTGGTCGCGTCCGCCAGCAGATGAAAAAGCAGCGTCAACTCACGGTTTATTTTTCGGGCGAGATGTATTGCCTGAACCACCTGATCGGAAACGCATACCTCGCCGAGGCGATCTACGAAAAATCCCACGGCCGCTATCTCTGCGCCCTGCCGCAGAACCTCGAGCCGACCGGCCGGCGCCCCCGCGCGATCCGCGACCAGGGAATCAAGACCCTGGTCGGCTGCGATCTGGCGCTGTTCATTTTTGAGGGGCCCGCGGTCGACGCGGCGATAGCGATCGAATTCATGTTCGCCAAGTTCGCCGACATTCCCTCGGCGATCCTCCGAAGCGACCTGCGCAGGTGCGGCGACGGGAAGGACCCCTGGACCCTGATGGCGAGCTATTTCCCGCGCACGGTCAACGTGATCCTCGACAGCCTGGAGTCCTACAAGGCGATCCTGAAGCGCCGGCACCGGAAGCTCGACGAGGTCCTGAGGCTTGCCGGCCAGCACGGCTCGGCCGACGCGCAGCGCATGTGCGACGCAATCGCGGCGGCCTGCGTCCGGGCGTTCGACCGCGTTCGCGAGATCGAGCCGGTGATGCCGAAGCACCTGCGCGAGGAAGTGTACAACTGGCTGAGCCTCATGCCGGGGCTGCGGGGAAAGCAGAAGGAACTCCGGCGGGAGTTCGAGCACTTCCTCGAGACCAAGGTGGAAAGGGATTTCCTGTGAGCGGCGGGCTTCGGCTGGTCGAACACCCCCTCGCCCGCCACATTGTCACGCATCTGCGGGACAAGACCACCCATCCGGCGACATACCGCACGCTGACCTATCAGCTCAGCCTCCTTTTGGCGATCGAGGCGACGCGGGATTTGGTCACCGAGGAGAAGAAGATCGAGACCCCGCTCGAGCCGACCTCCGGGAGGATCCTGGCCCACACTCCGCTGGTCGTCGTCCCAATTCTTCGGGCCGGCACGGGAATGCTTCAGCCGTTCCTGGACATGTTTCCCGATGTGAGCGTGGGCTACATCGGTTTGGAGAGGGACCATGAGACCGCGAAGGCCCGAAGCTACTACTGCAAGCTGCCCCCCCTCGAGGGCCGGAGGGTTTTCGTGATCGACCCCATGGTCGCCACCGGAGGCTCCGCTTCCCAGGCCATCCAGATTGTCAAGGATCGGGGCGCGGCCGATCCGAAGCTTGTGTGCATCGTCGTTGCGCCCGAGGGGCTCGAGCTGGTCGGCAGGACGCACCCGGACGTTCCGATTTTTGCGGCGGCGTTGGACAGGGCCCTCAATTCAAGAAAATACATCCTACCCGGCCTCGGCGATTTTGGGGACCGGCTGTACGGGACTTGACGGGGGGTGCGTCCCAGGCGGCGCCAAAGGGCATTTCCGGTTGCGGCGGGCCGCTTCCTCGCGGAGATTTGCGCCCGTGAAAACCCCCATCCCGCCCCTTTTTCCCGCCCTCGCCCTCTCGCTGGCCCTGGCCTGCGGACTTTCACTCAAGGCCCAGCCGGCCGCGGGAGACCCCGGATCGGCCTCCTCCGGCGACGTGAAGCTCATCCAGGGCGACGGTCGGATTCGCGTCGAAATCGGCGGGCAGCTGTTCACCGAATACGTCTATGAGGGGGCGAGCCGGTCGTACTGCTACCCGATCCTGGCGCCCGACGGAACTCCGCTCACCCGCGATTTTCCGATGAAGAACACGCCGGGCGAGGAACAAGACCATCCGTGGCACCGCTCCTTCTTTTTCGCCCACAGCATGGTCGGCGGCGTCGACTTCTGGAACGAGGGCACGGGAGACAACGAGGCGGCCCCGGCGAACAAGGGCCACACCGTCGTCGACGGGGCTGTGGAGACGACCAGCGGCAGGGTCGGGGTGATCCACGTTCGCGACCGCTGGCTGGACCACGACGGGGTGCTGGTCTGCACCGACGAGCGGACGCTCCGGTTTCACGCGAGCGACGCCGGCCGTTTCATCGACTTTGAGATCACCCTGAATGCGCCTGCGGACCGCCCCCTGCTGTTCGGCGACAACAAGGACGGCACCATGGCCGTCCGCGTGGCCGAGTGGATGACCATGGCCCGCAAGACCAGGCGGGGCCCGGTCGGCGGCACCGGCCATATCGTCACCGCAAATGGCGACCGGGACGCTCAGGCGTGGGGCAAGCGGGCGGACTGGGCCGATTACCACGCCGAGCACGCGGGCCGGACCTACGGGGTGGCGATCTTCGACAGCCCGCAGAATTTGCGGCATCCGACGTGGTGGATGGCGCGCGACTACGGGCTGTTCGGCGCCAATCCGTTCGGCCAGCATGACTATGAGAACCTCAGGGACCAGCCGCACCTGGGCGATTATGCGGTCCCGGCGGGCGGGAGCCTGACGCTGCGCTACCGCTTTTTCTTCCACCTCGGCGACGAGGTGGCCTCGGGGATCGCCGAACAGTACGCCGAGTACGCAAAGGCCCGGTGACCCTGCGCCCCCGCCCTCAGGGCTGCCAGCGCCCGTAGATTCCGCAGGGAAGGACCTTCCCGTCGCGATGGATCGGAAGTCCGATCTCGCCCGCCGAGATCCTCCCGCCACCCGGCCCGAACAGCGCGCAGAGCAGATTGGCGACCACGGTCGGCGACAGCCGGGCCGTGTACGCATTGACGAGGAAGAAAAGCGGATCGTCGGATAGGAGGGCGCGGCACTCCTCCAGGAGGGGCCACAGGTCCTCCTCGAGTTTCCACATCTCGCCGGCGGAGCCGCGGCCGAAGGTCGGCGGGTCCATGATGATCGCCTCATACCGGCGGCCGCGCTTGATCTCCCGGCGGGCGAACTTCAGGCAGTCGTCCACAATGTAGCGGATCGGGGCCGACTTCAGACCGCTCAGTTCCGCGTTCTCGCGGCACCACTTGACCATGCCTTCGGCGGCGTCGACGTGGCAGACGCTGGCGCCCGCCGATGCGGCGGCGCAGGTCGCCGCTCCCGTGTAGCCGAACAGATTGAGCACATGGATGGGGCGGCCCTTCTCCTTCGCCGCGCCGATGAGCCCCGAGAACCAGTCCCAATTGACGGCCTGCTCGGGGAAGAGCCCCGTGTGCTTGAAAAGGGTTGGCCGGATCTTGAGCTTGAGGGACAGCGGGTCGTAGTGAATTTCCCACTGTTCGGGCAGCGGCCGGCGGAACTCCCAGTTTCCCCCGCCGGAGGCGCTGCGGTGGTAGAATCCGTCCCAGTGCGGCCAGGGGGCGTCCGGGGCCGCGCCGTGCCGGGGCCACAGGATCTGCGGATCGGGCCGGATGAGCGTATAGGGACCCCACCTCTCCTGCTTCATCCCGCCGCCGCAATCGACCAGTTGATAATCGCGCCATCGGTCGGCGACGATCAGGGGGTTGCGCTGGACGGTGGGAGCCATCGGAAGATTCGCCGACGAGCGAACTCCGGCCGCCCCGAAGTGTCGAGCCGCAAGGCGCGGCGCGGCTCCGCGGAATATCGGGCCCGCGGGAATTCGGAATGCCCCGGCCCGAGAGCCCATAATCTTGGGTGTTGATCCAAAACCCGCCTAAGTTTACAAGATCCAGTCGGCCTGAAGGGCGCTCCGACACGGTCCAGCCGGGCGCCGGACCGATCCAGAATATTCGCTTGTTTGTCTTCCGAAGCCCGGGAAAACTCCACTCAAGGTCCTTTATATGCAAAAAAATCCCTGCCTGCGAATCCTCTGCTTGTCCGCAAGCCTGGCCGCCGCCGTTCTAGGATGCGCCCGGCTCTCCGCAGATGTCGTTGAAACCAAGAATGGCACCCGGGTCGTCGGAAAGGTTACAAAGGTCGACGCCGGGTCGGTCTATGTGACGACCGATTTTGCGGGCGATCTGACGATCAAGCAAAGCGAGGTGACCGCGATTACAACCGACGGCCCGCTGTCGGTGCGGTTGTCCGACGGGACCCGGATCCAGGGGCCGATCTCCATGCAAAACGGCGCCATGCAGGTCGTGGGGGCCGCGGGCACGGTTTCGACCACCATACCCAAGGTCGCAGCCGTCTGGGAAGCGGGCGCCAAGGACCCGCAGATCGCCGCCCTCGAGCGCCATTGGTCCTACGAGGCGAGCGTGGATGTCGAAGGCACGTCCGGCAACAAGGACCAGCTCGGCACCTCCGCCGGAATGCGGGCAAAGCTCGTGGGCCCGGATGACACGCTCCAATACTACACGGCGTTCAACCGCCAGGTGACCTCCGGGGTCCAATCGGCGGACCAGTTCAAGGCGGGCGTCGATTACGCCGCCAATATTTCGGCGGACAGCTCCTGGTTCGTGCGCGACGAGGGGGGATTCGACCGAATCATGGACATCCGGTTTTACAACACTGCGGCGGCAGGCGCGGGCTACAGTCTCTTGAACAGCAAGGAAGACGTGCTCACGGCCCGCGTCGGTCTCGCCTACCGCTACGACGGGTATGACGATCCCAAGACACCGACAATAAATTCGGCCGCGTTGGACTTTGAAATCTCGAACGACCTCAAGCTGAGCACCTCCGAGTTCGGAACGCGAATTACGGCGGTGCCTTCGCTTTCGGATTTCTCGAACTATTTCGTGACGCAGGACAGCTTTTACCAGATCCCCCTCACGAATCCGGCGTGGAAGCTGCGGCTTGGGGTGTCGAATGAATACAACAGTGTGCCGAGCGCCGGCTTCAAGAGGCTCGACACGACCTATTACACGCGGTTGATCCTCGACTGGCAGTGAGCTGATTCCAAGGCTAGCCCAATCGCGCAAGCAGGCGCCGCACACCCTCGATCGGGGCGTCGCCAATTGCCTTGAAGACGAAGGGTGAGCGTTCCTGCAAAGCCCGGGCGACAAACGGGCGGGTCAGGATCGGCCCGCTGAGTCCGGCGTTAACCTCGTGCGCGGGCGTTTCCGGAAGCAGCCTGGCCGCAACCCGAACGGCCAGTGCCAGGAGTTCGGCCGCTGATTCGACCGCGATATCCCGGGCGGCCGCGTTCCCCGACTCCGCGAGCCGGAGCACCTCCGGGGAAAGCCCCGCTGTCCTCGCGTTCGCCGTCTTCTCACGGTTGAAATCCCGGCCGATCGCATTTGCATCCTTCAACCCCGTGTAGTCCTGCAACAGCCCCCCGATCCCCGAATCCGGCATCCATCCCTGCAGTTCGAGGAGCCCGCGCGCAACCGCCCTCCGCCCAATGTCATACCCGCTCCCTGGATCCCCAATTCGCCATCCGAGCCCGCCCGCATAGTGGACGAGACCAAAAGGGACAGCCTCGTCAAAAGGGACAGCCTCGTCAAAGGGGACAGCCTTGTTGGAGGGGACAGCCTTGTTGGAGGGGACAGCCTCGTCAGGGGGGACAGGCCCGAGCGGAGCGCGGGCGGCGACGAAGGAGCCGGTTCCCGCGTGAATCACGAGGCCGGGGCCGCCGCCTGTCGCGAGCTCGAGGACGGGGATGGAGTCGTCGACCGCGATGACACGGCCGAGGCCGGCGAGGCCGGCGGCGAATTCGCGCCAGAATATGCGGCTTCCCGCCATGCAAAGAAGCGTCGAAGAAATGGAGAGGGGCGGGCGGCCCGCGGGGGGCGAGGAAAGGAGGGCGCCAATCGCATCGGTGAGCACGCGCCTGGCCGCCTTGGGGCCGACGATGCTCGGATTACAGCCCTCGGCCCGATGGCTTGCCATTATCGCTCCCGAGCCATCGACCAATATGCACTCGGTCTTCGTCCCTCCTCCGTCGACGCCCAGTTTGAGGCTCATTCGATCCCGGTTCAGGCCAGCTGGCGCGAGAGCCGACCCTCGTATTTCCTGGCGAGGGCCCGGTTGTGCTCGATCGCCCCCGGCAGATTCTGGCTTTTGAGAATGGGAAGCGGATGGCGGCCCGCTTTCAGCCAATCCATGACGGATAACATAAGCCAATTGAGCACCGAACAGCCGATCACGGTGCTCGTCGGGCCGGCCTTCAAAAGGGCTCCGGCCGACTTCCCCAGCTCAACGATCGCGTCGCCGGGCACGCCCCCGTTGTCCAGGACGTAGTCCGCGCACTCGAAAAGACGCTTTCCGCCCGGGTGCTGCGAGGGCGTGATCCGGGACATCGCAAGGCAGGTCAGGGCGACGACGTTGAGGCCCTTCCCCTTGGCGTATTGGGCAACCTCGATCGGCGAGCCGTTCTTCCCGGAATTGGAGATGACGATGATGGTCTCGCCGCTTCTCAATTCGTACTGCCGGTCATAGCGCTCCGCCAGCCGGGTTCCATAACCGGGCAGATTCTCGACGAACCCACCGGTTGGGTCGATGATTCCCGTAACGCAAACCAGCCCCCCGGCCCGTCCGATGATCTCCCGGGAAACGAGCTCGCTGTGCCCGCTGCCGAACGTGTGGATTACGCCCCCGTCGGCGATGCTCCTGCCGATGATCGGCGACACATGCGCAATAACGGGGCCGTTTTCGGCCCAGGCGCGGGCAAGAAGCTCGTTGGCGCGTTCAAAATACGACTCGGCGAGCGGGATGTTCATGGGTCGTCGCCGCCGATCATGGCCGGGCGCCTCCGGCACTGCAAGCTGGCTTGATTCCCGGCGGCCCCCCCCCCCCCACTCCGCCGGCGGATCGGAACGCCGCATAGGGCAGGCGACGGCGCAATTAGGCGGCGCCCTACAAGCGTATTGGCCTAAGTCCGGCAGACATCGCCGATCCGGAGGCGTATTCTGGCCGTCCGTAACCTGGCGGCACACAACACCAGAGATTGCAGGCTGAAATCCCGAAAAGACTCCGCCAGGTCCAGTTGATCAGCAGTCCGGTCCCCTTGCCCGCGGCAACCTACCCCTGTCGCCGCGGGCAAGGTTCGACAATCCGGACGGGGTCTCGTCAGTGGGCCGCAGGCGGGCGGTTCCAAACGCTCATCAGGTCCGGCGAACCCTGGCTTCGGATCCCGTTGTCGGTCAGGATGTCGTCGGTCGCCGAGAGCAGCTCCTGCCGCTTGAAAACCAGCGTTTCAGTCGCCCGGCCCGCGAATTCGATCCGCACGAACTCGTCCTTGGAATCGCGGAACAGCTCGACCAACTGTCCCAGGTTCCTGACCGGAATTCCGTTCACGGCCTCGACGACCTTGGCCTGGGGATTTCCATAGTTGTTCGCGATCTGGTGCGGCAGAAACGGCGAGGCGACGGCGACCAGCTGCTCGCCCGGAAACGCGGGCCGGTCGCCCCTGCGGGAAGTCAGCGGGCTCCCTTCCACGCTCAGGGCTGAGAGCGCCCGGGGGTTGATTCCGTCAAAATAGCTGCGGGTGACGGCTGTGAACACAACGGGCCCGAGTATGAAGTAGGCGGGATACTCGCCCGCGAGATCGTTTATGAGCATCGGGCGGTCGGAGGCGACAGGCAGCTGGACGTCGATCGCCTTGCCCTGGCGGTAGATCGTCAGGGGCACCTTTCCGTTCCGGGCGATCTTCTGGACCATGTACTCGAACGCGAGCCTCAGGTCGCCGTTGAGGTGGATCATGCCCTCGTCGTCGATCGGTTCCGAGCCGATCCGGGTGACGACATCCCACTTCCTGAGGGGATAGGCCGGCTCCGCGCTGTCGGGCTTGGTCACGATCAGCCCCGAGACCGACTTGTCCAGCTTGAGGTAGGCCCGCAGCGCGGGGTTCTCGAGCGTTTGCATTTCGTCATACAGGCCGGGCTTGCCGTACCGGCCCCCCTTGGCGACCTGCCCCAGGAAGAACTCGATCTCCTCGCAGGGGATGATGTAGCCGATGTTCTCCGCCCCACCGAGGTGGCTGAAGGCGAGCCCGACCATCTTGTCGCCCGCGACCGCGGGCCCCCCGCTGTTGCCGGGGTTGATGGCCGCGTCAATTTGAATCCGGAGTCCCGATACTGGGAAGTTGTACGAGACAAACTCGATCCGCGAGACGATCCCCTTGGTGATCGAAAGGCTCGTGCCGCCCGTCGGAAACCCGTAGACAAGGACGGAATCCTTGATCTCGGGAAGCCTGCTCTCGCGCGGAAGCGCGCGGTGCGAGTCGAAGAACGTCTCGTCGGAGAGCTTGAGCACCGCCAGATCGATCCCCGGCGCGATCGACTCGACGCTCGCCGCGATTTTGTCGCCCGATTGGTTCGCCTGCACCTGCACCTGGTTCGCGTAGAGGACCACGTGCGCATTGGTCAGGATGCGCCTGCCCTCGATCACGACCCCCGAGCCCGTGACCTCGTTCGGGGCCTGCTTTGTCCACGGCCGGTAGGGGTCCGGATAGCGCACCGTCGAGAAGACCTTGACGACCGAGTTCTGGACTTCGGGCGCCGGGGCGATGTGGGTGTCGGCCGGCGCAGCGGCCTGGGCGTCGGCCGGCGGAAGGGCCTGGGCGTCCGCCGCCGCACGGGCGCCCGGGGCGGCGAGGCCCAGGGCAACCGCGACGGCGAGCGCCGCGGCCCCGCCCGACAAGGGGGAAGAAAAGTTCATAGGGAGAAAGGGACGGGAGCCTAGAGGATGGCCCGGGGAAAAAGCCATTCGCAAATTGCCGGCCGGCGCCCCCGGGCCCGGCGCCGCCAGACGAATGTTTACATGGCGGCGCAGCGCCCCCAATATTCCGGGAGGCAACGCCTTCCGCCGCCTTGCATCCTATGTACAGCCTTGGCCTCGATTTCGGCACCAACTCCGTCCGCTGTCTGATCGTGCGCTGTCGCGACGGCGCCGAGGTGGGAACGGCCGTCGCCTCCTACGCGAGCGGCCGGCAGGGAATCCTTCTCGACCCGAAGGACCACCACCTGGCCCGCCAGCACCCGGGCGACTACGTCGACGGGCTTGAGCGCAGCATCAAAGCCGCCCTCGCCCAGGCGCGCCGAAAGCCCGGGTTCGACGCCTCCCGGATCATCGGCCTCGGGGTCGATTCGACCGGATCCAGCCCCATCCCCGTCGACCGCAACAACCGGCCGCTCGCCCTCGAAAGGAAGTGGAGGGGCAACCTGTCCGCCCAATGCTGGCTGTGGAAGGATCACACCTCCTGGCGCGAGGCCGCGCGCATCACGGAGACGGCCGCCAGGCACCGACCGCGCTACATAGCAAAGTGCGGCAACACCTATTCCTCGGAATGGTTCTGGTCGAAGATCCTTCACTGCCTCTCCGTGGATCCGAGGGTGTTCAATGCCGCCTATTCGTGGGTGGAACTCGCCGACTGGATTCCCTCGCTTCTGGCCGGCGTCTCCGATCCCAGGCAGGTGAAGCGCGGGGTCTGCGCAGCAGGCCACAAGGCGCTTTATTGCGACGAATGGGGGGGTCTGCCCGACAAGAAGTTCCTCGCCCTTCTCGATCCCCGGCTCGCCCCCCTGCGCGACCGGCTTTACGCGAGGGCGCACGATGCGACCGAGCCCGCGGGAAGGCTCTCCCAGGCATGGGCAAGGCGGCTCAAGCTGCCGGCCAATATCCCGATCGCGATCGGGGAATTCGACGTCCACTACGGGGCGATCGGCTGCGGCGTCACCGAGGGGACCCTTGTCAAGGTGATCGGGACCTCCACCTGCGACTGCGGCGTCGTTTCGGCCGGCAAGTCCGTGCCCGACATCCCCGGCATCTGCGGGATCGTCAAGGGGGCCATCCTGCCCGGCTACTACGGAATCGAGGCCGGCCAGTCGGCGGTCGGCGACATCTTCAAGTGGTGGGTCGAGGTCGTCTGCGGCGGACAGGACGCGCTCCATGAGGCGCTGACCCGCGAGGCGGCCGGATCGAAGCCGGGCCAGTCGGGCCTCCTCGCCCTCGATTGGAACAACGGAAACCGGACGATCCTCGTCGATCCGATGCTGACCGGGCTCGTCCTGGGATCCACCCTGCACACGACCCGCGCCGAGATCTACCGCGCGCTCATCGAGGCGACGGCCTTTGGCGCGCGCGCGATCGTGGAGCGCATCCGCGAATACGGCGTTCCGGTCGACCGCGTCGTGTGCGCGGGCGGCATAGCCGAGAAGAATCCGCTGCTGATGCAGATTTACGCCGACGTGCTCGGATGCGAAATGAGGGTGGCCGGCTCCAGCCAGGCCTGCGCCCTGGGCGCCGCCGTCTCGGCCGCGGTCCTCGCCGGAGCCCATCCCGATTTTCCCGCGGCCCAGCGCGCGATGACCTCGCTGAAGAGCGTGAAGTACCGCCCGGGCGCCGGCGGCCGCAGGGTGTACGACCAGCTTTACCGGCTGTACCGGAGCGTCCATGACGCGTTCGGAGGCCTCAATCGTTCGGCCGACCTGTCGCGCGTCATGAAGGATCTCCTCGCGATCAAGGAGCGGCAGGCCCGCTGATCCCCCACCCCCTCATGCTCGATTCATTCAATTCCCTGGAAATCTGGTTCGTCACGGGCAGCCAGCATCTTTACGGACCGGAGACGCTCAAGGAGGTCGCCGACCACTCGAAGAAGATCACCGCGGGCCTGTGCGCCTCCCGGCGCATCCCGCTCAAGGTCGTTTTCAAGCCCGTCGTGAAGACGCCCGAGGAAGTGCGGGCGCTGTGCCGCGACGCGGACGGGGCGCCAAACTGCGCCGGGCTCATCCTGTGGATGCACACGTTTTCGCCGGCGAAGATGTGGATCGGAGGCCTGACCTCGCTGCGGCGCCCCTTCCTCCATCTCCACACGCAGTTCAACCGCGACCTGCCGTGGGCCAGGATCGACATGGATTTCATGAACCTGAACCAGTCGGCGCACGGCGACCGCGAGGCGGGCTTCCTCCACACCCGCCTGCGGCTGAGCCGGAAGGTTGTCGTCGGCCACTGGGAGGACCCCGGGGTCCAGGACCGGGTCGCCGCGTGGATGAGGGCCGCCAGGGGCTGGTTCGGACTGCAGGGGGCCAGGTTCGCGCGCTTCGGGGACAACATGCGCTCGGTGGCGGTGACGGAGGGCGACAAGGTGGCGGCGGAGGCCAAGTTCGGCTTCTCGGTCAACGGCTACGGCGTGGGCGACCTGGCCAGGCGCGTGGCCGACGCGGCCATCGATGATTCGGCGATCACGCGGCTATGCGCCGAGTACGAAGGGCGGTACGCGGTGGCGAAGGAACTCCGCAAAGGCGGCGCCCGGCACGCATCGCTCCGCTACGGCGCCCGGCTCGAACTCGGCCTCCGCTCGTTTCTGGCGGAGGGCGGCTTTGCGGGATTCACGACGACCTTCGAGGACCTGCACGGACTTCGGCAGCTCCCCGGGCTCGCCGTCCAGCGCCTGATGGGCGAGGGCTACGGCTTCGGGGCCGAGGGCGACTGGAAAACGTGCGCCCTGCTCCGCGCGATGAAGCTCATCGCTGCCGATCTGCCCGGCGGCACCTCGTTCATGGAGGACTACACCTACCACCTGGGCGCCCGCGGCCCCCTGGTCCTCGGGGCGCATATGCTCGAGATATGCGAATCGATTGCATCCGGCAAACCCCGGATCGAAATCCACCCCCTTGGAATCGGCGGCAGGGAAGACCCCGTGCGCCTTGTGTTCAACGCAAAGGCCGGTCCGGCCCTGAACGCCTCCCTCATCGATCTCGGAAACCGTTTCCGCATGATCGTGAACGAAGTGGACGCCGTCGCGCCCCCGAGGCTGCCGCGGCTGCCCGTCGCGCGCGCGGTATGGAAATGCCGGCCCGACTTCGCCACCGCCTGCGCGGCGTGGATCCTCGCCGGCGGCGCCCACCATACGGGCTACAGCCAGGCCGTCACGGCCGAGCACCTGGAGGATTTCTCAGCCATGGCGGGGATCGAGATCGTCATCATCGGCCGCGACACGCGCCTCTCCGCCTTCAAGCAGGAGCTGCGCTGGAACGAGGCCTATTATCATCTCGCCGCCGGAATCGGCCGCTGACGCCCATGCTCGAAAATCTGAAGAAGGAGGCCCTTGCGGCCAACCTCCAGCTCTTGCGGCAGGGCTTGATCCACCTGACCTTCGGCAACGCCAGCGCCCTCGACCGCGACCGCGGGATTTTTGCAATCAAGCCGAGCGGGGTTCCCTACGAGGCCCTGCGGGCGAGGGACATGGTGCTCGTCGATCTCGATGGAAAATGCGTCGAGGGCGCGCTCAACCCCTCCTCGGACACGCCGACACACCGGAGGCTCTACATCGATTTCCCGAAAATTGGCGGGATCGTCCACACGCATTCCCTGCACGCGACCGCTTTTGCGCAGGCGGGCAAGCCGATTCCGGCCCTGGGAACGACCCACGCGGACACGTTCTTTGGCGAAATCCCGGTCACCCGCAAGCTGACGGCCCGGGAGATCGGGAAAGACTACGAATGGAACACCGGCGGGGTCATCGTCGAGCGCTTCAAGGCGCTGAATCCGATGGAGCGGCCCGGCGTCCTCGTGAATCGCCACGCGCCATTCGCCTGGGGCGCGACCGCCGCAGATGCGGTGGAGTCGGCGCTCGTCGTCGAACTGTGCGCGCGGATCGCCATTCTGACCCTCCAGCTCGCTCCCGACGCAAAGGAAATCGAGCCCGAGCTATTGGACCGGCATTTCCACAGAAAGCACGGCCCGGGATCGACCTACGGCCAGAAGCCGGGTTCGTAACGGGGCGGCCGCCGGAGTCCCTCCCGGTCATCGGGCTCCGATCACCAGAAACCCGAGGATCAATCCCGCCGCAAAGCCCGCGGCATGCGCGGCGACGTCCGTATTCCCCCCTCCAGCCCCGAACCAGCCGAGCAGCGCGACCCCGGAGGCCAGCGGGACGAGAACCGGGCGCCAATCCCGGAGACTGGCGGAGCGGATGATTCCGCGCATCGCCCGGCCCGAGAGGAGCCCAAGCCCGGCAAAGATCGCAGTCGAGGCGCCGAGCGAACGGTACGGGCCCGGATAATGGACGGCCGCGACGGCGAGATTTCCAACAACCGAGGCCAGGAGGAGGAGCAGCCAGCCGCGCGCGACGCCGATCGCGGAGATGACGGAGGTGAAGACAAAGATGCCCGGGATGAGGTTCGAGATCAGGTGCTCCAGGTCCCAATGAAGGAAAAGCGCCGTGGCCGCCCTCCACCATTCGCCGTCATGGTAGACAGCCCGGGCATCGAGGGCCCCCCTGGCCTCCCAGCGGCCCGGCGATGCGCTCTGCGCGTCGAAAACCGCCAGCACGGCAATCGCCCACAACAGCGGGGTCGCCATCGCGCGGCCCCATTTCGAGCCTTGCGGCACAACCGGCCTCGGAGGCCAGTCGACGCGCTCGCGCTCGAAACACGAAATCTCCCCCCGCACCGGCTCGGCGAACCGGGACTCGACAAGCAGGCTGTAGCCTTCGGCGGCCGGGACAAGCCAGTAGGCGAGCCCCATGGAAAGGACGACCAGCCCTCGCTCGAATCCCTCCGCCTGCGTTGCGTAGGTCCCCGCCACTGCAAGAATCTCGGGAGCCCCCTGCCCTCCGCCCGCCCCTGCAGGGGAATCTCCCGGAGGCACCGGATCCGGATTCGAAGCAGGCGCGTCCATTCTTCCCCACTATCCGCATCGGCGGCGAACGGTCAACATGCCGGCCGCCGCGGCACAACCGCAGTCTCAGGCCGGCGGCTTGGCGTCGCCCTCCGCGGGGGCCGTGAACTTGATCGGAATCGAAACGCGCAGGGCGACCGGTTTTCCATCCTGCTGGGCCGGATTGAACTTCCACTTCCTGACGGCATCGATCGCCGGCTTGGAAAATGCGTCGTTTGTGGTCTTCACGACCGTTGCATCCTGCACGACCCCCTGGTCATCGATAAGGACGCTCAGCGTGACGGTCCCGCTGATTTTCTGGTCCTTCAATTCCTTCGGATACACGGGTATGACACCCTTGATCAGCGAAGGCGGCTGCGTCGCGGCAAGGGCCGAGACGGCTGTTCCAAGGGCGAGGATCAACGCGGGGATAAGATGTTTCATCGGGGGTGCCTCTTCTTCCACCTTCCGGCCGGGCACGCAAGGCATAAGCAAAAAAGCGAGGCGCTTTTGGCGCCTCGCCTGAGACTGACACCCGTCTTCGCCCGGTGGGCTGACGACGCGGTTGCTTTCGACCTTCCGAATCGGAAGGTCGCAACGATCAATAGCGGCTGTTGAACGCGCCGGCCCGCCGATTGGGGCTGCTGAAGCCGCCGCCGCCCGAGGCCTCCTTCGGCTTGGCTTCGTTCACGGTCAGCGCGCGCCCGTCGAGGTCGGACCCGTTCATTTTTTCCATGGCCTTCTGGCTCTCTTCGGCAGTTCCGAAGGTCACGAAGGCAAAGCCGCGCGGGCGGCCCGTCTCGCGGTCATTGGCGATGTAGACATCGGTGATCGCGCCGAACTGGCCAAAGGCCGTCCGCAACGCATCTTCGTTCGTGTTGAATGACAGGTTCCCGACATACAGTTTCGTATTCATTAGTGATGATTTCGTATCCTTCGTCCGCTGCCAGAGTGTTCCCGGTAATCGGGTTTCGAATCATCACCTGAACCTTAAGCTCACCTGAAGACTCACCAACCACTGTCATCTAACGCTATCTACGAGCCACCAGTGTCCGCCGGCGGGTTGCGAAACGCAAGGAGTATCGCGTTTCGGAGCCCTGGCGGGCCGGCGGAAACGCGGGATCCAGCCGGCTGCGGCGGCATTCGCCGCACCGGCGGATCGTGCGCGCAGGCCAATGGATTAACTCTTCTTCTTCGCCCGCTTTTCGGCCCTCTTTTCCATGAGCGTTTTTTGCGGGGCCTTTTTTGTCTGTTTTCGCGTATCGTGTGATTTGGACATGTTTTTCCTTTGTTGGCGCTGCCTGATCATGCATCGGACAGCGGGCAGCGTCGAACCATTTCCCGGGGCGCGACGGCCGCGGCACGCCCCTTTTCGACCGAACAGCAAGCCCAGCATCCACTTGGCGGCAACGGGCCGGCCGCGCGTGATGGCAGTCGACTTTGGGGCTGGTTCGGAGAGAATCGGCGGGTTATCGCGCGCTCAACACCGTGTGCCGCGTCGGAGCTTCCGACCAGCAACGCCACCGGTTCAGCCGCAGATGTCAGCGCCGGCGCGCAAAAGGGCGCGCACGCGTCGGGACAAACCGAGGAAAATCATGAATCCACAAAATGAAAACATTTCCCGCGCCCAGGCGATGCGGGATGAAATTCTTGCCGCACCGGACGTGTGGCTTCCGCGCCGCGACACCCTGCTGGACTGGCTGAACGCGTTCATGAAGCGGGCGGAAAAGCCGAGCTATGAACTCGGCGCGACAGAGGCCGACGATCTGACGGCGCTCGACCGCTTCCTGCGCAGAAAAAAGGTGCCGGTCGCGCAGGCGCAGCCGGGGGTGTGACGAATTCGCGCGACTTTCCGATTCCATTGGACGGCGGCGGGCAGGTGTGCGAAGGTCGATGCCCCGTCCTGGGAACAGACGGGCGGTCTTGTCATGGGAGCTGATGCGATAAAATCCGAATTGCCCCGGGTGCTGGCGATAAACGGCGGCTCATCGAGCATCAAGTTCGCGCTCTACACAACCGGCGGACAGCAGAAGCGGGGAATCTCGGGCGCCATCGACCGCATCGGACTCGGCGGCACCCACCTGGCATTTGACGACCCGGAGGGAAACGGGCGGGAAACCCGCAGGATCGCTGCCTCCGACCACCGGTCCGCCGCGAATATCCTGATCGATTGGCTCGGGAAGCAGGAGCGGTTCGCCTCAGTCAGGGCCGTGGGGCACCGGGTTGTCCATGGCATGCACCACATCCAGCCCGAGATCGTCACCCAGGACCTGCTGGATGAGCTTCACCGCATCAGGCCGTACGACCCGGATCATCTGCCCCGCGAGATCGAACTGATCGAGGCGTTCCGCCAGCGCCATCCAAGCCTGCCCCAGGTGGCCTGCTTCGACACGGCCTTTCACAGCACAATGCCGCGCGTGGCGAAGCTCCTTCCGATTCCGCGCCGCCTGGACGCAAAGGGGGTCCGGCGGTACGGCTTTCACGGCCTGTCCTACGCCTACCTGATGGAGGAGCTCGCGCGGGTGGCCGGCGAGAAAAGGGCGCGCGGACGCGTGATCCTCGCGCATCTGGGCAACGGGGCCAGCCTAGCGGCGGTGCTGGAGGGGAAGAGCATCGACACGAGCATGGGCTTCACGCCGACCGCGGGACTGCCCATGAGCACGCGCTCCGGCGACCTGGACCCCGGCCTCGCGCCGTACCTGGCGCGAACCGAGCAGATCTCATCGAAGCAGTTTTACGAGATGGTCAACCACGAGTCGGGCCTGCTGGGGGTGTCGGAGACGAGCCCCGACATGCGGGACCTGCTCGCCCGGGAAAAGGGCGACGTGCGGGCGGCGGAAGCGGTGGCGCTTTTCTGCTACGAGGTGAAAAAGCGCGTGGGCGCCTACGCGGCCGCCCTCGGCGGAGTGGACACCCTGGTGTTCTCCGCCGGGATCGGGGAGAACTGCCCGGCCGTCCGCGCGCGCGTTTGCGACGGCCTGGGATTCCTCGGCATCGAGCTGGACGAGGCGCGCAACGCGGCGAATGCGGCGGTGATTTCCGCGGAGGGCGGCCGCGTCGACGTGCGGGTCATCCGCACCGACGAGGAGCTCATGATCGTGAGATCGGTCGCCCGCATCCTTAAGCTTTGACCGCAGAACATGAATACCCGCACCCTCACGCCGGAACTGCTCCGCAGGATGGACGCCTATTGGCGGGCCGCCAACTACCTGTCCGTCGGCCAGATCTATCTTTACGACAATCCGCTGCTCAAGCGGCCGCTCAAGCTCTCGGACGTGAAGCGCATGCTGCTTGGGCACTGGGGAACGACCCCCGGGCAGAACTTCATCTACGTTCACCTGAACCGTGTCATCAGGGAATACGACCTCGACATGATCTACGTTTCGGGCCCCGGGCACGGCGGCCCGGCCGTCGTGGGCAACACCTACCTCGAGGGAACGTACAGCGAGATCTATCCCGACATCAGCCGGGACGAGGCCGGGCTTCGGAAGCTGTTTCTTCAGTTCTCGTTTCCGGGAGGGATCCCGAGCCACGCGTCGCCGGAATGCCCGGGTTCGATCCACGAGGGGGGCGAGCTGGGCTACTCGCTCAGCCATTCGTTCGGGGCGGCGTTCGACAATCCCGGTCTCATCGTCGCCTGCGTGGTCGGCGACGGCGAGGCGGAGACCGGGCCGCTGGCCACGGCTTGGCATTCCAACAAGTTTCTCAATCCGGCAACCGACGGCGCGGTGCTGCCGATCCTGCACCTGAACGGCTACAAGATTTCCAACCCGACGCTCCTCGCCCGCATCAGCCGCGAGGAATTGGACCAGTTTCTACGCGGCTGCGGGTGGACGCCCATCTTTGTCGAGGGCAGCGAGCCCGCCCCGATGCACGAGGCCATGGCCGCGGCTCTCGACACGGCGGTGGAGCAGATAAGGAGAATCCAGGAGGAGGCCCGCGTCCGCGGCAACCCGGCCCGCCCGCGCTGGCCGATGATCGTCCTCAATTCACCCAAGGGCTGGACCGGGCCAAAGATCGTCGACGGCCTGCAGGTCGAGGGCACGTTCCGCTCGCACCAGGTGCCGCTCTCCGACCCCGCCGCCCATCCCGAACACCTCAAGCTCCTGGAGGACTGGCTGCGGAGCTACCGGCCCGGGGAGCTCTTCGACGAGCAGGGCCGCCTGAAACCGGAACTGGCCGAACTCGCGCCCGCGGGCGAGCGGCGCATGGGCGCCAATCCCCATGCCAATGGAGGCAGCCTGCTCCGCGACCTGCGGATGCCCGACTTCCGCGACTATGCGGAGGACGTGCCCACCCCGGGAGTGCGCGGGATCGGCGATACGCACGTCCTCGGGCGCTTCCTGCGCGATGTGGCGAAACTGAATGCCGACCAGCGCAACTTCCGGGTCTTCGGCCCCGACGAAACTCTCTCCAACGGGCTGGAGGCGCTCTTCGAGGCGACCAGGCGCCAGTGGGAGGGGGCGACCGCGCCCAATGACGAGTTTCTCGCGCCCTCCGGCAGGGTGATGGAAGTGCTCAGCGAGCACCAATGCGAAGGCTGGCTCGAGGGTTATCTCCTCACCGGCCGGCACGGACTCTTCAACTGCTACGAGGCGTTCATCCACATCGTCGATTCGATGTTCAACCAGCATGCCAAGTGGCTCAAGGTCACCTCGCACCTGCCGTGGCGGCGCAGGATCGCCTCGCTGAATTACCTGCTGGCCTCCCACGTCTGGCGCCAGGATCACAACGGCTTCACCCACCAGGATCCCGGCTTCATCGACCACGTCGTCAACAAGAAGGCCGAAATCGTGCGCGTTTATCTTCCGCCGGACGCCAACTGCCTCCTGTCGGTGATGGACCACTGCCTGCGCAGCCGCCATTACGTCAACGTCGTGGTCGCAGGCAAGCACCCGTCGCCGCAGTGGCTGGCGATGGACGCCGCCGTCAAGCACTGCGCCGAGGGAATCGGAATCTGGCAATGGGCCAGCAACGACCAGGGCTTCGCGCCGGACGTCGTCATGGCCTGCTGCGGCGACGTTCCGACGCTGGAGACCCTGGCCGCCGTCTCGATCCTGCGCGAGCGCCTGCCCGAGCTGAAAATCCGCGTGGTCAACGTCGTCGACCTCATGAAGCTGCAGCCGCAATCCGAGCACCCGCACGGGCTGAGCGAGGTCGACTTCGACGAACTCTTCACCAAGGACAGGCCGGTCATCTTCGCATTTCACGGCTACCCGTGGCTGATCCACCGGTTGACCTACCGCCGCACCAACCACGACAACATCCACGTCCGCGGCTACAAGGAGGAGGGCACGATCACGACGCCCTTCGACATGACCGTGCTGAACGACCTCGACCGGTTCCACCTCGTGATGGACACGATCGACCGGCTCCCGCAGACCGGCAGCAAGGGGGTCTACCTGAAGCAGCAGCTCAGGGACAAGCTGGTGGAGCACAAGCAATACATCGAAAGGAACGGCGAGGACATGCCGGAGGTGCGCAACTGGAAGTGGGCCGTCCCGGGCAAGCCCGCGTAACGGGGGCCGGCCTCCCGGCATTTGCGCATTTCTTGCCAATGGCAGCAGCCCGTGTCGTGGGCCGCTGCATACAAATTTTCTTAATTTGTGCCGGCATGACAGTCAGCTGCCTAATGGAGCCTTGCCGCTCGATTCCCGCGAGTTCCTAATCGGAATCAAATAATCCCATGATTGCATCCGCCGACTCGAAAACCCGTGAAACCCTGAAGACGCTGCCCGGCGACGATCTCCGCCAGATCCTGTGGCGATTCGAGGATCGTTACGACCTGCAGATGCTCGTCCAATCGGCCCGGTCGGTGGCGCGGGGCAAAGTCGCGCAGCTCGTGGCCGGCGGCGCCCGCGGCAGCCACGAATGGACCGCGGAAAAGGACCAGCTGCTGGGCGCCTTCGACGAGGCCGGGATCACCACCTGCTTCATGGATCCGGGCCAGGGAGGCTTTATCGAGGGGCCGAAGAACCTGGCCCTGGCGCTCGTGGCGATGGAACTCGCCTGGGTCGACGCCGGGGCGGCGACCTGCAGCCTGGCCGGAAATCTCGCGCTCTCGCCCATCCACGAGCGCGGCACGCCCGACCAACGCGGCACGTACATGAGCCGCTGCATCCCGCCGGGGCCCGGGGAGACGAGGAAGATCTGGCGCGGGGCCTTCAGCCTCACCGAGCCGCTTCCCTACGTGGGCGTGGAAACCGGCCTGCTGAGCGGCAGCGTACGGATATCAGACTGGCCCGACGGCGGGGAGCCCGAGCTCCAGGTCGAAAAGCGGGGGCGCTTCATCACCAACATGGGGTTTGCAAACTTCACGACCGCCGCGGTCGACAGCGGCGACGCCCGGATCAAGGGAAGCTGCATCGTCATCCTCGAGGAGGGCGATCCGGGAACCTACGACCGGGGCGTCCCCACTCGAAAACTCGTGCACCAGCTCTCGTCCACCCGGGATCCGATCTTCAGCCTGAAGGTGCCGGCGAGCCGGATCGTGGGCGGCTACACGGTCAAGGACGGCATCCTCATTCCAAACTTCAGCCACGGCGAGGTGATCGAGGCGGTTTTCCGCCGCACGCGCGTGACGGTGGGCCTCATGACGGCGGCGAAGCTGCTTTCCGCGGTCGAGCCGGTCATCCGCTACCACCGCAATCGTTTTCGCGGCGCGGCAAGCGTCGCCCCTGGGACGCCCCGTTACGAGGCGGGACTGCAGCAAAAGGAGGACACGCTCCTGCGCCTGGTCGACATCTGGGCGACGGGCGAGGCGGCTGCGGCGCTCGGCTTCGCGGCCGCGCGGCTCTTCGACGAACTGGATCCGCTCGAGAAACGCAAGGACGGGGTTTTCGCTGAACAGGGAATCGCCCCCGGGGCCGCGCAGATGAAGGCCTTTCGCCGGCTGCAGAAGGACGCCCTGGATTTCATCGCCCTGCGGGAGGAACCGGAGGCAAAGCGCGACCGGTCGCGCCATGCCGCGCTGGAGGCCGATCCCCTCGTGCAGTACCTGATCCTCGATTCCCAGGCCAACGTCCTGTGCCCGGCATGCAAACTCTGGGACACAGGCCACGGCGCCAACGTCATGCGCGAGGCGGTGAGCCTGGTCGGCGGATACGGGATCACCGAGGACTGCCCGGGGTTCCTCGGCCACAAGTGGATGGACGCCCAGCTCGAGGCGACTTACGAGGGGCCGGAGGCGGTGCAGCGCCGCCAGCTCTCCGTGACGATGACAAGCGAGGTGTTTCTCGCCGTCTTGCGCGCGTGGGCGAGGGAGCTGCGCGAGATAGACTCCCGCCAGCCCGAAATCGGCGCGGGAACGCTGGCAAACGCCATGGACCTTTGGCTGTGGACGCTGGATCATCTCCAGAAGACGACCGACGCCAACGGGGCAAAGCTGTACTCGGGAAACCGCCAGGGCGTCACATTCCCGATGGCCGACGCCCTGTGCTGGCTTCTGGCCGTTCGCTTCCAGATTCTCGACACCCTGCGGCTGGCCGAGAAGGGGCCAGGGATCCCGACGCTTGCGGAAGGCCTTGCGGGTTTTGTCAATCTCTTCACCGACCTTTGCAGCGTACAGGCGGCCAGCGCGGCCGGCGAATGCGCCCGGATTTGCTCCGAAATGGCGCACGGCTTCAACGCCCCGGGTGCGGCGGCGCCCGAGGCCTTCGCCAGGCTTCGGGCGGCGACCGACGCCGGGATGGCCGGCTCCCGGCTTGCAAAGGACCGCGCCGCGGAAGCGCTGGCAAAAGTGACGATCCCCGAGGCCCTCGACTATCCCCGGTGAGCGAGCGCCTGAGCACGGAAGTAGATATCGTCTGCGTCGGCTTCGGGCCGGCGACGGGGGGATTCCTCGCGGAACTGGCGCGGCGGTGCACGGGCGCCAAACGCGCCCCGCCGTTCGTCATCTGCTACGAGAGGTCCGACGACATCGGATTCGGAGTGTCCGGCGCGGTGACGCCCGGGCGAGCGATCCGGGCGAGCTTTCCCGATCTCGACCCGGCGGCAATTCCCATGGCTGCGGCCGTGCGGCGCGAGCACGTGGCCTATCTCCTCGACCCCGTCGGGGCCAGCCGGCGCTCCCCGGCTGTTCGCGCGGCCGACGCCACGATCGTCCGTGCCCTCCGGTGGGCGCTTCCATTCCAAAAGGACGCCCTGCAGCTGCCGTGGACGCCCGAATTCCTGCGCAAGGACGGCGGCCTCGTGCTTTCGATCGGACAATTCATGCAGTGGGTCGCCGCCCGTGTCGCCGAATCCGGCACGATCCAGGTCTGGCCGTCGATGCCGGTCGCCGGTCCGCTCTTCGAGGGCGACAGGGTCGCCGGCGTGCGGCTGATCGACCAGGGCACCGACCGGCGGGGAAATCCGGCGGACGGGTTCACGCCGGGAATGGACGTGCGCGCCCCGTTGACCGTCGTCGGCGACGGCCCGATGGGCGCAGTCGGGCGCCAGCTCGACGAGCGCTTCGGGCTGCCCGCCGGCAACCGGCGGGACGACTGGGCGATCGGGATGAAGATGGTCGTGGAGCTGCCCTCCCATTGCGGACTCGAGCCAGGCACCGTCTTCCACACATTCGGATATCCCGAACCGGAGATCTTCGGTTTCCTGTACGTCCATCCGGGCGGTATCGCATCGCTGGGCATCTTCGTGCCCTCCACCTTCGACAACCCGGCGCGCACATCGTACCGGTACATGCAGCATTGGATGAGGCATCCCTACCTGTGGCACCACCTTGAAGGCGGGAAGCTCCGATCGTGGGGGGCGAAATCCCTGCTGGAATGCGGGCGGCGGGGAGAGCCCCGCCTGGTCGGGGACGGATATGCCCGGATCGGCGAGGGCTCCGGAAGCACGAATATGCTCACCGGCTCGGGCGTCGACGAGGCATGGGCGACGGGGGTCCTCCTCGCCGAGGGAGTCTCGGAGCTTTGGGAGGCCAACCGGCCCTTCACTCGCGAAAACCTTGAGGAGGCCTACGTGCGCCGCCGCCGCGCGAGCTGGGTGGAGAAGGAGGGACGCGTCGCGGAAAAGGCCAGGGACGGATTCCAAAGGGGATTCGTCCGGGGGCTCATCGGGATGGGGCTTGCGGGATTGAGCGGCGGCCGGCTGTCGGCGCGCGGCCGGCCGGCTCCGCCCCACCGCAGACTGCCGACCCTCGAGCGATACTACCGGGGCGCGATACCGCCCTCCGAAATCGCCCGGATGCGGGAGGAGAGCCGGACCGGGGGCGTTCCCTTGCACACCCTCCTGATGGACCGGGCCGGATGGCCTCCCGTCCCCCTGGACGGCAAGCTGCTGATGTCGCACCAGGACGCGCTTCTTGTCGGGGGCAAGGTGCAGGCCCCGTCGGGCTACGCCGACCACGTCGAATTCATCGACTCGACCGCCTGTGAAAGATGCGGGGCGAGAGTCTGCATCGACGCCTGCTCAGGCCAGGCCATCGCGGCCGGTGCGAATGGAGTCCCGACTTTCGACCGCGACAAATGCATCCACTGCGGAGCCTGCGTATGGAACTGCTCCCAGGCGCGCCCGGGGAATCCGTCGCGCGGCAACATCGAGCTGCGGGCGGGCGCGGGGGGCCTGCATTCCGCGGAGAACTGAGCCGCACACCCGTGGATACGCCCTTCCAAATCGTCGTCTGTGCCGGCCTCGTGCCCGACCCGCTGCAAACCCTCGAGCCGGCGGCGGGACCCGCCGGCCCGGTGCTGAAAAACGAAATGATGCTGCCCCTGGTCGTCGATCCCTGGGCCGCATGCGCGCTTTACGAGGCCGCCGCGTTGGCGCGGCGATTTCCTGGAAGCAGGGCGTGGCTCGTGAGCGTCGCCCCCAGGGCCAAGCTTCAGCAGGTGATGATGACCGTCGCCCAAAAGGCGGCGTTTGAACTGGTCGCCCTCGACGGTCCTGCCGGCGGTTTCACCGAGTCGGCGGAAATCGCGGCCGAAATCGCAGGCGCAATCGAGCGTCTGCCCGGGATCGACCGGTCCCGCCTGCTTGTCTTTGGCGGCTGGGAATCGGCCTCGCGGGGGGCGGGCACCACCCTGCAGACGGTCGGCGAAAGGCTCGGGATTTTCGAGCAGTTCCAGGGCGTCGACCGGCTCGACATCGCCCCGGACGGGTCTTTCCGGGTGATCGAAAGGATCGAGGGGGGCCGCCACCAGGAGAGCGCCTGCTCGGGCCTTCCCGCCGTCCTCGGATGGGCGACGGGAGAGTTGCCGGAGCCGCCGAACAATCCGCAGGTCGGAATGGCCAACATGCGCACCGTGATGCCGGCCCTGCAGCGCGCGCGCCCGGTGAGGATCGCCAACGACGGGCTATCCTTCGCGTGCGTGACGGCGCCGAGCCAGAGGCGCGACACGAGGATCGTCAGGGACATGGCCCCCGGCGCGATCGCCCGCGAGATCGCCGATTGGATCGGAGCAGACTGATCCGGGATCATGGACACCGTCCTTTTTCTTGCCCACACCGAGGCCGATGGATCCCTCTGCCGGGCCGCCCTCGAATCCCTTGGCGCTGCCCGGGCGCTCGCGGCGGCGCTGCCGGGCTCCGGGTTCGTCGCCGGCCTGGTCGGCGCCGACGTGCGCGCGGCGGCGGACGCAATCGCGGGCTGCGGAGCCGCGCGTTTTCTCGGCGTCTCCGGCGCCCCGTTCGCATGGTCCCGCTACTGCACGGATGTCGAGGCCTCGACCGCCCTGGGCAGGGCCTCGGGGGCGACGATCGTCGTCGCCCCGGCCACCTCCCGCTGGAACCGCGCGCTCGCCGGGGCCGCCCACCGCCTCGGCGGCCGGATCGACGCGCACGCCACCGCGATCGCTGCCATCGACGGCTCGCCCGCAGTGACACGCTGGTACTATCGCCAGCGCCTGGAGGCGGTCGTGCGCCGCACGGCCCGTCCGTGGTTCATCCTCCTCGATCCGGGCTGCGGCGAGCCCTGGGCCGGGCCCCAGGGGACCGCGGCGATCGAATCGATCGATGCCGCCCCGGCCGCCGCCCCGAGAACGACGGTCGCCGGCGTGCGCTCTCCCCCGGCCGACCAGCAGACGATCCGCCCCGACGCGAAGCTGTTGTTCGTGGCCGGCGCCGGATGGACAAAGGCGCAGCCCGACGGCAAGACGCACGGGAGCGAGGCCGAGGCGCTCATTCTGGATTTCCTGCGCAGGACAAAAGCCTCGCTTGGGAGCACGAAGTCGCTGGTGGACCAAAGCGGCGAAGGCCAGCCGGTCCTGGGCTTCATGACTCATTTGAACCAGGTCGGCCAGACCGGCTCCACACCCCGGCATGCCAAGGGATTGGCGACCTGCTGCCACGGCGAGGAGCCGCACACCGTCGGCTGGCGCTTTGTAACCGCCCGGCGGGCGGTGAACCTCAATCCCAACTGCGGATGGGCGCAGGGCAAGGCCGACGTTCTCTACGTCGCCGACGCGTTCGCCGTCATGCGCGAACTCGACGCCCTGCTAGGCGAACGGGCGCCTGCGCCAAAACCATAGCGGCGCCGCTCATCGAGTCGATCCGGCGGGCCGTCATTCCGCAACGAATTTGGCCTCCACCTCCCCGCCCCTCCTTTCCTCCTCCTTCAGGTGGTGCGCGAAGGGCTTGAGCAGGAGGCAGAGGGGGATGCCGGCCAGAAGGATCAGGCCGGCGAGCACAAATCCGTTTTCAAATCCAAGCACCGCCGCCCGCCGGGTTATTCCCTCGCTCGCGGCGAACAGGATCTTGTTCTGGGGATTGGCGACCAGACCCGCTTCATGGTGGAAGACCACGCCCATGGCCCGCAGGCCCAGCCTGACTCCGAAGCGCTGCGACTCCACCGGGAATGCCTCGCCGAGCCGGACCGCGTGGATCTGAATCGAATTGGTGACGAAGGTGTTCAGGAGCGCGATGCCCAGCGAGCCGCCGACATTTTGAAAAACGTTGAGGAAACTGCTGGCCATGGGCACCTCGACGCTGGGCACCGCATTGAGCGCCGCCGTCATCAGGGGCGCCATCATCAGCGCCAGGCCCGCGCCCCGTCCGATCTGCGGCAGCACCAGCATGGGCCATTGCGACAGGGGGTCCATGCGGCCGAATATCAGGAGCGAGGCGCCCACCAGAACGCAACCCGTCCCCGCCAGCACCGACGGGCGGTACCGGTCCGCCAGGCGTCCGGCCAGCGGCATCATCAGGCCGACGGCCAGGGCGTTGGGAAGCATCCACAGCCCGGCCTGCACGGGGGTGTATCCCATCATGTTCTGGAGGAAGATCGGAAAGAGAAAGACGCTGCCGAAAAGTCCCACCGCGCGGAATATGGCCAGCAAGATGCTCAGCATGTAATTCCGGATGATGAAGAGCCGCAGATCGAGCAGCGGATGCTCCACGGTCAGCTCTACGGCGATGAACATCACCAGCCCCACGACGGTGATGGCCTCGCACACATGAATGTAGTCGGAGTGCCAGCCCTTGATCTGGCCGTTCGACAGCGCGGTAAGCGAGGCGACGAGCGCCATCGAGAGAAAGACATACCCGAACAGGTCGAAGGACCGTTTCGTGCTCTGGGCGCGCAGGGGGCGCATGACAATCATGCCGGCGAGCAGGGTCAGGACGCCCACCGGGAGGTTGACCGAGAAGATGGTCCGCCAGCTGTAGGCGTCCGTCAGGTATCCGCCCAGGGTCGGTCCGATCGCGGGCCCGGCCATGATGCCCATACCCCAGATGCCCAGGGCCTTCCCCCGTTCGTGCGGCTCGAACAATTCGGCCACGATCGCCATTCCGATGGGCTGGATCGCGCCGCCGCCCAGGGCCTGCAGGACGCGGGCGACGATCAGCGACTCATAGCTCCAGGCCAGGGCGCACGCCCCGCTGGCGAGCGTGAACAGGAGCAGGCTGCCCAGGTAAAGGACCTTGTAATTGATCCGGTTGGTGAGCCAGCCGACCAGGGGCATGACGACGGCTGACGTCATCATGAATCCCGTCGCCACCCATTCGATCTGCTCCCGGTCGACCCCGAAGGTGCTCATCATGTGCGGCAGGGCCACGTTGACGATGCTTGAGTCCAGCACCGCCATGAACGTGCCGAGCATGATGATGCCCAGGACGCCCCACCGGTTGGCCTTCAGGTCGCTACCGCTAGTCATGGGCCGCATCCAGCCCCGGCGCGCTTCCCGCCGACGAGCCGGAGTGGATCCTCACTTCAACGGACAGGCCCGGCCCCAGCATCAGTTCCGGCGGCGCGCTCACCGCGATGCGCAACGGCACGCGCTGGGTGACCTTGATGAACGTGCCCGACACGCCCTCGGCGGGAATGAGGCTGAATTCCGAATTCGTCGCGCGCATGATGCCGGTCACCCGGCCGTGAAGCCGGAGCGGCGTCGACGCGCAGCGTGGCCGGGTCGAAAAGGCTGACCACCGGCTGGGCGGCCATGGGCATGGCGCCGGGATCGAGCCAGCGGCGCACGACCCAGCCGTCAAACGGCGCCAGCACGGTGCAGCGGGCCAGGTCGCTCCGCAGGTTCTCCACGCGCGCTGCGGCCTCCGCCACCCGGCTGCGGGCCAGGTCGACTCCCGCCGAGGCGGCGGACTTGTCCTCCCTGCGGGTTCCCTGCTGCAGGAGGGCCAGATTTTGCGCGGCGTTTTCCCGGGCCTGGCGCGCCGATTCGTAGGCGGTGCGGGCCCGGTCCAGGTCGTCCTGCGTCACCGCGGCGCCCTTGAAAAGCGCCCCGATCCGGTTGAAGTCCAGCCTCGCCATCTCCTCCTCGCTCTGGAGGCGCGCGACGGTCGCCTCGGCCGCCTTGATCTCCTCGGGACGGCTGCCGTTCATCGCCTTGTCCCTCATGGCCTCGCTCAGGGCCAGGCTGGCCCGTGCCGAAGCCAGCGATGCTTCGGCCTCGTTCAATGCCGCCTGCGGGATGGACGGGTCGAGCCGGAACAGCACGGCCCCTTTATTGACGAACGTCCCCTCGCGCACCCCGACGTCGATCAGCCGGCCGTTGATCTCGGGGGCGACGTCCACCAGGTGGCCCGAAAAGCGGGCGTCGTCCGTGTAGACGATTCCCCGAACGAAGAGAAACCAGTAGGCGAATACGCACACGGCGATGACCGCGAGGATCGCGATCCCCCATTTGATTCTATCCCTCCGGCGTCCGCCATTTCCGTTCGGTCCGGCGTCCTGCCGGCCCGCGGATTGCGACCCCTCCGTCCCGGGCGATGTTCCCTCGGTCGTGCTCATAGGATTTTGAAATGAATTGTCATTGGGGCCGCGGGGGCAGGCTCGCCCCGTTGAGAAACAGGTCCACAACGGACGAGTGCTTGCGCTGCGTTTCCGGCCGGTCCTCCAACTCCCACGACCGGGTCCGCAGCATGCCCAGCAGGTACTCCGCCAGGATGTCCGCCGGCAGATCCGCGCGAACCTGGCCCGACGCCATCCCCTGGGAGATTATCGCCGCCACCGCCTCCGTCAGGGTCTTGCGCCGCTTCCGCCAGCGCTGGCGAAGGTTGGGGCCCCCGCCCTCGGTGGCCCGCTCGCCCTCGGAAAGAATGACGCGGAATAGGGGCCGCCTGGCCTGGAAGAATGCGCTGAGGTTTTCGCAGGCGTGCAGCAGCCGCTCGCGGAACGTGCCGCCCTCGGCCGCGTTGCGCCGGAGCGCCTTGCACATCTCCTCAAACCCGGCCACCGCGGCCTGAAAGATCAAGTCCTCCTTGTCGGAGAAATAAAGGTAGATCGTGCCCTTGCCCACGTCCGCCTCCCGCGCGACCTCATCCAGGGTGACCTCGTCGACGCGGCGGGTGCGGAAGAGCAGCTCGACCGCCTGCATGATCCGTTGCTTTTTGTCCTGAGTCATAACCGACTGACCAGTCAGTCATATCTGACGGCCAAGTCAACCCCGGATGCGGACCCGCCAAGGGCGCGCGATTGCAAGCCCCCGCCGGTCAGTAGATTTCCGGCACAACCATTTCCGGCCGCACCGGCTCGCGCCGGTAGTCGGGATGGTGCACGCGCGGCGGCAGCACGATCGGCTCGTGCTTCACCTCCGTGTACTTCACCTGGGAAAGAAGGTGGTGGATGCAGTTGAGCCTGGCCTTCTTCTTGTCCGCCCCCTGCACAACCCACCAGGGAGACTCGGGCAGGTGCGTGCGCTCGAACATGACCTCCTTGGCCTTTGTGTAGAGTTCCCACCGCCTGCGCGACTCGATGTCCATGGGGCTCAGCTTCCACTGCTTCAGGGGATCGTTGATCCGGCAGCGAAATCGAAACTCCTGCTCCTCGTCCGGGATGGAGAACCAGTACTTGATCAGTTGGATTCCGGAATGGATGAGCATTTTCTCAAATTCGGGCACGGACCGGAAGAATTCCTCGTATTCGGCATCGGTGCAAAACCCCATCACCTTTTCCACGCCCGCGCGGTTGTACCAGCTGCGGTCGAAGAGCACCATCTCACCGGCGGCCGGGAGGTAGGCGACGTAGCGCTGGAAATACCATTGGGTCTTCTCGCGGCTCGTTGGGGCGGGCAGCGCCGCGACCCGGGCGACCCGCGGATTCAGCCGCTGCGTGATCCGCTTGATGACGCCGCCCTTGCCGGCCGCATCGCGTCCCTCGCATACGATCACGAGGCGGTGCCCCGTCTCGACGATCCAGTCGTGCATCTTCACCAGCTCGCCCTGCAGCCGGAAAAGCTCCTTGAAATACTTGTTCCGCGCGTCGCGATCCGAATCGTGCTTCAGCGGGCGCAACGGGGCGTCGGGCGAGAGCTTCTCCCAGTCGTCGCGCTCCATCTCGAGTTCCTCATCGTAGTCGTCGATGAGTTCGCGGTGGACGCGTTTGATGAACTCGATGTTTTCGTTTGGATGGTCTTCTGGCATAAGAACCGGGGAGTTGGTGGAGGATCAGATAGGATCCAAGGCCGGCTTTCGCAAGGCCCCACCGGCTTCAGGCCCCCAGGGTGAGGTGAAGTTTAACCCAATTGTAAAATTGGCAAGCTCGGCGGCAGTGGAACGTTTTGACAGGGAGGGCCCCGAACGAGGCGGAGCTCGCCAACGCCCAGAATGCCCGCCAAACCGGGCCAGGCGGGATCCCAGCCCGTCCTGGCCCCGGAAGGCGGGCATGAGGCTCGCAACGCCTCGCCCGGGGCCCTCCCTGTCAAAATGTTCCACCATCAGCTCGGCGGGAAGCTTGTAACCGCGAAAGACAAGTGCTGGCGTAGGAACAACAACCCCCTTCGGAAAATGAGCCCGATGAAAAGATGGATGATGCTGGCGGTGGGCGGTTCGCTCGCGGCGATCGCCGCGGCGGCTCCATCGCCGAGGCAGCGCCTGACGATGGATTTCGGCTGGAAATTCATGCTCGGCGACCCGGCTGGCGCCGAGGCCCCCGCCTTTGACGACTCCTCATGGCAGGCGGTCGACCTGCCCCACGATTGGAGCATCCATCTCGCATTCGATCCGGCGGCGCCCTCCGGCCGCGCGGGCGCATTTCTGCCGACCGGCATCGGGTGGTATCGCAGGATCTTCCGGGTTCCGCAGGCCGACGCCGGAAGACTCGTCGAAATCGAGTTCGATGGCATCCGGGAACGGGGAGAGGTGTGGATCAACGGCCATGTCCTCGGCCAGCGCCCCTACGGGTACACGAGCGTCGTCTACGACATGACGCCGTATCTGAATTTTGGCGAAAATGACAACGTCCTGGCCGTCCGGGTGGATAACTCCCACCAGCCGAATTCGCGCTGGTACGCCGGATCGGGCATCTATCGCCACGCCTGGCTCCTGGTGACAAACCACCTCCACATCCCGCTCTGGGGCACACAGGTGACGACCCCGGAAGTGACCGATGATCGGGCGCTGGTATCCGCCGCGATCACGGTCGTGAACGGTTCGGACAAGCGCGAGGATTTCACACTCGATTCAATGCTTATTGATTCCGGAGGATTCGGCCTCCAGACCGCGCACAGCCTGGCCTCTTTGCAACCGGGGACCAGCGGCACAGCCGTTCAGGCGTTTGGCGTCGGCCAGCCCCATCTCTGGTCGATCGAAAGGCCGGAGAAGTACACGCTTCGCACGACTCTCAGGAGGGTCGGCAGTCCGGACGAAATCGTGGACGAGGTCGAAACCCCGTTCGGAATCCGGTCCATCGCCTGGGACGTCGACCGCGGCTTCATCTTGAACGGCGTCCCCACGAAGCTGAACGGCGTCTGCCTTCATGCGGACGGAGGTTCGGTCGGCGTGGCAGTGCCCATCGGTGTTTGGGTGCGTCGCTTGAATCTCCTTAAGGCCATGGGATGCAATGCGATCCGCGTCAGCCATAATCCCCCCGACCCGGAGTTTCTCGACCTGTGCGATAACATGGGCTTTTGCGTGATGGACGAGGCCTACGACGAATGGGAGATCGCCAAGTCGCAAACCCCGCAGGGCTGCCATCTGTTCTTCGACGAGTGGCACGTCCGCGACACGACGGATTTCATCCGCCGGGACCGGAATCATCCGAGCGTGGTAATCTGGAGCGCGGGCAACGAGATTCCCGAGCAGGTCACAGTCGCCGGCACGGCCGTCCTAAAGGATCTCGTCGACATCTTCCACCGGGAGGACCCCACCCGGCCCGTCACATGCGCCTGTGACCGGGTTTATGCCGAGCCGGTGAGCGGCCGGCCGGAATTCATGGCGCTATTGGACGTGGCCGGCTACAACTACGTCGACCGCTGGCGCTCGCGCGCGAACACCTATTACGATACCGACCGGCGCCAGTTTCCGGACCGGAAATTCATCGGTACCGAAAGCGTCGCCATGAGCGGAGCCCGGGGCGAGTACGGGGATCCGTTTCCGCCGATCCCCGCCGCGGCGGTGGACGTGCAGCCGGCTCCCGGAGCGCCCGCAGGCGTTCCGCCGATCCCTCCCGAAGCCGCCGCCATCCGGCGGGCCCGCCAGGGCAGCCAGCCCAGGCTGCCGGTCGAGGCGCTGTGGAAATTCGTCCGAGTGCACGATTATGTCGCGGGCGACTTCATGTGGACGGGCATTGACTACCTGGGTGAAGGCGGGGTTGGCTCGACCTCCGGCATGCTCGACACCTGCGGCTTCCGGAAGGATGGGTATTATTTCTACCAGAGCCAGTGGACGACCCAGCCCATGGTGCATGTGTTTCCCCATTGGAACTGGCAGGGCCACGAAGGGCGGCGGATGACAGTTTACGCTTATTCAAACTGTGACACGGTGGAGCTGTTCATCAACGGTCGCTCGCAGGGCGTTCGCGGTTATGAGTTTCCCCGGGAGGGATCCGAGGGCGGCTGGAACAGCCTGCCTGCTCGCGCCTACGAGGTCCACACAACGGACGATCTTCACCTCACGTGGGACGTTGCCTACGAGCCGGGAGTGCTGCGGGCCGTGGGCCGGCGGGCGGGGCGAATCGTCGCCGAAGATGAGATCGCGACAACCGGAAGCCCCGTGGCGGTCAAACTGGCAACCGACCTGCCGGCCGGAATCGCCGACGGCCAGTGCGTCATTCATGCCGTCGTGCACATCGTCGACGACCAGGGCCGGACCGTGCCCACCGCCGACAACGAGGTCACATTCGATGTGCAGGGCGAGGCCCGGATCATCGGGGTCGACAGCGGGAACCTGTCGATGCAGGAGAGCTTCCAGGGAACCCGGCGGCACGCATTCCACGGGTTGTGCCTGGCCATCCTGCAGATGACCCGGAAAACCGGCAAAATCCAGATCACGGCGCGGGCGCAGGGCCTGCGGGAGGCGACAATGGCAATCACCTCAGGGGAAGGCATGCCGGCGATC
The DNA here is from genome assembly GCA_050015855.1 of Opitutaceae bacterium. GTDB lineage: Bacteria > Verrucomicrobiota > Verrucomicrobiia > Opitutales > Opitutaceae > Palsa-1447. The sequence continues at coordinate 24,964 of JBEKAO010000001.1, read as the reverse complement.
GGAGTTGAACGCCAGGGCAACCCCTTAGCCCTGGCCGAGCCGCCCGGGAGCGCTTACGGCGACGGCCGGTAGTCCACGCCCAGCTCGTGGATCAGAAAGGTGAATGCGTCGGCCCGCAGCGCGATCGTCTCGGCCAGCGAGCTGCCGATTCCGTGGCCGGCGGCGTCGCTCGTCCGCAGCAGGACCGGATAGGGCGAGCTCGTCGCGGCCTGCAGCCGCGCGCAAAACTTCCTTGAATGCCACGGATCCACCCGGGGGTCGTTGGCTCCCGTCGTGAGCAGGACGGCCGGGTATCTCACCCCGTCCACGACGCGGTGGTAGGGCGAGTAGGCGAACAACGCGTTGAATTGGGAGGGATCCTTCACCGTGCCGTACTCGGTCACGTTGAAGGCGCCATTCTGGGTCAGCTCCACCCGGAGCATGTCATAGATTCCAACCATGCTGACGACCGCGCGATACAGCTCGGGATGCTGGGTCAGCGCGGCGCCCATGAGGAGTCCGCCGTTGCTGCCGCCCATGATTCCAAGCCTCGCCGGCAGGGTGTATCCCTTGTCGATCAGCCAGCAGGCGCAGGCGTAAAAATCGTCATAATCGTTCTGTTTTTTCAGGAGGTTGCCGTCCAGGTGCCATTGGTCGCCGTATTCCCCGCCGCCCCGGATGTTGGCGATCACGTACACGCCTCCCTGCTCCAGCCAGATGCGGGTCGAGGCGGAGAACGCCGGTTGCATGCTCAATCCGTAGCCGCCGTAGGCGTAGAGTATGGTCGGGTTGTTGCCGTCGAGCCTCGTGCCCTTCCGCCGGATGATGTTCAGGGGAACCATCGTTCCATCCTTCGAGCGGGCAAAGTCGCGCACGACCTCGCAATCGGAGTAGTCCGCGATCGATGTCATCGCCATCGCAGTCCGCTCGACCGTTCCCGCCTGCGCGGAGTAGCGGTACGTGGCGGGCAGCTTCAGGTAGCTCCCGTTGACGAACAGGATGTCGTCGCCCTCCATCCGGACGAGGCCGCTCACGGCGGAAACCGGGAGGATCGGAACGTCGGGCCGGATTCCCCCCGCCAGGTCGAACACTCCCACCCGCGAGGGCCCTCCGGCGAGATAATTGACGTAGATGAGCGATTTCGCGGGCAGGAAGCTCTCGATCGCGCCTTCGGACTCCTTCACGATCACGACGGCCCGCGCGAGGGCGGGCTGCCCGTCCAGGGCCAGGCGCAGAATCTTCCCGCGCGGGGCGTCCGCGCGGGACATGAGGTACAGGGCGTCATCGGCCCCGAATTGGGCATCCACCACCCGGTCCGAAAACTTCGAGACCTCGATCCAGGGGGAGCCGGGCTCCGTCGCCCTCAGGTAATAGGCCGCCTCGCCCCCGTCGCCGTTCGCGACCCGGGCCATGATCCAACGGCCATCCTCCTTTTCGTGAAGCTCGATTTCCGCGATCTTCGGAAAGTCGCGCCCAATTTCATACGTGTCGGTTTCCGTGGCCGTGCCGATCCGGTGGAACCACACCTGCTGGTAGAGCCCCGCGTCCGCGGGCGGCCGCTCGTTGCCCCGCGGGTATCGCGTGTACCAGAATCCCCCGCCGCCGGGCGCAAACGCCATGCTGCCCCCGGCAGTGCCATTCTGAACGTGGGGGATCACCTCGCCGGTCTCCCGCCCCGTGGCGACGTCGTAAAGGTGCAGATCGCCCGCTTCGCTGCCGCCCCTGGAAAGCGAGACGGCCAGCATCTTCCCGTCGAGCGAAACCGAAAACCAGTCGATCGCGATCTGGCCGCTTGCGCTGAGCGCATTCGGATCGACGATCGCCCGCTCTGAACCCAGGTCGTCCGGGGAACCCAGCGTGACGATCAGCGGCTGCTGCAGCCTGGGGTCGCTCTTGTAGGCGAAGAGCTTCCCGCCCCGCTTCAGCTGGACCTGATAGCTGATCGAGTTCGACCGGATGAGCTGATCCACCCGCGCAAGGATCTCCGGACGTTGCGGGAGGGAGTCGAGATAGGCCCGCGTCCGCGCGTTCTCCGCCTTGCTCCAGCGCTGCACCGCCGGGTCGCCCGCGTTCTCCATCCACCGGTAATTGTCGATGACCGTGACACCGTGGTACGTGTCCGCCACCGGAACTTTGGGCGTGTCCGGCGGCGGCGGCAGATCCGCGGCCGACGCGGCGGCTAAGAGAAGCGGAACAAACAGGGAGAGGGTGCATCTGTTCATAAGAGCAGGCCTAAACGAAGAGTCTGGCACCCCCAAGATGAAACTGCGGATGGATCAACCCCGGGCGCAGCAGGGATTGCCTAGGAATCGCGGAGCCTTTAGCTGGATGAAATGAAATGGAACACCGGCCGCATCGCGGCGGCGGCAATCGCCGCCGCGGGTGTTGCCGCATATGCCAATTCGTTCTCCGGGGCGTTCGTTTTGGACGACACGCCGTCCATCGTCATCAACCCGACGATCCGGCATTTGGCCAACCTGAAGGCGATCCTGGCGACGCCCGCCGGAAGCGGGCTGCCGGTCGACGGGCGGCCGCTTCTCAATCTCTCCCTGGCGATCAATTACGCGATCAGCGGCACAAACGTCTGGAGCTACCATGTCGTCAACCTCGCGATCCACATTCTCGCGGGCCTGGCGCTTTTCGGAATCGTGCGAAGAACGCTCGACAGGATGGCCGGCCGCCTGAACCTGGGTCCGGACGGGCCGCGCCTCGCCGCCCTCGCCGTGGCGCTTCTCTGGGTCCTGCATCCGCTGCAGACCGAATCGGTGACCTATGTCGTGCAGCGGGCGGAGTCCATGATGGGGCTGTTTTACCTGCTCACGCTGTATTGTTTCATAAGATACACAGAAAGCCGGCCGCCGTGCGCCGGGGCCGCGGAGCCCGGCGGGAAGGCCGCAACGACCTGGGCCGCGCTCTCGATCGCCTGCTGCCTCCTCGGCGCGGCGAGCAAGGAGGTTATCGCCTCAGCGCCGCTGATCGTCTGGCTGTACGACCGCACGTTTGTCAGCGGCACCTTCCGGAAGGCATGGCGGGACCATCGGTCGCTGTACGCCGGACTGGCCTCCTCCTGGATCCTGCTCGCCTGGCTGATTGCGGGCACAAACGCCCGGGGCCATTCCGTCGGATTCGGTTCGGCCGTCGCCTGGCCCGCCTACGCCCTGACCCAGTTTGGCGCCGTGGCGCATTACCTGCGGCTCTCGTTCTGGCCGCACCCCCTGGTCTTCGACTACGGCTCGGCGGTGGTCGCAGGCCCGGGCGCCGTCGCGCCGCAAATCGCGCTCGTTCTTCTGCTGCTTGCGGCGACCCTGGTCGCGCTCGTGCGCTGGCCTTCGATCGGCTTTTGCGGCGTCTGGTTTTTCGCGATCCTCGCGCCGACTTCAAGCATCGTGCCGGTGGCGACCCAAACGATCGCGGAGCACCGCATGTACCTGTCCCTGGCCGCCGTCGTGACCCTTGCCGTCCTCGCGATCCAGGCCGCGGCCGGGCGCCGGAGCCTTCCCGTATTCCTGTCGATTGCGCTCGGGTTGGGATTCCTCACCGCGCGGCGCAACGCGGATTACCGCAGCGAGATTGCGATTTGGAACGTCACGCTGGCGCAGCGCCCGGAGTCCTGGCGCGCGCACAGCGACCTGGGAATCCTGCTGGCCGCTGACCCCGCCCGCGTACCGGAGGCGGTCTCGCACCTTGAGGAGGCGCTGCGCCTCAAGCCGGACGCCGCCGAGACGCACCTCAATCTGGCGACCGTGCTGGTGGACATGCCCGGCCGCCTTCAGGAGGCGATCTCGCAGTACGGGGAGGCCCTGCGCCTCAAGCCGGAATCCTCCGATGCGCACTTTGATCTGGCCATTGCGCTCGCCAAGGACCCCGCCCGCCTCCAGGAGGCGATCTCGCAATACGAGGAGGCCCTGCGTCTTGATCCCCGTTCCGCCAAGGCACACAACAACCTCGCAATTGTTCTTGAAAGGATTCCCGGCCGACTGCCGGAGGCGATCACGCACCTTGAGGAAGCGCTGCGTTTGGATCCAGATTACGCTTATGCGCACGACAATCTGGGCAATGTGCTGGCGACAGACCCCGCACGCGCGCCGGAGGCGATCTCGCACTTCGAAGAAGCCCTCCGCCTCAAGCCGGATTACCCCGAAGCTCACAACGATCTGGCCAATATGCTGGTCGGGGACCCCGCACGCGTGCCGGAGGCGATCTCGCATTACAAGGAGGCCCTGCGCCTCAAGCCGGATTATCCGGAAGCGCACAATGACCTGGCAATTGCGCTTGCAAAGGACCCCGCACGCGTGCCCGAGGCGATCTCGCACTTCGAAGAGGCGCTGCGTTTCAAGCCGGATTACGCCGCGGCGCACAATAATCTGGCGAATCTGTTGGGAACAATTCCCGGCCGCCTGCCCGACGCGGTCGCCCATTACGAACAGGCGATTCGAATCGAGCCTGGGTACGTGGACGCGCACTGCAACCTCGCGGCGGCGTATGCAAGGATGGGCCGCATCGCCGATGCGATCGCCCAACTGGAGCTCGCCCTCAAGCTCGATCCCACGCTTGCGGATGTGCGCGAGAACCTGAACAGGCTCAAGGCGATGGCCAAAAAATGACCCAAATGCGCCCGGGCCTTGCCTTGGTTCGTGAGCATCCCGACGTCTCCGTCCTGATCGCAGGCGGCGGCATCAACGGCGTCGGCCTGCTGCGGGAGCTGGCGTTGCAGGGCGTCGATGCCCTGCTGGTCGAGCGGTCCGATTTCTGCGCCGGAGCCAGCGGGGCCATGACCCGAGTGATTCACGGCGGCCTCCGATACCTGGAGAACGCGGAGTTCCGCCTGGTGCGGGAATCCCTCCGCGAGCGAAACCGGCTGCTGGTCAACGCGCCCCACTACGTCAAGCCGCTGCCCACGATGATTCCGATCTTCAGTTGGACATCCGGGATCATTCCGGCAATCCGGAATTTTCTGGGACGGCCGGCGAAGCCGGCCGACCGGGGAGCGCTTCTGATCGAGACGGGTCTGGCGCTTTACGACTTTCTGGCCGGCCGCGCCTCCCCCCTGCCCCGGCACCGTTTCCGTTCCAGGCGTGCGGCGCTTGCGCTCCGGCCGGCCCTGAATCCCGATGTCGTCTGTGCGGCGACCTACTATGACGCAAAGATAACCCATCCGGAAAGACTATGCCTTGAATTGATCCAGGACGCGGAGGCCGATTTTGCCGGCGCGCGCGCATTGAACTACGTCAAGGTGCGGGGGGCCGCCGGCGACACGGTCGTCCTGCAAGACGAGGTCTCCGGCGAGACCTGCGAAGTGAGGCCGCGAATCGTCGTAAACGCCACCGGCGCCTGGATTGACGGGACGAATCGCGGCCTTGGGCGCAATTCTCGCTTCATCGGCGGAACGAAAGGCTCCCACGTTGTGCTCGACCACCCCGGACTCGCGGAGGCGACCGGGGGCGAAATGATCTACTTCGCGAACAGGGACGGCCGCATCTGCATCTTTTACGCGGTCGGAGGCAAGGTCATCGCCGGTTCCACCGACCTCCCGACCGGGGACCCGGAGGCAGTCTGCGACGAGGCCGAGGTCGATTACATTCTGGAATCCATGCGGCTTGCGTTTCCGTTGATCCGGGTGGACCGCTCGCACGTCGTGTTCAGATTCTGCGGCGTCCGCCCCCTGCCGCGCAGCGATGCCCTCACACCGGGCCAGATCAGCCGCGACCACAGTTTTCCCGTCCTGCCCCCGGGCAAGGAGGTCGATTTTCCGATCTACTCGCTGGTCGGCGGGAAATGGACCACCTTTCGCGCGCTGGCCGAGCAGGTGGCCGACGAGATCCTGCGGGTTCTCAAGCGACCGCGAATCCGAAGTTCGGCGGATCTCCCGATTGGAGGAGGAAAGGATTACCCGAAACTGCCGGAGAACACGGGACTTCCCCCGGATCGGCTGGCGGCGCTCCTGGAGCACTATGGCACGGGGGCGGAACGAGTCGCCGCCTTCCTGCGGGCGGGCCCCGACGCGCCGCTTGCCGGCCACAGCGGCTACTCGCGCCGGGAGATCGAATTCATTGCGCGGCATGAGCGGGTCGTCCACCTCGACGACCTGGTCCTGCGGCGAACGCTGATCGGGATGCTCGGCGAGACGACCCTCCCCTTGCTAGAAGAGCTGGCCGCGATCATCTCACCCGTCCTCGAATGGTCGCAGCCAGCCGCCGCCACCGAGGTGCAACGCACCGTCGAACTCCTGAGAAGGGTTCATGGCGTGACGCTGGCCATGTGATCGAAATCGCCCTTCAGGTGCTCATAGATGTCCCGGTACACCCGGTAGCTCCGCATATACCTTTCGTGGTTCGCCTGGTCGGGCTCGAAGCGCCTGTCGAGCTGCACAATCTCCGATAGCGATTTCCGAACATCGGGATAGATTCCGAGGCCCATTCCCGCCACAACGGCGGCGCCAAATGGGGAGCCGACTGAAGTGCGGGGAAGCAATAGCGGCCGCCCCAGGACATCCGCCTTGATCTGATTCCAAAGTTCGCTGCGGCTGCAGCCTCCCACGCTTCGCACTTCCCGGACTTCGGCGCCCGCCCGAAGCGCAACCTCCATGTTATGGCGCAGGGCAAATGCGGTGCCTTCCAGGATGGAACGCACGAGCGCCGCCCTGGGTGTCGCAAGCGAAAGGCCGAAAAACACGCCGCGGGCGTGGGTATGCCAGAGGGGTGAGCGCTCACCCATCATGTACGGAAGGAAGATGACCCCTCCGCTGCCGGGTTCGACCCCGGCGGCCTGGCGCGTGAGCAGGTCAAATGCGCCGCCCTTGCCCTCGGACTCGTCCCGGACCTCCGGCTGCCCGAACTGATCCCGGAACCAGCGAAGGCAGCCGCCCGAGGCGACCATCGCTCCCAGCAACAGATGGATTCCGGGCAGGGCGTGCGGCATGGCGATGAGCGCCGGCTCGGTGAGGCCCCGATCGTTCGGCACGATGAGGACCGTGGAGGTTCCGGTCATCTCGGCGGCTATTCCGGGCTCGACGACACCCACCTCCAGGGCCGCCGCAGCGCTGTCAACCGTCCCGGCCATCACCGGAATGCCCGCCCTCAGTCCTGTCGCCTCCGAGGCTTGCCGGGTGACTTCACCCTGGGCGGAATGAGCAGGCACAACCTCGGGGAATTGCGATGGCTCCACTCCGCAGGCGGCGCAAAGGGCCTTGGACCATTCGCCCGTGCCGTAGCTGCGCATTTGGAGGAGCACGGCGTTCGAGGGATCCAGGGTGAGCCGTCCCGTGAGCCGGTAGTTGATGTAGCCGTTCACCTGGGCGAACTGCCACGTCCGGCTCAGGGTCTTGGGTTCGTTGTTTCGCAGCCAGAGCAGCCGGGCTGCAACGTACAGGGCGTCGGGGCGGTTGCCGGTCACCCGGTGGATCTCGGCCGCCCCGATCTGCTCCGCCAGCCGGGAGGACTCCGCCTCCGCGCGACGGTCCATCCAGATCATCGCCGGGCGCAAGGCCCGGCCGGAGCGGTCCAGGGCCAGAAGCGCGGGCGCCTGGCAGCTCACCGCAAGCCCAAGAACCCTTTCCCCTCCGTCCGGTACCCTGGCGAGCGCCTCGCGCACCGCCTGGCAGGTGCCCCTCCACCAATTCTCGGGATCCTGTTCAACCCAGGCGGGCCGGATGTGATGCAGCGGATACTCCGCCTGGCCCACGGCGTGGAGGCCTCCGCGCCGGTCCACCAGCGCGGCCTTGACGGAGCTGGTCCCCACATCGATGCCAAGAAGCAGCGGTTCCATGGGCCTTGCCGATGCGACGCCTACCGGACGGCCTGGAGAGGGGCGACCGAGACCACCACCAGGCCCGTCATGTAAAGCAGGAACATGAGGACGAGGAGCCGGTACACGCGCGCGCCGCCTCCGGCAAACTCCTTCCAGACCAAAACGCCCCAAAGCGCTCCCACCATGCATGATCCCTGCCCGATGGCGTAGCTTATCGCCGGGCCCACCTGCAATTCCCGGGGTGCGCTGGCTGCGACGAAATTCGAAACCGAACCGGCGATCCAGGTTACGCCTCCCGCGATCCCGAGAAAATGCATCCAGGCACTGCCTTTCAGATAATCCCCAAAGGACAGGCGCGGTCCGTCGATCGGGAATCTCAGAAAATACAAATTGAAGACAAAGATCGAAGCGAGTACGCCGAGGCCGAAGACGAATCCTACCGCATAGGGCCCGAGCCCGTGTTCGCCCTGCTTGCCGATCTCAACCAGGGGATAAAACGTGCCCATCAGGATGCCTCCGATGATGGCGAGCCTGATCCCCTTCCACGTGGCGGCCTTCCTGGCTGCCGCATCCGCCTTGTCTCCGGTTGCGCTCCTCCCGGCCGCAAGCGCCCGATAGGCGACGGCGTCCACGATGATGGCCGCGATGACCAGGGCCACGCCGGAAAACAGAAGCAAGGGATTCCCCTGCGGGTTGGCGGCGTAGTTCCAGATGACCCCCACCACCAGGGCCAGGCCGACGCCGATGGGAAACCCGACTCCCATGCCCGCCACCGCAATGGCCCCAACGACGAGAAGGTTCGAGAGATTGAAGACGACCCCGCCCGCGAATGCGGAGAGGACGTTGAGGTTGCCGGCATGCGAAAGATCGCTCGTGAAGCGGAGGCCGTCCGAACCCCAGGTGCCGAATGTCAGCCCTATCAGGGCCGCACCCAGCGCCACGCCGATCGAGTAATCGTAATACAGAAGCTCGAACCGCCAGCCCTTCGTGAACTTGAGCACGTTGGTCCAGGAGCCCCAGCAAATCATGGTCAGGATGGTGAGCATCAAAACCACTCCGTACGCGTGCGGAAGAGTCATGGGTTTTCCTTTCGACTTGGCTCCGCGCCAGCTCACCACCCGGGCCAAAAAAAAGCGAGCCCCTTGTGTTTTGCGCCGCGGCCGAGGGAAATCGCTGGCCAGGCGCGCGGCGGAATGGCAATTGATAGGCAGCCGCGCAATCGGAGCGTTAACGGATGTCCCCAAAAGCTGTGAAAAGGATTCGGCTGCTTGCCGCCTGGGCGGGCCTCTTCCTTTTGGCTGCGCTCGCGGGTGCGGGCTGGTTTTATTCGCGATTGCGGGCAAGCCTGCCGCGGCTCGACGGCGTGCAGCGGATTTCAGGTCTGGCGGAGCCGGTGACGATCGAACGCGACGCCCTCGGCGTGCCGACGATCCGGGCGGCCACGCGGGAGGATATTGCGCGGTCGCTCGGCTACCTGCACGCCCAGGACCGTTTCTTCCAGATGGATTTGTTGCGCCGGAGGGGGGCCGGCGAGCTGGCCGAAATCCTGGGGCCGGCCGTGGTCCCCGCCGACAGGACGGCCCGCCGGTTTGGATTTCGCGCGCTCGCCCAGGGTCTGGTGGCGCGGATGGACGCCCGGGACCGGGCCGTGCTCGGCGCCTATGCGGAGGGCGTCAATGCCGGGCTGGCCGGCCTTGGAGCCAAGCCGTTTGAGTATTATGTGATGCGGGTGGATCCGCGGCCGTGGAAGCCGGAAGACTGCGTCCTGGTCGAGTACGCCATGGTGCTCAATCTGTCCCTGGAGGACAGCACGGGGCGCTACGAAAGTTCGCTCGGCACCCTTCGCGATGTCTACGGGGACGCGGCCGTTGAATTCTTCGCGCCCGTTATGACCCTGGAGGACGCGGCGGTCGACGGCACGGTCGGCGTCGCAGCACCGATTCCGGGCCCGGCTGTCATCGACTTGCGAAAAGAGGCCCCGCCGGCGCCCCATACGACGACGATCCTGTCCGGCACGGCGGTTCCAATCGCCGATTCAGGGGAAATCCCGGGCTCAAACTCGTTCGCCGTGGCGGGCGGGCGGACTGCGACCGGCGCCGGGCTCCTTGCGAACGACATGCATCTGGGACTGTCGATCCCGAACACCTGGTATCGCGCCTCCCTTGTTTGGCCCTCGCACCAGGTGACGGGGGTCAGCCTGCCGGGCTTTCCCGGGATAGTCGCGGGCAGCAACGGCCGCATTGCGTGGGGGCTCACCGTTGCCGGCACCGACGTGAGCGACGTGATCGTCCTGTCCAACTCGGCGCCGGATTTTTACTGGGTTCCCTCAGCCGCCGGGGGCGAACTTCGGGAAGTCGAGCGGCGCCAGGAGACGATCCTCGTCAAGGGCGCGAAACCGATCGACGCGGAATACGACTGGACGATCTGGGGGCCCGTTGTCGGGCGCGATCCCCAGGGGCATTCGCTGGTCCTGCGATGGGTCGCGGACGAGCCGGGGGCGATCGATCCCGAGCTGTTGAGGCTCGAGGATGCGCGCAGCGTGGACGAAGCGGTCGCCGTCGCGCACCGGGCGGGTCTGCCGCCGCAAAACTTCCTCGTCGCCGACTCGGCCGGCCACATCGCCTGGACGGTCGCCGGCCGGATTCCAAAGAGGGTCGGCTACGACGGGCGCTTCCCGGTGACCTGGCACTACGGCGACCGCCGCTGGGACGGATTCGTCGCCCCGGAGGAAGTCCCGACCGTCAAGGATCCCGACGGCTCGATCCTTTGGACGGCGAACAACCGGGTGGTCGGGGGCGCCTCGCTTCGCATCCTGGGCGACGGCTTCTACGCCCGGCCGGCCCGCGCGGCCCAGGCCCGCGACGACCTGCGGGCGCTTGTGCGGCGCCCGGGACCGGTCGAGCCAAGGGATCTGCTCGCTGTGCAACTGGACGACCGGGCGCTCTTCCTCGCCCCGTGGCAAAAGCTCCTGGTGGATACCTTGACTCCGGCGGCCGTGGCGGGGAAGGCCTCGCGGCGCGAACTGCTCGCCCTCGTCCAGAAATGGGAGGGGCGCGCCTCGATCGATTCGGTCAGCTATCGGCTGGTGGCGTCGTTCCGGGAACGGGTGGGCCACCGGATCCTGGATCCGATCTTCGCCCCCTGCTTCGCGGCCGACCCGCGATTCACCTGGGGAGAGTTCCATTGCGAGGACGCGGTCTGGGCCCTGTTGAAGGCCCAGCCCGTCCACTTGCTCTCTTCCCGGTATGGAAGCTGGTCGGATCTGCTGCTGGCGGCGGCCGACGACGTCACTGCCGAGGCCAAGCAGTCCGGGGTCCGCCTTCGCGATGCCACCTGGGGGCGCCGCAACACCCTGCACATGGCGCATCCGTTCAGCGCGGTGCTGCCGGGCTGGCTCACGGGGTGGCTCAATATGCCGGCCGTGGAACTGCCGGGAGACAACGACATGCCCCGGATACAGGGCCCGGCGTTTGGAGCGAGCGAACGATTCGCCGTCTCCCCCGGCCACGAAGCCGAGGGCATCTTCGAAATGCCCGGCGGGCAAAGCGGCCATCCCCTGTCGCCCTTTTACAGGGCCGGCCACGAGGCCTGGGTTCGCGGCGAGCCGACGCCATTCATGCCGGGCACGGCCGTGCATACCCTAATCCTGCGGCCCTGAAATTCACATCCCAACCCGCCGCCCATGAACCCTGAACACGTGATTCACCGCGTTGAAGCGCACAAGCTCGCCCGGCTGGCGCTGTTTGGGTTCATCGTGGTCTTCGTGATCGCGCGCACATTCGTGTTTCTGATCATGGCGCATCGGATCCCGAATCTTTATTTCTTCATGAGGGGCACCCATGTCCACCATTTGAACTACGGGATCTTTCTGATGGCGACCGTGGCCGGGTACAGCGTATTCCGCCGTCCCGTCGGGCGCACCGCGGAATTCGTCGCGCTGGCCTACGGCGTCGCCATGGCGCTCACCTTCGATGAGTTCGGAATGTGGCTGCACCTCGGCGGAAGCTACTGGCAGCGGGCGAGCGTGGACGCGGTGATCGTCATCGCGGCCCTGTTCGCCCTATTCGCCTATGCGCGCTCGATCGTCCGGTTTGAATCGCGTCATTTCTGGGCGTTCCTCGTCCTGCTCCTGGCGCTCGGCGGCTTCGGCTGGGGCGTTTTCGCCGCGGGAAACCGGCCGGGCGACCTCGTCGGTCCGCGACTCGAGGAATTGGAATTGTCGTCCTCGCCCTGACCCGCCGCCTCACTGCGCCTTGGCGACCTCGACCGCGTAGACCTGGATCGGTCCGCGCATGTTCGAGCGGAAGACGATCCATTTGCCGTCGGGCGTGAAGTTGCCGTTGGGCTCGAGCGAATAGCTGTGATTGGCGAGGTTGACCAATGGCTCGGTGCGGAACGTGCCGACCTGGATCATCTTGTCCTGATCGGCCGGCGGCGGGATGTTGGGGGTCAGCGTCGGATAGGAAACCAGCTCCGGATGGAAAAGGTACATCCATTTGGAGTGCGGAGGCTGCGGCCCGAGGTGGCCGGGCTCGCCGCCGTCGCCGGAGTAGAGGGTGCCGTCCGGCGAGCGGTTGTAATGGATCGACCACTGGTCGAGCGTGAGGTGGTACCAGACGCGCTCGCCGGTGTAGACGTTGTAGTTGGCCACCCAGAAGACCTCGTTCATGGGCGTCTCGCAGTCGTAGCAGATCCACTGGCCGTCGGCGCTCCAGTATTCGTGGTTGGCGATCTCCATCTTCATAGTGCGCTGGTGCACGAGCATGGGCTGCGAATGGCCGTCGGCCCGGAGCAGCCAGACGCGGTCGACCAGCCACCAGGGCCCTTCGTGGCTAAACGACATCAGGGTCGGATCCGTCGGCGAAAACTGGAAATGGTTGAGCCAGTCGGTCGAATGAAACAGCTCTTTCACCTCCCCGGTCTGGAGATTGAGGGTGAAAAGAGTCATCTGGCGGTGCGCGGCGAGGCCGCGCGTCATCATGTTCATCTTGCCCGGATAGTCGTCGCGGCCCTCCTGCGGCACTCCGGGCCTGTACCCCCCGGGCGGAGGAGCGGGAGGCGCCTCCGCGGGCCCCCTGCGCCCACCGGAGCGCCGGCCTTCTCCCTCCCCCGCGGTGATCGCGCCGGCGGCCAGGGTCTCGTCCGAGTTGATGGTGGCGACGGCTCCGCCGGGCGGCAGCTTGGCGAGCTGGGTCAAAACCTTCGTGTCGGGATCGAGCACACAAACATAATCATTCTTGATAAGAAATATCCTGCCGGTCTTCCGGCCCGCCTGGATGACGCGCCCTATGTCGCGGCCCTGGTAAACATGCTCGATCTCACCCATGCTCACGGTCACCAGATCGATCCCGTTGCGGTTGGTCATGATGAGCCTGGTGCCGCCGTTCGTGTAAGCGAATTGGGTGAAGTACAAGCTGTTCGTGCCGGGCTCGGTCGAAAGCTGCACGACCCGGTGACCCGTGTCGGGATCGATCCAGGAACGGGGAAGGTCCTCCGCACGCGCGGCCGGGGCCAGGGCCGCCAGCGCGGGCAGGATTCGGAATATGTTTTTCACTGCGGCGGCGCGTCCGGTTGCGACGATGCGGGTCTCTTGCGGGAGGTCGGGGTGATTCATGGGGCGAGGGTCACTGCGCCTTTGCCACCTCGACTGCGTAGACCTGGATCGGTCCGCGCATGTTCGAGCGGAAGACGATCCATTTGCCGTCGGGCGTGAAATTGCCGTTGGGCTCGAGCGAATAGCTGTGATTGGCGAGGTTGACCAGTTTCTCGGTGCGGAAGGTGCCGACCTGGATCATTTTGTCCTGATCGGCCGGCGGCGGGATGTTGGGGGTCAGCGTGGGATAAGAAACCAGCTCCGGATGGAAAAGATACATCCATTTGGAATGCGGGGGCTGCGGCCCGAGGTGGCCGGGCTCTCCGCCGTCTCCGGAGTACAGCGTGCCGTCCGGCGATCGATTGTAATGGATCGACCACTGGTCGAGCGTCAGGTGGTACCATATGCGCTGCCCGGTATAGACATTGTAGTTGGCCACCCAGAAAACTTCGTTCATGGGCGTCTCGCAGTCATAGCAGAGCCACTGGCCGTCGGCGCTCCAGTATTCGTGATTGGCGATCTCCATCTTCATAGTGCGTTGGTGCACAAGCTTGGGCTGCGAATGGCCGTCGGCCCGGAGCATCCAGACGCGATCGACCAGCCACCAGGGGCCCTCGTGGCAGAACGACATCAATGTCGGATCCGTCGGCGAAAATTGGAAATGGTTTAGCCAGTCGTTGGAATGCAACAGCTTCGTCACCTCCCCCGTCTGGAGATTGAGCGTGAACATCGTCATCGGGAGATGCTCGGCAAGCCGGCGAGTCATATTGTCCATCTTCTCCGGATAATCGTCGTGGCCAGGCATCGGCACTCCGGGTCTGTACCCCCCGGGCGGGGGAGCGGGAGGCGCTTCGTCGGGCGTCACCCGCTGAGCCGGCCCATAAGGGGTCCGGCTTTCCGCTTCAGTGATCGAGCCGGCGGCCAGGGTCTCGTCCGAGTTGATTGTGACGACGCTTCCGCCGGGAGGCAACTTGGCCAGCTGGGTCAAAACCTTGGTGTCGGGATCGAGGACACAAACAGTGCCGTTTTTGATAAGAAATATCCTGCCGGTCTTCCGGCCTGCCTGGATGACCCGGCCTATGTCGCCGCCCTGGTACACATGCTCGATCTCACCCGTGCTCACGGTCACCAGGTCGATCCCGTTGCGATTGGTCATGATCAGCTTGGTGCCGCCGTTTGTGTAGGCGAACTGGGTGAAGTAGAGGCTGTTCGTGCCGGGCTCGGTCGAGAGCTGCACGACCCGATGACCCGTGTCGGGATCGACCCAGGAACGGGGCAGATCCTCCGCACGCGCGGCCGGAGCCAGGATCGCCAGCGCAGGCAGGAATCGGAACAGGATTTTCACTGCGGCGGCGAAACCGGCCGCGTTCATGCGAGTCTCTTGCGGGAGGTCGGGGTGATTCATGGGGCGGGGGTCATGAGGCGAGACGAAGGCGGGGAGCATTGGATGCGCGGAGGTTGCAAAATCGGAGGCGGGCACGCATCGTGCGGCTGCCGCTCTCCGTATGGGAAAATCACCCGACCCGCAACCGGGAATCCCAATCCAGGGCCCGGACCCCGCCGGGCTCGACCGGCGCGCGTTTGTAAAAAGCATGGCCGCCATCGGAGCCGGCCTGGCCGCGTCCGCAATCATCCCCTCAAGTGGGCTGGGTCAGGCGAACGGGGAATCGCGCGCGGACGCCGCCCAGGACGGACCGTTTCCAGACCCAGTCTTCCCATTCGGCGCGGTGTACTTCCGAAAATCAAACCCGCCGGCGGCCGATTGGGAGCGCGACCACCGGGTCGCGGCCGGGATGGGCATCAATATCTTCCGCCACTGGTTCCTGTGGGCCTCGATCGAGAATTCCCCGGACAAATACGATTGGAGCGATTATGACCGGATGCTCGAACTCGAGGGCCGGTACCGGATCAAGACGGTCATCGCCGAGAACGTCACCAGCGCGCCCGAGTGGATGTGGGACCAATACCCCCACGCCCGCCATGTCGGAAGCGATGGATTGCAGGGCTTCCCCTCCGTCGCAAGCGGGAGCGCCACCGGCAACGCCCCCCTCTGCCTGGACAACGACGACATCCTTGAGCGCGCCGGAAGATTCCTGACCGCGCTCGTGAAGCGCTACCGCGACAAGCCAGCCACGCTGGGCTACGACCTGTGGAACGAGGGGGACCTGACCGAATGCCACTGCGCCGCCTCCCAGGCCAAATTCCGCGAATGGTTGAAGGCCAAATACGGCACCCTGGAGGCCCTTGAGCGCGCCTGGCATCGCTACAGTCTCGGCAGCTGGGAATCGGTGCACCCGCCCCATGACAGCGGCGGCTACCCCGATTCGCTCGACTGGCTCGCGTTCCGGCGCGACAACGCGATTCGCCTGCTGCGGTGGCGAATCGACCTCATTCGCGGGCTCGACCGGAGAAACCGGCTCACCGCGCACGGCGTGGGCGCCCTCACCGACATCGAATGGCGGACGGCCGCCGCCGTCCAGACCTACGGCTACACCTGGGTCGCCTCCCGCCACGGAAACGATCCCTGGATGCAGTTTCAAGCCATCGACGTGGTGCGCGGCGGATCCCGCGGAAAGCCCTTCTGGCACGCCGAGGCCACGGGCGGGCCCCTCTGGCTGCAGCCCCAGGTCCTGAACCGTCCCCTGTCCGACGGCCGCAGTTCGGACGAAAAGGATGTCCGGGTCTGGAGCCTGATCGACATGGCCGCGGGCGCCAGCGGAATTCTTTTCACGCGATGGCGCCCCCTGCTCGACGGCCCGCTGTTCGGCGCGTTTGGACCGATGGGGATGGACGGCTCGGTCACGCCGCGGGCGGAGATGGCTGGAGTGTTGGCAAGGTGGGCCAACGCGCACCCCGATATCTGGAAATCGCGGCCGATCAAAGGGGATGTGGGCATCGTCTTCGCCCAGGAGTCCCTGGATTTCGCCTCCATCCAGGGCGGGGGCGGTGCCGCCGCCGGTGGACGAGGGGCCCGGGGCGGAGGCGGCGAAAGCGGAGCCGGCAATTACATGCAATCCGCCCAGGGGGCGTATCAGGCCTTCTTCGATTCGAACATCCAGGCCGATTTCGTGAGGGTCGACGACATCGGGGAATATCCGCTGGTTTACCTTCCCTACCCCGAGATGCTCAAGCAGTCGACCGCCGACAAGCTACGGGAGTATGTCGAGAAGGGTGGAAAGCTGGTGAGCGAAGGTTGTCCCGGTTATTTCGGGGACGGCGGCACGGTTGGCACCGTCCAGCCCAACCTCGGCCTGGACCGGTTGTTCGGAGCCCGCGAAACCTATGTCCAGTTCACTCCCGATCTGCTCGGCAAACTCACCCTCACCGTGCGGGACCGGGAGATCGGCGGGGAGTTTTTCCTGCAGGAGTACGCGCTGGCCGGAGGCCGGGAGGCGGGGCAGTACGCCAACGGCCACACCGCGGCAGTCGAGAATACCTTCGGCAGCGGCCGGACCCTGCTGATCGGCACCTTCCCCGGCGGAGCCTACGACCGGAGCCACGCGCCCGCGACCCGCGAATTCTTCGCCGACCTTCTCCCCTGGGCCGGCATCCAGCCAAAAGTCCAGTCGAGCGACCCGAAAGTGAAGGCGCGGCTCCATGAGGGCGCCGGCGGAACCTACCTCTGGGTCGTCAATCCGACGCAGACGGCGCGCACCGTGAAGATCTCACTTCCGGCTCCGTTTCAGAAGGCCATTGAACTCTGGCAGGAATCCAGCCAGCCAACCGTCGCCGGCAATGAAGTGACCGCGAGCGTTGCGGATCGGAGCGCGGCGGTGATCCGGCTGGAATAAGGGGCCGTTCTTTCGAGCAGACCAGGATGGCGGCTGGAATTGTCGGTTACGGCACCAACCCCGGGACCGTTTGCGCCAGGCCGGAATACGCCTGGGGCAGATCCGCTGTGAGGCCGCCTTTGATATCGGTCGGGTGCGATTCGATTTGCACCGACGCGGGCGTGAGGCCGGCGCGCGTCGCCGTGAGCGTGATCGTGCCGGGTGCCAGCGTTGAGCGGATTGCCACGCGATTGATCCCGCACTCGGTGTTGAGATAGAGATTGTTCGTCGAATTGAGGAGGGCGCTATTGAATCCGCCCCGCCAGATCGCCGGGCCGTCGATCGCGAAATCCACGCGCGCTTCATCCGTCGGGCAGCGGTTTCCCTGCGCGTCGACCGCTTCGAAGTCGACCAGGACCACGTCGGAACCGTCGGCCTGCAGGCCGTTCGGGCCGGAATGAACGGTGAGCCGGAGGGCCGCGGCCGGCCCGGCGGTCTTGAGTTCTTCCTGCGCGACTACCCGGCCGTCCTTGGTCGCCACGGCCTTGAGCGTGCCGGCGTCGAAAGCGATGTTCGGGAACGCGTAAATGAAGTCCGTCGGCTGGGGATCGAAGAAGACCAGGCCGGAGGCCGCGGCGCCCGGCCTCCGGCCGCCCGTGTCAAAGGTGTCCGCAAAGTCGGCCGGCTTGTTCGCGACGCCGATGGACTTGCCGTTCAGGAACAGCTCCACCTGATCGCAAAGCGTGGCCGCGACATAAACGGTCTTCGTCGTGTTCGCCGGGTAGGTCCAGTGCCCGATGATATGAAGGTCGGGCTTGCCGGACTGCATGACCCGCGACACGAAGAACAACTCCTTGGGCAGGCGCACGCCATCCACCTTGCCGCTCACCCGCAGAACTTCGCTGGACCCCTGCCGCCCGTCGGCGTCGGAATCCGACCAGTAGATGGATGCGTAGGCGGACCATTTCGAATGCGCGGGATCAGGGTTGTCGATCCGGTTGCGGACGTATGCCGAGTAACGCACGGCGGCGGCGAGGCAAAACGTCTCGGAATTCCAGTGATAGGTGTCGCTGCGCAGCCCCGGGGGGCCGCCTGGCGGCCCCTTGCGTCCGCCCGGAGGCCCTTTGGGGCCCGGTGGGCCCTTTTGCCCGGGGCCGGGGCCCAGGTGCGGCTTGAAGCCGAAGTGCGGCGGCGAATAATCATCCCAGATTCCTCTCGCGGCCTCGTCGCGGAAGTCCTCCGTCTCGATGAGGGGCGCATTGTCGCGGCGAGCGATGCTGTAGCCGCGGAAGATGTCGTCGCCGGCCACCTTGTCGGTCTGCGCTGCCTGGCCGATCATGACCCCGAAATACTCGCCGAGGGGGGTGAGGGCCTTGTTGGCCTCGACATCGTCATTGTCCCGGCTGCCTGTGACCCGGCCGCCATGGGGATCCCACTGCTTGCGCAGGGCCACCATTTGGACCATCTGGCCGGGAGTCACGATCGTGTTGCCCGCTTCCCAGAAAAAGACACTGGGGTCGTTGCGATAGAAAATGATCGAGTCGCGCATAACCTCGGCGCGCTGGTCCCACTGGCGGCCGTGCGAGTCGCCCTCGGAGTCGCCGGCCGGGCAGACGATGACGATGCCATACTTGTCGCACGCGGCGACGTCCGCCCGCTGGGGCGAGACGTGCATCCAGCGGATGTAGTTTCCATTGCTTGCCCTGACGAGCGCCGCATTGAAATCATGCATCCAGTCGGGATAGGCCCCGCCGAGGCCCGGCCAGTCGTCGGCCGAACGCTGGGAGTAGCCCGTCAGCCAGATGAAGCGGTCGTTCAGCCAGACCCCGCCCGTTCCGGCGCCGCCCTTGAACTCCGTCTTCCGAAATCCGGTCTGCGTGCGGCACACGTCCACGACCCGTCCGCCCACGGTGAGAATCGAATAGACGCTGTAAAGGTACGGATCGTCCACATCCCACAATCGGACACCCGCCAGCAGGCCGGAGGCGGTCAGGACATCCGGCCGGTTGCCAAACAGGTTGGCGGTTTTGCCGTCCAATTGCGCGCGCACAATTCCGTCGGCGTCCACCACGACAGCCGAAAGCGATACAGGGGCGGAGTTGCCCGACTCGTTGGTGACCTCCGCCTCCACCTTCACCTCCGCTGTCTTCGCCTTCACGTCGATCGCCTGGGGATAGACATACACGCCGCTCGTATAGAGATTCTCGTACAGCGGAAGGGTCTGGTAGATCAGGCCCGTCACGATCAGCTTTGCGTCCCGGTTTAGCCCGCCGAAATTCGGATTCATATTGCTGCCGTTCCATTGGAACGGGGTGTTGGTTCCCTCTTCGCGGTAGCCGGGGCTGTTGTCGACCTTCACCGCCAGGAGATTGTCCTCGCCCCCGAACTTGACGAATCGGGTGATGTCGAGGCCGACGGCTGTTATTCCGTTTTCATACTTTCCGACGAATTGCCCGTTGAGGAAGAAATGGCCCGCCTGCCTCATCCCGTCGAATTCCAGGAAAACCTTCTGGCCGTCGGCGCTGGCAGGAAGCTGGAAGTGCTTCCGGTACCAGCCAATGCCCAGCATCTTTTCCCCGACATCTCCGAGGCCGTGGTTGATGTAGGCCCGGTAAGTGTCCGTCTCATTCCAGGTATGGGGGAGGCTGACGGCGGCCCAGGCCGAGTCGTTGAATCCCGGCTGGTCGGCTCCGGCCGCATCGCCGAAGGCGAATTTCCAGCCTGGATTGAAATTGTAGACCGCGCGCGGCGAGGCCGGCGCGGCAAACCTTGCTCCCACCGCCAATCCGCCCGAATCGGCGGAGTCCGCGGCCTGAAGGGCGGTGGCGCCAGGAAGAAGCGATTGGACAGTCAATCCGCAAAGGAAGAGGTAAGGTTTCATGGGGAAAGGGGTAAGATCATTCCCAGGCACCTGGTCATCGCCGCGGGGCCTTGAGGTATTTGGAGGCGAACTCGATGAAAACCGGCCAGTCAAGCAAGTCGGTGTGCGGGCCCACATGCTCGCGGAAGGCCAGGTCGCCTGAGATCAAGGCGACATCCGGCGCAGGCATTTCAGTTGTCCCGAGGTCCTGTTTTCCGAGCAGCCGATAGGCCGGCCCTGCGGACACTTCGGCCAGGAATTCACCGCGCGGATCCGCCTGCGAGTCCTGGGTTCCGCCGTTGATGAAGACCGGGCGCGGCGCGACCAGGGCGATCAATTCGTGCGCGTCCACCGGCAGATCGTTCCAGCGGCCGCCGTACTTGAGGAAATTGCCCGCCATCCAGTAGGGGAAATGGTCGACAATGTCGTCGACCGTTTCGCCGGAGTTGCGGCGGTGGAGCTTGGCGCCGCCTTCGCCGGAGCAACTGGCATATACGATGGCCCAGCGCGGATCCAGGGCGGCGGCCCACAGCGCCGTCTTGCCCCAACGCGAGTGGCCCTCCACCCCCAGTTGTTTCGCATCCACATCCCGGTCCGATTCGAAATAATCGATAACCCGGCTCAAACCCCAGGCCCACGCGGTTAGCGCGCCCCATTGATCGGGGCTGCGCGGCCGGCCCTTGTTCATCAATCCGATGATGCCCCGGGTCAGGCCGGCGGTGTTGTCCGCTTGCAGGCTGGTCGCGTTGAAAACGGCATAACCCCAGCCCCTTGCGAGAACCTGTTGCATGGGGCTCAAGCCGGTCGGACCGCGAGCCGGAGCCTGGCCGCCGCCGTCCCCGGGTCTGACGACGACCATCACCGGCACCGGGCCGGACGCGCGGGCCGGAAGGCTCAGCGTAAGATCGATCGTGGGAGTTGCTTCCGGATAGGCGGAGTTGTCGATATGCCCCACAATCGTCTTCGTTTTCACCCCGTCGCTCTCGGTCACCGAGGCGACCTCCCAACTGACAGCGGGCATGTTCTCGGGAATCCTTCCGTATATCTCCGCGAGAAAATCGCTTAGTATTTCCGGGCGGCGCCGCCTCCACCAAGTGTCCGCGTCCCTCACGGGCTGGCCGTTCTTCAGGACCAGCAACCCGGGCAGCACCGGAAAAGGATTGGCCTTGGCTTCGTCGTAATTGGTCCAGGTTCCGAAGGACGAGCGCTGATACGCGTTGTAGGGATTGCCGCTGTCGCCCATCACCCCCGCATCGTCGGTCCAATAGGCATGCCTGATCGTGGCGCTGAGCTTCGTCAGCCGGGTATTCGGAGGACGCGCCGGATCATCGGCCTCGGGCGGCAGATTGGTCCTCGGCGTGACGGCGAGAAGGGCGGCCGCATTGTCCGACGCCGGAGCCTCGGCCGCGCGAGCCGGCTGCGCGGCGAGGATCAGCAGGCAGGCCCATCCGCGGACGTTTTGGCGCCGGAGGGTCGGCAGCGTCATAATTCGCGCCGTCACTGGCTGGCCGGCAAATACTGCCCGGCGAGATCGAGGCTCTCGATGATATCCAGCATCCGCTGGCCGTCGCCGGCGCCTTCCGGGCGGGCGGGCGTGCCGTCCGCCCGAGCCACCTCCTGCAGGCTGGCCGCCACGCCCGGGCCGGAGACCGTCCGCAACTGCGTGCTGAAGGCTTGCCGCATGGTGCCTCCGACGCCCCCGTTCAGCCGCTCCCAAACCCGGCGGCCCATCGCCGGATCCTTGCGCACCGAGGCGGCGTACGCCAGCAGACGGCCGGTGCCGCGCGAGGCCATCTCCGTCCATGCCTTCCAGAACTCCGGATAGTCGATCTCCTGCATGAGCTGGAAGCAGATTTCCGGGCCGCCGAACAGCGCCACTAATTGTCCCGTTCCTCCGCCTTCGTCGTAGAAGCGGCCGGTCGCCGGATCGTAGCCGCCCTCGATCGAGAGCGGCTGGCCGGGAGGGGCGATCTCCATCATTGTCTTCATGCCGATGAGGATCTTGTCGCGCCAGCGGGGATCCCGCGTGCGCTCGTATTCGGTCATCCAGTTGATCGCAAACGCGGGCCAGGTGCTCTCGAAGCCAAAGCCGGAGTGCATCGGATAGGCGCTCGCCGCCCGGACGTCGCGCAGGGGATCGACGGCAGCCGCCGCGAAGTCGGCGTTGACCACCTCGTGCAGCAGGTCGCCCATGCGCTCGTCGGTCGTGAGGTAGTAATAGGCGTTCTTCAAGGCGGCATTGCTGATGCGCGGCTGCTTGGCGCTGTCGCCCCAATGGACGACGTTGTGCCGTGAGCCGAGGCCCATCCAGCGGCCGATGTGGTAGCAGTCCACCTCCTGCGTCTGCCGCGTCATGTTGGCGGCCATGCGGAAGACATCGGCGCGGCCGCTGCGCAGGAAGGAATACCAGAGCCAGAGATTCGGCATCAGCTCGGTGTTGTTCCAGGCCCAGCCGCCGATGTCATACCGCCACTGGTGCCTCACCTCGTCGTACATCCGCCCAATGTCGCCGTAATTCCAGAAGCCGTACCAGGAGCGCTGGTCGATCTCATGCTTGTAGAACCTGAGCCCGGCCTCGAGCTGGTCCTCGACCGCCGCCCGCGCGGGCGTGGAGCGGTCCGGCAGGCTCCAGATGCCGAAGATCTGGT
This sequence comes from Opitutaceae bacterium, assembly GCA_050015855.1. Taxonomy (GTDB): domain Bacteria; phylum Verrucomicrobiota; class Verrucomicrobiia; order Opitutales; family Opitutaceae; genus Palsa-1447. The sequence goes on along the minus strand of JBEKAO010000001.1, from coordinate 2,368 downwards.
GGTCGTGGTAGTACTGCGGCGTGCAGACCAGCAGCGGCGGCTCGCCGGCCGTCTTGCTCATCTGCACCAGGTCGGCGTCGGGGGGAACCGACGGCACCGCCCAAAGCGTGACCTCCGAGGTGTTGCCGATGCCGTAGGGCTCGCTGAAGCCCGGCTCGACGTCCTCGTAGGACATTTCCAGCCCATGCGCGATGTCGTCGTAATGACGCAGGTCCATCGGCGAGGCCTGGGGCGACCAGAACCAGAGGCGGATCTGGCCCTCGTTCGTCGCCGCGTTCCGGATCTCCATCGCCGCCGGATCCTTCTGCCAGAAGTCCTTCATGACCGCGGCCATGCCGCCGCTTGTGTCCCCGAGGAAAACCAGGCCCATGGAGCGGTGTCCATCGAGCGCGTGCACCCAGGAATCGTCGTCGTGCGTCCGCTTTTCGATCGAGAAGCCGTCGGGATGCAGCTGGGCAAGCCTGTAGTCGTTCCACTGGGCGGCGGCCGCGACGAGGGCCTGGTACTCGGCCGAAAATGCCGAAAACTGCGGTATCTTCTTGCCCGCCAGCTGGTCGGGGAAGAGGTCGCCGCCCCCCTGCGGATATTCGATCACCTGCCGACCCATCAGCGGTTTGACCGGCTCGGCCCACATGCCGGTGTCACCCCCCAGGCGCACGTGACGATTTTGAATCTCTTCGCGCAGCGGCACGTCGAACTCCATCCCGAGCCCGCGGATGAAGTCCTTGTTTTGGTCGCCGTCGAAAACGATGCTGTGGACCATGCGGATCGAGGACTCCCCGGCGTAAAAGTAGAGGCGCACCACAAAGGGCAGCAGCGTGCGTCCGGCCTTCGAGACGTGGGTGCCCTCGATTTTGACCGTGGCGCGAATCGGCCCGGACTGCTCGAGGGTCACCTTGTCGATGCGGCTGATGTATTCCTCGGTGTCGACCGTGCCGGGATCCTCTCCCGCCGGCTTGTCGGAGACGAGCAGCACCAGACGGCCGTTCTCGGCGACCTTGGTGTTGCCGGCCATGATCGTGTCGAAGACGACGGAGGTGTCGTGCTTCAGGATGTGCACGCGCATCGGTCCGGTGTCGATGTCGATGAACCATCCGGTGGCGTTCCAGGTGAGTCCGCCGGCGCCGCCGCGGCCGCGCCCCCCGCGCCCTCCGCGGCCCCCGCGACCGCCGCCCCGCTGGCCCTCCGCGCCTCCGCGCTCCCCGCCGGCGGCATTCGCCTTGCCGTTGGGCTCGGCGCTGGGCGCGCCGGGGGTGGCCGGCGCCGGCGCCGCAACCGCCCGCGGGCCGATCTGGAAAGGGCCGGCGAGCGCCGAGGTGGCGCTGATGGCGTGCCCCGTCCACTTGAGCGATCCGTCCGGCCAGTAGGCCAGCGGCCAGGTCTGCAGTGGGACTTCCCTCCCGTCTGCGGCCTTGAGCACCAGCGCTTCGCGCAGGTGCACGGTGCCCTGCGGCCAGGGCACGCCCCAGCTGACGCCGAAGGCGGTCGTGGGCGGCGCGCCATCGAGCCAGTTGAGGGTGACGGTCGGCGTAGCGTCCTCCGCCCAGGCCGTACCAGGGAGGAAAGCGGCAAGAGACAGGAGTCCAAAGAGGGATGGGATTTTGTTTTTCATGGGGTGCCAAAAAATTCAGCTCGGCGGGGGCGCCGTTGATGAGGGCGCCGGCACGCCGTCCACCGGCCCGGGCTCCATGATCTCGATGCGCGTGCCGTCCGGATCGAATGCATGAATCTGCCGCTTGCGATCGGTGCCGACGAGAATCTTGGTCGACAGCTGGGCTCCGGGGGGCAGCGGCCGGCCGGCCAGGATCGCCCCCGCCTTGGCCACGTCCGGCACGACGAGGCAGAAGTGGTGATTGACCCCGATCTTGGCAAGCGGCGGCGGCAGGTTGTAGAGCATGAATTCGACCACCTTCCCGTTCCCGCTCCCCCGCCAGATCTCGGTGCAGCCGAGCACGCCGCCGTAAAACTTAACGGCGTCGTCGAGGTGGCGGACCATCACCCCCGCGTGGCTCATTTCGGTCGAAATGCGGGTGTCGGGAAGGTGGCGGCCCGTGTCGCGAACGACCCAAGAGTCCGGCAGGTACTGCTGGAATTCCACGGGGTGGCCGTCAGGATCGTTGATCCAGAAGTTGGCCGAATTGATTTCGCTCCGGGTCACGTGGTCCGGGACCTTGAAACCCATGGCCTTCAGATAGAGCCGCATCCCCTCGACGTTGTCGGTCTCGAGCGCGATATGATTCAGGCGGTCGGTGTTGGGGGCGTTTTCCGGAATGAGTTCGATCGATTGGCGGTCGTTGATCTTGATAAGCGCGGCGCGCAGGCTCCCGTCGGGCCGCGAAAGCGTGTACGACTCGTCAAAGCCCAGGAA